>QZKN01000160.1 GCA_003598175.1 Candidatus Omnitrophota bacterium
ATAGGAGATATTTCATCGGGTCTTCTCTTAAGGAGACGCTTCTCGTTTACGAATTCGGGGTCGGTCGTTCCATATTGTCTACATTCTAAAAAATTTGTCCACGGCGCGTTTGGCTTTCATGCAGGCGTCGTAGGGATCGGGGATTTCCCAGGGATCAACCATAAACCAGCCGCGAAAACCTCCGTCGTACAACGTTTGCAACGATGCCGGCACGTCGATATGCCCATCGCCGCAGGGCAGATGCTTTGACGTTCCCCCGTCGCGCAACGTGCCGTCGGCGTCGGTGAAATGGATGTAGCCGATGTTTTCGACGCCGATTCGTTTGAGCATCTCGTGCGGTTTTCCCGTCGAGCCGTTCATCAAATCGTAATGACTGGGATCATAAATGATTTTCAAATTGGGGTGATCGGCCTGCGCATGAATCCGTTTGAGGTGCGCTTCGGTGTTGAAAACAAAGGGCGGTTCGATTTCGAAGGCGGCGATCAAATCCAAATCGCCCGCGATTTTACCGGCTTCGTGAAACGATGCGGACAGCCGGTCAATCGCCTCGTCCATCGTTTGTCCGCGCAAACCGCCGCCGGGCCACATGCCCACGCAGGCGCAGCCGACCGCCTGAGCGAAGCGGGCGCGATCGCGAAATTCGTCCAGCCAGGCTTTGCGCGCTTCCGCTTCCGGCGCAAAGGCCTGTGCGACGCCCAATTGAATGGAAAAGATTTGCAATCCGAATCCATCGTAGAGGCGTCGCAGTGCGTGAATTCTCTCCGTTTCCTCCGTGCGAGGATATCCCCCCATCGGCCAGTTGGCTTCCAGTTCGATTCCCTCGAATCCATTGCGTGAGGCAAAATCGAGAATTTCCCAGATCGGATAATTTTTCTGATATTTGTGGGTTCCCGAGGCGAATCCGTTGAGTCCGAACGCCATGTTCCATTTGTCCGGTTTTTCACTTTTCGCTGATAAACTCGCCGTTGACGGTAAAATGAAAGCAGAACTTAAGATTTGTATGGCTTTTCTTCTTTGCATGATGGAATTCCTTTTTCCATGCAAGCGAGGTCGCTTGCTCAACCCGCTTTGAATGAACGGAAATCATTCGTTTATCCTTCCCGAGTAATTATTTCTTCTCGCTCCGCATCGAAGTAGAACATAATCCCTTCGCGGTAGGAGCGCACCGAAAGCCCGATCACCGTCATGGTCTTGTAGGCGATGTCCACATGGCAATTCGGCTGTCGGCGTGAGCGCACGCAGTCGAAGAAGTTGTCGACGTGCTTCATATCCCCTTCATCCTTGATGTCGGGAATGATGATTTCTTCCTGGCCCCATTTTTCCTTGAATTCGTCTTTAAACGGCTCCTGCGAAACAATTTTAAGTTGGCCGTATTCCTCGCCTTCCCAATCCGCGCCGCAATACATCGTGGCTTTCTCGCCGCGAATCAACGTGCGCGGACCGACGGAATTGGCTTGCGAGGATTGCACCGTGAGTGAAAATTTGCCAGGGTAATCCGCGGCGGTGAGAAACGTGTCCGGCACTTCGCGTCCGTCGTCATGCGCCCAAATGCCGCCCATGCCCACCACGCGCGTCGGATGTTCGTTGCCGATCGCAAGATGAAACGGCGCGACGGTGTGATAATGCAGATCGGTGGCGATGCCGCCGGAGTAGTCCCAATATTTACGGAAGCGGAAGAAGCGGTCCGCGTCATACGGCCGTTTCGGCGCGGAACCCAGCCACTGTTCCCAATCAATGTGATCCTCGCCGCTTGCGTTGGGACCGGCGTTGGGATTAATTTCATAATAATTCCAATCGCCGAAGGTCACGTTGCGGCTGTAGGTGCCCTGGCAGCAGACGATTTTACCCAACATGCCTTTATCGATGGCTTCTTTCGCCTTATGCCACTTTGTCCAGGATAACGCCTGCACGCCGATTTGCAAAATACGATTGCATTCCTTCGTTTTCCGGGCAACTTCTTTCGCTTCCGCCACCGTATGCGTCATCGGTTTCTCACAATACACATCCTTTCCTTTTTCCATCGCCAGCAGAGTAATCGGGGCGTGCCAATGATCGGGCGTTCCGATCATCACCGCATCGATATCGGCGCGATCCAGCAATTCCTGATGATGAACGTATTGCCTGGAACCGCTTGCCCGTTCCGCCGCGCGCGTCAGATTGCGCTGGTATACGTCGCAGACGGCGCGCACTTCTACATCCTGTTGATTTTCCGCGCGCCGCAGCGCCATTCCCAGCAACGCGTTTCCGCGGCCGCCCACGCCGATCACACCGACGCCGATGCGGTCATTCGCTCCCATCACCCGGGTTGGAGGCAGCAGTAGGGACGCGGCGCCGATTCCCGCCGCGCCTGCCAAAAAACCACGCCGATTCGATTTTTTTGTTGTCATGGCCAATCCCTTCTGTATGTATGGATAAATGCAAAGTCAACTTTGATTATTTTCTGATGCATTCCTGTCGTGGTCCGACAGAGCCAAGATCGATAGCTTCGAATTCGATTTTATGGGCGGGTGAATTTGGTTGTAAAGTAAAATTATATTCGTTTGCGTTTTCGAACAGCGGATCCGCGATGAGAGAATGAACGTCCTGTCCGCGCTCCCGCCATTCCTTCCACGTCCATTGCGCGAAATTGAAATCCTCACCGCGCATGTCGAAGTATAAATTATAATCCATTTTATATTTGTCATCTTTCCAATTGCTGCCGAGGAGTTTGCCTTCTCTCCACAAAACGATATTGTGTTCGAACGTGAAGGAAATGTGGTCTTCCATGCGGCTGCGCATGAGTTGATTTTCTGCGCCGAAAGCGAAGATATTGTTGCGGACGATGTTTTCCCTGCCGTAATGCTGGTGAAAACCGGCGCTTTTGGTGTTATAGACGACGTTTTTTTCGATCAGGATATCGGTGCTGCCTTCGTCGGGATAGATCCCCCACCCGCCGTAGCCGTACGAGTGAATGTCGTGAAAACAATTGTTGCGGATCACCGTTCCCGGCTGCACCCCCAGCGTGTAGATGCCTCCCATATCGCTCAACATATACCGGCCGATGTGATGCACGTGATTGAATTCGATGAGGTTGTCATGCGCGTTGGTTTTGCTGTATCCCCACGTCCAGCCGACGGAAATTCCGCTGTAAAACGTGTCGTTGATTTCGTTATGCGCGACATGGTTGCCGCCGCTTTGCGCGATCCACACGCCGATGGCGGCGGGATAGACAACGCCGATATCGTGAATGTGATTGTCGGTGATCCGGTTGTTCCGTGTTACATCCTGTTCCTCATTGCGAATGGCCGGCTCGCCGATTTTCACGCCGCCCGCGCCGAGATCGGTCATGACGTTGCCGACGATGTGATTGGTTTTGCAGCCGCGCGCGAGTTCAATCGCATAATTGCCAAGATGTTGGAAAAGGCATCGTTCGATGCGACATTCAACCACACCGTTTCCCGCTATCGTCGCGGGAATATCATAGGCCGCCTGCACATCGGCGTAGCCTTTGGGCGGTAACGTCCATGACGTATGGCGGAACGTCAAATCCTGGAGCGAAACATAACGGACAAATTGCTTCTCGGCGGGTTGACCCGCGAATAGTAATAACTGCGGAATCGTCGGCGCAATCACTTCCACCGTCGCCATGTCCTCGCCGGGCAACGGCCAATACGTAACCACGCCGTTTTGTTTGTCCAGATACCATTCTCCGGGCGAATCGAGAGCGTCGAGAGTATTTTCAACGTAATAGCGAGCGTCTTTTTCTCGGTTCGAAGGTTGGGGATTGCCTGCCAGAACCGCAACGCAGGTTTCTTCATCCACGCTGACGATCGGCATTCGCAGTTCCGCCCACGAAAGCAACGCAATCACTTCAACATCGCCTTTCTCCGCCCATTCTTTTTTGACGTCACCCTTTTTGAATTTCAGTTGAAACGGATGGTCCTGCGAGCTGGGGCCTTCGATGTGGAAAAAGCCGTCATTCGGTGTGCGGGCGCGCGTGCGGCGTTCGCCGTTGACGAATAGCTGGTTGAATTTCCATTCGCCTTTTTCATCATCCGCAAGCGCGGCCGTCCAAAACTCTCCTGGTCCCTTTTTCCAGCCGCGAATCGGCTTGCCTCCGCTGATGATGGGATTCTCACCGGGAAAAGCGGCGTAAGTGATGGGGCAGGTTTCCGTTCCGCTATCTTCCGGCGTGAGCGTGAATGGTTTTTGCAGGGTATACACGCCTGCACGAATGGAAACCACAACCGGCCGGTTGAGTTTTTTCTCGGCTTTTAGTTGACGAATCGCATCGCGGGCTTTTTCCAACGTTGCGAAAGGACCGTCGGTTTTATCCGGATTCGGCGCGTCCAATCCGCCCGACCAGATATCCTGCCCGGCGGTGGAAACATAAAGGTGAATCGTGTTCTCACTCCCCATCTCGGCGAAATACACGCCAGAAAACGAAAAAAACAGAAATAAGCACACACAGATAATCCCAATCGATGTTGTTTTCATTTTTTTTCCTTTTGCATGCAAGGCGGAATGCTCACCGCTTCGCACAATATTTGAAATTCACGTGACAAGACTCATTGTAACGGGTATTATTTTTATTATGCAAGGACTATTCGTCCAACACGGGTGTAAAACCATGAAAGTTGATCCAAGCAAAACCGGCGTCCATTCACGCACATTGCTTCTTGGCGGATTCGCCTATTATCTCGGACAATATGAAGGTCTGCCGCTGGCCCTTCGGTTAAAAGACGGTCGTGTGATCCTCACCGGGCAGGAATGCGAGATCGTGGGACCGATCATCAAGGTCGAACGTTCCGAATCGAACCTGCTCAATCATGCTCAAGTCAATCCCAACCCCCATACGCTTATCATTGAAAAACAAACCGTGAGGTTGACGGCATATGAGGGACCGCAAATGGCGATTCGTTTGCAAGACGGACGCCTGCTTTTGACCAGCCGCGACTGTGAAATCATCGGCGCGGTCGAGGAAACCATCTAAAATAAATCCATTTGCACATTCGCCGGTTCGATACAGGCGGGACAGTCGTTCGCGGCTGAATTGACGAGAGAGCCGACGGGAACCGCAATCATTTGTTCCTTCATATACGGCTGGAACAGGAATTGCAGCGTTTCCTTGTCCTGCACGGTCGTATCCAACCAACAGCCGTAATCGTTCGGGTGTATAATGACCGGCATGCGGTCATGCAGGGGACGCATCAGCGCATTGGCCTGCGTGGTCAGGATCGAACAGGATTCCGTCTCCACTCCTTCGGCGTCTTTCCAGCATTCCCACAGGCCGGCGAACACAAACGGATTCTCGTCGCGCATGTGAATGTAAAAAGGCTGTTTTTGTTTTCCTTCCCTTTTCCATTCAAAAAAACCGTCGGCGGGAATCAGGCAGCGCCTGCGGCGAATGGCGGAACGAAAAGCCGGTTTTTCGAACACCGTTTCCGATTTGGCGTTGATCAAACGTGATCCGATCTTGCTATCTTTGGCCCACGACGGAATCAATCCCCATCGTAAAAACTCCAATTCCCGCTCTTCCGAGCCGGTTCGCTGCCGTACCGCCGCCACCGGTTGCGTCGGCGCAATGTTGTAACGGGGTTGAAGGGTTGGAGTTCGGTTCAGCTGAAGAATTTTGCTGATCAATTGCGCATTGGTAATCAACGTAAAACGTCCACACATCGATGCAATCCTCCGTTGATGGCAATGGCCATCAGTCATTCGACCAACGCAAAAATCCGGTTTTACATAGACTGTTTTTAAAATGCAAGAAAATAACTCGCATTTGTGTTTTTATGGAATGGAAGACACCATATCATATTCCACGGCGGAACACAATATTATAATCCGATCAACAACAATTGCATCCTTGCCGCGAATGAAAGTGATCCGAACTCAATTTGACAGAACAGCACTTCTCTTTACCCTCGTTTGAAATTCAACCATAATAAAAAATCGGAAATAAGTAATCATCAAAAACCGCTCGCAATCACAAAAGGAGAATTCCAATGGCTAAGACTCCCTCCATGATGACGCCGCTGGGAACGCCGGCGCCGCCGTTCCGTTTGCCGGATACCGCCGGAATTATCGTTTCACTCGACGATTTTAAAGAGGCTCCCGCCTTGCTCATCATGTTTATTTGCAACCATTGTCCGTTCGTAATTCACGTGCGCGAGGAACTGGCGCGGTTGGGAAAAGACTATCAAGCCAAAGGCGTCGCGATCGTGGGCATCAACGCCAACGACGTCGAGAATTACCCGGACGACAGCCCGGAAAAAATGGCCGAACAGGCGAAACTGGTCGGCTATACGTTTCCCTATCTGTTCGACGAGACGCAGGAAACAGCGAAGGCGTATCGCGCCGCCTGTACTCCTGATTTTTTCCTTTTCGACAAGGATCGCAAACTGGTTTATCGCGGGCAGCTGGATGCCAGCCGGCCCGGCAATGATATCCCTGTAACCGGTGCGGACTTGCGGAATGCATTGGATGCGGTGTTGGCGGGAAACCCGGTTTCCAGCGAGCAGAAGCCCAGCCTGGGCTGCGACATCAAATGGAAGCCGGGTAATCGACCGGCCGATTGATGCGTTCAAACGTAAAATGTAGGGTGGGTTGAACGAAGTGAAACCCACCAGGTCAATACACAAAATGGTGGGATTCATCGCATTCATCCCACCCTGCGGGATTTATAAACCAATCAGACAGGGGACGCCATCATGAATACACGTCGTTATTTCAGTATCTTCATCGGCTTATTGTTTTTTTACGCCTGTGCGGATCCGGTTCAAAACGAACTCGCCAAACCCGCCCCGGAGGCGCTTTCCACCGACGTAGGTTATCACGTATTCGCGCATGCGCATAACGATTACGAACACGAACGCCCTTTGCTCGACGCATTGCATAACCGGTTCTACAGCGTGGAGGCGGATATCTGGCTGGTGGATGGGGACATTCTGGTTTCCCATTACGCCCGCGATTATAAAGGCCGTTTGCAGGACTTGTATTTGGATCCGCTGCAAGCCATCGTCGAGGAAAAAGAATCCGTGCACGGCGACGGAGAACCGTTTTATTTGTGGCTGGATCTCAAAGACGGAAGTTCCGAATTGCAAACCGCGCTGCATGAGATGTTGAGCCATTACTCCATGTTCTCCGTTTTCACCGATACGACGGCAACACGCGGGCCGGTCACGGCGATTCTGACAGGCGATGCGAAATCCAAGACGAGTTACATGGACCGTTTTTCCGAGCGCCGCGTCATCCGCGACAGCAACGATTACAGCCCCGACGATCCGGCGGCGGACAATCGCTGGCAGTGGTATGCGCTGAAATGGTCGAATTATATACAATGGAACGGGCAGGATCCCTTTCCGGACGATCAACGTCAAATATTGATTTCCCTCGTCAATGACATTCACGCCAAAGGGAGAAAAGTGCGGTTTTGGTCCACGCCGGATGCGGAAGGATTTTGGACGTTAATGCTGAAATGCGGAATCGATTTGATCAATACGGACAAACTGGATGAACTCAATCAATTTTTGCATACCTATAAACCCGCATGACCAAGAGGTCACAACAAAGCATGAAAATACCTCGTAGGGGGCAGGTTTGAAACCTGCCCCTACGAGGCGCATTTTCATATAAACAACCGTAATCCTTCATTATAGTTGCAGCGATGAGTTGATTTGTGGCGCGGACAGAATGTCCGCGCTCCGGCGTTTGCTAAATCGGCTGGATTATCCTGCATTTCCAACAACCATAATCCTGTAATTCATTCTGTTTTTTATTGTAAAGCGATATGCTATTAAAAAATAAAACCATCCGACACGGTCAATGATTCAACCGGGTAGTACAGGCGTCTCGCCTGCACTACCCACGATTAGAAAGTCTACGAAATTATTGAATCGTACGATCCCAGGATTCAAATCGGGAGAACCAACGATGCGCGGAAAAACAATCGGTTTGTTGGCGGTCCTTATCTGTTTTGGATGCGTCTATGCCATTCTTCAGGAAAAATCAGAAAAAATCTTGCTTGCGGAACCACAAGCGAATACGGCGAACAATACCATGTCCTCGAAATTTCAACATCTCGACATCAGCGGGAAGATCGACGCGCCCGATTTGAGCGGCGGCGTCAGCTGGCTGAACGTCAATCAGCCTCTCACACTCGCGCAGCTGCGCGGCAAAGTGGTTCTTTTGGATTTTTGGACCTTCTGCTGCATCAATTGCATACATGTCATCCCTGACCTGAAACGGTTGGAGCGCAAATATCCCCGCGAATTGGCGGTGATCGGCGTACATTCGGCGAAATTCGTCAACGAAAAAGATACGGAAAACATCCGCAACGCCATTCTGCGCTACGAGATCGAACATCCGGTCATCAACGACGCGGATTTTGTCATTTGGAGAAAATACGGCGCACAAGGCTGGCCGCACCTGGCCGTCATCGATCCGGATGGCAAAGTGGTCGGCTCTCTTTCCGGCGAAGGCAATTACGAAATATTGGATTACATCATCGGCGCATTGATCAATAAATTCGAAGGCCGGCTCAATCCGGAGCCGATTCCTTTATTGCTGGAAAAAGAGAAAGAGCCGCCGGCCGTTCTCGCATTTCCGGGCAAAGTTCTCGCCGAGGGAAATCTTCAGCGGCTCTTCATTTCCGATTCCAATCACAATCGCATCGTGATCAGCGACTTCGATGGGAACATAACGGACATCGCGGGCAGCGGCGCGATCGGCTTAAAAGATGGCGCCTTCGCGGAAGCAGAATTCAACCATCCGCAAGGCATGGTATGGGACGGCGAGGCTCTTTTGGTCGCGGATACGGAAAATCATGCGCTGCGTCGCGTCGATTTGAAGACGAAAACCGTCACGACCATCGCCGGAATCGGCCAACAATCCCGCACCCGCAACGGCGGCCCCGCCCGGACTACCGCTTTGAACTCGCCATGGGATTTGACGCGCATCGGAAATAATAAAATCATTTATATCGCCATGGCCGGTCCGCATCAGCTATGGAAATATGATCCTGAAAAAGAGATCGTCGAGCCGTATGCGGGTTCCGGACGCGAAGATATCATCGACGGCCCACTTAAAAGCAGCGCGTTGGCTCAACCCAGCGGGATTTGTTCGGACGGCGTGAATTTATACTTTGCCGACAGCGAAGTGAGCGCGCTGCGCTGGGTGGATCGTGAAAAAGGAAATGGGCAGGTAAAAACGTACATCGGAACCGGTTTGTTCGATTTCGGCGACCGCGATGGTGATTTCGATCAGGCGTTGCTGCAACATCCGCTGGGCGTGGCCTATCATGACGGCAAAATATACGTTGCGGATTCATATAATCACAAAATCAAAGTCGCCGATCCCGTCGAGCGTACAATCACGACGCTGGCGGGCAACGGAAAAGCGGGGATCGGGATGATCGATGCGCCGCAGTTCGACGAACCCGCGGGACTCAGCATCGCCGGCGACAACATTTACGTGGCCGATACCAATAACCACGCTATTCGTGTGATCAACTTGATCACGAAGAAAACAACAACCTTGCATCTCGACATCTCCTCATGGCACATGCAACAAACACACAATGTGTTTGAAATTTACGATCATCCGGAAACGATTATCCTCGATCAAGACATCGTTGCGGCTGAAGGACGCGTCGAACTAACGCTCGATTTCCCTGAAAAACACCACCTTAACACACTGGCCGAACCAATCGTTCAGATGCGAGTAAAAAACGTCGACGGTCAGGAATGGATCAGCGACAAATTCAATCCCGATGTCACGCAAAATGCGATCACTTTCCCCATCCAATCCGGTTCGATCGGCAATCCACAATCCATCGAGATCGCCGTTACCTTTTTCTACTGCGGCACAGACAATCAAGGGCAGTGCAAAATTGCTTCCCTCGTCATTGAAAGCCCCTTCGTACACGGCAATGATACTACAAAAATAAATTACAGTATTCGTTCCTGATCAATCTGTGTTTGCGAACTTGTTCCTGTTGGTTTTCCGGCTACTATTATTTTTTGCTTCCACCATTCATAACAAGTTTTCTTGATCAAGAAGAAGGAGGTTGCGTTGTATCCCGTTCCCGGCCATTTGGCCTTTTCGCTACTCTGCCATCGCTATTTCAACGTGGAACTGATTTCGGTCATCGTGGGAGGGTTGTTGCCGGATTTGATCGACAAACCGTTGGACGATCTCTTTCACATCACCCCTTACGGCCGCTACGCCATGCACAGTCTCACCGGATTGGCGATCGCCGGTCTGGTCGCTTACGTATTGTTCGGTAAACAAATCGGTTTGGCTTATTCGCTGGGACATTTGGCGCATTTGATCGCCGACGCGGATTTCAATCCGTGGTTCTGGCCTTTTTACGATCATCAATTTCCCGCCGGCATCACCATCGTCGATCTGGTCCGCGCGCCCGGCAAGATATTGTTTCCTTCCTGGATTCTGCTGGAAACCTCGATTTTAGGGTTGGTTTTATTTCTTTACTCAAAATATGCAGAAAAAAAGACCACACAAGCCGCGATTCTGATTGCCATCGCGGGATTGTCCATTTACCGCATTACTCGCGTCCGGCCGGAAGAAATGGCGATGCAACCGTAACGAAAACAGTCCTTTCGTTCACAATTCCCAACACCTTTACTCGATTGATTTTTGTCAATGCTTTCCCCATCCGAATTGACTACACTGAATCCATGAATCAATCCCGAGGTGGCAAATAATGTTGAAAACAAGAAAAATCATTCATATCGACGAAGAAAAATGCGATGGATGCGGGCAGTGCGTAACCGCCTGCGCGGAAGGCGCGATTCAAATCATCGACGGCAAGGCGTGGTTGATCAGCGAATCGTATTGCGATGGGTTGGGCGCATGTCTGGGGGAATGCCCGCAAAACGCGATCCGCATCGAAGAACGCCCGGCGGAGGAATTTTCCCCCGAAGCGGTACACGAACATTTACAACGGACCAATGGAAAACAACATGCACAACCGTCCGGACAGCCCTTCGAACTCCCTGCCGTTTCCTTCCGCTGTCCCGGCTCGAGGCCACTGTTTTTTGAGCAACGGGAACCAGCCTCGGCCCCATCCGGCTCGTTGCCGGAGCAGGAAACGTCTTCGCGCCTGCGCAATTGGCCGGTGCAGTTGCATCTGGTCCCGCTGCAGGCGCCGTATTACCATCACGCGAAACTCCTGATCACCGCCGATTGCGTCCCCTTCGCGTACGCCGACTTTCATCAACGATTTTTAGCCGATCACACGCTGATGATCGGCTGCCCCAAACTCGACGATGCCAAATTCTATTGCGAAAAATTGACGCAAATCCTTTTGCATAACGATATCGAGTCCGTTGAAGTATTGTTTATGGAAGTGCCGTGCTGTTTCGGCCTGGTCCATGTTGTCAGGCAGGCGCTGGAGGCGTGCGGCAAGGACATCCCGCTGGTTCTCAATAAAATCGGCGTTCAAGGCAAGGTTTGTGAAGCGGCGGCGGTGTAATGCGCGCTTCAGTTTCCGGTTGCGCCCGATAGCAACGCCGGTTCTCGGCCGCAAACCCAGAATAGGGCGTTGGACACCATTCGCAGAAAATTCTCGTTTTTGAAATCATCGGGATGACCAAGCGAGGTATAAAAAATCTTGCCGCCGTTGAACACCCGCGTCCACGCGACCGGCTCCGAATGGTCCGGAATCGTTCCGGTCAGCAAAATAAACACATCGGCGGCAGGAGGCGTATTTTGATACAAACTTCCCACCGACGAAAAGTCTTCCACCCCCGCCAGAATCGGATGTTTCTTTGCCGGCGGATTGATCGTCACCTGCGTAACCGGTCCGGAACCGTAATGCCCCTGATAATTCCCGCCCAACACCAATTTGTCCAATTCCAGCCAGTTTTGAAAAGCATGACTCGCGGTGCGAATACCGACAATCGGTTTTCCCGACAGGCAATAATCCTTCACGCGCTCCAATTGCTCCCCTTCAATCGTCAAGCGCCGCGTAAACAACAACATCACATCGCAAGTCGACAACGCCTCAAGACCGGGAAGGTCGTTATCTTCCTTCCACACCAGCAAGGTGCAATCCACCGCATATGATTTTTTCATATATTCGATGAGAATAGGTAGGATTACATCCGATTGATACTCCACAGAGCCGGAAAGCATACAAATTTTCAGCGGAACCGGCGCTGCGGCTTGTTCTTCTGCAAAGCCCATTCCCTTTAAGACGATTCCACCCAAAACCAATGACATAACTAGCAGGCGCAACATAAACCGTTTCATGAAACACTCCTTCGAAGAATCAACAAGCCGATTAAACTATTTATTCGATTTTCGCTTTGATTGAAGCCGTTCCTCAAAATAGTATAAGATAATCGATTTTTTTAGCGGCGGAAGTATCGAACTTTCAAAATCCGGAATCTCCGGCCTAATTATATATCTTTTTAACAAAAATATCTCTTGATCGGTTATGAACCCTATGCTCGACAAAATCCAAACACGGCTTTACACATTATTTGCGGGTGAACCGTATATTGATTTAAACGATGGAGACAGCCTCGCGGTAAAACAATCGTTGCGGCTAAAAAACGGCGACGTCGTCGCCTGTTTCAACGGCGATGGAAACGAATATCTTTATTCCATCGATCAAACAAGTAAAACCGGTTTTTCACTCCAATTTCAAAAGTCATTTCCCAATCCCGCGGACGCCATTCCCGCGATAACCGTGTATATCGCGTTCACGAAAGGAAAAACGAAAGATCGCATTGTGAAAGAACTGACTCCATTGGGCGCAACAAAAATCGTTTTTTACTCCGCGCAACGTTGTGTATCCCATCCGGATGTGAAATCTATCGAACGTTTGCGCAAAATCGCCATAGAATCCTGCCGCCAATGCCAACGATCGACTATTCCTCAGGTCGAAATTCTGGAGAAAACACTTATCCAACTATTTCAGGATCACAATTTTTTACCCGCATCCGCCACACTTTTTTGGGAGGAAGCGGGAGAAACGCCGCCGCTGCAAATCAGCGATCCATCACAACCGATTTCCTTGATTTTCGGGCCGGAAGGAGGTTTTACCCGCGAGGAAGTGGACGATGCAATAAAAAAAGGCGTTACTATCCGCACGTTGGGCAAGCGCATCCTGCGGTCCGAACTCGCCGTTCTCGTGGGAATGATTCTGGCGCAATCGCAAAGAAACCTGTTCAGGTAAGATACTCTCGCATCCGCCCATGCCGAAATGCCATCTCGCGCTATAATTCTTCAGGCGGAAATTTTTCATATTCAACGCTCCACTACAATAATTACTATCCATTGGAATTCATCATGTCGGAAACCAATCAAACCAAACCGCGCGTGTTGATCCACACGTTGGGCTGCAAGGTCAATCAGTACGATTCCGAACGCCTGCGAACGCTTCTGACGCAGCGAGGGTATTGCTCCGTTTCCGATTCCGACGCGGAGAAAGCGGATTTGATCATCGTCAACACCTGCTCAGTCACGTCCGAAAGCGACCGCAAGGGACGCCAGCTGATCCGCAAACTCATTCGGCAAAATCCCAACGCGCGAGTGGCGGTCACCGGCTGCTATTCCGAACGCAAACCGCACGAGATTCTACAAATTCACGGTGTGGATGAAATCATTCCCATCGAAAATCAGGAACAATGGGTTGACGGACTCGTGGAAACGCTCGGTTGGGGCTGTGAAGATCAGGACGCCTTTTGGAATAACGACGGCATCGACGCCTTTCACGAACACACGCGCGCCTTCGTGAAAATTCAGGACGGCTGTGATTTGAAATGCACGTTCTGCAGCATTCCCCAAAGCCGTGGGCAAGGCAGAAGCCGTCCCATTCCCGAAGTCGTCGCCGAATGCCGAACCTTGTTACAACGCGGCTACCCGGAAATTGTCCTCTGCGGGATTTGCATCGGTCATTATGGACATGAGCAGGATTATGACCTGCCCGATCTCGTTGAAGAAATCATCCAACTTGCCGGCATCAAACGCTTGCGCATTTCCTCGATGGAACCGCAGGACGTGACCGATAAACTGTATGAAACGATGACGCGCCGGCGGGATGTCGTTTGCCCCCATTTGCATTTGCCGCTGCAAAGCGGCTCCAATCGCGTATTGCGCAGAATGAAGCGGCCCTACACGTTCGATTTTTTTCTGGAACGATTGCGGCAAGCCAGACGAACGCTTCCCGATTATGAAATCAGCACGGACATCATGGTCGGCTTTCCCGGCGAGACGGATGACGACTTTCAACAAACGCTGGAAGCCGTGCGTATCTGCCACTTTTCGAAAGTGCATTCGTTCCGCTTTTCCGCGCGGGAAAACACTCCCGCCATGCGCATGAAAGATCATGTTCCCGCAACCATCGTTGAAGAGAGACGCCGCCTGCTCGACAAAACAGCATTAAAGGTCGCCAATCTCGTGAAACGGAATTATATCGGCAGAGAAATGGCGATTTTATCCGAACAATTCGAACACGATCACGGCGACGGCTTTACCGCGAATTATTTGCGCGTGGATTATGTATCCCCCCGTCCCATTGCTCGCGGAGAAATCGTTTCGGTTCATTTACAATCATTGCAAAAAGGGCGCTTGAAAGGAAGCATTGTTTAATCCGCAATCATCCTAAACCTGGTAGCAATCTTTGGGAGGATTTTATGAAATTCAGCGCGACATTTATTCCGGTTATCATGATGGCGTTAACAACGACATTTGCAGAGAACAGTTTTTTAAATCGGAGATCGTGAAAGAAATGGAAAAAGCGGTTCAATACCATCAAAAACCGAAAGAGATGATCTCAGTTCCTTTGATTGAAATGAATGTTGCTTAATACAACTGTTCCAAAGCCGCTGGAAAACTACGCAATTTATCAATCCGCCTGCCAGGAATGATTTTCCCCAACACCACCGCATGATTCGCGCCGGTCGCGCCGGGGACGTTCGCGGGAATCCCGCATAGCGTCGCATAGCCCAATACGGAAAATCCCATTGCCTCCTTCGCGTCGGAAGGGATTCCCCATTCATCGATCTTACGCCAACGAACTTCGGGACATCGATTACGTAAGAGTTCCATTAAAAATGAATTTTTTACGCCGCCTCCACTCACGATCACTTCGGTCGGCGTGGCAGATGGGAATATCCACTTACGATACGCATCGCTGATCGAACCGGCCGTCAACTCCGCCGCGGTGGCGATGAGATCCTCAATCGCCGCATCGCGCGATGCACGTACGAACCAATCGACGAATTCACCGCCGAACGTCTCATGACCGGTTGCTTTGGGCGGCGATTGCGCAAAAAAAGGATGCGCCAATGCCTCTGTCAACAAATAATCGAGAACCTGTCCCCGCCGCGCAAGTCGTCCATCCACATCACAGCGTAAGTCCGGCCGGAATCGTCGAACCAATAAATCCATCACCATGTTTCCTGGTCCGCTGTCGAACGCCAGAATCCTCCCATCGCGCCGAATCAATGTGCAATTGGCGATGCCTCCGATGTTTTGACACAATACATCACGTTGCGGATCCGCAAACAAAAATGCATCGACAAACGGAATCAACGGCGCTCCCACGCCGCCCGCCGCCATATCCCGCAAGCGAAAATCCGCAACCGTCGTGATTCCCGTGCGTTCCGCAATGATGCAGGGCTCGCCGATTTGTAACGTCGAAGCCGTTTTCCAATCACGTTCAAGCTGTGGATGAGGGATGTGATATATCGTCTGCCCATGTGAGCCGATAAAATCGATGCCGTCGAGAGACACACCGCCTTTCTTCGCCACGTGACAAACCGCCTCGGCATACAATTCACCTAACTCAACATTCAATTGGCAAATGAGATCGACTGACGACCGCCGGGGATGCATGGCGGTTTGAATTCGTCCGCGAAGTTCGTGTGAAATCTCGGTTTCGTGGTAGGCGATCAATTTCACTGGCGGTTCACGGGAAAGAACGATCTCTACCAGAGCCGCATCAACGGCGTCCAATGACGTTCCCGACATCAAACCGGCTCCCACAATCGGAGCGCCGGTTTCGAGTTGACGGAGTTGAAGATATCCCGGTCTCATGGAATACTATATGTCCTTATCTTCACGGGCCGGTCGCAATGGCGCAGGCCCCATCGCAAAGGATGCTCGCATGGAAACCACCGGTTACGTGATTCTCGGCCTGTATTTCGCCGTTCTTATTCTAATCGGCCTGTTTTGTTCACGCAAACAGGATTCGTTGTCCGATTATTTTCTCGCCGGCCGTTCCATTCCCGCCTGGGCCGCGTTGGCGGCGGTGGTGGCGACGGAAACCAGCGCCATCACCTTTATCGGAGCGCCCGCCATGTCGTTCGGCGCAGGAGGCGATCTTTCCTTTCTGCAAGTCGCGTTAGGTTACATCATTGCCCGCGTGATTCTTTCGTTGTATTTTCTACCTCGTTTTTTGGAAGGGGAAATCGTCACGATCTATGAATTTCTCGGAAAGCGTTTCGGCTCTCTTTGCCAACGCTGCGGGGGTATTTTTTTCTTCGTGACGCGCGCGCTGGCGGCCGGCGTGCGACATTACGCGGCGGCGTTGGTGATTTCGGCCATCACCGATTTCGATTTGGTCACGGCCATTATTTTAACCGGAATCGTTTCCTTCCTTTATTCTTTTTTAGGTGGAATTTCCGCCGTGATTTGGACGGAAGTGCTGCAGCTCATCGTCATGATCATCGGCGGCGTACTTGCGTTTGCCGCTTTGCTTCATTTAATCCCCGGCGGGCTTTCGCACATTCTCGATGTCGCCGGACAACATAACAAACTGACGATGTTTCATTGGGATTGGAGCGGAACCGGCGCGTATTCCCTCATCGCGGGTCTTTTGGGCGGCATATTTTTAAGTCTGGCCTCTCATGGGGCGGATCAGGATCTGGTGCAACGTCTGTTATCTTGTCGTTCCCTGCGCGGCGCGCAGATGGCGATGATCGGCAGCGGCATTTTCGTATTTTTCCAATTCGCCTTTTTTCTTTTCATCGGCGTGATGCTTTTCGTTTTTTACGGTTCGCTCCCGCCGGGTCTGGAAAAAACCGATAAGATTTTCCCCTATTTCATTTCACATAATATGTCAACCACCGCGGCGGCCATCGCCATCGCCGCCATCCTGTCCGCGGCTCTTTCCAGCACGGCGTCCGCGTTGAATTCGCTCTCGTCCACGGCGGTCAACGATTTTGTCGCGCCGCGCATGAAGCAGTCCATGAGCAACAAACAAATGGTCCTGATCTCACGCGGTTTTACGCTGTTCTGGACCGTGGTTCTGGTCGGCATTGCGTTGATCGCCCGTCATTCCGAATATATACTCGAAACCGGACTCACCATCCCGAGTTTCACCTTCGGCAGTCTGCTGGCCGCGTTCCTGCTTGGCATCTTCACGCGGCTGCGCAGCGAAAAGGCGGTGATTATCGGCATGGTGGAGGGAGTGCAGGTGGTCATCATTCTTTGGTTATTAAAAATTCATTGGACCTGGTTCATTTCCGCCGGCGCACTATCAGCGATGTTGACTGCATACGCCGTCGAATGGCTCGAGCAAAAAAAGAGTTGTGGGTAGAGCAAGCGTCCTCGCTTGCATGAACAGCGCAGGCGAGACGCCGGCTCTACCCGTATGTAGTTTCGTGAAAATGCCTGTAGGGGCGGTTCGCGAACCGCCCCTACAGGGTGTAATTTCATAAAATAATAATCATATGCGAGGAAATCCGATGAGAAAACACTATTTTGCGCTATTCATCGTAACCGTATGGATGATCCTGCCCCATGCGCCACGCGCGGAAAGCGATCCGCTGCCGTGGGCGAATCCGTGGGATGTGGGTATGGATTACACCTTCGTCAATAAGGCGTTTTCCGAGTTAGCGGCGGGCATTGCCGAAAAAGCCGCGCCCGGCGCAGTCGGTTTGATTCTGAAAGATGGAAAAATCGTGGCTCGCCGCGCCGTCGGCAACATGCAAACCAACCTTATGTTTCGCGCGTCGGAAACGGAAAAACTCACATATATTCCGATGAGCGACCGTATGTTGGAAGAAACCATATTTGACCTGGCCTCGGTTACAAAAATGGTGGCCTGCACGATGTCGATCATGAAACTGGTCGAGAAAGGCAAGCTGGATCTGGATGCGCCGGTAATAAAGCACATCCCTTCATTTGGCGCACGAGCGAAAGATAAAGTCACCGTTCGCAACCTGATCACTCACACCTCCGGTTTGCCCGCGTGGTACCCGCTTTACGAGATTTGTGTGAACTGCGAAGAGGTTTTTCGCTGCATCGAAGAAGAAATCGCGCTGGAATACCCGCCGGGAAAGAAACGCATCTACAGCGATCTCGGTTTCATCATGCTGGGCAAGCTGGTGGAAGTGATTTCCGGTAAACGCCTCGATCAGTTTGCCGCGGAACAGATTTTCCAGCCGTTGGGCATGAACGACACGCAATATCTGCCGTGGTTGCTCAAGCGTTTGCGCGCTGCGCCGACGGAATACGATCCTTTGCGCGATCGCGCGCTCAAAGGCATCGTTCATGACGAAAATGCACGGGCGCTTGGAGGCGTGTCCGGCCACGCCGGCCTCTTCTCCACGGTCAATGATCTGGCTGTTTTTTCGCAGATGCTCCTTAATCAAGGCGAATTCAACGGCGTTCGTGTTTTCAAAAAAGAAACCATCCAACAAATGCTGAAACCGCAATTGGACGACGCCGTATTGCGGGAAGGAAGCGGTTTTTTGAAATACAGGAAGCAATTATTGGGTTGGTGGGGCATGGATGACAAAAAAACCATCGGCAGCATGGGCGGCCTGCCATCCACCAGCGCGTTTGGTCATTCCGGCTTCACCGGCACGATGATTAATATCGATCCCGAACATAAGACCGCCGCCATACTTTTAACCAACGCCATCCACCCCCGCCGCGCCGATTCGCAAAAACTGCGCCTTTACCGCAATTTCTTCGTTAACGTCAGCAAAGCCCTGGTTGGCGAGAAAGACGTGAATGTCGAACCTGAAAACTAACGCACAATGCGTAGCGTACCGCCCCCCTTCATAAGCGCTTCCGTCTCCTCACGTGTACACCAGTTCAAATCGCCGGGAACCGAATGCTTCAACGCGGAAAATGCGACGCCGAATTTCACCGCATAGTCGACGTCGCCGGTCAAATATCCCATCAAAAAACCGGCCGAGAAGGAATCGCCGCCGCCAACGCGATCGACGATTTCCACATCGTATTTCGGCGCATCATAAATTTTTCCTTCGAAAAGCGCGATCGCCGACCACGTGTTGAACCAGACGGACGGATTTTCACGCAGGGTGATGGCCGTCACTTTGAAACCGAACCGCTCGTGCAGTTTTTTCGCCACTTCGGAATAATTTTCGCCCCCGATTTTAAACACGCGCATCGTGTCTTCTTCCGTCGTGATGAGTATGTCGGTGTATTCCATCAATTCGGTCATGCAAGTTTGCGCTTCGGCTTCCGACCAGAGTTTGGCGCGGTAATTCAAGTCGACGCTGACCGTCACGTTGTGCTTTTTGGCCGTCTGCATGGACACTTTGGTCGCTTCCGCCGCGCTTGCCGACAGCGCCGGAGTAATCCCGCTGACGTGATAGACTTTCACGCCAGCAAAAACCGCGTCCCAATCCACCATCTCCGCCTTGATTTTGCTGATGGCGGAATCCTTGCGGTCATACAGCACACTGCTGGCTCTTGGTTTCGCGCCGAACTCGACGAAATACAGCCCCGCGCGATCGTCCTTCGTCCAGACGATGTGCGAGGTATCCACGCCATGTTCCCGCGCCTTATTGGCAATCATCCGGCCCAGCGGATTTTGCGGCAGGCGCGACACGAATGCACTCGACAATCCCAACCGCGCCGCTCCCACGGCCACATTGTATTCCCCGCCGCCGATTTTGACGTCGAGAGAGGTGGTTTGTTCCAATCGCATGAAATCAGGCGGCGCCAGCCGCACCATGGCTTCCCCAAACGTTACGATATCTGTCATGATTTATCCTTTCTTTTCTTCCCGCGCTTCTTTGATCAGTTCGATGAATTGTTTCGCCGTATCGGTTATGCTTTTCCAATTCTTTTCCGCCAACGCCTTTTTGGAAACAAGATTCCCGCCGACGGCAAGGCAGCAGGCCCCCGCTTTAATGAAATCCTTCGCGGTTTCAAGGCTGACGCCGCCGGTCGGCGACATGCGAATCTGCGGCAGCGGGCCAAGAATATCTTTAAAATAGCCGGGCCCCAGCGTCGTCGCGGGGAACACCTTTACAATATCCGCGCCCGCTTCCCAGGCGGTCAGTATTTCCGTAGGCGTATACGCGCCGGGAATGCAGATGGCCGTATAGCGTCGGCACATTTCAATCACGCCGCGATTCAGCGTCGGCGAAACCACGTATTCCGCGCCCGCCAAAATCGCGGCGCGCGCCGTTTCCGGATCCAACACCGTCCCCACGCCGATCACCGCCTCTTCGTCCTTCATTTTCGAGGAGACCTCGTGAATCACGTCGAGCGCGTTGGGCGTTGTCATCGTCACTTCAATCGCTTTGACTCCGCCATCGCGCAATGCATAGACCACATCCTTCAGTTGCTCGCTGCTCTGCGCCCGGATCACCGCAATCATGCCGGTCTCCAGCATGAAATGCAAATTTCGTCCTTTTCGTTGTACCGTAATCATCTTTTTTCATGCCTCATGCCAATAATTTTACACAATTTTTCGTCTTTCGGATGGCGGTGTTTGGATTCGCGCATCTCGAAAATCTCCAAATTTGTTTGATGAATTTTGCAAACCATACTGTACATCAACCGCCCATGAAAACGAAGGTAAGGGTACGCCGCCGTCTCGGAGGCATTTCCGAATTGCCGGCAGGATACCGGCGGTACATTTCCACCGGAATAATTGGTCACAACGAAGGATAAAAAATTGTGGTGCGGACCTCCGGTCTGCACGTGCAGGCTGGAAGCCCGCACCACAATGTTTTCATATAAAAAGTGGAAAGGAACATTCTTTTTAGCCATCCGACTAATTAAGGTTACTATGGATTTTCCATCAACCTCTTTATTGACGGAAAGATCCAGCCATAATACCATTGATAATCGATTTTTGTGTTGCAGCGGATTTTTCTCCTTAACAACAGAGCCATAGCAGGAATAACGAATGAGAAAATTTCTATTCATCATCATCATACTGGCGATCGCCGGCGGGGTAACCTGGCGTATTTTTGTGACCGCCGCGCCCAAAACCGGTTCCATGCCGCGCGGCAAAGCCTCCATCGCGGTGGTATGCGCGAAAGCGACAATCGGGGATATCGACGACATATCCGAATTCACCGGCACGCTCGCGGGTAAAGCGGAAGTGCAGGTTTCACCTAAAGTTTCCGGAAGAATCAAAACCGTTTTCATCAATCTCGGGGATGAGGTCCGGGAAGGCCAATCGCTGGCTCTTCTAGACGACATGGAAACCCAACACGCGGTGGAAGAGGCGAAAGCGAAACTGGTCGTCGCCCGCGCGTCATTGGAAGAAACGGAAACCAATCTGGAAACCGCGCAACGGGAACTGGAGCGGGTAAAAACCCTGCGCCAACGCAAAGTCGCCGCGGTGTCCGAATTGGAATCCGCGGAAGCGACGGTCGCCACCCTTCTGGCGCGAAAAAAAGTGTCGGAAGCCAGCATACAGCAACAGGAAGCGTCCCTGCGCGCCGCCGAAGCGCGGCTGTCCTACACGAACATCACCGCGCCCATTTCCGGTTACGTCGGCAAACGCTTCGTCGATGAAGGCGCGATGGTTTCCCCCACCACGCCGATCGTGCAGCTGGCGGATATTCGTACGGTGAAAACCGTCATCAACGTGGTGGAACGGGATTATTCGAAAATCAGCGTCGATCTGAAAGCATTGCTCACCGTCGACGCCTATCCCGGCCGCACGTTCGAAGGCCGCGTCGCGCGAATCGCCCCCATCCTCGATTCCAACACGAGAACCGCCGAAACGGAAATTGAAATCGCCAATGACGATCTCATATTGAAACCGGGCATGTTCACCCGCGTCCGCATTTATTTCGGAACCCATGAAAACACCGTGTTGATTCCCAACCGCGCCGTTGTCAAACGGGATATGCGGCAGGGCGTCTTCATTCCGGTCAAGGACAGAACCGCCGCCCGCTTCATCGAAGTGACGCTCGGCCTCTCCACCGATGAATTCACCGAAGTCGACAGCATCGAAGCCGATCAGGAAATCATCGTCATGGGGCAACATTTGCTGAACGACGGCGACGACATTGTTTTAAACTCCGCCATACAAAAGTAAGAGGATTCACGGATGTCCATATCCCACTTTGCCATTCGTCGTCCGGTCACGACCACCATGTTTTTTCTCATGGTGGTCTTATTCGGCGTGGTTTCCTTCATTCGCCTGCCCATCGATTTGATGCCGGACATCACCTACCCCGCCATCACCGTCGCCACCAGTTATGAACATGTCGGTCCCGAGGAAATGGAACAGCTGATCACCCGTCCCATTGAGGAAACCGTCAGTTCCATTCAAGGCGTGGAAAAAATCACCTCCACATCGACGGAAGGCAGCAGCAGCGTGCGCGTCGGCTTCATGTGGGGCACGGATCTGGATAACGCCGCCAACGACATCCGCGCGCGAGTGGATCGGATCCGCGACCGCCTGCCCGAAGACGCGGATTCGCCGGTGATCTGGAAATTCGATCTGTCTGCGTTTCCCGTCCTGTTTTTGGGCGTGTCCGGACGTTTGGATCCCGTCGAAATGCGCGACCTGGTCGAACATCAGATCAAATACCGGCTCGAGCGGGTTCCCGGCGTCGCGGCCATTGATATCCGTGGCGGATTGAAACGAGAAATTCACGTCGATCTGGATCGGCGCAAGTTGACGGCGCTCGACTTATCGCTCAATGCCATCCTTGCCGCTCTCAAATCGGATAACTTGAATCTGCCGGCCGGCAAAGTGGATGACGGCGATCTCCGCATTCTTGTCCGCACCAAAGGGGAGTTCGCGAATCTGGAGGAAATTGCCAATACGGTCGTCCAGGTGCGCGACGGCGTTCCGATTCTGCTGAAGGATCTTGGGATTGTAGAGGATTCGCACGAGGAAATCACCTATATTTCCCGTTCGGAAGGCGTTCCCGTCCTGCGGATGTTCGTCAACAAGCAATCGGGCAGCAATACGGTGGAAGTCGTGGAGGGAATTATCGAGGAAATCAAGCAGGTAAATATCGATTTCCCGCAAATCACTGTCTTTCCGACGTTGGACACCGCCGACTACATCAAACGGGCAATTGCAAATGTACGAAATGCGGCAATGTACGGCGCGATCCTGGCCGCGTTCATTCTGTTATTCTTTTTACGAAACCTGACCAGCACGCTGATCATTTCCATTGCCATCCCCATCTCCATCACAGCGACATTCGCGTTGATGTATTTTTACGGATTTACCTTAAATATCATGACGTTCGGAGGATTGGCGCTGGGCGTGGGCATGCTGGTCGACAGCGCCATCGTGGTTCTGGAAAACATTTTTCGCCACTGCGAAGGAGGCAAAGCAGCGCGGGAAGCGGCGGAACAGGGGACGGAAGAGGTGTCCAGCGCCATTGTCGCCAGCACGCTGACCACGCTGGTGGTATTTTTGCCGGTCGTTTTCGTGCGGGGAATCTCCGGCGTCACCTTCAAACAATTGGCCGCCGTCGTCGTCTTTGCGCTTTTTTGTTCGTTGATTGTGGCGTTGACTCTCATCCCCGTCATGTCGGCGCGATTTTTGAAACGCAATGAGACATCCAGCAATCCATCCAAGCGGGGAAAACCATCCGGCTTTCTTCTCTCGTTTATCGAAAGGGAATATCTAATCCTCCTGCACACGGCGCTTCACCACCGCACCATCGTGATCTTTCTCGCGCTGGCATTATTGGGCGGCAGTATTTGGTTGAGTGAACGCATCGGTGTGGAATTCATGCCGAAAGCGGATGAAAACGAAATTCGCATCAACGGCGAAATGGCCGTCGGCACGCGTCTGGAAGTCGTCGACGCCACGTTTCAGGAAATCGAAAACATTGTACGAAACGCAGTGCCGGAGGCGACCATCATCTATTCCCGCGCGGGTTCGAGCGGCTGGCGCAGCAGCGGCGGCCACACCGGCGAAGTGCGCGTCACACTTCTCCCCGTGTCCGAACGCAAACGGTCGGGCGAGCAAATCTGCCGGGATCTGCGTCCGCTACTGGCTCATATTCCCGGTACGATCATCCGCGTGCGCGAAGGACAGGGGCTGTTCGTCTTCCGTTTGATCGCCGGAGGGGAAGAAGCGGCGGAGGTGCAGGTGCGCGGCTACGATCTCGACATCTCCCGCGAACTGGCGCTGCGCGTCAAGGCGGAAATGGAGCAGGTCGAAGGCATCACCGACGTGCTCATCAGCCGCGAAGAGGGGCAGCCGGAAGAAGTGGTCCGCGTAGATCGGGCGAAGGCAGCCGCGATGGGCTTATCCGTGTCCTCCATCGCCCACGCCATCGAAACCAGTTTGTCCGGCACGAGCGCTACCATGTACCGCGATGGCGGAGACGAATACAAGATTCTCGTCCGGTTGAAGGAATCCGACCGGTTGTCCGTAACTGATGTTTTGGATATGACCATCGCCAGCCAAACCGGCCACAGCGTGGTGCTCAAAAATGTGGTCCGGTTGGAACGACGCGAGGGTCCAATGCGCATCGAACGCGAGGATCAACAGCGAATCATCACCATTTCGGGGAACATTTCCGACCGCGATCTGGGATCGGTCATGAAAAACATCGAAGCGCGAATCGACGCGATTCCCATACCGGCGGATTTCGAAATCATTCCCAGCGGTGAATACGAAGAACAACAAAAGGCATTTCTGGAGTTGCTTCTCGGTTTTTGCCTCGCCATTATTCTGGTGTATATGGTCATGGCCTCCCAGTTTGAATCGCTGATCGATCCGTTCGTCGTGATGTTCTCCATTCCGTTCGCCACGATCGGCGTCGTGCTGACGCTCATTCTCACCAATACGACGTTCAGCGTGCAATCGTTCATCGGCTGCATCATGCTGGCCGGCATCGTAGTCAACAACGCCATCATTCTGGTCGATTACACCAATTTGTTGCGACGACGCGACGGCTTTCCGCTGATGGACGCCATTGAGGAAAGCGCCCGCCGCCGATTGCGCCCCATTTTGATGACGACGCTGACGACCGCCGTGGGTCTGGCGCCGATGGCGCTGGGATTGGGAGAAGGCGGAGAAGTGCAGTCGCCGATGGCGCGCGTCGTGATCGGCGGCCTGCTTAGTTCTTCTCTCATCACGTTGGTCCTGATTCCAACGCTCTATTCGATCTTCGAACGAAAGGAAAAATCGGCTTGATTTTCGATAAAATGTGGGAGCGCGGGCATCCTGCCCGCCAGTGCAGGCCGGAGGTCCACAACCACAAATTTTTACTATTTTAGTATTTCTAATCAGGGATAGAAATTGCCATGAAAAGATTGTACGCCTTCGCTTTACTTCTCTTCGCGTTAGCCGCCATGTGTTCCGCGGAGAATGCCAAATCAACGATTTCCTCTTCCACACTGACCTTGAGCGTGCACGACAGTTTATTAATGGCGTTGGAAACCAATCGTTCCCTCGCCGTCGAACGATACGGGCCGGAAATCAATCGTACGTTTATCGCCGATGAGGGGTCCGTTTTCGATCCGGTTTTGTCCTCGGACTTTTCCGCGGCGGAAAGCATCGGCCAGCGAACCTCGGGCGTGGGACAGTTTACCGGCGTCAGTTCTCGTTCGAAAACGGCCAACCTCGGAATTTCCAAACGCACGCCGCTGGGTTTGAACGTCGATTTGGAAGCATCCGCCAGCACGCGAGAATCAAACGTCTATACCCGCCTCTATTCCACCCGCCTCGGTACAACATTGACGATGCCGCTGCTGGAAGGGCTGGGAAGCAACGTCAATCTTGTCGGAGTGCGCCTAGCGGAACGCGATGTGGACATTTCCGAATACGAACTGCGCGGCTTCGTGCTCGCTCTCGCGGCGCAGACAGAAGAATTTTACTGGGATTTATTGTCCGCGCGTGAAGAATTGCAGATTCGGTTACGCTCTCTCGATTTGGCGCGGCAGCAGTTCACGGAAACACAGGATCGCATCGACGTCGGCGAAATTGCGGAAATCGAACTGGCCGCGGCGGAAGGGGAAGTCGCGTTGCGTGAAGAAGCGGTGATCGACGCGCACAGCGCGCTGGAAAAAACCGCTCTGCAACTGCTGCGGACGCTCAATCCGCCCGCCGAGAATTTATGGTCGCTGACGGTGGATTTGATCGATTCGCCGTCGATGGAAATCACGCCGCTCGATTCAGTCGAAACCTACGTCGCCATCGCCCTGGCAGCCCGGCCGGATATCAATCAGGCGCGTCTCCAACTTGAAAAACAGGAATTGAATATCGTCAGAACCCGCAACGGCCTATTGCCGCGTCTCGATTTTTTCCTTACGTTGGGCACGACCGGTTACGCCCGCACGTTCAGCGATTCCCTCTCGAAAATCAATGGGGACAATTTCGATTTAACGACGGGATTCGTTTTTGAATACGGTCTTGGCAACCGCGCCAAACGAGCGCGGCACGAACGCGCTCAATTTCGCGTGGAGGAAGCGCAGGCCGCCTTATGGAATTTCGAACAGCTCATTGAACTCGACGTTCGCACCGCTTACATCGAAATCCAGCGCGCCGCGAAACAAATTACGGCAACGCATATCGCCACCCGCCTGCAGGATGCCAAATATCTTGCCGAACAGGAAAAATTTCGTGTGGGCAAATCGACGAATTTGTTGGTTCTCGTCGCCCAGCGCGACCTGACGCAATCCCAGCTGGACGAAATCCGCGCCCAAATCAATCTGCGCAAAGCCATCATGCGGCTGCATGAGGCCAAGGGAACGCTGCTCGACCATCATCATATCGTGCTGCCATCTCCGGCGAAGGATTAAACTCTCCTATTGGGCACATGCACATGCAGAATGGATGATCACGTGGCAAGGACAGTTGTTTCTGGCCTTGTGGATGTCTATCTCTATGACGGGTAATCACAAAAACATGTCATTTTTTTGTACTCAATATATAATCAGGATTATGATCAGAAACGCCCTATTTTTCACAATACTCATCGCAATCGCATCCGCGGCGCGCGCGGCCGATGACGTTGTCATCAATGAAATCCACTACTATCCCCCTGCCGGCTCTGCCTACGAATTCGTGGAATTGTATAATCCGCTCGATCGCTCCATCGATGTGAGCGGGTATACATTTACGGAAGGCATCGGATTCACTTTTCCGGATTCCACAGTGATCCATTCGCGGGAATATATCCTGCTGGCGCTGAATCCATCTCTTTCCGATTGGCGCAATCTCACCGTGCGCGTGTTTGGCCCTTATGTCGGGAAATTATCAAACAGCGGAGAAGAGATTCTGCTGCGTTCACCCGCCGGCCATATCGTTGACAGCGTGAAGTACGATGAATTCACACCTTGGCCGCGCGGCGCCGACGGCTATGGCGCTTCGCTGGAACGAATCGATGCGCATTTGCCTTCCGACGATGCGTATAGTTGGCGCGCTTCGTTGGCAAGCGGCGGCACTCCCGGCCGGGAAAATTCGGTTGCGGGTAGTCCGGCGCATCCGGTGATCCGGTCCTGGTCCAGCCAACCTCGGCGCCCCACATCGTCCGATGCGGTGAAGATCGAGATCGATTTGGAAACACCGCCGGAGCGGATCGACAGCGTGAATCTGCAATACGAATGGTGGACCACGGTCGGCAAGCGTTCGCCGGCGACGTTGCCGATGACATTGTTATCATCGACCGAATCCATATCCACCTTCTCGACCACGCTTCCCTCCGCCGCTTCGCAAACGCTCGTGCGCTTTAATTTGAAAATCACGTTGCGCGACGGCAACCTGTTGTACTTGCCTCACGCCGCCGAACCCCGGCCGTTTGAATCGTACTTCGTGTATGATAACGAAATCCCCACGCGACTGCCGCTTTTGTGGATGTTTCCCTCCATCGCCACGGCCTTGCCGAAGCCGGGCCGCATCGTGCGCGGCGTGGCGGTCAAAGAGGTGGATTGCGATCATGTGGAACTGTACGACGGCGCCGACGTGCGCAATTCGCTGGTCGATCTGACCGGCCGCAAGATAAAATTTTTAAAAGGAGAGGAATATCGCGGCGAACGCACGATCAATGTGTATCCCGAAAATCCCACACATCCCAATTCCGGCGGACCGGACACCAATCACAAGGAACACATCGCTTTTCAACTGTTTCGCGAATTGGGTACACTCTCGCCCCGCTGCGACTGGTATCGAGTTATTGAAAACGGGCAACAGGCGCAACGAACCGCGACGGGACAACCTAACGAGAAGTTTCTGGAACTGAACGAGCGCGATCCTGACTGCGATATTTATAAAATCGCTTATAACGAAGCCAATCGGTTGCCGAGTTACGGCACCGGCTATTCCAAACAAACCAATCTCGACGAAGGCGCGGACAATCTTTTGCAATTGTTAGACGCCATCAACCGCGGCGCGGCGGAAGAACGAGAAACGGCGGTGCGCCGTTACCTCGAAGTGGACGAAGTAATCAATTACTCAGTCGCCGGCGTGTTGATCGGCAATTGGGACGGTTTCTTCAACAACATGTTTTTGATACATACTCCCTTCCCTATCGACAAATGGGAATGCGCGCCGTGGGATCTCGATAAAACATTCGGGTACACGGACGGCTATCCACCGCACAGCACCACCTTTGCCGAAATGCCGCTTGAATTTCCTCTCGACGGTCGCGCCAGACTTGCCTCGCGGCAGGCCGGGCCGGTATCCCGTCCACTGCACCTCATCGAAGACTTGCATACGATCTATCTTTATCGAATGAAAGACGCAATGAACAACATCTTTTCGATTGAACGGATGAATCGTTGGATCGATGAGATCGAAGCGCTGCTGTTGGAGGATTTGCAGTTGGAAGCGGATTATACCGGCGCATATCGCTCCAGCCGGCGTAACCAAATTCAAAGCGCCTATGATACCATGCGCACGTTCATTCAACTCCGCCATGATTATTTACGACCCCTTTTGCCGACATCCGTTTCTGATTGGGCATTGCATTAGACCGAAATCTATTCTATATTATATAAATAAAATCTACGCAGGTGAGTTCTTAGAGTTCCACTGTGTTTAGAGGGTACAAGGGATTGGATGCGCTTGAGAAGTGAGTTAATAGCAGGTTGTAACAAACAGTGCATTTTCTTACGGCTGAGTAAGTATTTGTTTCCATTCGATTGCTGACAGAAGACTATTTTGCTTTTCTTTAATAGAAAGGAAAAAATGGGAAGTGGGAAGTGTTTGCCATTCATCATTAATGGATTTACGCCATTTTAACGACAAATGGCCATTCTCGATTATATTATGATAGTAAATGATTACGAAGTGTGAGCCACGATTTAGCGGGATTTCTCCTTCGCGGATGCCGGTTCCGATTCCGGCGCAGCGGGTAACGATATGATCGTCGATGCACAGCCAGGCGCTGTCATTCGATTCGAGCCGGAATGCGTATTCGCCGGCGTCATCGATCTGAAGATTGGCTGAAAAACGCGCGCTAAAAATTCTTCCGGTTGCGTGGAGATGGAATGGAAACACGTCTTCGGCGCGCAGGCAA
The DNA here is from genome assembly GCA_003598175.1 of Candidatus Omnitrophota bacterium. Taxonomy (GTDB): domain Bacteria; phylum Hinthialibacterota; class Hinthialibacteria; order Hinthialibacterales; family Hinthialibacteraceae; genus SURF-12. The sequence goes on from QZKN01000160.1 coordinate 29,679, forward strand.
TAGGTTTCGGCATGTCGGCGAGTATCCCAAATGTCACCGGCGAAGATATCAGCTTGGATGTGGCCTGCCAGTGTATTTATCTTGTTTTCTTGATATCCGTGGATGTCTCTCGCGATGGATGGCGGATATCTCTGCCACGGCGCGCGATAAACCAAGAGGAGTAAAATGAGGAATGATATGATCGGAATCCATTTTCGGCTTTTTTGATGAATGAGAAAATCGCGGGAGAGCCATCCGACCAGCAGTATAGTCAGGAAGGTAATGAGTAATCCCAATTTTCGCGGAATCGTGTTTTTTAAGATGAGATGTATCGTGTGAGAACCGGGGGATAAGGAGAATTGCATGGTTCCTAACATTGGATCGATTTGAATGTCTGTGTGAATATCGTCGACGTATAACGTCCAGCCGGGAAACCAGATGGTATCAACTTTTATCACGGCAGTTTCCGCGATCGATAGGTTCGCTTCATATCGCTGTGGCCATAATCGAACTTGATGAATGGTTCCTTTGCCGGAAAGGAGTGAGAATTTTTCCGGATAGGCGTCCTGGGGGAAGGTTTTGACGGTTTTGGGAACGAATTCGGTGGCGGGAGCGGAAGCGGCGCGCGTGCCGGAGGCGTAAACGTGGCCGGGCGTGGTGGTCAGGAGAATGGGATCGTGCTCGGTTTTGAAACAGGTGGTTCCATACCACGTCATTAAGACGATGCATATGGTAGAAGAAACGGGTAATGGGATTGTGCGGAAACGATGCAATTGCCACAACAAGAATCCCGATAAAAAAGAAAGTGATAGTACGACAAACAACAGAAACCGCCAGGGAAACAGAATGAAGGGGAAATAAGGGATTCGTTCCCAAACCGGGATGCTGATGGAGAACATGAAAAAGATTGAAATGAAAAATACTGCGAGATAAAAGCGCGCGATGGCTATGATTCGGCGGGATTTTTCCACCCACAGGAAAATTATGACGCCGACGGCAATTAACAAATAAGGCAATCCGATTTGAAACATCATGCCGCGTAGCGGATTGAGGGGCGCGGCGAAATTCGGATCGCCCCAATCGCGTTCAAAAAGTTCGTGCAGAAAAAGAAAATGATTGTGGAAATCGGCGAAACCTCCCAATACCTTGTCGGTGCGGATAATCCGTCCCTCGACGATCATCGGCAACCAATAAAAGGACGCCAGACCCATTCCCAGCAAAATAATTGAAACGTAAGCGAACAGTGAACGTTTGAAACGGCTTCGATTATGCAGATCGGCGATGATAAAAAGCAGCGGGCTGAGAACGAGCGTCATGAATGCGACCAGATGGTAACTTAAAACGATTGCGGCTAATGAAAATGCGGCGGGAACGATTTGCGTCACCTTATGGTCGGTTATGGCGCTTGTGGCATAGCAAAAGAAAAGCGGCAGAAAAACAAAAACCATGCATTCGGCAGGCGCGCCGCGTGTATAAAGATCAACCAGATGATAGGGAGCGGCCATATAGGCGACGGCGGACACAATCGCAGCAGCGCGCGGCAGACGGTCGCGCGCGCCGTGATACATCGCGAGGCCGGAAAAGAGGATGGTGAGCGACAACACGGCGCGCATGGTTTGCGCATCAGTCAGCCCGAAACAATGCAGGAATGCGCAGCAATAAAAAAATAAGGGAGGATAAAGATAAAAAACCGGCAGGCCATACCCATCGGCCAGATGAGGAAGCCAGCGGGAGCCGAAGGGAGAATGGTCAAGCGTGTGATTGAGCTCGACCACGCGGTCGAACATATGCTGCGCATCGTGCGTATAAAAAAAGCAAGGATGCATGAGCGGCGGGGTGAGCAAAAGCCACATTGTAAAGAGTACCGGAAACGGCCACCAGCGCGGGAGGTGCGATTCGTTATTCATAATGTTCACGTGGATTCTGTTTTTGCCTTATTTCGTCGTGAATTTGGAAGACGATGCAATGTTCGTCTTCATAACCGATGGTCATTTTCGGGTGATGGCGGAACTGTTCGATGGCGTCGGTGAAATCGATGCTAAAAAAGGCAAAACGGGAGTTGAAAAGTGTTTTGATCTCGATATCCGGATGTTTGGATTCTCCGCGTCCGATCAACCGCCATTTCAGCCAGAGATTGGGATCGTAGGCGTACATGAAAATCGGATCGAGGCAAACGAGATAATAATTGTCGGGATTGAAGTAGAACAGCTGTGGAAAATCGTCCCAATCGCCATGGAAAATGGTTTCCTTGTCCGGCACGTGCTCCTTCATCCACAACGCCGCTTCGCGATAATACGGTTCGTGCTCGAGCGAATTGAGATACAACGCTTTTGTGTAAGTGCGCACGAAAAAAAATGCGGTAATTATTGTGAATACGATGGTAACGTTTCTGCCGGTACGGAATTGGTTGTGATTCTCACCATTCTTTGGACTTTCGAAAATATATCGCCAATCCAGCGGCAGTTTCGCATCGCGAACCAGACAGGCGACGGCGAGAATGACGTAAGCGGGCCAATATTCGGCAAAGCGTTTGGACATCATGGTCAAGCAGAGAAAACCGAAAGCGAGGAAGATGAAGAAGGTGGTATCTTCCTTCATCTCCGCTTTCTTCCAGGCGCAGTAGAAAAGGGCAATCGGCAGAGAGAAAAATGCAACGGTGAAATTGATGATGAACCAACGCGGATCGGGCGGTTGAATTTCATCTGCAAAACCAAGATCGATGCCGGACCAAAGGAGTTTTAAAACATCGATGTTTTGGACTTTCCAGATCAACAGATTATTGGGGAAATGAGGGTGAATAAATATGCCGAAGAAGGTTCCGAAAATAGCGAAATGGAGTAACATGCCATTCCACTTGCTGGTATGAAACAATTTATTCAAACAATAAAGCAGTGCAAAGCCGATGACGAGATGATAGGCGGTATAAGTCAAGACAAAAACAGCGCACAGAAACGCAATCAACCACCGTTTGTTTTCAAATAATGCCCAGCAGAGGTACAACGTAAGAAACAACGAAAGAATATGGGGTCGCGCAAGTGATAATCGGTAAAGAAACAAATCCGCAGATGCAAAAAACAAAAAAATGAAGAGAACCGGAATCGGCACTTTTCTTTTATTCAATACAAAATAGGTAATCAAAATCACCAACGTTGAAAAAACTATCGTTGCAATTTTCGCACCTTCTGTTTCACCGATTGTCAAAAAAGGAATCAGAATGAGATGAAACAGGAATTCCTTATCCGCGTAACTTTCGTGAAAGAGAGATGCTTGCGTGTAGGGGAACTGCTTTGCAAAATGATCTTGGTGAGTTGTGACGCGAATGTGCAAGTATGGATCAGTTCCCGTCAAGTATGGAGTTGAAAATTGCAGAATAAAGAGGCAAGAAAAGCAAAAGAATAAGATTAAATAAATTTTCAAGAATACAATCCTCAATTATTACAACTTGATAAATGGTTTTTGTTATGGGGCGGGTTTTGGAGTATTCTCTTTTTTTGAATACCATTCCAATCTTTCCAATAAAAAATGTTGAATCGAATCATTTTCGAATTGAGAAATTTTTTCCTTCAATTTGGGAATCATTTCAATCGTAATTTGATCCCCAATAGAAAGAATTGCTCCCTGAGCGCCATATCGTACGCGTCTGATAATTTCATTATAATGATCATAAGGAATATTTTCTTTAAATTTCACTTCTTTGGGATCAGGTGATACCCATATTTCCATTGGCACGATCAGATTTTCAAGAAATCGGATTGATTTTTCTGTTCGTATTGCTCCTAATGCATATAATGCCCTTACTAAAGCATTAAGTGGTTCTCCTTTTTCAATCGTTCCATTCGTTAAAAAAGTAACGACAAAATTTATGCATATATCTTCAAATAGTATTTTATCATTAGGATACAAATAATTTTCAATTATATTAAAAGATTTTCTTTTTCTCATAAAATCTGAATTCTCTTGGATAGTTTTTTGTACATATTTGATTAGATCATGATCCGATATTATATTATCTTTAGTAGTAGACAAATAGTCATTGATTAATAGTTTTTCTTGTAAAGTATATTCATCGAGCAAGGAATCAGTATGAATTTTTGAGATAAAAATCAATAGACTCATTGTTGTTAATACATATAATATAATTGTTTTCATTTTTATTCTCCTTTATGAGGTCGCTATGCTGTATTCATAAATACAGACAATAACTTATCTACACCTGACAATTCTGTTTTATTACATAATTTTATCTCTCAAAAAATATTAATATCATCTCCTCACTAATACCCAACCCAACCTTGGCGATCTACTGCTCTCATGAATTTCTTATTTGAATAATCAATAATATACATCACATAATCGATATAATCCTCATCTTCTGTATGACTTACACCATAATTATGGCCCATTTCATGAGTTAATGCAACAACATTTGGATTATATCGTAATACAATTTTTCTTCCAGGTTGATAGGCTCGGCCATTTGCGTTATATATATAGTCAACAATAAGAACCTGATGTATATTCGCAGATTGCGGTAAAAGAGCGAAAGCACTTGTTACTTCATTTTCATTATCTAAACTATCCAAACTATCCCCTGTAGTACCTAATGAACCAATATATGCAGAAGATTGACTCTCATATTGTTCAATCGTTGCACAAACAATCACATCAGAAAAACCTGCTTGTGATAAGCCATCATCGTCTTGAATACGTTTACTTCCTGTTTTAATCCAATTTTCGATATTCTCTTGTAAAGCAGAAATCGTAATATCACAATCCACATGCCGATAAAATTTCACATATTTTGGATTATAATACCCTCCACAAGCGTTGTTATTGTTACTCCCCATTGCCAACCAAATCGGCATTCTCGCTATTTGCATGATCGACGCGTATGCTTGCTGATCCGGGTTGCGTGTCAACTCTCCCATGATTCCAATCATTAAAAGCATAAAAATAATGAATATATAATTCAATCCCTTTATACGATCGGATATCTTATCACGATCCACTTTGCCAGTTCGATAATATGAATGGTTGCTTTTTTTCATTATCATCTCCCCCTCTTCATTTCTTCGCGTTTTTTCGGTATTACTTGCAAATACCGCTGCGCGAATTTGTCGAACGAGAAACACCATGGATCCGGATAACGATAACGATCCCCGAAATAATGGCGGATGATTTGGAACAGCTGCTCCGCCCTATCCAGTTGCTTCAATTGATCATAGGCTTCCGCCTTCCAAACCAGCATGCCCACACCGCAACGGATGTCGAAGCGTCCTTCCGGCGGTGGAATAGCCTCATCGAGAGGAGGAAGAATCTCGGGAACATATGCATTAATCAGCTGAATGGATTTTTGCAGGGATTCCGGAGTATATTGATATTGGTAAAATTCGATCTCGTGCAAGCGCGCTTTCTGAATCAAGTCGAAAGAGCGATTCGAAAACTGAGCAGGATTGTTTTCCACACGCAAACGGATTTCCAGCAACCTGTCTTTTTCCAATCGGGCATCTTCAAACGTAAAATCATTGCTGAACACGATCCCCATGTCCTGAATCAACTGGCTCACCCACGATTGAGTTTCCAATGCCACCAATTCGAGTTGAACCACTTCTTGATCGCCCACTTGATCGTTAGCCAAAAGATCCAACACTTCCTTCACGATGGAACGAAATTGTTGCAGGGCAATTTTGTATGGTTTTGGTTCTGGTTGTTTATCAACCGGCGGAATTTTGCTTCCCGTCCAAATTTCCGTTCCGATTACGTACCTTAACAAATAATATTTATATTGTCGGTGTAGTTGTTCCGCCGGTAAATCAGCCTTTTGATTATTTTCACTCCACAGATGATCGACAATTGAAAGAAACGGTTGTTCTCGCGATGCCCATGAAATTTCCGGAGTCATTTTTCTCATGTCAAGCAAGGCCAAAGCCGCTTCCATCAATGCATTCATACGATCATTAAATGAAATATTATTCCGTTTTGCAATAGAAACAGCGTAATCAATCAGGCTTTCATGAAGTTCATTCTCAAATTTTTTATGACTTTGTCCACCTTCATACATTTTGGTTTCATTTAACAAGCCATAAAGCAATCCTAATGTTCGCAAATAATTGGCATAAATCCCTGCTTGTCCCTCTTTCGTATCAACTTTCAGGTTTTCGCAGATGTTTCGCAACGATTCAATAAAACCGCTTTTCTCAATGGGAATACTATCGCTGGGAAAGTAATTAAAGGATGCCAAATTGCGAGCCATGGTCAACGATTCATTCCATTCGATCAGCAATTTTAGATTATCGAACGTGGAGGACAAACGAAAAATACCTTCCTTGGCCTTGGCAAGGGAAATTTCAAGAGCCGTCGTCGCGTCGAATTCCTCAATATTCGGATACGTTTCGAGAAAACTCCGTCGAAAGTCCTGATTCACC
>QZKN01000023.1 GCA_003598175.1 Candidatus Omnitrophota bacterium
CAGACTGGAAAACTAACACAGTTATTGATAAAACACTTCTAAAAAAGTGGCTCAAAAATATAACGATGAATGGCTCACTTTTTGAGCGTTGCCAACAGCATTGCCGTGGCGGCAAGAATGGCATCATGGATATCAATGCCATGGCTTCCATGCCATTTACGATAAAACATACAGGCCTGATCCACGATGGATTGGTCGACGGGCGCTGTTTTGAATTGTGTCAAGAATAATGAAGTATTATTATCTTAGTTCAGACGCATAAAAAAAACAATTTCCGCTCGTTGCATTGCGCCGGTCCAAAGATCATATTCTCTGCTATCACGGAGTTTTTTTAGAAAATTGGAAACCTTACGATTCCCGCGAAGATGCCAAATTAATATATCGGAATCAATATAAACTCTCATCGCCGATACCGGTTCATCGAATCACGAAATGTGTTGCGAATGCTCTCGACTGTCTCCGCAGGGGATTCGTCTCGTTGCTAGGCGCCACAGGTATGCTCGAAAATATCGTAATTTTTGTCCTGTTCCATTTGGTATGCATACATGCCGATAGCGCTTTCCACAACGGCCTTTTTTGATGTTCCGAGCATTTGCGATAACGCATCAATTCGATGAATCACGGATTCATCCAGTCGAGTTGAAAAAATTTTGTCCATTTTGAACTCCTTATTATACGAAATCATTATAACGTATGAATCGATCGTTTCAATGCAAACCATGAAGGATATGAGATTCAAATAAATGATGCAAAAGGGCAAAAACACCAATTCAACCAATCCGCGCCAATGACGAAACGAAAATTCAACAAGTCACGTATTCTCGACTGTTCATCTATATTTATTCCCCCCTTTTTCTTTCCAACCGTCGAGTCTACACTTCGCCAGTAGCTCGAATCCATGAATTTGTGAAAACCATTTTATAAAAATACGACATAAATTATGTAAATCAGTATCAGGATAAGTAACCGTGGCGAAACAGGAACATTTGGCGGTTCTCATGCAAGGCGTGCAGGCGTGGAACGGGTGGCGAAAAAAAAATCCCACCATCCTCCCGGATTTGAAAGGCGCTTATCTGTGGGGCGTCGACCTGCGGCTGGCGAATCTGTGCCGCGCCAATCTCGAAGACGCTGATTTGAACGAAGCCAATCTGAGCGGCGCCAATTTCGTCGAGGCCAACCTGAAAAATGTTTCCTTATCGCATAGCAATTTGACCAAAGCGGAACTCTTTGTCGCCAACCTGCGCGATGCGGATTTAACGAGTACGAATTTCAGCGAGGCCTCTTTTTTCGGAACGGATTTGAGCGGAGCGGACCTGCAGGAAACGAAATTGTGGGGAGCGGAAATTTTCGAATCCAATTTTACCAATGCCAATCTCAGCAACGCCGATTTATGGCTGTGCCGCATGATCCGTTGTGATCTTACGCACGCCACTGTCGAAAACGCCATTGTGAAAGACTTATATATTCATGAGTTGAAGGGGCGTCCCAAAATTCCGAACCAACTGCGCTTGGATCGAGAAGGTATTAGAAAACTTCAGGGAGAGGAAACCCATTCCATCTTTCATCAACCGGCCATTTTGGAGGTGTATTTCGATGCGAAACTCCGCGATCTCGAACTGGCTTGTTATCAGATGCACCTTGCCAACCTTCATCTCAACCGTCTCGCCGCGAATGTTTTTTTATGCGGCCAACGGTTTGAGGGTTCCAACACCATTTTGAGTTTTCATGCGTCCACCTATGACGACATATACCAAGCGCTTCCCATCCTACTCGCTCCCTTCCCCCTCTGCCAAAGCATCGATTGGAACGGAACGTTCGCCGCGATTCCCGCGGAGGAGCGTTCCTTCGCTATGACCACATTGATAAACCAGGAAAACAACACGGGACCATTCCCCTTCGCAGAGCGTCTCACTCGCGTATTTCTCAATTTTCGCTCAATCCGCATTACCAGGTTGAAACACGTCGGCAACGGTTCTCTGATTCAATTGCAACCGAAAATCGACGCGGAAAAAGATAGCAGAATCAAGCGGCAGAACTATCCTGAGCCGAGTCCGCAACATTTTCTGATTGTTCCGAAAGGCGAGAAATATGAAATTCTTATTGCGGATAAACCAATGAAAAAAACAATCCAATGAAATATCCTGAATACACAGACGGCGAAGGAGTTGCTGATTGAGTGGATTATGAATTCGGACAAATTAAAGGTATTGTATATTGACCATTTTTCCTCGAAAAATTCGAACCTGTATTGGAAAACCGCCTTCGAAAAGCATGCCCACGTCCAAACGATTGAAATCTACAACACGTCTCCAAATGCCATTCTGCAAACCGCTCTCGCCTGGCGTCCAAACCACATCCATCTGGGCGGGAGCGTCAAATTCGATTCGGTTCCGTTGGATGTATTGTCGCGTCTCAAACGAATCCTCCGTTGCTCGATCAGCCATTTTTACGGCGATGCGGCGCCAACGGAATATCCCATGCGCACCGCGCGGGTCGCTTCCATGTATTACAATATCCAAACCTACGTGGAATGGGCGGAGCGCATGAAGGTTCCATTCGTTTCTTATATCCCGTGCCCGACGGATCCGGATTTGTTTCGTCCGTATCCCGGTGAAAAACGATACGATGTCGTGTTTATCGGAAATCATTACAGTGAGTCGCGACTGGATATACTCCGCCACATCGCGGATTCGTTTTCTCTCATGATTTTCGGTGAGAACTGGGAGTCCACCGGACTTCCTCACGCCGATCCGGTCTACGGCGATGCGTTTGCGAAAGTATTGTCACAGTCGAAAATCGTGCTAAGTCTGATGTCCGGTGAATATACGCATTTGAAACGCTGCTTTTCCAACCGCCTGATGAATTCCCTGGCGTGCGGAGCCTGCGTTATCCAGACCTTCACGCCGGATATCGAGTCGGTGTTCACACATAAAGAAGAAGTCCTGCTCTATCACACGCGGGATGAACTAGTGGAACTGATTCGTGAATATCTGCCTCTCGAAGAAGAGCGTAAACGAATTGGGGAACGCGCCCGACAAAAAATCATCGATTACTATTCTTATGACAAAATCGTTGCGCGTATCCTTGCGGAGAATCATCCCCTTCGTTGCCCCCATACGATACACTTCGAAAACGAGAACCGACAACCGCTTAGAATTTGTCATACGTCCCAGTCCGACGCTCCAAATACCATTCATTTTCCCTCCATTCGGGAGCATCGTTTGCAATGGGGAGACGACGCGGGACCGATTCCTTCGGAATCCGTTAATTCTTTTTGCTTGGAAATATCGCGGATTCCCGGAATCCCATTCGAGCGTTTCAATTACATCTCCGAATTAAACCGGATTCTTGCTCCCACCGGTTTTTTGGAACTTATCGGCCCTCATGACGATGTACGGAAAATTGTGCGAGCATTCCTCTGTTTCGATTTCGTCCATGCAAAACAAGCCAATGATCATACAATTTTAAATAAACGAAATCTTTCGATGACTCCGGAAGATCGATTGTGGATGCAACGTATCCAGGAGGGGTATTTTCCCCCCAAAAAATATTCCATGCTTTGGTACGAAAAACATCCGTTGACTCAATTGATCAACAAACAGGAATTGCAAGGATTGGTACTTCATCCATTTTGCGGGACAGGTCAATGGGCTTTTTATTCCTGGCTGGCTTCGAACTATACCATTGTGGGAATCGATCCCTCGCGATGGGCGGTCCGTTTTGCCAAAGCCACGTTCGGAAGCAGCGCCCTTTGGTTTTATCCGTTTCCTCCGGAACAACCCTGTCTTCCGGAAGCATGTTTTGACCATATCGTGTGGATCGATGAAGTTCCTCGAAACGTGAATCCACACAATTTATTCCGGGAGTTCTATCGCCTATTGAAAAAAGACGGAAGTATACATATAGGAATGCAGGAATCCCCTCTTCAGAAAATCCTCGCATATTGCAAATCAGCGGGAATTATTCAGGCCGGTGAAGACAAAATCACCCAGGAAGATCAATTTATGCTTTTCTCTGGTTCGTTATCACGAATGCATATTCCCGGCAGTACGCCATCATTGGTTTACCGGGGCGGTATTCCATGTCCGCCTTGATGAAGTTGGACTACCGTTTCAATTTCACGTGAGAGGGAAGCCCATTCCCATTCCGCTTCCAATTTTTGCATAAAAGTCATCGTGCGGTCTTCCCAAGTATGGCTCAATGCAATTTCTCGTCCTTTTTTTAGTAACACCTCGCGGGCTTCGCGTCCCGGCGCATAGCGGTCAAAAATTGCCTGCAATTCTTTCGCATCGGCGAACTGTGGAACCGTGTCGCCAAAAATAGGCTCAATACCACAGTTTTTGTCGGAAATAGCAAATCCGCCGCTAGCCAGGATGTCGAATATTTTCACCGCCACGAATCCATACGACCGCATGTCGGCGTGATGATCGTTCAACGAAAAATCGCTGTGCGCATACAATCGATCCAATTGCTGATAATCATGATAACGTCCCCCAATGCAATCCGGCGATAAAAAATGCTCCCAACCATTCCCCCACACCTTGAATGGATACGAACATTGCCTGAGGCATTCCACCACCGGCCGATTTCCTTTCCCCCGCCGAGCGTTTCCTACAAACACAGCGGGATAGAGATTCGAGCAGGCAGGGAATGGAGTTTTCGATGTCGCCCCGATCATGACATCCGCCTGGCGTCCCATGTCCTGCACCACTTTTTGATACGATTCCGACAATACATAAATCCAATCGTATTGCCGCAAATCTTCTCCGTTACGAATAGTGGCAGGATTACTATAAATCCAAATAATATTGTACGTATGCTGCGGCAATTGCCGGGGATGGCCGTACAGATGGATTACAACATCCGGATTGATTTTCGATACCCGATAGCCCAACGATCCGAATCCTTTGATCAACTCATACTGGACCCAGTAATCTCCCCACAGGAATTTCATGAACTCGTCTTTTTCATCATCGGAGGTGGCGGCGATATAGATCACCGGTTTTTCCCCCCTTTGAATTTTCGCGGCGATATGGAAACGTTTCGCTAACGTCATGATATGACGTGCTTCGGAAAGCGCCCCCCGCTGCGCTAACCTGCGAGCCAAATCGGTCAAATGCTGCGGAGAGACGGAAAAGGGCATACCCACCAACTCCTCACTTTCTTTTTCGGAAAACGAAACCTACCCCACATACCGAAGGGCTTGATCCATTACTCCTATCCCTGTTTCATAAAATTCCGGACATCCAACATATCCGGTTCTGAGGCATTGTAAACGGCGGTCCACGCAATCGATCCTTTCCATCACATTCCGATGCGCAAAGTGTTCGAAGAGTCTCGACCAGTCGGCCATAGAGAAAGAAGGTCGATCACACCTCATGAAAAAACTAACGTTAGGCTGTGGACGTCTCCAATTAACTCTTCCACCCGACGTGACCAGCGCGGAGGGGTGGTTGAGCGTGGATATCCGCCCGGATATTCAACCGGATATCGTTGCCGATTTTACTCGATTGCATGAATTTGTCGACGGCGAAAGCGCCGGGGAGATTTATTCCTGCCATTCATTGGAACACATCGATCGCGAAAGCGTGGTCGCCACGCTGTTATCATGGTGGAACGTCCTGGAAACAAATGGAACCCTCATCATTCGCGTTCCGAATTTTCCTTATCACCTCCACCATTGGCTGAACACGCCGAACGACCAAAAAATGTTTGCCTGGATGAACAACATTTTCGGCCCTGGAAGAGACTCCCAGCGCCATTTGAACGGATTCACACCCTATTCTCTTCAGCGATTTTGTGAAATGGCCGGATTCCAAACGGAATTTTGTGACGAATTCGATTCTCGCTACGGCTCCCCGAAAGGAGATATTTTATACCGCGGCCGGAAAATTGACCGTTCCATCGAGAATCCTCGCCAATGGATTCCCTTATGCGCCTGGAAACCCGAACCGTTCCACACGAATTATAAGAAGATCGAAAAAACCAACGTCATCCCTTTTTTCTTTTTATTAAAGAAAAAATATTCGGAATCCGTTCTTCTTTACGAAGAAAAAAACTCGATCTGGTGCAAGCGGGGAGAAAACGGAAACCGGTTAATCGCCGGAGAAAACGCATTCGAAGATGTCCGCAAAATCCTTGAGTATTTCCAGCACAAAATTCGCTCCCAAACGCAAGCGTTGATTGTGTACGGCGATTCCACTCGTTTTCTACCCGCCCTGCTTCGTTCGCAGATTCCGCAAACCGGCATGCCGGTGTTACTCATCGAACCGGATGCGGAACGGTTGGCGGTAGCCTTGGCGATTCATCCTCTGGATTCCATTCCGAACGATGGACGTTGGCAATGGGTTGACCGTCCGCCGGACCGAAACCAATTCGAGACGCTTGCGAACGTCATGGGATTGCATCTGGTGAACACGGAGATCGTGGTTGATCCGACTCTGCCGAATTCTCAGCAAATATCAAGTGAAATCATTTCGATCCTGCAACAGAAACGAAATCAAATCCCCGCCCAAATCAGAAAACTATCGTCTCGGTCCGCATCCGGACGGGAACGAATCCTGATCGTGGCCAATCCCTGCGATTTCCATTCCGCCAATATCGCTCAGCGATGCGCCCATATCCTGCAAAAGGATTTTCAGGCGGAAACCGGCCTATTTCTGATCGAGCCGCGCGGATTCGGTTCTCCCGCCATCGGGAAAACTTTCCTGGGAAGCTCCATCCTGGACGTCCTTTCCCAATATCAGCCGACTCGGCTTTTCATGATCGGCCTTTCCCCCATTGATTCCCTACCCGCGCAAATGATCCAATCCCTTCCCCTCCCGATCATTTTTCTGCAAACGACCATTCTGCCATCGGCGCATGTGGACCGTTCTCGCATTCAAACCATCGTCTCCGAAAAAAACCTGCTTCACTTTATGAATGATGCAGACGACGGCAGTTCCGTTTATGCTCCCTTCGCCTCCGATTTGGAAATCTCGCCCGTACCAAAAGAAAAGGAGAGAATTGTCATCTATTGTGAAGAGCCGTTCGGTTTATCCCTTTTAAAAAAGCAGGCGCTTTGGAGCCGATTCGGGAATGACGCCAACACAATCAAGCTTCTTGCCGGTCTCCCTTTCGAATTGGCCAACCAGGAGGGAATAAATATTTACGAATTCGTACGTGAGAAATGGAAAGACATGGCGCTTGACGATACCATCGCCATTCTGAAATATCTGATATGTGAAACGTCTTTTATTCGGCAATATGAGGGATTGCGACGACTCCACGATTTGCCGGTATTCCTCATCGCATCCAACTGGAACGAGGTTTTATCCCCGGAGGATCCTCTTCGCGGCCATCTTCTGACATCGCCGACGGCGGCTTTGAACGTCCATAAAATGAAATCCGCTCAGCTGGCTTTGAATTCCCATTCCATTGCCCGACAAACGGGACCGAATGCATGGTTTTTCCGCTTTCCGGCCCTGGGCGTTCATCAGATTTGTGATCATCGCTCCGCATTCGATGATTTGTTGCCGTCCCTATCATATTTTCAATCTTCGGAGGAATGCCGGGAGCGGATCCTGGAATTGCTTGATAAACCGGATGTGTGTAAAAACCTTTTGGAAGAATCGCAAATCCGCGTGAAGGAAAATCATTTATATCAGCATCGACTGCAAACGTTACGCGCCGCCATTTTCGAAAAACCGCGACTATTGCCATAAAAACGGTTGTGTGATTGCTGTCTCTCAAATCACCCAATCCTGAACATGTTCCGGCGGCAGCAACCGCTCGATATAGATCATGATGGCGGCCAGATGCTCATCGGGTTCATCGCCCATGCGCACTTCGATGATATTTCCCGCCTTGCGTTCGCCGGTTTGGGGATTCACAAGTTCGATCCGCTTTCCCAACGGATGGCGGCGAATCCATTCGTCGCGCGTGGTATGATCGGAAAACTCCTTGCAACCGACCAGCACTTTGTTGAACGAAATGATGGTATGCTGCATCGATTCCGTCTCGAGAAATTCATCCGGCGTGGGATTGCGGCTGATTTCGGGAGCGTATAACGTGACCTCTTCATCGATCAATTGCCAGCGTTCTTCTTTCGGCATACCCGTCCACCTTACGATAATGTAACGCCGCCGTCTCGGCGGCTTGATTCGATGCCGCCGAGACGGCGGCGTTACAAATCAATCCTTTTCCGCATCGTCGGTGAAAAATGCGGTGATGGTTTCTGTAAAAACCGTTAAATCCGGTTTTTCCGCTTCGATATCGGGAGCGAAACCATACTCATTCAATTTCCGCGTAGTCCGCGCGCCGATGGAGGCAAAAACGGATTCTTCACGGATTCGCCTGGTTTCATCGCCGCCCATCCGTTGAATGAAATTCACGACAGTCGACGAGCAGGAAAAAGCCACCAGATCAAACCGGCGCCCGTTTCTCCCGGATTCCGGATATTCCAATGGAAAGTCTTCTTCTTTTTCCCGCTCATCGGAAATAAGAAGAAGTTCCACATTGGTCCGCATGTTTTGCAGCTCACGCATCAATCCTTGCGGCGCCTGGCGATCCCCAATCAATAAAATTCGTGCGCCGTCCAACGGGAATTGTCCGGCCAGTTCTTCAATCACGGACGAAGAACAAAACCGCGTGGGCGCGAAATCCGCCCCAATGCCATGCGTTTTCAAGACGGCAACCGTGTCATCTCCCAACGCGGCGATGCGGCAGCGCGCAAGACAGCGCGTATCTCGTCCTTTTTCATGTAGCGTATCAAAAAAAAAGTCGACCCCATTCGCGCCGGAAAACAGGAGCCAATCATACGTGTCGATGTCGCGCACGATTTCCCCCAATCGATCGGGCAATCGCATCGGTTCATGCCGGGCGGCCGGGATTTCAATGACGCGCGCTCCTTTTTCGGCCAGCAGCGCTGCCAATCTCGACGGTTGACTGCGAGCACGCGGCACGGCGATGGATCTGCCGAAAAGCGGTCGCGACTCAAACCAATTCAACTGCTCGCGCAGCCGCACCACCTCGCCCACGACAATCAGCGCCGGCGGCCGCAGATGGAGACGCTCCACTTCATCCGCGATCCTGCCCAATTCGCCGGTAAACGTCTTTTGCCAGACATACGTTCCCCAACGAATGACGGCGACCGGCGTTTGCGGGGATCGTCCGTATTTGATCAGTTCGGACGTGATATCGCGAATGCGAATGACTCCCATAAAAATAATCAACGTGCCGCTGATCCGCGCGAATTCCTCCCAATTGACCGTTGCTTGTTCTTTCGACGCATGTTCATGTCCCGTCACCGCGACAAAGGCGGTGCTGATATCGCGGCAGGTGACGGGAATTCCCGCATAAGCGGGAACCGCCGCCGCCGCGGAAATCCCCGGCACGACGGAAAACTCGACATCATGTTCTCGCAAGAAGAGGCATTCTTCCCCGCCGCGACCGAAGATAAACGGATCGCCGCCCTTCAAGCGAATCACGGCGTTCCCCTTGCGAGCTTCCTCGACCAGCAATTCATTGATGCGATCCTGCGTAAGCGTATGTTTGCCGGCTTTTTTCCCGACATAAACACGCCGCGCGGACGCCGGCGCCAGATCGACCAGCTCGTTCGCGACCAGGTGGTCGAATACGATGACGTCCGCGTGTTGAATCGCCTCTTTGCCGCGCACCGTGATCAGCCCGGGATCGCCGGGACCGGCGCCGACGAGAACGACTCGTCCCTTCAAGGAATTCATGCCAGTCTCCACGGCCGGCGATACTTTCGTGAAACCAGGCGATTCGCCTTGCTGTTGTCGAGAATCCGTTCCTTTTGATCGTCCCAATAAATGCGTTCTCCCGTGCGATAGGCGATGTTTCCCAACAAACCGGGCTTCGTCAGGCGATAGGCGTATTCAATGTTGCAGGTCGTTTTCACTCTTGATTTCACGCTGTCCAAAAACTCGCGGATATGGCCGGGAGAATCGGGAATGGTTTTTTCCGGACGCGAAAATTCCTCTTCCTTTTTGCCGTTCACATAAATCTCATGTTTTGAATAATTGGCGACCAGCGTCGCTTTCGCACCTTCAAACACCGCGCCGATGCTTCCCATATGCTTGTAACCGGGCGCGCCGTCCGGATGCACCGTCCAGGCCAGAATCAAATCGGGATATTCGTACAACAAATCCATCGCATCCGGCGTTTCCGTATTGTCGTCGACGAAAAACCGCCCGCCCACCGCCGACACGCTTTTCGGCGCGCCGAGATCAAGCGCCCAGAACACCACGTCGGTGATGTGGCACCAAAAATCGATAAACATCCCGCCCGAATAATCCCAAAAATATCGAAAATGAAAATGGGAGCGGTTGGGATTGTAGGGCCGTATGGGCGCCGGTCCCAGCCAGAAATTATAATCCAACTCCTTCGGCGGGTCGCAATCCGCCGGATGTCCCAATCCTCTCGTATTTGACGTTTTCCAGCAATGCACACGATTGATTGTTCCCAGCGAACCGGATTGCACGAGTTCGACCACGCGCCGATAATTCGGCGTTTCATTGTGGATATGAGTGCCCAGCTGGGTAATGCGGCGATATGTTTCTGCCGCTTGTACCATCGCGCGTCCTTCGCGGATGTTGTGGCAAAGCGGTTTTTCCACAAAAACATCCTTGCCGGCTTCGCACGCCGCGATAAAGGGGAGAGCGTGCCAATGATCGGGAGTGACGACCGTCACCGCGTCGATTTCGTTCATTTCCAGCAATTCTCGAAAATCGTGAAATCCTTTCGCTTTGGTTCCCTGCCGTTTTTCTGCTTCCGTCAGCGCTTTATCCAAATGGCTCGAATCCACATCGCAAACGGCGGCGATGGACACGTCCTCGTGCCGCAAAAAACCGCGCAATCGATCCATGCCCTGACCGCCGACGCCGATACAACCGACAATGATTTTCTCATTCGCGCCGCCGGCCGCCGCCGCCCGGTAATTCGCCGCCGTCAGCCCCAGCGCCATACCCGCTCCCATTGTTTTCATGAAATCCCGTCTGTTTGAGGTCGCTTCGTTTTTCATTTTGCACCCTGCCATTCTAAATTCAAATCCGGACCGGACTTGTCTCTTGTAAAGCATACCACGAAACCGTCATTCCTATAAACCATAACAACTCATGAATCACAATGAAGGCCGAGAATACGTGCAGGACAAGTGGGTAAAGCAGGCGTCCCCGCCTGCATGATGTTAAAAAAAACAACGCAAGCGGGGACGCTTGTTCTACCCGCGATGGAACTATAAAATTACAGGTTGGAATTTAACGCGTAATCCATCGATTTGAAAATGTGATGATCGAGGAAACATTGCTCAACTGATTTTGGCATTATTCAGTTTGCATCTGGTAAAATATGTGAACTAAGCAATGTTCGAAAATGGAGTACAAGCCAATGAATGCCCAAGAAATTATCATGGAGATCGAAAAACTGTCTCCGGAAGATCAACAGATCGTCGTTCAATATGTGGAATCCGTCGATTTCCCTATGAAAACACAAAACGTCAAAGCGTTCCCCCTGGAAGAAGATAACGACGTTGGGAAGAAGATATTGCCGAATTTGATCGAAATTTAAAAACCTATACGGCGGAAGATGGTGTTTCCCATGAAGAACTGTGCAAAAGATAAGGATGAACATGATAGATACTGCTTTTCCTCGACAATGGATTCGCTTGTTGTTTGGTTTTCTCATGATTTTCGTTTTCCCTTCCTACGGTTGGGGGCAGGCGATCACGGTTACGCGCGATTATCCTCGCCTGATTCCGCCGGGCGAGAGTATGGAAGTCGTTTTGTCCGTGCAAATCCACGTTACGCCGTCGCCGTATTCGCTCCTGATTCGAGAAGCGATCCCTGACGGATGGCGATTCGTTTCCGTCTCGCAGAATCATTTCGTTCTCGATCAAGAGACTGGTGAACTGACTGGGATCATTTCACATCCGGATGGTCTATCGCCTGCAACAATAACCTATATCCTTTCTCCCTCTGTTCCTGTAACCGAACCGCCCGTCTTTGCCGGCACATTTCTCTATCTGGACGAGGTCGAGCAACCGGTTTATGGTTCGATTGTAACTTTGATTCCGACGCCGACGCCAACATTCACTTATACAGTTACTCCCACACACACGATGACGAACACGCCGACAAACACGTTTACGCCGACTCAATCGCCTTCGAATACTCCGACGTTCACATCCACCTACACGCCGATTCCGCCAACCAACACTCCGACGCCCACGCCGACGGAAGGTCCCACATCTACTCCCCTGCCGACCATCGTGGTTTCGAAAGTATCGCTATCCAAATTGGGCGTCATCCCATTGAATCAACGGCCGGAAGGATTCCTCTCCGCTGATTTTGATAACGATGGTCTGGATGATTTGGCGACCATGCTGCGTTCTACAAACGAAATCGTTATTCTTAAAACAACCGGGGATATTCATCATCCCATTATAAAAACGACGACGACGCTGGGAGAAAACGTCGAAACGGAGTTCCTTTCGCATGGCGATTTCAATGGGGATGGGAATCAGGACCTTTGCGTTGTTTCCTATCTCGACGAAACCCTGCTCGTCGCGCTGGGAAACGGGGATGGAACGTTTCGAAGGCCGATTGCGACGGACGTTCCCTTTCACGTGATTGCGCCGGAAAGGCATCAGCCTTTAATCTGCATGGATACGGACGCGGACGGGAACGACGAAATTTACGTCGTTGTGGAAACTCGCGGGCTATTCAACCAAATCAGGAAATATGAGTTGACCGATGATGCGACGCGGTTGGTGGGTGAAGAGGTGATTTTGCGCAACGTCGCCGCCACGACCATTCAAATGATCGACATGCAGCATTTGGACGGGGAGACTCCGCCGGCGCTGATTCTCGTGTCGCTCGACAGCAATCCGGCCCATCCGTCTTCGGTCATCTTCTGCCGCCGACAATCTCCCACGGAATTCCAAAACATCGCGGAATTTTCCCTGTGGCAGGATGACATCGGGGATCGGGCGACGGCGTTCAAAACCGGCGACGCCAATGCGGATGCGTTCGCTGATTTTGTGACGTTATCCTTTTCAAATCACGCGAAACTGTATACCGCTTTCGATCAGCAAACCATTACGGCAATCCCCATCGGCGACGTGGATTTCACGCAAACCGGTTCGCGGGGCGCGATTCTGGAGGATGTGACCATTTCCGATTTCGATCTGGACGGTCTGCCGGATTTGATTTACGTGAGCAGAGAAACCGGCGCGGAAGGAAACATCTTCGCGTTGATCACCGTCGTCCGTGGAAAACAATTGAATGCATGGGAAGAGGCGCTGACGTTCCGAACCGACTTTCCCGCGAAAATATTCAGTTGGATGCGGCTGGAAGCGGTGGATTTCAATCGCGACGGATTGCCGGATCTGGCCTTTTTGGAAAGCAGCAGCGCCGAGGTGATTCTTTTATTAAATACGTCAGATCCACCGGCCACGCCGACGCCGGTCTTGCCTCCGCCGACCTCAACCCCGACTCCGTCTCCCACGCCTATCGCTGTCGATTGGCAACGGTTGGCGGACAATAAATTGCCGGTTTCGGATTTCACCGACGTTTCGTCGTTGACCGTCGGCGAAGCGCCGACCGATAACGCGTTTCCCGGCGCCACGGACGGAATCGGCCTGGTCGTGAATCTCAAGCCGGGCGAAGGGAATTTGCTGATGCTGGCGGAAGCGATGGAAACCGGCCAACGGTTGATCGAGTTAAGCGTCTCCGCGCGGTGCAGTTCCAATCAGGTACAATTGGGGTTGGTAGCCATCGCCGATCCGATTGACGGCAGTCTCGGGTACGTGAATCCGAAAAGCGGTGAAATCCCGGTCGATCGCTGGGGAACGTTGCGGCTGGTGTATGATGCGCCGACGACCCACATCCATCCGGCCTTGCAAATCGTCCTGCCGAGGGAAGCGACGGATGAATCCGTGACGGTCTACTTCGACAATCTGCAAATCAAACCCTTTGAGGAAACGGAAACCGACCGAATCGAGCCGGCCGTCGATTCGACGTTCAACGCGATCAACGACGCCGCCGTATTGAATCCCAATCAGTTTCTACCGCCGGGAGCGATTCCGGGAACCGTCTCGCTGACCGCGGGAATGAACGGACAGGGCGTACGGTTGGGATTGGAGGCGGATCAACTCGCCGCGCACGTCGTGCTGTATTCCGCCATTCCACCGCAGGCCGGAGTCCTGCAGGGCGAGGTGATGATGAAGCGGGCAAGCGGCGAAGGCGGTATGACGGCCGTCGGATTGATCGACGAAGATCAAAGCGTGATTTATTTCCTGCGCGACAACCATATACCATCCGACGGATTCCGAAAAATCAAAATCGCCGGAAACTTCGAAAGCATCGCCCCAGGTTTCCCGCCGGTCCTGGTCATTCAATACGGCGGCCCGAACGTCTCAGGAAGCATAATCATCGACGAAGCCGGCATGGAACAAAAACGGTAGAGCAAGCGTCCCCGCTTGCGTTGTGGAGAGTCGCGGGTGGCACGGGCGGCGTCGTTCTCACCCTTGTCTTTCGTCGTTTGAATCACGAAAGCACGAAGGGAGCACGAAAGGCGCGAAAAGAAAGATTGAGATTTTTTCGTGTTTTCGTGGAATTTCGCGCGCTTCGTGATTCAAATGGAGGGAAATGTTGCAGGCGTGCAAGGATAGATTGAGCTCAGTAGGGTGGGCTCAAACCGCGCCGTTTGCGGTTTAGCCCACCAACGCAATCATAGATTGGAAGATAATCAGGGGGGGCTTGAAGCGAAGCGCAGCCACCAATATTTTCTATCACATAACGGAAATCCGAACATTTAGATGTTCAACACAAATAAAGAGGAAACACGATGAAAGCCGAATTTACTGCAATGATTGAACCTGCACCCGAAGGCGGTTATTGGGCAATGTGTCCCGAAGTATCCGGCGCCAATGGGCAAGGAGAGACAATTGAAGAAACTAAAGATAATTTACGTCAGGCTATCGAGTTGATCCTGGAGGATCGCAGAGCGGACATTCTTCGCGGCCTGCCGGAGGACGCGATTCAGGACAAAGTGTCGGTCGGATGAAGCGAAGGGAACTGGAACGCACACGGCGAATGGCTGGTTGCTATTTGAAACGAGAAGGCAGCTCGCATTCGTTATGGATCAATCCGAAAACAGGCTCCACAGAGGCGGTTCCACGGCATGCAGTGATCAAGGAGCCGTTGGCACGAAAATTCTAAAAAATCTCGTTGCGGATTGAACAGCCACGTGGGATGACAAAATGCATCATAGATGGATCACGCTTTATCGCTCCATCTTTTTTTGCGGGAGCAAAATTTCCTTTATTTTCATTGGAACCTATACCGGCAATTTCTTCGATCTTCACAATGGGAAGAGTTGGCAATATGATTATCCTGGAAAACCATCAGGAGGAGTTTCTATGACCTCTACCTTTACAAATATTATTGAGGATATGAAAACGTTATCCCTTGAAGAAAAAGAAGAGTTGAAATTTTTACTGGATCGCTATGTAATCGAAGAGCGGCGATCTGAGATATATAATAATTACAAACTGAGTCAAAAAGAATTTCAAGAGAATACTCTTGAATTTACAAGTAACATAGACAGATTGAAGGAAATGATGAATCAATGATAGAAATAACATTGAGCTCTTCCTTCAAGCGATCATTCAAAAAGCAACAGAAAAATAAACCGGAAAGAGAATATCTATTTTGGGAAAAAGTCGAAATCTTTGTCAATAATCCGTTTGATAAACAACTAAAAACTCACAAGTTGTCAGGAGAACTGAAAGAATTGTGGAGTTTTACTATTGAATATGATCTTCGGGTGCTTTTTTATTTTGTAGAGGAGAATAAAGCCGTTTTCGTCGATATCGGGAAACATGACGAAGTGTATTAAGACGGCAATACTATGGCGTATTCGTCGGGCGGGAAACGGGTGTTGACTGGAGATTTATTGTGGGAATTGACTATAATTTTGAATGGGATCCAAAGAAAGCCCAAATAAATCTGCAGAAGCATGGCATCAAGCAGCAGCCGTATTTCTTGATCCAATGGCTATGTCAATAGTTGATGAAGATCACAGTGAAAGGGAAAAACGATGGATCACAATGGGGATTTCCAAAAATAAAGGGCTATTGATTGTTTGCCACACATTCAATGAAAAGAATTCAGAGGAAGTGACGATACGTATCTTCTCGTGCCGTAAAGCAACCAAGAGGGAAGCCATAGAATATGGAGGAGAACAATGAAAGATGAATATGATTTTACAAAAGCGGAAAGAGGGAAATTCCATCGTCTGGGCGTTCGGTTGAACCAGCCTATTTATCTCGACGAAGAGGTCCAAGCTTTTGTTGAAAAAATCGCCCAAAAGAAGGAAACCGATATGAGTTCCGTTGTCAATACATTACTTCGAAACGACATGCGACTCTCTGACATTATGGAATAGCCACGTAAAAGGGTGGACACAAAGCGAAGCGCAGCCCTATATTTCTGAAGATACGCCTGAAGCATTGATCGTTGACCATCTGGTGTAATAATGTTGTCCAGGAGGACGTATGCGTTCCATCATCGAAGACCTTGAATCGGCTGCCATGCAGCTTACCCGTGCTGAGCGCGCCCGTTTGGCGGAACGCCTTATCGCCAGTCTGGATGAGGATGTGGAGATCGAACAGGTGTGGGCAGAGGAGGTTCGCCGCCGCGTGGAGGAGTTGCAATCCGGTGCGGTGCAGTCGATTCCCGGTGAGCAGGTCTTTGCCGAGCTCAAGGATCTCTTCCGGTGAGTTGAAGTTTCAGCTTTCACCCCGAGGCGCGATGGGAGTTGCGGGAGTCGGTCTGCTACTACGAAGGAGAAGCCGCTGGTCTGGGTGCGGAGTTCGCCGCAGAGGTACGGGTCGCGGTGGATCGTATACACGAGAATCTGTATTCGGGGGCGCCGGTTGAGGCCGGCACACGCCGCAAGTTGCTGCAGCGTTTTCCGTATTCGCTGATCTACTTGGTCGAGGGGGAGGAAGAGCATATCTGCATCATTGCCGTCATGCATCACCGACGAAGGCCGGGATATTGGCGCGGGCGTGTCTAAGAATAATATTTGCTGTAAAACCGTACCAAACTAATTATATAGTTTTGTGGGGTGGGCTCAAAGCGAATCGTAGCCCACAACAACGCTAACCAAAGCAAGGGAGGATGAAAATGATCCCATGCCGGAATATCGCCGTTTCAAACAACCGAATTCTTGTTATTTTTTTACAGTCGTAACAAATAACCGCAATTCCATTTTAACGGCAGAGGTGTCCAGACGATGTTTGCGGGATGCATTTCAAACGGTACGAAAGAAATATCCATTCACAATCGATGGGATTGTACTATTGCCTAATCATATCCATACGTTATGGTCATTACCTGAGGGAGATTCAAATTTTTCAATACGCTGGAATCTGATCAAAAATCGATTTACCAAATTGTATATAAAGAACAACCCTCCCACGGAGGCGTTGTCTGTTGCAAGAAGCAAAAAAAGAGAACAGGGAGTTTGGCAAAGACGTTTTTGGGAACATCTCATTCGAAATGAAGATGATTTTATAAAACACCTGGATTATATTCATTATAATCCCGTAAAACACGGGTATGTGAAAAATCCGGTAGATTGGGAATGGTCATCGTTTCACCGTTATGTTCAATTAAAATGGTATGAACAGAATTGGGGAAGCCAGGAACCGGGAGATAGGATGGATACGTGTGCAGGAGAATAAATGGTATGGTGGGCTACTTCGCTTTGAGCCCACCCTACAAAACTGAAACGCATGGCGAAACAGATGGCGGATGTATTTTGCGGTGGGTCGACGGCGGCGTTGATCACGCAATTGGTGAAAATCGAAAAATTGTCGGAGGACGATATTCGCGAACTGCAACAAATCGCGAATCAGAAAATCGAAAAGAATCCAAACGAAGGAAACTCCAATCATGAATGATTCCATGTCGATTTTAGACGATTCGAAGGAAGGGAGAGTCAGAATGGGAACGATTCGGGAAGAAATCGCGGATGAAAATATTCGGATCGTCGAACTCGATCCGATGCGAGTAGCCACGGTGCGGGTAATCAGCGAGAATCCGGAAAACGACGCATGGGAAAAATTGAGTGCGTGGGCCAACCCGTTAGGTTTATTTGCTGATTTTGGAAAACACCCGGTTTTCGGGTTCAACAATCCCAATCCTTCACCGCGCCAAAAAGAATATGGGTATGAATTTTGGATTCGTGTTGATTCGCAAATCGAATCCGAGGGCGACATCGAAGTCAAAGAATTTCAAGGCGGTCTGTTTGCAATGACCAGCTGCAAGATTTCAGAAATGGGCGATGTATATCGAAATTTGTGGAAGTGGGTGAATTCCAGCGAAAGCCGATATGCATGGCGCGAAGATCACGAGTTGGAAAAACCGCGAAATCCGCTCGCGACGGGGAACGAGATGGAGTTCGATATTTACATGCCGGTTCAAGTTGTGTAGGATGGGCTCGAAGCGAAGCGCACCACCAATATGTTCGTAAACCCGAATGGTGGGTTGAATCGAGCCAATCCTACAAAACTTTATAATTAATCTGATTATGAAACGAACAACTCTTTATCTCGATACAAGCGTGATTAATTTCCTTTTTGCCGAAGATGCTCCGGATAAAAAGGAAATCACAATTGAGTTATTTGAATGCTATGTCAAAACAGGTATTTACGACGCTTATATTTCTCAATTGGTTATAGACGAAATCAAGCGCACCGATGTTCCGTCTCATCGTGATCAATTGCTGGCAGCGATTGAAAAATACTTTTTGAATTATCTCGATTTCGAAAATGATTATGAAGAGATATCACGATTAGCCGATCAATATATCGTTGCAAAAATACTATCTCGTAATCAGATCGACGATGCGACGCATATTTCTATTGCAACCGTTAAAGAATTGGATATATTATTGAGTTGGAATTTCCGGCACATGGCAAATGTCAACAAAGAAGCCAAAATTCAAGCAATCAATAGGATGGAAGGGTATACCAAACCGTTAAAGATTATTACTCCATTCGAGGTCATTTATCATGAATAAAATAAAAGAATCCAAATCGATGGTAGAGGTTTGGAAATGGAAAGAAGAAGCGTATAAAGAAGTCGAACACCTCGATACAAAATCTGCAGCCTTGAAGAGACTCAAGGATTCGGCGGAGACTGTGAAAAATATAAAAATAAAGTTTCGAAATGTTAAAAAATAGATGTGTGGGCGCGAAGCGAAGCGTAGCCCACGAGAGCGCCGGTGAAAACCGGTAAGGAGTGTGTAGGGTGGGCTCAAACCGCGCCGTTTGCGGTTTAGCCCACCAACGTAATCATAGATTTGAAGAGAATCAGGGTGGGCTACGCTTCGCTTTGAGCCCACCCTACAAAATTTTATTTACGTATTCTCTCACCAATTTTCATGAAATATCCCGGTTGATCCATCTCCTCCTGGAGAGGAAAAGAATTTCATGTAAAATTCCCTTCAAAAATCACCTGATTAACCATTTCAGTTCAATTTGACACAAGGAAGAACTATGGTCCTTTCCGTTTTGATTGTGGATGATTCGAAATTGGCACGTGCATTGCTAAAAAAGGCATTGTCCGGCATCGATACTATACAGTTGGAGATTACCGAAGCCTCCGACGGAGAAGACGCCCTGCGTCAATGCCGGGAAAATCGGCCCGATCTCCTGTTTCTCGATCTGACCATGCCGGTTATCAACGGATATGAAGTGTTGCAGGCGCTTCAAAATGAGAAAATCGATGTGCCCGTATTCGTTGTCAGCGCCGACATACAACCCAAAGCCCAGGAACGGGTATTCGAACTTGGCGCAAAAGCCTTTATCCGAAAAAATATCGATACGAGTCAAATCGAACAAATTTTAAAGGATCATCAAGTGATATGAACGCCCGGATGTTAAGCGAGGATCATTACGAAGTTTTGCGGGAAATCATCAATATCGGCATGGGGCAGGCCGGCGCGGCTTTGGCAAAATTATTGGACACATTCGTCGAACTTGCCGTGCCGAACGTGACCATGATCGACGCTCATCAACTCACCTCCGTGGTCGCCGAGGTGGTCGATGATCCGGGAGAAATTACCGCGATACGCCAGGCGTTTTACAATCAGTTGCACGGCGAAGCCCTGGTCATCTACAATCGGCAGGGCTGTAGAGAATTAGCCGACTTGTTGGGATATGACGATGAGGATATCGACCGATCGGATCAGGAACTGCTGCTGGATGTAGGCAACATTCTCGTGGGCGCCTGCATGAACGGCATCGCGGAACAATTGAACCCGGGTCATGAATTATCGTTTTCTCCACCTTCCCTGTTCTGTGAAAATATGCCTCCGGATCGTCTTTTTTCCCATCACGAAACCTCCTGGAATTACGCCTTGTTACTGAAAGTGGCCTTTCGTCTCGAACAGAGGGCATTTAGTAGCCATATTTTGATCTTCATGCCGGAACAATCAATCGATTATCTGATTCAGGCGCTAGACAAATGGATCGAGGCGTTGTAAATGTACGAACCGGTTCTCCCCCTTTTCCTGCCCAGCTACATCATCAATCGCATCAATGTCGGAATTTTCGTCATCGACGAGAAATTGGATATCGTCGTGTGGAATAAATTCATGGAAACGAACAGCGGTAAATCCACCGCGGAAGTGTACGGTAAAAACATATTCGAATGTTTTCCCGAACTTCCCCGCATGTGGTTCGAAAGAAAGGTCAAAAGTGTTTTTCTGTTAAAAAACTTTGCCTTCACATCCTGGCGGCAGCGTCCCTACCTCTTTCGTTTTCCCCATCACCGCCCTGTCACCGGCGGCGTGGATTCCATGCGGCAGGATTGTACCTTTCTACCGGTTCTGAATGATCGGGGAGAGGTCAAATTCATTTGCATCACGTTGATCGATGTGACCGAGACGAGCATTTATCAAACCATGCTGAATGAAACCATGCTCGGATTGGAAAAATTAAGCCAAAAAGATGCGTTGACCGGACTCCTCAACCGCAGAGAATTCACACGCCAACTGGACCGGGAGTTTAAAAGAGCCCTCCGTTATGGCAAGGAACTTTCTTTTGCCCTGATCGATTTGGATCATTTCAAAAAAGTAAACGATACTTACGGCCATTTGGCCGGCGATGAAATATTGCGGCAGGTTTCTCGATTGTGCGTCAATTCCATGCGCGATACGGACATTGTCGCCCGTTTCGGCGGCGAAGAATTCGCCGTCCTGTTCCCCGAACAGGGGGAAAAAGGCGCAATGGAAGCAATCGAACGATTTCGCAAACAAATCGAAAAAGAAGCCATGATTTTCGAAACCCAATCAATATCGGTCACGATCAGCGCCGGCGTAAGCGCCTTAAATCGCAATACAAAAGACGCCAACGACCTCATCCGCAAAGCCGACGCCGCTCTGTATGAATCCAAGAAAAACGGGCGCAACCAAACCACCTTATTTCACTCATAAACCAGGATACGAATAAAAAACGTGGACCAAACCAGGACGCATTTTATATTTTCTTAAAGAGAATCCTGCCAATCGGACAGCCGTTTGGGCGAAAAATAACGAATATCGCCGTTGGATGCTATTCCGTTGCTGGGATGATAAGTCACCCAATCGATGTCATGATCCATCCCCACCGATAACATGTAAATCCGCCATCCCTGCGTGTGCCATTCCGACCCGCCGGTGTTATAGCGCTTGCTGGGATCCTCTTCGTTGTACCAATAGTTGAAATAGATGCCGTTGGTTCTCCCGATTTCCTCGTTCCACCGATGGGGATCGATCGGAATGGTGTTCATATACGAAATGGGAGTGGTCAAGGCAAGCAGACTGTTTTTTCCCTTCACATAATCCGAAATCGGCGGTCGCCCGTGATCAAGTTCATAAATATGAATCTGATCGTCCAACGTTCGCATATCCCGAATAATCTGCGTCAACAACGCCTGCATCCGCGCGCGGGTGAAATTCGGAACCGCGATAGCCGCCAGAATTCCGATAATCGCCACTACGATAAGCAATTCGATCAACGTAAAGGATTTTTGTCGGCGCTCCTTACGTAACGCTTTGAATTTCATAAACATAATCCTTCTCATCCCTAAATGGTATCGAATCGATGAATGGAAAATTCTCTCTATTGTTCATCCTTTTAACCATGGTTTAAAGGGGAGATCAGGTTTCCACCGACGCATTCCACCCAAATCAAACAGGTTTCTCTCTTTTTGATCCTCATTGCAAAAAAAAATCCCAACTTTTCTCATTTTTCGACACATGGATAGTGAAAGACAATTTGCTATGGGATTGTGATGATTTTGAATTGTAATGTGTTTGTCGACAACGAAATGGGTTCGTCGACTTTGAATGAGCAGCTTTTGGCACTCCATTCATGTTTCCGTTGAATGGAACCAATTTACAGAAACGGAGGACGGGGAGATGTCTTACGAGCGAATTTCGATTAAAAGGCATCTAAAGGGAATCGATCATAAACCGTTAAAACCGGAGGAAGAGTTTAAACTATTAAAAAAGGTTAAAAAAGGCAATGCCTCCGCGCGAGTACGGCTGGTGGAAGCCAATCAGCGTTTCGTCGTGCGATTGGCCCTGAGTTTTCGCAATCAGGGTATTCCCATCGCCGATTTGATTCAGGAAGGCAATCTGGGGCTGATTGAAGCGATTGATCGGTACGATCTCGAGAAAAAATGCCGTCTCATTTCTTACGCGGCGTGGTGGATTCGACTTTATATGCAACGCGCCATCGAACAAAAATCGAGAACGGTGACCATCCCGATCAATAAAGTGAGTATCTTGAAAAAAATCAAAAACTTCGAATACGGTTTCATCAAAATGAAAGGCCGTAATCCGACCTACAAGGAAATCGCCGACGGCATCGGCATGGAAGAAGAGAAGGTGGAATACGTTTATCATCTCGGCACGACAACCTTATCCATCCATGTCGAAGACGATGACGGGCAAAGTATGGAAGACCGGCTCGAAGTGGATGTGGCGGAGCCGTTGCGACGCCGTTTGTGGCTGAATGAATTGGAAGCAACCGTTTCCAAAACATTCATGCAGTTGACCCAAAAGGAACAGGACGTATTACGCTGCCGTTTTGGTTTGAGCGAAGAAGCGGATCCGGTCAGTCTGCGGCAGGCAGGACGCCTCCTCGGTCTCTCCGCGGAAGGAGTGCGACAAATTCAGGCGCAAGCGTTAAGCAAACTACGCGATCCGGAATACGGCTCGTTACTCAACGCCTTCGTTCACGCTTATTGATCGATCCGTAACGATACGCGATATGCCAGGATTACAGGCCAAAAAAAAATCGGCCATTGATAAAAAAAAGTTGATAAATCTGAAACTTTATGATAACATTACACGTATTATAGATATATATACCTCCCCAGCCGCTGTTTTGGAGACTTTGTTTTCGATTCAGCGGCCTCTTTTTTTAATTCGCACGGATCGAACATCGCCTCAGCCACCGGATTACGGATTACCTTTCTTGCAGAAAATCAATCTACCGCATCCGGATCCACCGGTTCCAGAATAATTTGCTTGTCTTTGATGGCTACCTCGTCCTCCTCTCGTTTGAGGGTCAGGTTCTTCGGAATCTTGATGGATTCGTTGTCGCTAGCGCCATTCACTTTTTCCTGCAACGTGCTTTTTTCGCTGCCCTGATCCGTTTTACGCCGGTTCTGTGTCATGTTTCCACTCCACCTTCATTGCACTGCATGATTTATTCGTTCCTGCTATATCATATCATACAGCGGAACTGAATTTTGCGCCAACGAAATACAAGAATCAATAAAAACCGAATTGATGGGGCGACAAGGATAACGCTGTTTCCGCTCTTGCCAAATTTACATCCTAAAATCCATTCATAACCGTTTCTTCTTCCTGGAACAATGGATTTCAATCCTTTGACCGATCATCAAAGTTCGTCTATTCTCGCAAGAGGAGAATGATGATCATTGAAGAAGGAGAGAAACATGATTGATGGCCGCCCCCAAAAAACTAATCTCGTATTCGCTCTCACCGCAATGCTCTTTTTCGGCTGTTTCTCACTTCCAAACGCTTTTTCCCAGGCAAACGACATTTCACTCGCGCAATCGTTTCCTCAAGGGAAACTGAGTGAAATACTGATTGCTCAAAAAGACTGGCGTCCGTTTCCGAAAATCTCCGATCGTGAAGCGTGGGAACAGATACCGGCGTCCATTACGGTCAGCCTCATCAAACAAGCGGAAGCCTGTGCGAACGATGAAATTCCCGTACTTCCCGCATCCGTCTATCTGCAATTCAAGCGCAACGGCAATCGCAGCAATTATCAGGATATCTGGGGCGAACGGCGCAACCGGTTGCATACGCTCGTCATTGCCGAATGTATCGAAAATCAAGGCCGTTTCCTGGATCCCATCGCCGATTTGATCTGGGCGATTTGTGAAGAAACGGCATGGACCTGGCCCGCTCATATCGGTCCGCAAAAGGCGGGAGTCGATTTACCCGATGTGGATGATCAGGTCGTGGCATTATTTTCTGCGCAAACGTCGAATACGCTCGTCTTGACGGAATACCTGCTTGACGAAAAATTGGACAGCGTTTCTCCCTTGATTCGGCAACGAATCCGGAAGGAAGTCGACCGGCGCATTTTGACTCCGTTTTTAACCAGAGAATTTGGTTGGATGGGTTATTCGGCTCGCGCGCATCAATCCTATCCCAACAATTGGAATCCGTGGATCTGCTCCAATCTGCTCGTCTCGGCGTTGCTGGCGGAAACCGATGAAGTCCGCCGTGTGCAGTTGGTGCATAAGACGCTGGATTGCCTGGACAATTTCCTGACCTATTACCCATCCGACGGCAGCTGTGATGAAGGGCCGAGTTATTGGGGCCGCGCCGGCGCCAGTTTGTTCGACGCGCTGGAACATGTATACGATGCAACCAACCAACAATTCGATTTTTATAGCCATCCGCTGATACAGGAAATCGCCCGTTTCATTTACCGCGTTCATATCGTCGATGATTATTTCGTTTGTCTGGGGGATTGTGATGCGCGCTCTCCCATCTCTCACGAATTGGTCTATCGTTTCGGCAAACGAATCGGCGATCAACGCCTGCAGGATTTGGGCGCATATGGCTTCGACGAGAAAGCCTGGGTGGAAAGCGTGAAACGCAATTTCGATCTGAATCGGTATCTGCACCTGCTCTTCCACGGCAACGAACCGGCTCGATCCAATCCCGCCTCTCCGCCTTTCGTTCGCGATGGGTGGCTGGGCCATCCCGACATGCAAATGATGATCGCGCGCGACGAGGAAGGCAGCGCTAACGGATTGTACGTCGCCGCCTGGGGCGCGCACAACGGGCAAAGCCACAACCACAACGACGTCGGCAATTTTGTTTTGTTCGCCGACGGAAAACCGATTCTCATCGATATCGGCAGACCGACCTATACCCGCCAAACCTTCAGCAGCGAACGTTATCAGATTTGGGCCTTTCAATCGGGCTATCACAATCTGCCGACGATCAACGGCGTGGATCAGGAAAACGGAACACACTATGCGGCAAACAAGGTTTCCTATGACGCAAACGATTCCATCGCGCAGATCGAAATGAACATTGCCGCCGCCTATCCCCGGCAGGCCGGAATTAAATCCTGGAAACGGACGATTCGGTTGAATCGCGGCAAAAACGTCGAGATTATCGACGCGTATTCGTTGCAAGAAGCCTCTTCCAACGTGATCGAAAACCTGATTTGCGCCGGCAAGGTCGAACAAACAGAACCGGGAATGCTCTTGATACACGATCGGGAAGAAAGCGTGCGGATAATCCTGGCATACGATCCGCAAATACTTGCCGCCAACGTGGAATCCATCGAATTGGATGACTCCAAGTTGAGAAGCATTTGGGGGGAACAGCTGTATCGGATTCGCCTGCAAACCATCAATGCGAAAACGCAAGATACTCTTTGGTTTCGACTCGCGAAACAACCATAAATGACGCCGACAATCGAAAAGTTTATGTCCACTCTTGCCAATATCACAATAAAATATTTTCGCGTAGAATCCGAACCTTCCACTTGATTTTTGAAATTTGGAAAGTACTAATTTAAGTATAACTATGCTGATGGTGTTTTTATTTTCATTCTGCCAATTGAGGGCGCTATGCCGATATCCATTGTTGGGCGCTTCTTCGCAGCGCAAGCGGTTTTCGCCGAAAACGATTCCATCGGAATCCAGCAAGTCCGGTTTTTCGATCCCAGTTCATTTGATCCCGTTATTGCGATCTATTTTCTGGGTTTCCTGAGTTTACTCATCTCTCTGTTGGTTTTCCTGACCTTCAAATATCAGCGCTGGAAGAAATATCAACTTTTTCTTGAAGAAATGAAGACGCTGGATTTGGATCCCGAAGCGGAAGGGACGTTTGCCTGGATGGTCAAGCGGCATCAAATGGATGAACCGGTCAACATTTTCTGTTCTCCCCGTATTTTCGATGAAATGGCCTCGACAGAGATGCTGCGTATTTTGGCCAGCGCTGGCTCCATACAATCCAAACAGAACTTCATCGACATGATCTACAGCATCCGGAACAAAACCTACCGTCGCGATTGGATCTCCGGCAAACAGTTCAGCCGTACGTAATTGAAAATGATACAAAATCAGGGAATTCGCAGGGGCAGAAGAAACGCAGCTCTTACCGTCTCACTATTGATTATTTTTTTTAAAATCTCCACGTCAATTTCAAATAAAAATTCCGCTCGATTTTCGAATACAGTGTGTTGATGTAATCCGCCCGTTTATATTCGATATGGCGATCGCCGATTGCATTTTGAATTCCTGCTGAAATTTCAAGATTCTTGCGTGGTTTCCATCCCAATCGGGCATCGAACGATACAAATCCCGGAACGCCGTATTCCGCTCTCTCATCGACAACGCGAAGCCAACAATCCAATTCCAGATTGTCCCGCACATCCATTAACGAACGGAGTGAAAGTTGATGATGTGGACTTAATCCTTCCCGGCTTTCCATCCACGAGCTGAAACTATTTTCTGTTGTATGAAGCTGGATTTCCAACAATGTGTACGCCGCCTTCCATTGCCACCAATCCGCAGCTTTCCAATCGGCCGCCAGTTCGATCCCATACGTCTCGCCTGTCATTTGATTATCCGCGTGAAAGGGAATGATCAGGTAACCGGCGGCAGGGAGGAGCGCAAAAGGCTCCGCTGTGATCAAATCGTCATACATGTTGTAAAACGCGGCAATATCCAATGAAAGTTGCCGGCTGACGTCGGCGCGATACCCGATTTCATAGGCGAGCAGCTCTTCCGAATCGAAATCCGAATCGCCGGTCACGCGGTTGAGAAAGAGAATATGGATGAGATTGCGCGGATCGTCGGGTGAAATGAAACCGAGATCGATCTCCGCGCCGTGATCGCCTCGCGATGGTGTACGCACCGCGCGAGAAATTGCCGCCCAGAATGTATGCCGATCATGCGGAGTCCACAACAAACGCGTATTGGGCTGAATTTCAAAGCCGCTGTAATCATTATGTTCGAATTTCGAACCGATCGTAAAGCGAAGACGATTTTCGACCAGCGTGATTTCATTCTGCAAAAACGCGCTGAACAGGTGATCGTCGCGACTGTCCGGATCAAAGAAAATATCCATGCCGTCGCGGATCTCATCCGTCGAAAACCGATATCCCAATCCCCAAATCAGTTCCTGGCGGTCGGTTAAGGCAAACCGATGTTGAAAATCAAAGTCGAAGATGTCACGATCTTCTTTCAACAAATCATATTCATGCATGGACCAATCATAATAAAGCTGCAAAGACAGATCGGAGGATTCCGAAAACTCCCGCGTCCAGCGAAATAACAGATTCGCGCCGGCGGCGTTGTCCTCGGCGTCATAAAATCGTTCGTACGGGGCTGTCGAAATGGGACTGATGTAGGTGGAGCCGAGTTCTCCGCCATATACATCACCCTGCAGGGTCAACGAGTCGCTATCGTTGCCGTCCCAATCGATGCGAAATCCGCTGCGCAAATAGTCCCAATCATCGGCGGCGTCATTCTCGAACGGGTCGACAAACGAATCACGATTGAAATATTTTGCATAGACTCGATAAGCCAGATCCTTGCTTGCCGTTCCGCCATAACGGACGCCGCCGAAACCGGGTTCTTCCGTTCCGTATCCGGCGGTTATAAGGCCGCCTTGCGTGTCTTTGGCCTTTTTGGTGATGATATTGACGACGCCATTGACCGCATTGGCGCCCCACAACGTGGCGCCCGGTCCGCGAATGACCTCAATCCGTTCCACATCCTCCAACATCACATCCTTCACTTCCCAATTCACGCCCGAAAACAGAGGAGTGTAGACGCTGCGACCGTCAATCAAAACCAACAATTTATTCGAAAACCGATCGTTGAAACCGCGTGAACTCACCGCCCATTTATTCGCATCCAGCCGCGCCACGTGCAATCCCGGCGTCATCCGCAGCGCTTCGGGGATGCTTGTTGCTCCCGACCGGCGGATATCCTCTTGGGTGATCACAAAAACCGCCGCCGCCGCGTCGGATAATGATTCCGACTTTTTGGAAACGGAAGTCACTTCGATCTGTAACAGTTCCTGCAGGCTGAAATCCGTCAGTTTTGCGGGCTGGGAACGATTTTCCTCTTCGCTAAAACCGATTGAGCAGAGAAGATGCAAAATGAGTGAAATTTCCATGAAAAAAAGGGATTTATGCCGTCGGAATAGCGGCATAAGAAAGGAAAAACGAGGATAGAGAGTTGAAACCATATTCGTGGGACGTGAAACAATTCAAAGTATCGTTTACCAACATAAAATGAGGGATGAACATCGGCAATCCGCTTTTTCAGGAAATACAATACCACATGCCGCGAAAGAATCCAATACACACAAATCGAACGGAACAGGCTCCAAACCTATTATCAACAATAAATAAAAGAATTTTTCAACCATCTCAAAAAAAAGAATCCAGGTTACGTTTATTCAATCCATTACCTGTATGGGATGAATAAAATTAGTAACAGAAAAGTATCAACCGATCATTTTGTATCGTTTACCCTGAGTATAGCATCATTTGTAATGAATTGTCCCGTCAACAATCCATCTCGATTGAAAACGGCGGCGGCGACTTCTCCATTCGTTTCCAATCCGTCAACCGCAAGCGTACGCCGACCCGCCGATTGGAGCAAAACGGTAACAAATCCCTCTCCGAACGGGACATGCACAACATATCCGCCTTCCACCAGAGATAGTCTGGCGCCGTTTTCCAATTGCTGATTCGAACGATAGGGCTGCAACACCGTTATAAAATCTTTTGTCGTTGAAGGAGTACGCGTCGCAGCCGTCAAATGATACTCGACCAGCTGGACGCGCGGGCGCGGAGGCGGATCGAACCGATCGGTTTGCGTCAACGTCAAATTGGTCGGCCAAAGAAAACCGGCGCGGCAGGCAGCCGAGCCATTCACCACGCGCACGTCGTATTGATCGCGAATCTCCATCTCCGTCGGCGCATGAAGCCGCCATTCGAACGATGAGGGCGTCGGCGCAACCAACGTATCAAAAATTACGATCACTTTCGGTTTGATAAACAGCATTCTCCGCGTGAATTGCGTCAAATTTTCGCCATACGCTTTTCCCGCCTCGCCGCAAACGTAATCAAAAAGCGGCCCGGTTTGAAATTCCGCAATTTCCCCTCGCGCCTTTTCCGTCCGTTTTCCCTGCGTTTCCCCATTCACGGTGATGGAGTTTGTCGATTTGGTGTGCCACATCCAATTTTTGTGGTGGTCGCTGCCATACACATCACGCCGGCCGGAACGTATAAATAAGCGCTCGCCGAACGCATACAATAAAAACGAGTTGTTCGCCTCATAACCGTGGCTCTGCGTACCGAACGGACTGCTCTTGAAAATCAATTCGACATTATCGCTCGCCTTTTTAAGAGTCACGTTCATCATCGCCTGTCCGATACCGTGAAAACATCGCGAAGAAGGTAGATCCGTCGGGGGTTTGGACGCTACCGGCGGCAACGCCCCCCGAATAAAACCGATATAACCGCCCTCTGGCGAAATTTCACCATGCGTATCGACATACCATTGCCAATATGGATTCTTCGCCTGCGCCGCGAAGATCGACATGAGCCGGCAATTCCCCTGCGAGTTCAATCGCGCCGTCAAGTCGCCGAATCCTCCCCCCTGCGTTCCGGGCGGCTGCAAATACATCGGATAATATCCGATTTGCGAGAAATAAGGTTTATCGAATGCATTGATCCCCATCGCGACCCGCATCACATCCGCCCACCACGTGAACCGATTGATATAACTGCGCCAATACGACATCCCCTCATGCCATCCGCCATCGTCGTCGCTCCATACCGGATACACATTCGCAAACACATTAGCCGCAAACCACACCCATTGTTCCGCCGCGGGAATCTCATGCAAAAAAGCGATCCCCACCTCTCCCAAAAAATGCCATGCTCGATTGCTGTGACTCGCGTAAGGATTCCACAAATGACGCGGGCACAGATGGGTATACATTTCCTCCCCGCGAACCGCCATCACGGCGCGGCACTTTTCCCGCTCCGCCTCACTCAACAGATCATGAACGAACGTATAGGCTCTCGATAAATAGTAATTATAAGGCATCCCCGCTTCGTCGTTATATCGATAACCGGTCGCCCCTTTCGGATTCCATTCCGCGCATTCCAAAAGGATCTGTTTCGCCCGCTCGCCATATTCATCCTTGCCTCCCAGTAACCGCGTAAACGCCAGCGTGGCCGCGCTATTGAGCGCGCGAATGGTATATACCCGGTTTCCCCACCAAATCTCCCGCCATTCCTCGCTTAACCGCTCGATTCCTTCCGGATAAAGCGGCGGCTCCTGCGTCGGCGGAGGCTCTCTCATGATGTCTTCACATTCCTTCACCAATCCATCAAAAGCATCCTTCAAATCCTCCTGCGCCCGCCGCTGCATTTCGGAAATCTGTTCCGGGCGTACGAACAAGCGCGGATGTGCGGTCGGGATTCGCTCAATCAAATCGGTTTTCGACGGCAATGGCATTTCCCGCGCATTTTCTGCAATCACGAACGACCGCGCTTGACTCCACGCGGATGTCGCGCCATCCCCATCCGTGAACCGAAACCGCCAGTACCATTTTCCCGCAGGAAAAAGGCGCGAAGGCGTATGCACATTGAACGTAATCTCGCCACATTCATAGGCAAGGGAGGTAAATTCGGAATTGACGGAGCATTGCAGCTGATAACTCACGGCTCCTTTTTGTGGACGCCAGGAAAAATTCGGAGGCGTCATCACAATCGTACTGCCATCCAAAGGCCGAAATCCCCACTCATTTTCCCGCGCCGGCTCGTCGTTGACGACGAGCGACTCCATACAGACAACGGTTGAAATAAAACTCAAAAACAGGAACAAAAAACCAAATGCAAACGTATTTTTCACAATCAACTCCCCTTTCCGAATCATCATCGATTCATCGCTTGTCGTTCTTTCCCTCCCATCGTAAAACACCAATGATATATGGTTCCCATGCATTCATACCGGTATCTACCTATAGCACCAATTTCCACTTCCGGGAAGTATCAAATTACCGCGATCCGGAAAGGACAATACGAGAAGCGGATGTTTACATCCACGGCAATCGCGTTCCGGATGGATACTCTTGATAACGAATAAGGGGGAAGAGAAGGGCAATCCGTCGCATGAGGTCATTGATTCCATGCGCCTGGCGCGATTCGAACGCGCGACCTACGGATTAGGAATCCGTTGCTCTATCCTGCTGAGCTACAGGCGCTTTTTCGAGGAATATTCATTCTAATCGAAGCTCGTGTGCAATTCAAGAATGGATTTCATAGAAACCAACATGATCCATTGGTTACAACCAATGCGTTTATATTATTGTGGCGCCGACCTCCGGTCTCTACGAGCAGGCTGGAAGCCGGCGTTTCTTATTTTATCAATTGAATGGCGACGGATTCATCGGCGGATTCGTCGGAAATGTCGGATGCGGAAGCGGCGGAACCATCCGGGATGCCGGGAAAACTTACAAAAGGGAGCCATAAAAGGAGGTGGAGAAGCAGTACCAACCAAACGGCATCCACGATTCCCCCCATTCGATTGATTCCACGCCGCCAAAAGTCCGGTTCAATCGATTGAAAGGGAAAAGATAATGGAAATAAGGCCATGACGAATGAGAGAATTCAATTTCTATGTTCGCTGATTACCTATTCTTATTATAGGCCAAAACGTGTAAAAGGTGAGAGAAAAAACAATTAGTAACAATGAGGAACTGCCAAGGAGGTAAAACAAACGTCCCCCTGGGGATTCGAACCTCTGCAACAACTCCTCTAAATAATGAAAAATCAGATCGTTATGAGAAGCCCACATCCCTCGCGTCGACGCCCACGTTGACGCTTGTGCACATAAACGGGCAAAAAAACACCTTTGAAGATCCCATTACCTTATCCTGTATTTCCTCCTCGGAAATCTCAAGGCCGTATACTTTTACGAATTCATACAAACGCATCAGATTATGGATTTTCACAAAAGCGATTTGATATTCCTCGATCATTGCTTTGAACGATTTTTCCACCGCTTGTTGAGCATGAAAACAAACGACATGAGTCAACTGTTTGTTTCGGAGCAGTTGCTTGCAGGCGTCCAGATCATCCTTGGCCCGAGCCAACCACTCGTTCGTGATCGGTTTCATATAATACAATTCCTTTTTGTACGATCTCTTGCGAGAACATACTGCCGAGGTCGATAAACTTTCGATACATGGCTTTCGTATGAACGATCAAATCGATGGAAATTTGTTTTTGCAGATCGCGGATAACGCGAACCGTTTCCAAATATAGATCGCTTTTTTCGCGAAAGGTCTCCGGAATATCATCCCGATCAATAACCACCAGCAAATCGATATCGCTGGATGCATCCGGATTTCCATATGCATGAGATCCGTACAAAATAATTTTATACGGATGGATTTGTTTTAACCGTTCGAGAATCAACGGAATATACGCCGATGGGGTTGAAAGCGTGGAACGCATGATTTTCTTCCCGATTCCATTGTTTGTCTGTGTCAGGATACCCAGGATTTAAGGATGAACAGGATGTAACGCCGGCATGCTGTTGGCTTCATGCCGCCGAAACGGAGGCGTTGCTTCATTCTAAATATACTATTCTTATAATTTAAACAATCCTTGTGCGTTCATGATACAAACCCACGGTTACAAGGTTTTAAGAATTCTCTGAAAAAAAGATTCTTTTACCAATCCTTTTTGCCAGCGGTTATGTCTTTTTACTGACTCTTCTCGCTTTTTCTTCGACAACGTCAAGAAACAATCCGTCTCGACCGGACCCAACTGATCCAATAATACCGATATTCCTTTTTTACGATTACATCACCCTCCGGATATTTTTCTGGTTTCATTTCAATTCCTCTTTCCGTTCAAGGTGGGCTCAAAGCGTAGTGTCATCCGCTCATTCTCCCTCATAAATAAGATGATCCATCAGTTGAATAAGATCCGGTAATGGATTTTTTTAACTTTTCTTGTCGTTGCAGTAGCGCCTCTGTTTGGATTCTCCAATATTCCAATTGTTCATCTCTTGTTTTTCCCTCTAATTTTGCTTGGACCTGTTCCGCGCCTTGTTGTTTCATTTTTACGCAGTCAAACGTCTTGGTTTTCATCGCCAATCACCTCCAACGGTGAATAAATTGAAATCGCGTCGTAACCGTTTAGCGTATTCACCGCATTGTAATACTGGATTTTCTGATAATGCACGATATGTTTAAAATTCCAACTTACGATCATTTTACATCCACTTATCGTGGCGACGGCAACATGCAAGGCATCGTTCATTCTTTTCGGAGATACAATCCCTGCATGCAAATAAGCTTGTTGAAGTTCGAACGCTTCAGGAGGAATTCCAACCACTTCATAAAATTCTATCATTTCATCAAAAAACGAACGTACTTGCATCGGAGCGGGTTGTAATTCCTCTTCAACCAATGCTGAAATGAGAAGATGAAATTTCCCCATGCGGATTAGGTCAAAAAAAGTACGACTTGCTTGAGAAAACTCGTCATCAAATACTCCTCCAAATACTGAAGTTTCCACATATACTCGAATGGCTCTCTGTTCCATTTTTCTCCGGCGCCTTCAACGTTCTGTGGATGGGGTAGCCGTTAGGAATAATCCATCGTTGTTACAAAAAATCATCCTGGATATCCTTCCATCCTGCCCATCCCGATTCAGACTTCATTCTTCCATCCAAAACTTCATCTCATCCAACCCGCCATATTGTACCACAACGATCGGCTGGATCTCCTTTTTTTCGCTCGTAATATTCCCCCAAAAAATTTAACCCTTTTCCTGCTCCAGGTTTTCAAGCGTCAAGGGTACGACCTCCGGAGGCGGAAGCCCAAGGCGTCGTGGACGCTGCCGGGCGAGGGGCCGCCGCGAATCGCCGACCGGCAGCCCCTGGCGAAGCTGAACCAGTCGCCGCCCCGAACGACACGGTACGAGCCTCCTGTTGGGCCCGTCGGATCTGTCTGCGCATTGCTCGAATAACTTCCAAACCAATCCCCACACCACTCCCATACATTCCCACTCATATCATACAATCCAAAATTATTCGGCAACTTCAAGCCCACTTCTTTGGTACCAGATGGGCTATTGTTGCCATCATACCATGCATACTGCCCGATCTGGCTGTCATTCGGATCATCCCCCCAATAAAACCGCGTTGTCGTCCCTGCACGGCACGCATACTCCCACTCCGCTTCACTCGGTAAACTAAACGTCTCCAATCCCATCCCATTCAATTTCGTTATAAACGTCTGGCAATCATTCCAACTCACATAATACACCGGATTATTATTCCCCACTCCATACGATCTCGAAGGATTACTCCCCATCACAGCCTCCCATTGCGCCTGCGTCACCTCATACTTCCCCATATAAAACGGTTTGCTAATGGTCACTTGATGCTGCGGCTCTTCATATAAATATCTATCCTGCTCATTATCCGGCGACCCCATTGTAAACGTCCCTGCTGGAATCAATACCATTTCCAACGACTTTGCGCCTTGCGGAAGGCCGGGAATATCGATAGTAATAGTTGATAATGGTGCGGGCGTCGGTGTAGATGTTGGCGTAGAGGTCGGTGTTGCCGTGGGAGTCGGTGGAACCGGCGTAGGCGTCGGAACGATATTCGTAAACAATTCCAGATTATCGATCACCACAC
Organism: Candidatus Omnitrophota bacterium; assembly: GCA_003598175.1. Taxonomy (GTDB): domain Bacteria; phylum Hinthialibacterota; class Hinthialibacteria; order Hinthialibacterales; family Hinthialibacteraceae; genus SURF-12. The sequence continues at coordinate 35,316 of QZKN01000023.1, forward strand.
TCGCGGAAACGTCCGGGCCGCCCAGCTGCACTACGCCGATCGGCGAAATTTGTTTATTGGGAACTTCAAAATTTCCTCCGAACATAATCCGTTTGAATTCGTAGGTGGGAATGTATTCCACGTGCAGAAAATATCCCAGCGATTGTTCCCCATCCGTCACGACGTAGGCGAACATACCACTGTCGCCGTATTCCCGTTTTACGTCGACGCCGCCGAATACCATCGCGGGCAACTCCGCATTGTCGGAATAAAGGGCGACGTGCGCGGCCAGCTGGTGTGGGGATAACTGGAGTTTGACTCCCTGTTGATTCTTGCCCGTGGTCAACGAGACAATGCCGGGAATATTTCCGCCCGGAAGGAAGGAATTCGGATTGAGTCCGATCAGCATCCAATTCACGTTGTTGAAGGTGTTGTCGCCGATCATGTCGATGGGGGCGATTTCGGGCATGGTATAGGGTTCGACCTGCAATGTGTCGATGTAGACGATCTTGACGCCCGACGGGGTGTAAGCGGGTACGGCGACCTGCAGGGCGGGGATGATTTCGGCTGTCGGGGATTGATAGACATATTCGATTTTCCCCCACCGGTTGACGGGAATCTCGCTTCGCGTGGGATTCGCGTATCCCAAACTGCCGTCGATGGGGAACGCGAGAGCCACCAGACCGAGTTCGACGTCGGCGCTGTTGGAACGGACGTACACGCTCAATTTGACAAATTCG
>QZKN01000115.1 GCA_003598175.1 Candidatus Omnitrophota bacterium
ATTTTTTGCTATGTTCAATAAAATCAATACGTTAGAAATACCTAAGGATATTAATATATTGAATTAAGCATCGTCTTAACTCCCTGAATATATTACACTCACTGAAATTTTACTTCAAGAGGCTGAACAATTACAAAAAGTTGTATAATAGTGATTTGAAACGGAACGATAAATCCGAGTTATTGACGGCAATGGCTATTTTTGCCGGATTGAGCGATCAGAAAATTTGCATGCGGCTCGTTCGGCGCAGGAGAGATATCATGATAGAATCATATGCCTATGAGATTTTCAGAGAAATGGCGCGGGAAGATGTCAGGGAAGAAGTTTGCAAAGAAGTCAGGGAAGAAGTTTGCAAAGAAGTCAGGGAAGAAGTTTGTAAAGAAGTCAGGGAAGAAGTTTATGAAGAAGTTAGGGAAGAAGTTTATGAAGAAGTTAGGGAAGAAGTTAGAGAAGAAGTTTATGAAGAAGTTAGAGAAGAAGTGACGATAAAGGCAAAGAAGGAAGCGATGATTGAGGCAAAGAAGGAAGCGATTCAAATCGTATTAGAAGTCAAATTCGGCGATGAAGGATTAGCCTTTTTGCCGCGGATCCAATCTCTCAATTCTCTTGAGAAATTGGAGGAGATCCTATCCGTTTTGCGTAAGACAGAGGGGATTCAGCAAGTGGAGTCGGTTTTGTGAAGAGGTTTTATGCCGGCATTACCTTTGCCATCTTGCCGTCCTTGTTTCTGAAAATGGCCTTATTCCTTCTTCTTCTCAATCGCAATGAAACACTTCTTCCATCGATGACCACCACTCGCCTGCGGAGCGATTCTCGAGTGGTTGTTGGCAGGGTTTGCAAATACTCCACCATTTCTGCGTGGTCGGATCGGCCGCCATTTTCTCCATATCCGACGGGAAATCATTTCCTGTATATTCAAAATAGCTGAATAGATAATAGCGGCCGTCGTCCAATTTTCGCAGATAGATGGAATAATTTTGAATATTGCATTCTTTGATCATGGTTAACACCTCGGGCCAGGCGGATGCATGAATCTTTTTATATTCCTCCATTTTTTCTTCGCGCAAACCGATCACCATGCCAAATCGTTCCATTTTACTTGCTCCTTCGTTGTCGTATTTGTTAGCGCCTGCGGAAAAATCGATCCGCAAATCCATGTAATGTCAACCATAGCCAGCGGCATTGCATCCAATCCATTCCTCAATAACAATACCCATAATGGTCAAGGCCATGATTGATTTTCATTTCACTTTTTTTGAGCGATACCGATAGTTTATGGTACCTTCTTTTTTATCAATAATCCACGAGCGCCGGTTTCCCTATGCGATTCTCCTATCGCTTTGGCTTCTGCTGCATCTGGCTTTTTATGGGTGGGGCGGGCAGTTCGATGCTGCTATTTTTCACTTCTGGCAAATCCTTGATCGCGATTTATTGCAAACGCGACTCTTGCAGAGCGTATGGTATTTGCACACGCAGCCGCCGCTTTTCAATCTCTTTCTCGGCATCGTGGAAAAGACGGCGCGCAGCCATGCGCCGCTTGCCTATCATTGCATCTACTCGTTATTCAGCCTGGCCGCGGCGTTTGGAATTTATCATTTACAGCGTATTTTCGCGATTCGTATTTCCGTCGCTCTCTTTTTATCTTGTTGTGCAATTCTTTCTCCCAGTTGGCTGCTTTACGAGCACTGGCTGATGTACACGTTTCCGCTCATGACCGTATTGACATTCGCGCCGATCGTGCTCCATCGTTTTGTCGCCGCCCGATCGATGGGGGCCGGTTTTGTTTTTTTTACTTTATTGGCGCTGCTGGTTTACGCCCGCGCTTTTTTTCATCCCGCATGGGTTCTTATCATTCTTGTCATACTGTTGCCGTGTTTTCGCGACCGTATACCGATACTTGTGACAGCGGCTTTCCTTCCCGGTGTTTTCATTCTGTTCTTATTCCTGAAAAATCTGATCTTATTCGGTTCTTTTTCCAGCAGCACGTGGCTGGGGCCCAATTTGTATCTCATGACAGACGGCATATCGCCCGAAATCCGCCGGCAATTGGCTGACCAGGGAAAAATTGCCGCGTTGTATACCGTCAAACCGTTCTCGCCGCTTTCGAGTTATTCACGGGAGTATGAGAAAGAATCCACACAGATTCCCGCATTGGATGAACCGTTTAAAACGGACGGCGATCCCAATTTTAATCATCAATCGTACATTGCCATTCATCGTGATTATCTTCGCGCCGCGGTCGCTCTCATTTGTCGGCAGCCGATTCCTTATTTAAAAAATGGTTGGCAAAACTGGAAGCGATTTTGTCTACCCGCCTGGAATAATGTATTTTTCAAAAATCAGGACGAAAGAATTCAACAGTTTCTGCTCTTTTTGAATCGTGCGCCTATAAACACCAATGACGGAAATTTTGAACACACAATGCGACGTCTGCATGATCATCCTCCTATTACCGTATTGTGCTGGTGGCTCCCGCTGTTTCTGATCTATGGGACGACGTTGCTTCTGATCCCTTCGCAACAACACAGGTTTTCTTCCGCCCAACATCTCACGTTTCTATTTTGTCTGCTCACATTCGGGCTGATTCTGATCGCAGGGATTTTCTTCATGCCGGTCGAAAATTTTCGTCTTCGATTTCTCCTCACCCCCTACGTTGCACTCTTGACCGCCCTCCTGGTCGAACAAGGAATCTCTCGATATATCTCCAAGTAAAGAAGAAGCGACGTGAAAAACCGTGATTTGTCATTCAAATCCCGAGGCTCGTTCGTCATCGATCCAATTCCAGGATTTTTTCTTCAAACAACGTGGACAACATTTCCGCCTGTTTGACGAACTCGTCCAGCACCATGCATTGGCTGTGAATTTTGTCGTCCCAAATTTTATCTTCATCCGTTTGCATCAAATAACGCCAACGACATTCCTCATATTTGAAGTGGGATTCCTGCAGCAATTCATTCAACAGTTCGAAGGCTTCCCGATGGTTCTTCGCGCAATTGGCGATTACGGTTTCCAGGCGACCAACCAGTTCCCGTTTGTCTTCCACGCTCAGGGCGCTGATCGCATCGGACGGCAGTAGTTCCAACGCGGTTCGCGCTTCGGCGGAAAACGCGCCGAGTTTTTTTCGGGCCGATTCCAACGCTCGTTGCATATCGATCCGATCCATTTGAGGAACGTAGGTTTCATGCAGCGCGGCAATCGCGTCCGAGATTCGTCCTTTGAACGGCCGGATGTCCGGCAACAAGGTTTCCAACCGCGACGTGATGGTTCCCATAATCAGCGCGCCGAAGCTCGTGTTATAAACCGGCACTTTGAAACGGGCAATCTCATGTTCCAGCAAGCGGCGATACAAATACAAGCTGTCGCTGGTTTCCACCACGCCGCCGTCGACGGCGGACACTTGATGGACGCCGGTTTGGTCCCGGGGAAGAGATTTGTCGTCGAAAATCGTTCCATCCGCATATCGTTTATCGCCGGTAAACGCCAGATCCTGCCCGACGAGAATGATCGGCTGACACCCCAAACGGGAGAGGATGTGAAAGCCGACCACGGCCACGCTGCCGGGACCGAACACATCACCCTTTTCGCCGGCCAAGGATTGAAGCCAGAGGTACACCGCATTGCCGCTCATTTTCGGAACCGGAATTTTCTCCACCGGAACCGGCTCTCCCAGCGTTTCCATCGTCGTGCGCCACGAAACCAGAAACACGCGCGGATGAAAATGTTGAAGGATACGCGGATCGATGCGCGGGTCGCAAATCAGATACGTTTCTTCCGACGGATTATCTTTTTCGAACGAGCGCACGTTGCGTTCCTGGTGATCCATGGCGAACACGAAATGCGGCCGTATCCCATTTCGTCGTAAAACCGGATATGCCGTATTCATACAGGCAATAATGAAACGGTCCTGATTCTCCTTCAACGCGTCCAGGCTCTTTTCCAGCGACGGCCCCGCAGCGATGAGCGCAGCGGGAATGTGTTGAAATCGTCCCAGAAGAGTGGATATCCCGGGATAGCGAACGACGGCGTCCGCATTGGCGGTCGTATGCAGCACCACCGTGGAGCTGTGTTCGATTCGCGCATTGCGATACATGGATTCCCGCTGCAGACTGTCACGCCACTGCGTAACGAATTGAGACGGATAATCCGGCAGCAGTCGTCGAATCAGCGGCGTTACCAGCACGCGGTGAGGCAACGAAAGGAATCGCCCCCATTCCAGTTCGCCGCCGATGCTTTCGACCGTTTTTTCCGCTTTCTGCCCGACGTATAAGCTAACGCGCTTGTCGAGCAGCAACGGAGTTAGATCGATTCGGCTGAACGCGGTGAAAAAATGGATGGGATCCGGTTCCACAATTGCAAGCACGCCTTTTTCCGGTAGCCGCTGCAAAATGGCTTTAGAAAAATAACCCAATCCGAAACCCAGTTGAATTACCGCATGAATGGTTTCCTGTTCCAAATCGGTTTCCGTCAACCAGGCATGGATTTCCTCGTTCGGACGCGATGAAGTGAACAGGGAAATTCCTGGTGAACCCGGATGAGGAATCGTCAGATCCGAAAAACCATCCGCAACCGGGCGAACCGGGTAAAGCCGTTTTTCCACTTTTGGCGCCAGCGCCGCAATGGTTTCCGCCTGGGTTTGGTTCAATTTCGCCAACGCGGCCAGGTTCGCTTCGAAACGACTCGTTCCCGTCATGATTTCCGGTTGTTCAACCATATTCCCAACGACCTGTATCTCAATCGAGAACACATCGAAACAGAATGCCTTCTCGAACGGCATGTTTATTCATCATAATGATGATAAACATTAAGTGTAAGCGTTCCGGACTCGCCGGAAAAGCCCTGATTCTTCCACCAACAACCGGATTGATAATAGAAGCCCATCATGAGAACGACGGGCTTCGTTTTCCAGGGGCATTCCATTTCAACGGACTATTGGATAAACTGAATCTTGTTTCCAATAAAAAACATGAATAACGCAAGCGAATAGAATGGAAGAGTTTCAATTTGCCGTGGTTCCTCGATCCGAGCGACGCAAAGAACAAGTGTAAAGGGAATTCAATCGGAGCCAATCCCATTCGTTCGTTTTCATAGAAGAAATATATTCCTATCGATGGTTCAAAACACCAATAAAAAAAAGGAGATTGAAAACATGCCTTTAGTCCCAATGAGAATTCTTCTCGATCATGCCGCAGAAAATGATTACGGCGTCGCCGCATTCAACGTCAATAATATGGAACAGATTCAAGCCATCATGATGGCCGCGGTCGAAACCAATTCGCCCGTCATCGTGCAGGCCAGCCGCGGCGCTCGCAGTTTCACCAACGACAATTACCTGCGCCATCTCATGCTGGCCGCGGCGGAACTTCACCCCAATCTTCCCATCGCCATGCATCAGGATCATGGAAACAGTCCGGATACCTGTATGTCCGCGATCGAATACGGTTTTACCAGCGTCATGATGGACGGTTCGTTGATGGAAGACGGAAAAACGCCGGCTTCGTTCGAATACAACTGCGAGACCACCAAAAAAGTTGTGGATATGGCCCATGCCAAGGGCGTTTCCGTTGAAGGGGAATTGGGGTGTCTCGGCAGTTTGGAGACCGGAACCGGCGACAAGGAAGACGGACATGGTTTTGAAGGAAAACTCGATAAGGAAAAACTCCTGACTGATCCTGATCAGGCCGTCGAGTTTGTGGAAAAAACCTGCGTGGATGCGCTGGCCGTCGCTATTGGAACCAGTCATGGCGCCTACAAATTCACTCGCAAACCAACGGGTGATATCCTTGCCATGAAACGAATCGAGGAAATCCATGCCAAACTGCCCAATACCCATCTGGTGATGCACGGCTCTTCTTCCGTGCCGGAAGAATTGGTGGATCTCATCAACCAATATGGCGGCGGCATCAAAAAAGCCTACGGCGTGCCGGTAGTAGAAATTCAACGAGGCATCAAAAGCGGTGTGCGCAAGATCAACGTCGACACCGATAACCGCCTGGCAATCACCGGCGCAATTCGCAAGGTCTTCGCGGAAAGTCCGGCTGAATTCGACCCACGAAAATATATGGGACCTGCTCGCGCGGCAATGGCGGAAGTATGCAAAGCGCGCATGATCGCATTTGGGCAGGCAGGCCAGGCCGATAAGATCAAATGCATCACCCTTGTCGATATGGCTGCTCGTTACAAAAAATAAAACTCTACTTACTTGAATGCGGTTTTACATTGGAGCGGCTCATAGGGCCGCTCCAATGTGTTTTATGATGGATTGCTTACAGAGTGAAGTACTTCCCGAAATTCTTCCAATGTTCTCGACATCACTGCGCTTTCGTGTAGAACATCGAGTTTTTCCATCGCTTCGACTCGGATGATCAATTCTTTGATTTCATCGGAAACCTCACCAAAACGGATTTTAAGGGCGGAATAAATCATTTCATGAGTTTTTTTAAGAAGGCCTTCTTGGTAACCGATTTGCCGTCCTTCCTGCCGTCCTTCCTGTCGCCCTTCCTGTCGTCCTTCCTGTCGTCCTTCCTGTCGTCCTTCCTGTCGTCCTTCTTCAATCCCTTGTTGATAGCCTCGTTTTAGGGCAAATCTTTCAATGCTCATGACGTAGGGCATTTTTATAACCTCCTCATCCGCTAATATTTCTTTCCAAAACTCCTGTTCCAAATCTTCCGGTAAATTCATGACTCCATCAATGAAACGGATCAGAGCAACGATATCATCTCGGCAATATCCTTTTTTATATAACATTTTTGCTAACACCAATTTCCATTGAAAACGATTGTCTCTATCTTTTTTAGTCTCAAGAGCCTTCAGATGCGCCATGATGACTACGGCAAATGGATTTGAACTTTTATCCAGTTCCAACCAGCGATCTCTGAAATCAATGATCTTCACAGATGGAAAAATTATGCCCATTTTACAACCCAATATATTATACTCGAATTTATGTGGTCGCCATGAAGGATGCTCATCCGCCAATATGGCGAATCCGGCAACCGGAAGTTGGTATTTATCATAGATACGATAGTTATAAACAAACATTCTTTTTTCGAACTTGGTTTCCCTTTGCGCCTGCACTTCGATATGGATCAAAACCAGAGTTTTTTCACCGGTTCGTAAATGCACTTCAACGAGTTTGTCAACGATTTGCAATCCCTGCGGAGCATCGTGGATGATCTGTTGAAATTCTTTATCCAAAAAACGAATCGGCTTTTCCCAATCAATTTTGGAATGCGCTTCAGGAAACAGCAAAAGCAAACAAGCCTCGAAAAATTCATCGAGAATATCTTTCCAGGGGCTATCAAATCGGTCGGCTAAATTTTTTTGATTGTTATCCATGATTGTGCGTCCATCGAATGAATATTGGTCATGTACTCGGTGTTTGAAGAATGGATATTTACTGATTCTGATGTGGTGGACGAATTCTCTCGCCCGTTTCCGCGTGAAATTCATCCGGCAAAGATTTTGACGGTGAAATGTCGTTGGTTGCTTCTATCCATTCATCAAGCGCATTCCGCATTCGTTCCAAAACGCCTTGATAAGCGGATTCGTAAGCCACATTGTGAAATTCCATCGGATCGTAGGCAAGATCAAAGAGTTCTTCCTTCGCGCGTCGTGCGCGAAACAGCAACGCCTGCTCCCGCGTCAGTGTTCCCGCGTCCCGCATTTTCCGCATTTGTTGAAACAGCGGCGCAACCGAACTGTCGGCCGAGTTCTCCAGCGGTTTTTCCGGGAAGGCGTTGCGGATGTATTTGAAGCGTCCGTCGCGAACCGCACGGCTATGGTCGTCGAGATCGTGCCAGTTTTTTTCCGCAAAAATGTAGTCGCGGTCATGTAGGTTCGGTTCACGGACCTGATCAATCAGGCTTCGTCCCTGCATGTCATCCGGAATCGGTAATCCCGCGGCGTGCAGCATGGTCGGCGCCAGGTCGACCAGGCTGGCCAGGCCTTCATACACTTGCCCGGCGTTGATCTGTTCGGGCCAGCAGGCAATGAGAGGCGTCTCAATGCCGCTGTCGTATAACGTCGTTTTGGCTCGTGGAAAAGGCATGCCGTTATCGCCGAAAAAGACGACCAGTGTATTCCGCGCAATTCCTTCTGTTTCGAGATACTGCATCATTTCACCGATGACGCCGTCCATCCGCGTGATTTCATCATAAAATCCCGCCAGTTCTTCCCGCGCTTCTTCAATATCGGGAAGATAAGGAGGAACAATCACCTCATCATGCGTATAGGGCGGATCAATACAGCCACGATCGAATGTACGATGTGCGTCATAAAAACCGAGAGACAGGAAGAAAGGTCGGTTTTGGGGTCTTTCATTCAAAAATAGTTTCCAGTCTTCAACTTTAGGCAGAAGCCGGTCGAATTTTTTTTCCGCAAACTTCCCTAAATGGTATTTCCCCACATTTCCGGAATAATATCCGGCGGGCGCAAGCAGTTCGGGAAGAATTGCCTGTTCCGCCGGCAATGGATCGTGTAAATCTTCCGCTCCGGTCGAATGCGGATATTTGCCGGTAAACATACTGGCGCGACTGGGACTGCAGGATGACGTGGTCACGAACGCTTGAGTGAAGCGTATTCCCTCGCCGGCCATGCGGTCGATGTTGGGGGTGCGGATGGTCGGATGCCCATAACATCCGATTTCCTTGCTGCCGACATCGTCGGCGATCAACCAGATGATGTTCGGCTTTTCACATGCCTCCGGATTCGATCGATTCGAAAAAATGGTTGCTGTCGTCATTCCGGATGCCAGCAATAATGAAGTTTTGATAAATGTGCGGCGGGAATTTTGAAGATTATCCATAATTCACTCCTTACTGATGAAATGAGCATGATTTGCCAAGATGATCTTGATTATATTCATTATGATTTAATGAAACATGGTTGCGTTGATTTATTCAATCCGCAATTCGGAATTTTTATTTTAATCAGTCGGGATTCCAATTGATGTGAGAGAGAGGGATAATTTTCTGTTATCTTTTGGAATTTAGGAAATCGATGAATCTTTCTTCTATTCGTAAAACTCAACTGATTGAAGCCAACCGCAAGGAATACGGCGATGCCTGTGATACTCTTCGTTGGATATCGGCGGAACAAGCTCTAGCCGCAACGCAGGAACGCAATGATCTGCTTTCCTCTTTGCATAACCGCGTCGTTTTCTGTTGCAACAACACCAAACTCGACGGTCGAGATTTATCTCACGGCTGCGAAATCTGTACTCAAGGCAGCTGGTCGTGTCTTTTCATCCACGGCCGTTGCAACTGTCGCTGTTTTTATTGCTCATCGCAACAAACGGAGAATCTTGTCCCCACAACCAACACCGTTCCTTTTCCTGACGTGGTTGATTATATCGATTATATCAGGATACTGGGTTTCACCGGCGTCAGCTTCAGCGGCGGTGAACCGTTGATGATGCTTGATAACACTCTCCACTACCTCAACGAAGTGAAACAAACCTGCGGCGACGAAATTTACACATGGTTATACACAAACGGCACTCTCGCCACTCGCGAAACTTTACTCAAACTAAAAAATGCCGGTCTCAACGAAATTCGATTCGATATAGGCGCCACCGGCATGAAATTGGACGCCGCGAAAACCGCAGTCGACCTTGTCGACGTAGTAACCGTTGAAATTCCCGCCCTGCCGGAAGAATTTGAACTCATGAAAGCCAAAATCATTGAAATGGAATCCGTTGGAATCCGCCATCTCAACCTTCATCAACTGCGTTTGACTCCCTACAACCTGCCACGTCTGCTAAACCGCAACTATACCTTCCTGCACGGCGAACGCGTGGCTGTACTCGAGTCGGAACTGACAGCATTGAGACTGATTCGCTGGGCTTATGATCACCATATCCGTCTCCCGATCAATTATTGTTCTTTTGTTTACAAAAACCGCTTCCATCGCGCCGCCGCTCGTCGTAAAAGCGCTGAATTTGTCCGTAAACCGTACGAGGACATCACGGCGAGCGGATATATTCGCGCTCTTGAATTGGCGGGAGAGGTGGAAGCGCTCAATCGGCTGAGCGATACGTTACGACAAAGTGGAAGCGAGGACTGTTTGTGGTCGCTGGATACGCGTAAGAGTCGAATGTATGTCGCGACTTCACTCTGGCCGTTGATCGATGCTTCTCAATTTCACTTTTCCGTAACGTATGCCGAGGCGAAAATCCTGCCAGCGGTGACATATGGGAATTATTTTGTTGAATTGCCTTTGAATCGGCAAAGGAGTCTTTATGTCGAGAAAATCACGGTAAGTGAGAAAATTGAATTGGATCACGTTTTAGTAGAGCGTTTACGGAAATTGATTGAATGGGGAGACACGCAGCAACATGATGAGAGAGGGGGTGAAAAATGGGAACGTGTACGGTTGTTTGAATTTATTGAAGAAGGACTTGCTGTATATTTCTGACATGTCTTTTTTAAATTACGCATGTATTTAACGATATGTTCTCATCTTGGCTTTGATAAAAACATCCGATAATTTGCGTTTAAACCTTTGGCAATGATTTTGGCGTTTTTCCTGCCAATGGGGCGGTTATTATTTTCCATGGCGGAGATATGGGATTGGGGGATGCGGGTCAATTCGGAAAGTAGTTTCTGCGTCAGGTTTTCTTGATGACGGTAACCGGCGATGTTGCGACAGGGATGATGATCGGGAAAGGTATCTTCAAAAGGAATCGATTCTCTAATTTCCGGATAGCCCAGATTTTCCAAGGCGTGTATTGCATGGGGGCGATTGATTTCCGGTTCGATCCGATGTATATCTGTATTTTTAGTATGGAGCACTTTCGTGCGTTCCGACATGGTAACCTCGATCATTTTGATTTGATTATCAACCGCTTTTCATACAACTTCATAAGTTGGTTTTCATAACCATACATCATTTTTTTGCCTTGTAGGCGATCCCACACTTGAAAACTTGTTTATTTTTGTCAAAGATTACCTTATTATGATCAGGAAAACGGATTACAGCCACTCTTCTATTTTGCCAAGGATTAAAACAATGAAATCTCACCGTTTAGGAATTTGTACTGTTTGTTTCTTCATGTCATTTGTTTTTGTATCGATCATCGTTTTACCAGCCGTACATTCGGCATCATCGGATACATCGATTGCACCTAAATCCGACTACCCGGTGCAACCCGTCCCCTTCACGGCAGTTCATCTCCAGGACGAATTTTGGATTCCCCGCATTGAAACCAATCGCGCCGTCACCATTCCCTACGCATTCGCCCAATGCGAGGAAACCGGGCGCATCGATAATTTCGACATCGCCGGCGGTGTGAAGGACGGCACTCACAGCGGCGATTTTCCCTTTGACGACACCGACGCCTATAAAATTTTGGAAGGGGCGGCCTATACGCTGGCGGTCAAAGCCGATCCGAAATTGGATGCGTATCTTGACGAGCTGATCGCCAAAATTGCGCGGGCGCAGGAGGAAGACGGCTACCTCTACACCTGCCGCACCAACAGCTGCGAGCGTCTGCGCAACTGGATGGGACCCGAACGCTGGTCCAAATTGAGGGACAGCCACGAACTGTACAACGCCGGCCACATGTACGAAGCCGCCGCCGCGCATTTTTTGGCTACGGGAAAACGGAATTTCCTCGACGTCGCTTTAAAAAACGCCGACCTGATCGCCAACACCTTTGCGCCTGACAAATTGCGCATCCCGCCCGGCCACCAAATCATTGAAATGGGACTCGTCCGCCTTTATCGCGTCACCGGGGAGGAACGCTTTTTGCGGTTGGCTAAATTCTTTCTTGACGAACGCGGGACGCCCAGCAATGGGCGCAAGCTGTGGGGACCCTACAATCAAGACCACAAACCGGTCATCGAGCAGGACGAAGCCGTCGGACACGCCGTCCGCGCAACCTATATGTACGCGGGAATGGCGGATGTCGCCGCCCTCACCGGCGATACGCACTATCTTACCGCCATCGACCGCATTTGGGACAACGTCGTTACAAAAAAACTCTATATCACCGGCGGCGTCGGCGCGACCGGACGCGGCGAGGCCTTTGGTGAGAACTATGAACTGCCCAATATGAGCGCCTACTGCGAAACCTGCGCCGCCATCGGCAACGTGTATTGGAATCACCGCCTGTTTCTCCTGCACGCCGATGCGAAATACATCGACGTTCTGGAACGCATACTCTACAACGGCGGTATTTCCGGCGTTTCGCTGGATGGAAAAACCTTCTTCTATCCCAATCCTCTCGCCTCGCAAGGTCAACATCAACGCAGTCCCTGGTTCGGCTGCGCCTGCTGTCCGGGCAACATCACCCGCTTTATTGCGTCTGTTCCCGGCTACGTTTATGCGGTAAAAAATGACGACTTGTTCGTGAATCTCTATGCCGCCGGCAAAGCAACCATTGCTTTACAAACCGGTAAATTCGAAATCGAACAGCAAACTCGCTATCCGTGGGACGGGCAGATCAAACTGGTCGTCAATCCAGAAAAAACCAGTGAAATCACCCTCCATCTCCGCATTCCCGGTTGGGCTCGCAATCAAGCCGTTCCCAGCGACCTTTATCGCTTTCTGGAAGACCACTCGGACGTGATCACGATAAAAGTCAATGGGGAAGAAATCGAACAAAACCTGGAAAACGGATATGCAACCATTCGGCGGGAATGGAAAAAAGGCGACGTTGTCGAATTACATCTCCCCATGCCCATCCGCCGGATAATTGCGCACGAAAACGTGGAAGCCGATCGCGGCAAAGTCGCCTTACAACGCGGCCCCCTGGTTTATTGCGCCGAATGGCCTGATCAGGAAAATCATCATGTGTTGAATATGGTATTACCGGACGAAGTTTCACTCACGACGGATTTTCGTAAAGACCTGTTCGACGGCGTTAACGTAATTCGCGGGAGAGCGCGATTCCTGACCTATGAAAATGATCAGCAAACCATCAGTCAAAATGAGCAGGAATTTCTCGCCATTCCTTATTACGCATGGGCGCACCGCGGCAAAGGTGAAATGGCCGTTTGGCTGGCGCGGGAAAACGAAGCGGCGCGCCCACTCGCGGGTCCGACTCTTGCATCGCAAAGTAAAGTTACGACCTCGCCCGGTGGGAAAACACCGGAAGCTGTCAATGATCAGTGCGAACCGAAGAGTTCGGACGATCACTCCGTTAGTTTCTTTCACTGGTGGCCTAAAAAAGGCTCGCTCGAATGGATTCAATACGAATTTGACAGTCTACAGGAAGTCTCAACCGCTGAAGTGTACTGGTTTGACGATACCGGCATCGGCGAATGCCGCCTTCCCGCTTCCTGGCGCATCCTCTATCGCGCCGGGGGGAAATGGGAAAAGGTACACAGCGAGGATAAATTTGGCGTGGAAAAAGATCGATTCAACCAGGTTGTCTTCGAGACAGTCAAAACCGACGCCATTCGCCTGGAAATTCAGCTGAAAGAAAACTATTCCGCCGGGATCCACGAATGGCGAATCAAATAAAGGGTGGGTGAATTCTCGGAATCAACATATACGCGGCAGTTCCTCGCCATACGGCATCTCGATGATGCGCCGCCCGCCCCAGCGGGTTTGTAAATAGACGGATTTTGGTTTACGCCCGATGACATGGCCGATAATCACGGCGTTTTCGCCGTTGGGAAGTTTGTGGAGAATGTTGACGGCTTTTTGTGCGTCGGATTTGGGTAGGAATGCGACGAGTTTGCCTTCGTTGGCGACCATTAGCGGATCTAGTCCCAGCATTTCACAGGCGGCCACGACTTCGGCTCGTATGGGAATGGATTTTTCCTCCAATTCGATGCTGCAACCGGCGGCGTCGGCGATTTCCACGCAACACGCGGCAAGCCCGCCGCGGGTGGGATCGCGCATGGCGTGAATTTCAATGTCTTCATCGAGCAATGCCTTTACCAGCGGCCAGATCGAGGCGGAATCGGACGCGATCGGCGTGTCGAACCGCAATCCTTCCCGCGAACTCATGACGGCAATGCCATGTTCGGCGATGGAACCGTTGATAAGAACGCAGTCGCCCTCTTGCACGAACGTCGACGATACGTTTTTTATAATTTTTCCAACGCCGGCCGTGTTGATGAAGAGTTCATCCGCTTCGCCGCGGGCAACGACTTTCGTATCGCCGGTAATGATGCGAATCCCGCATTCATGGACAGCGTCGCCCGTGGATCGAAGCACTTTTTTGAGTTCATCGATGTCCAATCCCTCTTCGATAATCAGGGCGAGAGAAAGAGCCAACGGTTGCGCGCCGGAAACGGCGAGATCATTGATCGTACCGTGAACGGCAAGGCTGCCGATGTCGCCGCCCTTGAAAAACAGGGGTTTCACGACAAAGGAATCCGTCGTCATGACGAATCCGTCCGCGTGGGGAATGGGCGCGGCGTCGGGTAACTCTTGCGGCAGGCCGCCCAGCGCCGGGCCGATTTGTTCTTCGATCAATTCCCGCATCAGCACGCCGCCGCCGCCGTGCGCGAGTCGTATTTTATCCGCCATATTTATACCTCGCGGCGCACGCGCCTTCGCTCGAAACCATGCAGGGGCCGACCGGCGTTCGCGGCGTGCAGGCCTGACCGAAGAGCGGGCATTCGTTGGGATGGATATTTCCTTTCAGCACATCGCCGCAAAGGCAGTCGGATAATTCGACCGGCGGGATTTGCGGCAGGGAAAAGCGTTCGATTGCGTCGAGGGAAGAAAATTCTTTTTTCAATCGTAATCCACTTTGCGGAATGATTCCTAAACCACGCCATTCGGCGTCGGTTATTTCGTACACGCGAAACAGAATTTCACGGGCGCGCGGATTGCCGTCCGGTTTAACCGCGCGGACGTATTGAATAAATGACCCGCAACGTTTTTCCGCAATCGCCTCCAGCAGCATGGCGATCCCTTCCAGCACATCCGACGGCTCGAAGCCGGTGGCGACGCAGGGGATAGTGAATTTTTCCGCTAATGGCGTGAATTCGTTCGAGCCAAGCACGACCGATACATGACCCGGCGTGATGAATCCATCGATGGACGCTCCACCGTGCAGCACGGCTTCCATCGCCGGCGTGATGAGTTTATGGGAGACAAACAAGGAAAAGTTTTTTATTTTTTTTTCAACCGCTTCCAACACTGTCGCTGCGATTCCCGGCGCGGTGGTTTCGAATCCGACCGCCAGAAAAACGATTTCCTTTTCCGTCTTTTCTTCGGCGATGTGCATGGCGTCGTCCGGCGAATACACCACGCGAATATCCGCGCCGCGCGAACGTTCCTGCTCGAGCGACGAATCGACGCCGGGTACACGGATCATGTCGCCGAACGTGCAAATAATGACGTTCGAACGCCGCGCCAGCAATAACATGCGTTCGATTTCCCGTTGCGCCGTCACGCAGACGGGGCAACCGGGTCCGGAAACCAGTTCGATGCTTTCAGGAAGCGTCGAGCGCAACCCGGCGCGGGCGATGGCGGTGGTGTGAGTGCCGCAGACTTCCATCAATCGCACCCGGCGTCCGATTTTCACGGCGAGCGTATGGATGGTTTGCAGAAATTCGTCAGGCGAGCGTGTCTTCATTTAACGCCGCTCCCATTTCTTCGAATAACGCAAGCGTCTCCAGCGCATCCTGTGCTTCCAGTTTTTGAATGGCGTAACCGGCATGGATGAGAACGTAATCACCGACGGACACGTCGTCAACGAGCGATAATTTGGTGGGGCGTACGTTGCCTAAAATATCGACCATGGCGTCCACGCCCACGATTTCAGTTACTTTTGCGGGGATAGCTAGACACATTAGCACCTCTTGTTTTGTACGAAAATATTGTGGCGCGGGCTTCCAGCCTGCGCGTGCAGACCGGAGGTCCGCACCACAATTATTTATCCTTTGTTGTGACCGACCGGTCATGCCGGTTTATAGGAAAATATACGCGGGTAAAGCAGGCCTTTCGCCTGCGTTATGCGTGCAAGTGGGACGCTTGCTTTACCCACGGTTCTTGTTCCAACGTTGCTATTGTTCATCATGACTCAATGCGAATGCGCCAACCTCCATGCGGCAATCGCCGCTTGTCCTAAACTCACACCGCCGTCTCCCGCAGGTGTTATGGAATTGGTCAGAACTTCGAATCGTTCAGTTTCCAGTAGAAATTTTGTTTTCTCCGTCAAAATCGCATTGGCGAATACGCCGCCGGAAAGAACGACGGTTGTCAGCTCATTCGTCTCTCGAATGTTCACGCAACAAGCCTTGATCGCTTGCGCAACGGAATTGTGAAAACGGGCGGCGCAAATCGCCTGCGATGTTCCGTCGCGAATATCTCGAACCAGCGCTTCGATCAGGTCCGGTGTACGTATCACGAAGCGGCCATTGCTGTTTTTTTCGGTCCGGGCGGAATAGAATCCTTCTTCCCGCTCCACTCCTGCGGCGATTCCTTCCAACTCGATCGGCGCCTGGCCTTCATATGTGTTTACGCTGCATAAATTCAGTATAGCGCTTGCCGCGTCAAACAGCCTACCCGCGCTGGAGGTCCGAGGCGTGTTGATGTTCTTTTCCATCATCTGCAAAACAACGGATCGTTCCGCATCACCGAGCGCAGGCAAATATTTGCGTGCAAATTCGTCGCCGTGGTTGCCGAACGCCGCGCGTAAAAATACATAGGCCATGCGGCAAGGATGTTTCGTCGTCGCATCTCCGCCCGGCTGCGGCATCAACTGCAAATGGCCAGCGCGTTCGTAATTCGCCAGATCGCAAACGAGGAATTCGCCTCCCCACACCTCTCTGTTTTCACCCCATCCCAGGCCGTCGAAGGCGACGCCGATTACGCGGTCGGTTCTGCCGTGTTCGGCCAATACCGACGCGATGTGCGCATGATGATGCTGAATCGGCATCATCCGCAAACCGCTTTCCCGTGCATAACGCGTCGACACATAAGCGGGATGCAAATCGCAAGCGATTAGTTGAGGAAAAATTTTAAATACATCGCACAAATGCTCGATCGCCTGTAAAAACGCATGATATGCAAGCGCATTCTGCAAATCCCCGAGATGGTGACTCAAAAATGCATTGCGACCTTGTGTCAGACAAATCACGTTGTTCATTTCCGCGCCGACCGCCAGAATGTCCGTCGCCGGCGGCGCAAACGCCAGTTCAACCGGAAACGGCGCATAACCACGCGAACGCCGCAAGAAATGCAATCCTCCTGCGGTTATGCGCACGACCGAATCGTCGGTGCGGATATGGATTTCGCGGTCGTGCATTAGAAAAAAATCGGCGATTTCAGCCAGCCGCCGCATCGCATCTTCATTTTCATGCGCAATCGGTTCGTCGCTTACGTTCGCGCTGGTCATGACGAGCGCGAGATAGGGACCTTGCAGCAGCAGGTGATGAAGAGGCGTGTAAGGCAGCATGATGCCAAAATGGCCGCTTTTGGGCGCGATAAACGGCGAAAGCAGCGATATATCGGTTTTATGTAAAAGAAGAATCGGGCGTTCGCGGCTGAAGAGAATCGTTTCTTCCAGCTGCGTAAGGTGCGCGACTGTTTTCACTTTTTCCACATCGTTCATCATGATCGCCAGCGGTTTCGCTTCGCGATATTTTCGCGCGCGCAGGCGCCGCACAGCTTCGTCGTTGGAGGCGTCGCACGCGAGATGAAAACCTCCGAGTCCTTTTATCGCCACGATTTTTCCCTGCGCAAGGAATCGAATACATTGCGAAATTGCATCATCGTATTCCAGCCGCTGGCCGTGACAGTCACACAGCCATACCTGCGGCCCGCAGGCCGCGCAGCAGGTGGGTTCCGCGTGAAAGCGGCGATTGCGTGGATCTTCGTATTCCGCTTGACAGGCTGTGCACATGGCGAAGTCGCGCATGGTGGTGCGGGAGCGATCGTAAGGAAGTTCACGAATGATGGTGTAGCGCGGTCCGCAGTTGGTGCAATTGAGGAAGGGATAACGAAAACGGCGATCCCCGGGATCGAAAAGTTCACGCCGGCAGTCGTCGCATGTCGCCATGTCCGGTGAAATCAAGGCCGTTTGTTTTTCCTGGCTGCGGCTTTCGCGAATTTGAAACCGTTTTGCATCGCATGGATCGACCGGCCACGTTTCCAAATTCTTGATAATAGCCAGCGGGGGAGGGGAAGATTGTATTTCCTTCAGAAAACTTTCGACGGATTGCGATTCGCCCTCGACTTCGATTTCCACTCCCTGCGAGTCGTTCAACACGTATCCATTCAGATTGCATCGAGTCGCCAGTTCGTAGACAAAAGGGCGAAATCCGACGCCCTGCACCACTCCGGATACACGAATGCGAACGGCCCGTATCATTTCGCCGCGGCGGATTCCTCGATCCAGGCGAGAAATTCCTTCATCCCTTCTCCGGTTTTCATCGACGTTTTGAAAATTTTCATTTGTGGATTGATTGCATGCGCATCGGCTTCCATTTGGTCGACGTGGCAATCGGTGTAGGGCAGCAAATCCATCTTCGTGATCACCATTGCGGAGGATACTCGTATCGCGGTGGGATATTTGGCGGGTTTATCATCCCCTTCCGTGACGGAAACAACCGCGACTTTGACGTCTTCACCGATGACAAAGCTGGCGGGGCAGACAAGGTTGCCGACATTTTCGATAAATAGAATTTTTGCTCCCTCGAGAGAAAATTCGTCCACCGCCTGCCGGATCATCTTTGCGTCCAGATGGCAGGCGCCGAGGGTGTTGAGTTGATAGGCGGGCAATCCCGCGCGTTCGATGCGCAATTTGTCTTTGTCGGTCTGCAGGTCGCCTTCGATCACCGCCGTTCGCCCCCGCAAATCGGGAGCGAGCGACTCCAGCAAGCTCGTTTTGCCCGAACCGGGCGAGCCGATTAAATTTATGACGTAAATCCCTCTCTCGCGAAAATAGATTTTCAGCTCTTCCGCGACTTCCTGCCCTTTGGTTTTGACTTTTTCTTCAAGTTTGATTGTCGTCGTCATCCAATTCGATCTCCTGAACTCGTAAATCCGTCGCCGCGGAGTATTCCAACGCGCCGCCGCAATTCGGGCAGGCTGATAAAGCCTCGCTGTCGCCCGGAAATCCGCCGCAGGTGGAGCAAATCCATTCGGGCCGCGACTCCATCATTTCAATTGCCGCTCCGTCCATGATCGTGCCGGCGGAAATGGCTTCGAGACAAAACGAAAGGCTCGCGGGATCCACGCCGGAATATTGGCCGACCTGCAATCGCACCCGGCGTATTTTGACCGCGTTGTGGCGGCGGGCTTCCCGCTCCACGCAATGAAAAATCTCTTCGGCAAAGGCCAATTCGTGCATAATTTCGATACACAATCCTCGAATAATATAATATTGTCCCCGCCAATTCACTATTCGGCAAGCGCTTGCCGGAAAAATCGGTGAAATTATCTTTGATGGGTTGATGGCATCGATTGTCTGCGATTGGTACCGCGCAAAAATGTGTCCAGTATTCGAGGCTTTGCTCAACAAGCAAAACGGGGCAGCAGTCTTCTTTTCGGCGTTGATTGGTCACCCGTCGGTCGGGCATTACCCGCATGATTTTCTGGCACGAATACGCCTTGATTTCATACAGACCAGCGTAATCATCCGGGCGGAAGCCGTGAATTCGCAATTCATCGAAGACATTGTACCGCATCAATTGTTATAAAGAATCAGCATCAGGAGTCCCATGAATATTCCTCCTTGTATAAGTAGAGAGCCCGTCACGGATTCAACCTCCAAATGGCAAAAGTAAGCAGAGCGGCATAACTAACCCAAATGAGATAAGGAAGAAACAAGACTCCTGCAAGTCTCCGCACGTTCCAAAAGCAAATCATCGTCCAAAGTATGGCTATCCATAAAACCACAATTTCACATAACGCCGCTTCGATATTTTGCCAGGCGAAAAAAATTCCCGACCATAAACCGTTCAAAAATAGTTGAATCCCGAACAGGATGAGCGCCGGTTGAATATTTACGCATTTGCGTTGTTCCCAAATCAACCATGCCGCCGTTCCCATGCTACTATAGAGAAACGTCCATACCGGTCCAAATACCCACCCCGGCGGCGTCCAGGAGGGCTTCTCGAGGGTTTGGTACCATTCATTGACCGAAACGAATGTCAGCATGGAAGCCACGGCTTGCATGACAATACAAATCCCAAGGAAGAAAATCAGCGACAGCCATTTGCCCGTGAGTTTATTCATTTGCTTTCCATTCTTGTCGCGCCGTCCGGATTATCCCCTTCAACATACCTCCAAAAACGCACAAGTGAATCGGATATAGTAGATACCAATACAGCAGTCCCTGCAAGCCGTGAGGATCGAAAATCGCCGTTTGCCTGATCTGTGATCCTTTTTCTGTTGCCTGCACTTCGAATTGCAGCCAGGCGCGTCCCGGCAATTTCATCTCGGCGGCAAGCCGCAATAAACGATCCGGCTCGAATTGTTCCACCCGCCAGAAATCAAGGGGATCTCCCACATACACGTTTTCCGGATCGCGTCTCCCTCGGCGAAGCCCGACGCCGCCTGCCAACAAATCCAGCCATCCCCTGATTTTCCACAACCAGTTTCCATAATACCAACCGGTTTGCCCCCCAATTCGGCGAATCGGACGGAACGCAACGGTTGGGGGAACCTCGACATGATCCATACGCGAGTCCACCAGTCGGGTTCCGAAACGAGTTCCCCCCCATTCCCGGATGATTCCGGCTGAAGAAAGCGCATCCGACCAGCGGGTTTCCGCGATCTCATGATCTTCATTCCGCAAAGCCGTTGCGATGGCTTCGGAAACATTCATCGGACGAATCCCGAAAAATCGCTGCGCGGCTGCATCCTGCACAATGGTCGGATTGCGGATGCTATCGATTAGTTTCCGTCCGATGCGCGCATACACGGGAGTTACCAATCCCAGCCACAGGCTGGAAAGGGAAGGAGTAAGAACCGGCACAGGAAGCATTAGCCGCGTCAATCCCCGCTGTTTCGCATATTCTTTCATTAGATCGCCATAGGAAACCACATCATTTCCACCGATTTCGAAAATCGGATTCCCCTCGACGGATTGGGTTAAAGCCTCCATCAAATAGTGCAAAAGATCGGTGATGCAAATCGGTTGCGTCGGAACCGAAACCCATCGTGGTGTAATCATGACCGGCAGGCGTTCCACCAGCGCGCGGATTATTTCAAACGACAGGCTGCCGGAACCGATGACGACTGACGCGCGAAACTCAATGACCTGTACGCCCGATTCACGCAAAATTTTTCCCACTTCCTGCCGGCTTTTCAAATGCGGAGAGAGATTTTCCTCCGGATTTCCCAATCCGCCTAAATAAATAATCCGTTTCACGCCGGCTTCTTTCGCTGCTTTGCCGAAATAGTGCGCCGCTTTTCGGTCTTCCTCTTCAAATTTTCCTTCGGAGGCCATCGAATGAATTAAATAATAGGCGGCTTGGATATTGCTCATGGCGGTTCGCAATGAATCGGTTTCGAGCACATTCCCCTGGACGATTTCGACTTGTCGATTTTGACGGTGATGCAAATGTTCCGGTTTTCTCGCAAGGCAGCGAATTCGGCATCCTTTCGCTTCCAAACAGGTCAGCAGGCGGCCTCCAATATATCCGGTTGCCCCGGTGAGTAAAACCAACGACGGCTGAGAACATGATTTCGAAATGGAAGAGAAATTATGGTCGGTCTGCATGGCGTGGATTCCCTTTTCTTCAAAATGGCTTGTCAGCCCAAAATGCCTGTTGACAGAGCTGTTGATGATGGTCAATTGGCAACGGATCAATCGAGGTTGGTAATTTTCTTCAATCGTTTTGACAATTCCCGGATTCCCTCGATCTTCGATTCATCCAGTTTGAGGATCAATTCCAGCAAATCGACATGCGGTTCGATGTCGACGATGAATTTTCCGAGATCGACATCTTTATACGGTCCCAATTTGTGAACGTTGATTTTTCTGCCGGTTCGCCCGAGAGTGATCAATTCTTCCGCGGACGTGAAATAAAACAGGCGGGAATCATCCTTATTGTTTTGGACGGTGACGTAGGTTTCGTTGTAGCGCTTGCTCATATTGACAGAGGGAACGCCGCCGATGTAATCGCCCTTCATTTTTTTGGATAACGTCTCGCCATAGATGTCGATCAGTTCGGGGAGTTGGACTTTTTTGCGATCATTGACGCTCAGAAGACAGCCGGTGAGGTCGTATACTTTTTTATAAACGTCTTTTGCGGACAATGTAGCGAGTTCGTTCAGGCGGTATCGGTTGTCCGCGATGGGAACCGCATAAAAGAGAGTCCAACATTCGCGATTGTGCGCCACGAGCGAAACGGCGCAACGATCTTCCTCCGGCCGTTGATTCTCCACGCGCCGGCCGGGCAATGCGCGTAAAATTTCCTGCCATGAAGACGCCTCGATTTCACACAGACCGGCGTAATCATCCGGGCGGAAGCCGTAGATCCGCAATTCCTCGAGCAAATCGTGCAGCGCAAATGTCCCCAGCTCTTCGATTTCCGGTTCGGCGAGAAAATCATCGTCGCCGCGCGCGCTGCAGGAATAAAGCGTGTACGTGTGATCGGCATTTTTTCCGACCGAATAATTAACCACCCAATCCATGCCGCTTTCCGCAATTCTTTGCGAACCGATCAGGCGGCCGGGAAGGTGTGCGAAGACGCGTTCCGTATACACTTCCTGCGAATCGGGAAGATGAAGCGCTTTTAACTCCTCATCGCGCAGTTGCGGCGTGTAACCGATGTCGCGGTAAAGAAATTTCAGTTTCTCATACAGATAAGCGGCGTCGAAAGGACCTTCCGCGCCGTGTTGAAGGCTATCTGTCTTTTCTTTCGCATAATGAAGGATCCAACCGCCGTTTTCGTGCTTTTCCACGCTGACGGCGATGCCGGAACCGGGCGGGTGTTGATCTTGTAAATAGAGGCCGGGAAGCTGTGTGATAATTTCGGACCAGATTGTTGTCATGTCGGAAGTAAATTTTTCGTTACGGCGTTAGAACTCGGACCAGCAGCGCGGACACATAACCGATGCGGCCGTCCTGCAATTCGATATGATACCATCCGTTTTCTTCGCCAAGAATATAGAACACATCGCCGCGCTGAACCACCGTGAACCGTTCCTGATCGAGGCCGGGACCTCGGCGAACGAAGGCGCTCCACACCTGCTGTTCCGTATCCGGTCGAGTAAGATAAAGAGTTCCTCGCGTCCGTGATTCGATCATTTCAGGCGTCGGCGTCGTTGTCGGCAGCGTCGTTGGCGTATCGATAGCGGGTGTATCCGTAGGGGAAACCGGCGTTATCGATGGAGATGGCGTTTCGGGGAACACGGAAAGCATCGGCGTCATGGTCGGCGGTGAATAAGTGGGGGAAGGCAGGGGCGTCGCTGTTTCCGGAATCGGCGTCGGCGAAGTCTCCACATACGGCGTCTGTGTGGCGGTGAGAACGATCGCGATTTCACCGTGACGATCGTCTGGATTTTGCGATGAGGAACCCGATTTGTTCATCAGTCCCCACAAGGCGCCGATTAAGAGAATCGCTGCGGCCGAAAACAGGACCAGGTTGCGTTTTTTTGTTTTTTTGCGCAATAAAAAGAGGGCGTCCGCCGTGAGTTTCAAACAACGGCTGTGATCCACGGTAGGCCACAGTTCGCGGGCGTTATAGGAATTGATGATCGCATTCGCGTGTTTGATCTCGCGCAGGCGCGTCGACATTCGTTGCGTGGCATCCTGCGCGGTATCGAATGCCTCCCGCCATTGTGTATGCAGCCGCTCGAAACGGGAGGACAATTCCGCATGATGGTTTTTTTGCGAGATCACCCATTTATCTTTCGGAAATTCATTGGAGAGAACCGTGAGACATTTGAGCGAGGTTGGATAGTCTCGCTCCTCCAGTTTTTCGAGAAAAAGGCGTCCCAGATAGCGATATTTCTTTTCCGGCGTGTTTAAAACGGAATACGCTTCGTTGATTTCCTTGAACTTTTCTTCCGCATTCGGTTGATCGTTCGAATCCGGATGGAATTGTTGCGCCAACGCACGAAACGCTTTGGAAATCTCGCTTTCGGATGCGCCGTATTCCACGCCCAGAATGTTGAAATAGTCTGTCAATCGTTTGTCCATGTCGATCTTTATATAAGATTGATACTTAAACCATAAGCCCGAAATGGTGGATTCGCTTCGCGCAATCCCTCTTCTCTTTTCTGATCTATTCTAAATAGAAATGAACGTATATCAAAAACCATTATGCTCGAAAATGGCGTCCGAGAAAACTGTCCTCCCCTTTCCGGCAACCAGGGATTATGGATTTCACTCCAAACATTAGCAGGTAATCAAGAATTATGCAACTTCCAGAGAATCAAGAATTTTTTCCCACTGCGCATACAACTTCTCCCGGTTTTTCAGCAGGGCTTTATACCGCTTGCCGGTTTTTGACATTTCCGTGGGATTTCGCACAAAATCACCGGACGCCATACGGGCTTCGATTTGCTCGATTTCCTGATCGATTTCGTTGATTTCCTGCTCGATTACGGCGCATTTTTTTTCTTTTTCCCGTTTGCCGGCGTTCAGACGATTCCGTTCTTCCGCTTCCAATCGTTTTTGTTCCTTCCGTTGTTGGCGGGAAAGATTGGACAGGCCGTTGTCTGTAAAATCAGCATCCGGATCGTTGGTTTCCAGTCGTTCGCGTTCAAATTGTTTGGCGTACTCATAATCCGAATAGTTCCCTTTGTATACCCGTAAACGCCCGCATTTCATTTCCCATAACTGTGTGGCGAGGCGATCGGCGAAAAAACGGTCGTGCGAGACAAAAACGATGGTTCCGCAAAAGCGGCGAAGCGTTTCCTCCAAAATTTCCGTCGTGGAGATGTCCAGATGGTTGAGCGGTTCGTCCATGATCAGCACGTTGACGGGGCGAACCAGCAATTTGGCCAATGCCAGCCGGCTTTTCTCGCCGCCGCTGAGAACGGAAACCGGTTTGAACACATCGTCGCCGCGAAACAGGAATGCGGCCAACACGTCGCGCAGGCGCGTTTGCATGTCCGCGGGCGCGACGGAAGAGAGTTCGTCCAAAACCGCCCGTTGGGAAACCTGTAATTCCGCGTGGTGTTGAGAAAAATAGGCGACATGCGTGTTGTATCCCCATTTCACGGTTCCTTCCGTCGGCTCCATTTCTCGCGCCAGCAGGGATAACAAGGTGCTTTTTCCCGCGCCGTTGGCGCCCCAGACCGCGACCCGCTCGCCGCGATGGATGGTGGCGTCGATGGGGTGAAGCGCGCGCAGGTCGCCGTAAACGTGGCCGAGATTTTCGAGACAGAGAACATCCAATCCACTGCGGGGAATATCGGGAAGTGGAATGGCGATCGTGTTTTGATCGCTTTCCAGTTCGATGCGCTCGATTTTTTCAAGCCGTTTCATGCGCGCCTGCGCTTGCGCGGCGCGATCCTTGCGAACGCGATTGCGATCGATGAAGGATTGCAGATGCGCGATTTCACGGTCCTGATTTCGCTTTTGCGCCAGCAATTGTTCGCGTAGAATTTCCTTTTGTTCGCGGTATTTGGAATAATTGCCTTTAAATGTACGGAACCGGCCGGTTTCGATCTCGCCGATTTCCGTCACGACGCGATCAAGAAAATAACGGTCATGGCTGACGATGACCAATCCGGCGGCGGAGGCATGCAGATATTGCTCGAACCAGGCGAGCACGTCCGGATCGAGATGGTTGGTGGGTTCGTCAAGCAGCAGAATGTCCGGTTTTTCCAACAGGAGGCGCGCCAGCAGCAATCGCGTGCGCCAGCCTCCGCTGAATTCCACCACCGGACGCTCCCAATCGCTGTGTTGAAATCCCAATCCCAACAACACTTTTTTCGCTTCCGATTCGCGGTGGTACCCGCCGTGGTGTTGAAACGCGTCCTGAAGAAAACCGAAGCGATGCAGCGCTTTTTCATGCTCCTCCGTATCCGCGCCGGTGTTTTGGATGCGATGCAGCAGGCCGTGCATTTCCTCTTCCATGCGGTTCAATGGTTCGAACGCGCTCCACAAAATATCCCGGACCGATTGGTCCGGCAATTCCGCGCCGTCCTGCGGCAGATACCCTATTTTTAAATTTTTCGAGGTTTCGATGCGTCCGTTTTCGAGCGTTATTTCCCCGCGGAGAACGCGCAATATGGAGGTTTTCCCCGCGCCGTTGGGGCCGACGAGGCCGATGCGCCTGCCAATATCGATTCGCCAGGACAGGCCGAAAAAAATGACGTTGCCGCCTAATCGCAATTGTGCTTCGGTTATACTGATCATTACTATTTATACAACACGTTTTTTGACAAATTCCTATTTGATTCTCACCATAACAACCGTAGGTAGAGCCGTCGTTTCGCCGGCGTTCGTTTCGCCGACGGGACGCTTGTTTTACCCACGATATTGACGCCGAATTCGTTGATTCACGTCCTTAAAGAGATAATTTTAAGGCTGTGCAGCCATGCTCACATCCCCGATTGATTTCGTGTATGATTCCATTCCTATTGTATACCCATTTCATTGCATTTCGAGAAGCCGTATCAGGATGTGTGGTCCATGGTTTTCGAATAAAAAGTAGTCACACAACCACAAATGCCCGGAAAAAAAACGTCAGGCGTTCCATAAAAAATCGAGAATGTATAAAAACTACAAGAATATTAATTTGAAACGGAATGAATCGAATCCAAAACATTCGTCCTGTGTACAACCTCTTTATACACAGGAAGAAGAGGCGCGTTTCAGATCGAATCGGGTGGTTTGGGCAAGCGAAGTTGAAAAGAATCGTTTGGCGATAGTATCGAGGGGGCGAAAAAATCCGCCCCATTCACACAACTTATTGCAAGGATTGCCAGGGGAAGTTTTGAATGGCTGATGGGAAACCGATGGTGTTCTTCGCGGTGGCCACGTGCAGGAAATAGCACTGTTCCAGGAAAAATTCCCCGTTTATCACCGCGGTGATATTGACGAATTCTCCGGCTGCGCCGGCGGGTACCTCCCACATCACGGTTCCGATTTCATTGATCATCATGCCTTCCGGTCCCTCCGCAATAAAGTAATCGATTTGGGCGTCCGCAGGAGCGAGGACGGCGACATCGTATTGATAGAGGGTTTTTTCATAGGCAAAGAGTTGCGGGGTCGAGAAGAACTCATAGGGATTGAATTCGACGCCATTGGTATTGTTCAACGGCAGCGCGACGATCGTGAATTCCTGCACGGCGACATTTTCCTCGATGGGGAACTCTTCGTTGGCATTGTCCGTTTCCGGGTAAACCAACTCGGTTACTTGAATCACGACATGGTGATCTCCCACCTGATTGGCGGACGGCGTCCAGGTGATCAAGCCGATTGCGGGAACGATGGTCATTCCTTCCGGGCCATCCAGCAATTCCCACGTGAATAATGGACGAATTGGGGAAACCGGGATATCGGCGTTTGCATTCGGATGAGAAGCGGGAAACGTATCCGCATCGAACAGTTTGGGCAGATAGAAATATAAACTGCCCACCGTAGCGTCGATATCCGGCTTGGAAACGATTACAGGGGGGGTATATCCGAATCCGGGACTGGGCACCACGCGAAGAATGGACACCGGGGCGGAACAATATCCCCGTTCATCCACCGCCAGCACCGTCGTCAATAACGGAACGCCGTTTTTCAAACCCTTGACCGTATACGAACGCGCATCCCGCGCTACGGTCACATGATTGTCATGAACCGACAAGGTATCATCTTCCGTATAGAGAATCGTGAAATATTTGACATCCGCAATGTTTTCATAGTCCCACTGTACGGTGAATTCCCCGTCACCCGAACCCACCGCGATTTGGGTGACGGATTGGGGATGGCGGCCATTATCCACCCAAATGCGCCGGGAAGAATAAGATACCGCGCGCGCGTTTTTCCCATCATCCACGGTTATGAATACGTAGTAATATCCCGGATGGACATTGGCGGTGTTGGTATCGAGTAGAATCGAGTTGGTTTCCTCGTCTTCCTCGATGACAGCCAGGAGATATCCGTTTTCGTTTTTACGATCCGTATCCAGGGAAACACGGACGATCGCATTATCGTCCGGATCTTCATCGATCCAATCCAGGCGATAGACGCCGGCGGCGTCGGTGGGGCGGAGATCGATAATCTCAATGCGCGGTTCATGGTTTTGCGCCAGCAATTCCACGGAATATTCGCCGAGAGTTTCCACATTTTCCAACGTGACGGTGTAGTTGCCCAGACCGGGTTGATCCAGGAAGAAATACGCTTCACGGGCGTCCGGATTGAATCGGCTGAAACCGGTCGCACTCGTGAATGCCGTTGGAAGCGCGCCCTCGGCCAGAACCAAAACTTCGCCGCCGGGCAACGTTAGGGTGGCATTCACCGCGGACACGTCAGAATTGGAATAGGTAATGCGGAATATGGCGGCCGGTATGGCGCCGGCGATGGAGAGCACCGTTACGGGCTCGCCCGCCGGAGTCACGGCGAAGGTACGCAGACTCGCCGATGAGTTGACTTTATCGATGCGTGACCAGTTGGTCATAAACCGGATACGAGCGTTGCCATCCTTGGAATCCAGAGACTGGTTATAGGGGATTTCCCATGAGTTGCCTCGTTCCTGTTTGGTTGAAAAACTAAATTTTCCGTTAGAATACGTGAATCCGACGGAGGCCTTTACGGCGGGAATCGAGGGAGTGCAGATTTCCGGTGTACAAACATCGTGCGATCCGCTACAGGTGCGCAAAGGATGAGACCAGGAAGGGCAGGGATACCAATACGGAACACTGGTGCACACTTGGGGCGTGCAGATTTCCGGCACTTCCGGCGTGAGGGTGATGGAAACGCTGCCGCTGAAATCGGTATTGTGAAGGGAGGCTTTCGCATCGGCCATGGTATACCCACCCACGATGGGAACATCGCCGGGAATCTGCAATTTGCCTTCGGCGCTTCCGGATACTCCGCTGGAATCAATGCCGGCGGAGAAACTGGCTATGAAGATATCCTCAAAATTCGCTTCCGCTCCGATGGAGATGTTGTACGGTGGACGATACGAAAAGGTTGCTTCGCCGGTGGTAATGCCGTACAGTTTGGACGTTCCCGTGATATCGATCCATCCGTGAGCGGGCGTGATCGTGCCGGTTGTATCCACCTCAAAGGTATACACGTCCCCCACTTCCGGTCCTCCGACGATGCCCATGGTTCCGGTCAGGGTCATTTGATCGACATTGTCCAGATGATCGCCTTCCACGCCGATGCTGTTCAAAAATGCATCCGTGTCGCCCAAGGGGATTTTCAAACCGTCCGCGGACACGGAAAACATGGTTAATTTGCCGTTATGGACTTCGATGCTGCCTGCGATGGATGCCGGATTCTCGGGATCTGCGCCCAATCCGGGAACCGTGATGTCCGCTCCTCCGCCCAATTTAT
This sequence comes from Candidatus Omnitrophota bacterium, assembly GCA_003598175.1. Taxonomy (GTDB): domain Bacteria; phylum Hinthialibacterota; class Hinthialibacteria; order Hinthialibacterales; family Hinthialibacteraceae; genus SURF-12. The sequence goes on from QZKN01000115.1 coordinate 29,369, forward strand.
CGTCTTCCGGGAAATATTCGACATAGCCGTTTTTCACGCCGACATTGCCCACTTCAAAATCGGGTAGGTTAATCCGTCCCCCCAACACTTTCACGCCGGATTGACTGATGGAAAATTGCACGGATACCGTCACGCTTTCCGGAAACGCGAGAGATGCGGTGGCGGTGAATTCTTTCGCGGATGCGTCATACGTCGCTTCCGTGATGCTTGCCTCCAATCCGGCATACGTAAAGGTTCCGCTTTCAAGCGTAATGGAGGTCACGGTGGGTGGAGAGGTCGTGATATCAACATTGATGGTGATGTTTTCAAGCACCAGCGATGCGGTATTGGCGACATTCGTCACTTCGATCTTCTCGTATGTGCCGGAGACATTCCCGTTCAAAATATCACTTAAGTCGAACGATTGCGCATATACGGGAATTGGCTGAAATCCCCCAAAGCAAATCCATGAAAGAGAGATGAATAATGAAATCCGGACTATTTTTTTGGCTCGCATCTACGATTCCTCCTGACTTTTTATCCACACATTGAAAAAATATTTCGTTTAGATAAATCACAAAACAAGAATTTCCATGATTTTATCCCACCGAGAACGACAGGGAACCCCAGGGCGACTGATCATTATAAATTTATAACAGTAATTGCAGGCAAGACGTCGCATTGGAGAATGAAAATCCCTGAAAAATCAGGGATTTTCTGATCTACCAGCGGCGTCTCCGGCAAGAATCGCAGTGGAGGCAATTACAGCATCCACGTTCATTCAAATGGTCGGGCGCCAGGGGACGTTGTTTTTCATCCTGGTGGTATTGTAGAAATTCCTGAAAGGGTAAAATATATTCCCCCTGCCAACCGGTTTAGAAATGATCGGCCAGGCGAGTGATCCGTGTCAGTTCTTCCTGCAATTGCAACCGTTTTTCCTCCAAAACCGTTTGGGGCGCGTCTCTGGTTACGATAATTTTTTCACCGGTTATCATCCGCGCTTTGCCGAATGGCAGCGGCACGAGAAAGCGATCCCAGCTATTGAAATGTTTTCGCCGGGAACAGGAAAAGGTGATCGGAATGATGGGGAAGCCGGTCAATTTGGCCAACTGAATGATGCCGGGCTGTACCTCTTCGCGCGGACCGCGAGGGCCGTCCGGCGTGATCACCACGCTGGATCCGCGCCGCAGGCAGCGAGTGAGTCGCAACAAACCTTCCATTCCTTGCCGTGAGGACGATCCGCGTACCGTCGGGATTTGAAACCGATTCATCACTTGCGTGATGAATTCACCGTCCTTGCTTTGGCTGGCCAAACCGGTGACTTTGCATTTGCGATAATAATAGATGGGAAGCATGAGGCGGCTGTGCCAGCACGCGAATATATGCGGCGAATGTTCGATGCGCAGGAGAGGGCGAAAATCCACGCCGATCCATTCGAATCCGCTCGTGAGTCCGACCAGTCGAATGTAGAAGGACGCCGGAAAAGAAACCCAATAGGGAAGGTTGATCATCCTTGATTTTTCGGTGGATTGATGAGGCGCATTTACCACTTTCCTGTCTGCTCCCGGCGCATCTCGCGGTCGAGGTCGCGCTGTTTGATGTCGTCGCGCTTGTCGTATAATTTCTTGCCTCGGACCAGTGCGATATCCACTTTCGCTCGGCCGCGGATGAAGTAGATTTTCAGGGGGATCAGCGTGAATCCTTTGGCCTGTACTTTGCCGAACAAACGCAGGATTTCGCGTTTATGCAGCAGGAGTTTACGCTTTCGCCGTGGTTCATGGTTGGCGTAGTTCCCGTGCGAATAGGGGCTGATGTGGCAATCGCAAAGAAAGATTTCTCCTCCCTCGATGCCAGCGAAGCTGTCTTGCAGGTTTGCCCGCCCCTCCCGCAGGGATTTGACTTCCGTGCCGGTCAACGCGATGCCGGCCTGGACAGTTTCCAGTATATGATATAAATGCCGCGCTTTGCGATTGGAAGCAACGACCTTTTGTGGCTCCGATGGCGATTGTTTTTTACCCATTTTTTTACTCGGCTCGTGCTGAAAAACGAAGTGCGATTATTATATCCACTATCCGCCCGCTTGTCGCGGTGATCCACGCTCGCGGATGGGGAATGAATAAGAAAATACGGATGAAAAGTTGCGGGTCACGCAATTCGGTATTCCACCTTTCCGATCGGATTCGCTATACTATGTTCGGGATCGAAATCGGATTGTGATCGAGGCGTAATTTTTTATTTCAATTCGCCGGATCCGGGTTTTCCGGACAGGGCTGTGAAAGGAGCGGATTTTCCGGTAATGAAAGATCAACTGCTGCGCCGCATAGCGAGCAAGAAAGCCGTTTTGGGAATCATCGGGTTGGGGTATGTCGGATTGCCGATTGTGCGGGAAACAACCAAAGCCGGATTCACGACGATCGGCTTCGACATCGATGCGCATAAAGTCGACTGCTTGAATCGTGGGGAATCATACATCCATCATATATCGTCCACATTGATTCGGGATATGCGGTCAAGCGGTCAGTTTGAGGCTACGACGGATTATTCTCGTTTGCAGGAAGCCGATGTGTTGATCATTTGTGTTCCGACTCCTCTCAACGAATTTCGTGAGCCCGATCTCAGCGCCGTGGACGCCACCGCTGATGCCATCGCCCAATATCTGCGTCCCGGCCAGCTGGTGATTCTTGAAAGCACGACCTATCCGGGAACAACGGAGGAACGTATCCGTCCGCGGCTGGAACAAACGGGATTGAAGGTTGGCGTCAATGTGTTTCTGGCCTATTCGCCCGAGCGCGAAGATCCGGGACGCAAGGATTATACGACGCGAACCATCCCCAAAGTGTTCGGCGGATGCACACCGGATTGTTTGGAAGTCGGGACGGCGCTGTATCGCCAATTATTTGATTGTGTGGTAACCGTTTCCTGTACGCGCGCAGCCGAACTGACCAAATTGCTGGAAAACATCTATCGATCGGTGAATATCGCATTGGTCAATGAACTGAAAATGTTATGCGACCGTATGGGTATCGATGTGTGGGAAGTGATCGAAGCCGCTGCATCGAAACCGTTCGGATTTCAATCGTTTTATCCCGGTCCCGGCCTGGGCGGGCATTGTATTCCCATCGATCCGTTTTATCTTACCTGGAAAGCGAGGGAGTATGATTTTTCGACGCGCTTTATCGAACTGGCGGGGGAAATCAACACCGGGATGCCTCGATTTGTAGTGATGAAGGTGGTTCACTGCCTTTCCGATTCGGGGAAATCGATTCGGCATGCCAGGATTCTCGTGTTGGGGATTGCTTATAAGCGAGATGTCGACGATTGCCGGGAATCACCCGCGTTAAAAATCGTGGAGTTGCTGCGGGAATGGGGAATGAATGTCAATTATCATGATCCCTATATTCCCGTTTCTCCCCAAACCCGCCATTTCGATTTGGGATTGAAATCCATCGAACTGACGGAGGAGACCTTGCGCGCGCATGACGTGGTGTTGATTCTCACCGACCATACGGGCATCGATTATCAGTGGGTAGTGGATCATGCCAACGTGGTGGTGGACACACGGAACGCGACGTCGAAGGTCGATCGTCATCGGGAAAAAATCATAAAAGCATAATCCATGAATGGTAAACCAGATTCAAACCTATCCGAACGAATGAAACGATATTATCAATCCAGCGTACAATATCGCGACGATCTGATCACGCATGACGAACGATTTCTGGAGCCGTTTTTACTTTTGATTGATCGGTATGTACAAAAGCCGACGCGTGTATTGGATTTGGGATGCGGGACGGGTTTATCCACGCGGCTGCTGAACGCGCGCGGATATGATGCGATCGGCCTGGACCTTTCGCCGCTTTTTCTGACGGTGGAAAAGCAGGAGAATCCCGATACGAATCTTCTGGCCGGTAACGCTCTACAATTACCGTTTGCCGACGAAACGTTCGATGCAGTGACCGGCTTCGAATTTGTGGAGCACGTGACGGACGTGCCGGCGTTGTTGCGTGAGATCGTTCGGGTTCTGAAAATCCGTGGTTTCGTCATTTTGCATTCGCCGAATCTTCTGTCCCCCTATCTGCCGGCATTCGATCTGATTCGCCTGCTGCTGGGGAAGGAAGGAAGACCGGTTTTTGCGGAAACCGCGCCGCAGGCGTGTGCATGGTTATTCAAGAATTTGATGCATTCGTTGCGTAAAAAATTTTCGCTGCGTCCTCATTTTATCTATCGCGAACCGGATTTGTCGGAACGGCAAATCGGCGGGGATGCAGACAGCGTGTATGTGGCCAATCCAATGGATCTGTCGCGTTATCTGCGTTCGATCGGTTGCGCGATCGACCAGGTCTCTCATGCGATGAGCCTGAAAAACAAGATTCTGGTGGCGCTGACTCCCCATTTTGCTCCCTACATCGGTCTCGTCGCCCATAAACGCTCCAGCGCGCCAAAACAGCAATAAATCAGGATAAATCATGCCCACTCTCGAAGCGAAGAAACTTGTTAAACGATATGGCGGCAAGACCGTCGTTCAAAACGTATCCATTAAAATTTCGCAAGGGGAAATCGTCGGATTACTCGGACCGAACGGAGCGGGGAAAACGACGACGTTCGGCATGATTATGGGAATCGTCAAACCGGACGAAGGGGAGATTCTGCTCGACGGAAACCATATCACCCGGCAACCCTTATCCCAGCGCGCGCGCAAGGGCATCGGGTATCTTTCGCAGGAGCCATCCATTTTTCGACGTTTGACGGTTGAGCAAAACATCAAAGTGGTTCTCGAAAACATGCCGTATCACGCGTCGGAAATCGAGGAATTGTGCAAACAATATTTAAAGGAAGCGGAATTGGCTCATTTATGGGGACGGAAAGCGGAAACCTTGTCGGGCGGCGAAAAACGGCGATTGGAAATCTGTCGCGCATTGGCCGCCAAACCGCGTATCATTCTGTTGGATGAACCGTTTTCCGGCGTGGATCCGAAATCGGTGGCGGAACTGCAGGAGATGATTTGGAACTTAAAAAAACGGCATATCGGCGTTCTCATTACCGATCACAGCGTTCGTGAAACGTTGGAAGTGACCGACCGTTCCTACATCATGCACGAAGGAATCATCCTTACGCAAGGCAGCGCCACGCGGCTGGTCAACGATCCGATCGTGCGGGAAGCGTATTTGGGGGAGAAATTTTATTATCAGGGGAAGTAGGTTGAAGACTGAAGGCTGAATGCTGAAGGTTGGCAAATTATTTTTATTATGTAGTTTTAAATTTATTTTCTTCTTTCCATTTGAGTCCTTGATTGTCTGCTTTGAGTAGGCGGTATTCCGATTTCATGTTGTGAGTTCGAAATGCATTCTGCATTGCGTGAGCGATGGCTTCTCCATTGGTTAGGGCAACAGCCATGACGGTGGAACCGGAACCGCTGAGATAACCGCCGATGGCGCCGGCGACCTTGGCGGCTTGAATTATATCGTAAAGCGGTTTCAGCGCGGGGATTGCCGCCTGGCGATACGGTTGGTGAAGGCGATCATCGAAAAGTGCAGCCATTCTGTCGTAATCCCTGTTGAGAAACGCCAACGTTAAAAGTGTGGCGCGGTTGGTGTTGAAAATGGCGTCATCTCGTGGGAGCGTCGGCGGAAACACCGTGCGGGCCTTGTCGGTTTCTACCGCTTCCTTCGGCCAGACGGCGATAAAATCCAGTTCGTCGGGGAGATCGAAGTGATAACAGACCAGTTTTCCGTCGACAATGCCGGACGCGGCGAGTCCGCCGTAAAAGGAAGAGGAGACATTGTCAGTGCAACCTTCCAATTCGGCCGCCATTTTTACAATATCGTTGTTCGACAAATGGGCAGCGCATAATTCGTTCAATCCGACTAGTACCGCCAGACGCATGGTACCGCTGCTGGCGAGACCGCGGGCGATGGGAATGCGATTTTCGGCAGTCAATTTGAAATGGATTTGCGGGAGCTTCGTTTGCGCGAAAAAATAATCGCCCGCATAACGCATCATCGCCGCGCAGGGATCATGCAAGGCGGGATCGATCCCGCCGCGAATCTCGAGCTGCGTGTCTGCACTCGGTTCGATTTGGAACTCGTTGTGTAAAGTGACCGCGATGCCCAGCGTGTCGAAACCGGGGCCGAGATTGCCGGACGATGCGGGAACGGTGAGGTGAATTGTTTTCATGAACAGGATTCCTCAGTGATGGGTAGAGCAAGCGTCCTCGCTTGCACGAACGACGCAAGCGGGGACGCTTGCTCTACCCACGTCATTATATATAAAATGGTCACATCCATTATAATCAATTCCCCATCGTAGGGGCAGGTTTGAAGCCGGCCCCTAACGTGAGTTTACGAGTTATCCCCAATCAATCTTTTTAACTCGATTATCTTCAACCACTTATTAACGGCGTGGCCTCCTCCCTAACTTTTATTTGCCATTAGATCATATTACACCTAATATAATATAGTCTTGACAAAATGTATTGATCGTTACATACTCCCTAACTAAAGATTCTTATAGGAGTTTTTGATCATGGCCTATATCACTCATAAAGA
>QZKN01000161.1 GCA_003598175.1 Candidatus Omnitrophota bacterium
CAGGATTTCTTCTCATGGTACAACCGCGAGCATCATCATTCCGGAATTGGGTGGTTGACACCCGAGACGGTTCATTATGGCCGAGCCGAGGAGACACTCGGCGCAGGAAATAATCGCTCATGCTGAAACAATACGTGGTTTGCTTGGAAGAGTGCGAGCGTATTTGAAAAACGAACCGCTCGAAAAGCCGGAAGTGCTTGCGTCCGGCATCGAATTTATGCTCGAAGGATTATATGTGCACAAAAAATTAAGCAAAGCGGAAATGCGCGGGCATGTGGCTTATGGTTGAGAATGAATAATGCGTACCTATCGATACACTCAATTTACCGGCGACGACGACGATGATTTGCTGGTTCACGCCGAATCGATTTTAGACGCGCTGAAGGATTTTCTTTTCCTCACCGACGGCGATGTTCGCGCGGCGTTGGATTTGTTGAAAGAGACCGGCGCGTTGGGTGACGGAGTAACGGCAGATCGAACGGCGGAGCAACTTTTCCATCTTCTGGCACAGGCAGGATATCTCGATAAGCAAGGCAAGGTCACTCAACTTTCCGATAAAGGATTGCGCATGTTGAGTGAAAAAACGCTGGAAGAGTTGCTCTCTTCCATCCTGAAAAGCCGTTCCGGCCATCATGAAACCAGTCGCAAAGGAGCAGGCGACGTGTTCCAGCACGATACCCGCCCCTGGGAATACGGCGATCATCTCGATTTGGAAATATCCCGAACATTCCAAAACGCCTTCATTCGCAGCGGCGTGAAATTTCCTCTCACGCTGGAAACGGACGATCTGGAGATCATCGAAAGCGAACATCAAAGCCAATGCGCTACGGCGCTCATGCTGGATATCAGCCACAGTATGATTCTTTACGGCGAGGATCGTTTTACTCCGGCCAAAAAAGTCGCGTTGGCCCTGTCGCATTTGATTCGCACGCGCTATCCACAGGATTCGCTGGATTTGTTACTCTTCTACGATGACGCCAGGGAAATCAGCTACGAAAAACTCCTATCCTGCCAGGTGGGGCCTTTTTACACCAACACCAAAGCCGGATTGGCGTTGGCGCAACGGATTCTCGCGCGTTACCACTGCGAAAACAAACAAATCATCATGATCACAGACGGGAAACCTTCCGCCATTCGGTATAAAGGGAAAATCATTCGCCGTTCGTGGTGGGATCCGTGGATCATTCACGAAACCCTGCGGGAAGCGGAGAAATGTCGCGGCAAGGGAATTTGCATCAACACCTTCATGCTGGCGCGAGATTCTCTTTTGATTCAATTTGTCCAAAAACAAACGCAAATCACAAAAGGCAAGGCCTACTTTACTTCGCCTCGCACACTCGGCCAATATCTCCTCGTCGATTACATGAATCAACGGCGTAAACGGCAGTTGTAATTCCTTCCGGATTTGAAATGGACGAAGTTGAAAATAATCGCGGGAAAAAGATCGCCCTCCGGTTTTGTGGGAGGGAAGGTTTTACTTTTCCGAATCCTCTTCCGGTGGGAAGTGGCGTTTGATATATTCTATCGCCGTTTCCAGCGATGGCAGGATTTTCGTGGTGAAACGCACCATCCACGGATTGCATTCGGCGAAGGGGAAATGCGAAAAGGCGACCACAAACTTGCCCAGATCGTGAGCCGCATAAAATACTTCCATCGCTGTGCCGATGCTGGGTTTGCAGTAATTCACCAGGATGATGTCCGCGTCGCGGATATCTTGCAGATCAAACTCGACGATTTCGTTGGCGCTGTCCACTTCGTTGTCTTTGAAATCCCGCCGCATGGGATCCAGCAGAATGTATCTGTCGGTCAGTAATTTTTTGGCTTCCTCTCGCCATTCGGCGGCTTCTCCGTGCACTTCGCCCATGATCGGACCGCACAGATAGATTTTTTTGAGTTTTTTTGCCATCGCTGCTTCCTTTACAAGGCTGCTCAGGGTGAAGAGAAGAACACTTCGTCTTCTTCCCAGAATACCGGATCCGTTTCGTTCGACTGCCAGTTTTGCCGGAACTCACGTCCCGGCGCAAATTTTTTTCCGGCGATCTCACGGCCGATTGCGGAAACCAGATCGACCGGCGCGCGAATGACATTTCCCACGGTTTGATCTCTTTCCAGGCCTCCTCGCGACGATGTGCATCCGATCGCGAAGAGCAAACAAAATCCCAAAAGAATTCCTATCGTTTTGATCACGCTCCGCCCATCCTTGTTTCTGTGTTCGCAAAAAAGGATTACCTTCCAATTGTTATGATACTCGTTTTCAGGTTTAATGAGAATCACCTGACGAGAAAAACACGGAAGATGATGGTCGAAACCATATCGTTCTTTTTTCACCGTTGCAAGCGTCGATGGATGAACAATCCGCCGAATCAATCTGATCAAGCAAGGCAAATACAATGAATAATTCCACTATGAATGATACGCTATGTGACCGCTGCATGGCGCTCTGTTGTCATTATATCACCATCGAAATCGATAAACCGACATCGAAACGAAGAAAAGACGACGTCCGCTGGTATCTGCTTCACGAAGGCATTACTCTGCTGATCTCGCAGGGGCGTTGGCTCATCAAAGTGCCGACTCGCTGTTCCGAATTGACAGACGAATGCCGTTGCGGCATTTATGAAGATCGGCCCATCATGTGCAATGAATATACCACCGAAAACTGTGATTATTTCACCGAGTATGAAGGGTGGGAAGCGGACTATCTTGAAATAGAAACCGTAGCGGAATATGAACACTATCTCGAAAGCCGTAAACGCAAACGAACGTCTCCCAAAACGTCGGCCCGCAAAACGTCTCGTGAGAATATATAGTTCCATTTTGATTCCGATTCAACCCTGCGAGAAGATGGATCGTTTCAGAGAAGGATTGATTTTAAGCGTTCCCCGTTTTAAATACTCCTGTGGCAGTGTTTCTCATTATTTCACGAGCGTGGTAATAAAATGATTTCCGGATTTGTAACAGTTTCACCCCAACTGAACCGTACAATCGTTCGACTTTACTTAATTATTCTGTTTTTGGGCTGGTTGTTTCTGTTTGTTCCGACCCTGACGAGAGAATATGCGATCCATGCCGTATTGTTTACTGATGCCAGTTTTTTTTGTTACGACGATTATCCGAAGAATCCGAACAAATCGTTGTTGTTATTCAAAGCGTTAGGAATTGTGACGCTGTATTTCATCTATCGCATTGGCGCGGGAACCTCTTACTTTCTGCGCCGCAAACCGCTTTATCTTACCTGCTATTGCGTCGGCGCCGCCAGCATTGCCTTGTGGTGGCCGAGTGTTCTCCTCGTTTTTTTGATTCTATTTTTGATTAGTTATCCCTGGCATCAGGAAGAAGAAGCTGCAAAACAATGCTGGAAAATTGTTTTAGCGCTGTTTTGTGCGTCATTTCTTTTACGGATTGAGAAACTTCCAAATGTCGCATTCGTACCTCTTCAGCTGGACGCCTCGAGTTTTCTCAATCTCTCGCAAAGCATGAGCTGGTTCTATGACACGCACCATCGGGAACCGCTCCTGTGCTTTTTTGTGAAACTGATTACACTTATTTTTCCCATTCCGCCGGATGTGGCGACGCATGGGTATTTGCCGATGCGCTTTTTTACCGTGATGCTGTCCTGCATTGCGGTTGTCATGACATTCGGCTTCGGTCGGGCTTTTTTCTCCGCGCGCGTGGGATTCCTGGCGGCTCTGCTCATGGCGCTAAACAAAGGTATGGTGTACCGTTCTTTGCAGGGTCTTCGTGAAGAATTGGTTATCATTGCTGTTTTTGCGGTTATATGGGTGGCGTTTGTTAAAAAAACAGTAAAGAATCAGGCTTTTTCATTTGGAATTCTATGGGGCATAGCGATGGGAATGATTCTTCTCGTACGGACATCGTTTCTACCGTTCGTATTTTTTATTCTTCTGTGGGCATGGTGGAAAGAATACCGTTCGTTGCGAGAATGTATCGTGGCTGCAATGATCGCGGCCATTCTCGTCAGCCCTTATTATCTATACTGTTGGAAGCTGTTCGGCGATCCGTTTTACAGCGGCAATGTCCATATCCGTTTCTATTATGAAGCCGTATTTGGGAAAGGAAGTTTAACCGGACGTACAATTACACCTGCGGAAATCATGCTGCAGGTGTATCCGTGGTATCAGTCGATCGCGTTTACGACGGAAGGATTTCTCGATACGCTGTTTGGACGCTATGCATTGCGTTTGTTTTACGTTCCCCTCTCCCCGGTGCTGATTGGCGCTTCCCTGATCGGGTATGGATTGTGGTTGAAACACTCGCATAAGCGCGTTTTTGTGTGGATTACGCTTTTACTGATCGGCCCAATGGCATTTTTTATGGGAATGCTTAATCATTCCGATACGGTTTTTGACTGGCGGCTTGTGGTTCATTTGACTCCGTTCATGGCGTTTGCCGCGGGGGAAGGTTTGTTTGAACTTCTTGAACGGTCGTTTGGGGGAATGGAAATGAATCCTGGCAAGGAATGATGTAAGGTACGGAATTTAATGGATTCGAATCTGTCGCCGAGGAGATCGGTTGATCTGATCGGACGAAAAGTGAAAACTTACTCGGAATCGTAGGTCACAAGCGTATGAACGGGTACCGTTTTCAGTTTTTCCCGTCCGTTCAGAAACGTGAGTTCCACCACGCAGGTGATTCCCTCTATCGTGCATTGAAAGTTTTTCAGCAGTTCGAGAGAGGCTTGCAGGGTGCCGCCGGTGGCGAGTAGATCGTCTATGATGACGACGCGATCACCCGGCGCGATGGCATCCTGATGGATTTCAATGGTATCCTGTCCATATTCCAATTGATAGGTATGAGAATAGGTTTTAGCCGGAAGTTTATTGGGTTTGCGCAAGGGCACGAATCCGGCGTGCCATCGCAGCGCCAACGGCGCACCGAAAATGAAGCCTCGGGACTCGATGGCGACAACTTTTGTGATTAGTTTATGATCGAAGGGCGCGGCAAGCGCGTCGATGGCCCACTGAAATGCCGACGGATTGGCCAATAACGTCGTGATATCGATGAAATTGATGCCGGGTTTGGGAAAATCGGGGACTTGCCGCAGTATTTGTTTTAAATCCATTGTGACTGTTCTCCTTTTGTGAAAGAAATGGTTTTATTCAAAATCAATGTGTTCACCACTTTGTTGAATCATTTCGCGAATGGCGTTCAACGCATCGTGCAAAAGTTGACGGATCCGCTCGCGGGTCAAATCCAATTTATCCGCGATTTCCTTAAGCGATTCGGGTTCTTCTCCGTCCAATCCAAATCGTCTTTGCACGATGAATTTATGCCGTTCCCCCAATCGTTGGACAAATTCATTGACTCGGCTGTCGCGAGAGAGCAGGGAAATTTCAAAATCCGGTCGTGGACTGAGCGTATCTTCGTATCGAGAGTCGTGATCTGTTTCGTGATCTTCTCCTGCGAGAGATTCGACGATGGCGGGTGAAAAAATCAAATCCACCACTTCCTGCACATCGTCCGAGGTTTCGTTCTGTTCGAGTTCTTCGAGCAATTCCCAGGGTTGAAGATCCCGGCCAAGATTTTGAGACAATTCGCGAAATCGCTGCCTGGCGCGAAGCAGGAGTTCCCGTTTGTGGGAAGGCAATCGCACCAGATTGCCTTGGTTGGTGATGGCGCGGTTGATAAACTGCCGGATCCACCAGGTCGCATAGGTGCTGAATCGGCATTCGCGGGAAACGTCGAATCGCTCCACCGCTTTGATCAATCCCAGATTGCCCTCCTCGATCAGATCCATCAAACCCAGTCCTTGATTTTGGTACCGTTTGGCTATATTAACCACTAATCGCAAATTCGAAAGGATGAGTTTGCTGCGCGCGTCCTGGTCTCCGGTTTGGGTTTTACGCGCAAGTTCGGATTCCCGTTCTGCTGACAGCAGCGGGTATTTTCCGACTTCTCGCAAATAAAGTCCGACAAGGTGACTGTCGGCGTGATCTTCGATATAGGGCATTCGTTTAACCGAATATCTCCGGCTGTTCTTTTATTGAAAAGACAACAGCATCGGAAATGTGACGTCGGCATCCTGCCGGCAATTCGGAATGCCGCCGGGACGGCGGCGTTACATTTTCATCCTTCGCTGTGACCAATTGGTCATACGTGTTTAGGTGAAATTAAGGCACAGGTTTTTTGACTGTCAAGAATCACCGGAACGCCCGGAAGCGATTGGTGAACGTTGATGGCGGAACCAACCATTAATACAAGCGGGTACTTGTCCATACAACCATGATGGAAACCACTACAATTCGACCTGACCGGAAACGCCAAAATCGGAACGAAGTATTAATCGGTCTATGCGCCACTCTTTTGTTGGGAGGAGCGGTCTTCTTTATAAAATCTCCTGTCATGTTATTGTTTTTTTTACTAGCCGTTATCGGATTCACGATCACATTTTTTTGGTCTGAATATTTTCCCTTGGCGTTGTTTCTTCTGCTGGCGTTTTCGGTGGAAATCCAAATCACATCGACTACGCGCCTGACGTTGCCGACCGAACTCCTGATCGTTGCTTTGGTTGGCTTCACTTTTTTTCATATCATCACTTCACAGAAGATTGTTTATCGGCCTTCCCGATTAAATCTGGCGGTTTTGTTGTTTTATGGCGTGATGCTATTTAGCTTGTTCTACACGAAAGCATTTCCCAGTACGGTCAAGGCGTTCATTCGAGATACCGGGTATATTGTGGCCGGGTATTATATCATCCCGGGCTATGTGACTTCCGAACGGCGGTTCAAGCAGGTCGTTTTCGGATGTCTCATCGTGCATTGCCTGCTGGTGCTTTACGGATTTGGAACGCAAGTGGCGGGGGGAATACGAATTTATGACGATATTGCCAATCCGTTTTTTATCGAGCATTGTATTTATGCGGCTTTTCTTACGATTACGTTCGCATTTTTACTCGCGTATCTGTTGGAGTATGAAGACAGCCCCCATCATTTTTACCTTGCCATGATCACCGCCGTTTTCGGGATTGCCGTGCTTCTGACATTCGTGCGTGCCGCATGGATTAGTATTGCTCTCTTGTTGTTTCTTTATCTGATCATATTCAGAAAGAAAAAATCGGCGGTGGATCTGATCCTGATTCTCCTCATTTTCCTTTTGAGCGGGATCGTCATGATGATCACCACGGATTTTGGCGCGTTGTTTGTACAACGTTTCGACACGCTGACGGATTTGCAATATGTTGCCAATTACGATCGGCTGGATCGGTGGCTTGCCGCCTGGCATATGTGGTTGGATTTCATGATTTTTGGCGTCGGTTGGGGCGCTTATCCGGATATTTATCAATATTATGTCGCTTTGCCGAATGCCTATTCCTCCCACATTCGCATGGGCGCCCATAATCTCTATCTGGAATTACTGGCGGAAATCGGCATTATCGGATTCTTAGCGTTTACTTTCATGATTTATCATTTTTTCCGCCAGACTTTTCTGATTCACAAAAAAATGGAGAATCGATTTCAGCGCGTGTTTCTGATCGGCATGCAAGGCGCAATGATTACCTACCTGTTCCATGCGTTTTTGAATAACCTTGGGCCTTCCGATAAAATTTCACTGACTTTTTGGTTTCTGTTGGGCATGACGCCGACTTTAAATTATCTATCGGAGCGGACAGAATCCGATACTTCGCAGCAGGACAAAAAAATACCCCGTAATGAAGGAACGGGGTAGGGACAAAAGAAAGAACAAGGGCATTTAATGGGCTGCCGTTTTTTGACTATGTATAGTAACACGGCCATTTCAGCGGCTCATTTCTATAATGCTATCATAAATTTAGAAATATTCAAACCGATTTTCAGTATTTTCGAAAAATCCTAATTGTGTGATTCGATGTTTCATATTGTAAAGATATGTTATATTTAATGAGTCAATAAGGAGAATTTATGATCGTTCCTCCGCATGATTCATCTTCACAATAATACAGAATCAAGCTGAATTCAATGGTTGTATGGATTTTTAGTAATTTATTTACAATTATTTCTTTATATTTATGCCAGTAAAAGAATTGCGGGAGGTTTGATTCGAATGAACTTCTGTCTGGTTGGTATGTCATTTCCCACCTGTTTTCAGACAAACGGGAATAAAAATGCTAACATTAGAAAATGACAGGATCATGCTGATCACGAAAAAATAAATCGAACGTAGAAAAATAACGGATTTTCATTTGTTGTTTTTGGGTGTAGGATTTCAACGGAGATAACGATAGATCCATGTGGTGAATCATTGTGAAGAAAAATTTATTCATTTGTTGCCTTGCCCTCATTGCCATGAGTATTCCTCAAGTTGTGATCGCACAGGAATCGGAGGATGAGATTCTTCAGTGCCGGTCGGAGCAGGAAGTGAAGGACGCCAAAGCGAGCGGGGTGGTCTATTTTAAGGTCGGCCGTTATTTTTATGTTCGCATCGGTTCGGAATATAAGGGGCCGTTTCGCACATTCGAGCAAGCCAAAACATTGCGGAACGAATTTGAACTGAAGGCCAAACAGGCGGGAATCGATCTGGCGGTTTTTCAAGCGGAAACGCCTGGGGCTATTTTTAATCCACGTTTGATCACATTTCCGTTCGTCGAGTTCGAAGCGGGAACGAAAATGCGATTCATTGCTCCGGATGGTCAAATTGTTGACGCCACTCGCGTGATGATCCATCCGGAACCGCTTTTATTCGATGATGTCTCCTTCGGTCCCATCGCGTTGAAGGAAAAGGGCAATTATTTTGCGTTGACCGGCGTGGTCGCCGCGCGTAAAAATGTTCGCTTTGCCACCGGTGATCTGTCCCTATGGATCGGCGCGGCGGTGATCAGCGACAATGGGGGAGTTTTGTGGCGCGATTATGGCGAAGTCGATGAAACCATGGGATTTACCTGCGTTGAGGAAATTGATCCGACGCCTGCGATTCCTCATTTCCTGCTCTTTTTCACGGTGGCCAAGGGAAAAATTCCCTCGATGTTGACGACGGTGAAAGATGCGGATCCGATCGATACTTCATCGTTTGATTATCATATTCTCTGTTCGGCGTTGTTGGAGACCGGACCGAATTGGTTTCCGCCGATGAAAGAGGCGTTTGAAGAAGAATATGAAAAATTGGTAGACGAGGAACGCGAATCCACGAAAGAGAAATTGGAACGGTTGAAGAAGAAGTAATCGTTGCCGTTTTTCGTGGATGGATGCAAGCGCCGGAGGAAAGGATTTTCACCGGTCGCCCCCTCGTTTTTTGATTCTTTATCTCCGGCGATCCTATTTCCTGACTTATGCCGCGATTTTTGCATTCATCAGATCGATCAATCTGGCGGACAGAAATACCAGATTGGATGTCTCGTTCGTTTCTGACATTTCGTGTCCCACTAAAACCAATCGACCGTTTTCCACATCGCCGGAATGGAATTTCATGCGAAAAGGTAACGGGATGGTTTTGCTTTGCCCGCTGAGGAACCGACCATTTTGATCCCGGGAATAGACATGGAAGTGACATTCGCTTTTTTCATAGGGGATTTCCATCATGAAACAACTTCGTCCTTCCGTATAGAGATAATAATCCGCCGGCTGATAGGGCAGTTTGGCCACCGGACGCAATTCCTGTTTTTTTCCACTTTGCGGTTCCGAATAAATCAACAAATGATCCGCATCTTCCGTTGGTTTGATTCCATACAGCATGTCGTTTCCTGTGGATAATGTGATTAATTCGCCTTTATTGCGAAATTCCTTGGGCAAGACGGGCTTCCATGAATAAATGCCGCTGGTGGATACCGCTGTTTGTTGGGCAATTTGTCTTTTTTTGGCCTTTCCTAATGCCCAAATACGCCCCTTCAACATGCCTGCCCGTTCCA
The DNA here is from genome assembly GCA_003598175.1 of Candidatus Omnitrophota bacterium. GTDB lineage: Bacteria > Hinthialibacterota > Hinthialibacteria > Hinthialibacterales > Hinthialibacteraceae > SURF-12. The sequence goes on from QZKN01000161.1 coordinate 9,839, forward strand.
GGTCCATGGTTTTGGGGGAATCGAATTCTTCCCATTTTTCCACACAATTTTTTTCGTGAATGGGACGCCCGAAGACTTTTATTCCTCCCCATCGTTTTCCACCCAATATATAAAGATATCCCGATGTTACGGCCAGGCGGAAGTTATGGAAATTGTATTTCAATTTTCCGATTTTTTTCCAGGTTCCATCCCACAATCCGTCGATGCTGTTCTTGCAGAGTGCATTGCCGGCGAAAACCGGAATCCCGAACAGAACTTCATTATTGGAATTAAGTGTAAATATCTTGCCCTCGCCCACCGACGCCGCAACGATGTTGGATTTAAACCGCAAGATGCTTTCCCACGGCGATTCTCCATTTATGGATTCGTTTTTGAATGGCGTTTCGACGCTTTTCTTGAGAGCGTCTGACTCGTGTTGTTGATGAATAGATAGGATTTTTTCTTCCACAGTTTCTTCGGATTCTTTTTTGCGTATTTTTGCTAAAAGCAACAAAAATCCTAATAAACTGAATAGCCAATAATAGGATCGATCATGCGATTGGTTCAACGAAACAATATTTCCCCGATCGATGTCGTACCCTCCGGCGGCGGAAGACGGGGAAACGGAAGAAATGGAATTGGCCTGCGCCAGATTGGCGAGCATTTTGCTCCCGGCGATCGGCAACCATTCGCCCTCGTCCAAATTCAATGGTGTGGAAACGCTGCTCGGAAATATTTGATCCTGCGGATTCTCATTTTCATGATCGGATGGATTCGATGACGACTCTACGGATGGGTTTTCTTGCTTCCCTGATGGTTCATCGGCGTTTGAAGGGGTTGAATTCGCAGCGCTTTGTGTATTTTGATCTGCGGATTCATTTCCTTGTTCGTTTTCCCCTTTATTCGGTTGACTGTTTGAGGCTTGGTTGGAGGCGGGTAATGGATTTCTGTTCGCTCCGTTTTGATTCGATGCATTTGGAACGGTAGAGGATTGTCGATCCGGTGATGGATTTTCCGGATTTATATTTGGCAAATGATCTGAAGATGAATCGGATGCATCGGATGCATTGGATGGGGAATGCATTTCCTCCTGGTTTTGTCCGTTGGAATTATTTTGATTTCCATTCATTGTTTCAGGATGTTGTTTTGCCGCATTCTTGTCATTGGGCGTCTGTTCCGATTTATTTGGCAAAGGATTGTCTGTCTGCGATGAGGGCTCTGCCGGTGGATTATCGCTTCCCTTGTCGGATTCGCTATTTTCGGGATGGTTATTTTCTTGTGATTCCTTATCCGTGGTTGACGATTCATCCCGGGATTCCTCCTCCGGTGAAGATTGATTTGGATCTTGCCGCTCCTGCTGCTCTTCTTTCTGTGGATCATTGGTATTGTCAGGATTGGCAGCGTCCGTTGCGGATTCTTCGGTTGGAGAGGCTGCTTTTTGAGACTGGTTCTTTGGAGAATGATTCTGATTGGCTTGATTTTTCACCGGATTGGAATTTTCCGGTTTGTTGTTTTTCTTGTTTTCGTTCTTGTCAGCGGATGAATTGGTGTCCTCGTTTATGGGAGAATTGCTTTGGTTGGTTAGATTCGTATTGGGATCCGGTTTTTCCTGCACATTTTCCGGCGACGTTTCATTTGCATCATCCGGAAATTCGTCGGGAGTCGGTCCAGTCATATTTTGAGAAATCAACGGTGGTTGATTTGCCGAATCCGGTTGTTCCATCGCATCTGTTTTCATTTGAACCGTTTGCGGTTGAACTTCGGATGAAGGGGACAAAGAATTGAAGGAATCCGCGCCTGTGTCATTTCCATGTTTTGGGTTGCCGTTGAATTCTTTTTCTTCTATCGATCGGTAAGTCAGCACGACGTTGGGTAGATGGGAAATCGCTGCATTCTTTTTTTCATGAAAGAAAATTTGATATTGAAAATATTGTCCTTTTTTCGCGAGTTGAATGGCTTCCGTATTCATGATCTCGCTCCACGATCCGTAGGTTTCATCCGGCCCCGGGCTGATGCGATAGCGATACGTAATCTTTTCTCCGTTTGCCAAATTTGACGCGAACGCCAAAAATTCCGCTTTTGTTTTTACATTGAATTCTCCGATGAGATCCGGATTGCCGAATTGCCGATTGATAGTTTCCTTTTCCTGCTGGGCGAGGAACGAAGAAAGAATTTCCGGACGATTCCAACGAATCGTTTCTCCCCCTCCCGTGAAGTTTCCCGTGATTTTTTGGAAATGGTCTTGTGATGAGCTCGAACCGATTAAAAACGGGTCGCTGTTTGATGTGATGGATAAAGAAATGAGGCCGGATAAAAATTCGACCGGTTCGTGACGCCAAACGGGAAGTGGATCGGATAATGATGCGCGGCAGAGCGACCATCGTCCTTCATTGCGCACCAATCCCCAGATTTTGCCATGCGCCGAGATGAAATTGGTATATTTTTCCCCTTTGGGCAACATTCCCCATGCCAATGGAGTGGAATTTGTAACCAGTCGATCTTGTTTGAGGATCGAAGGGGGATGGTTTTGTCTATTGATATAGATCACGTGAGGATAAGAAATCAAATAATCGGATGAGTCAAAAGAGGGAAATGAATTTGAAGAAGAATCGGATTGATCGAAATCGGAAGTAATTGTGGGAAACGATGTCTGTCCTGATCCCCACGAATCGAGAAAATGTTCGATTCGGTGATGGCGCAGACGCTCCACTTCCGCATGGATCGCCGTGTTAAGAAGAAGAACAAATCCGATTGAGCAAACTAGTGTCTTCATTTGGTATGCTCTTTGCTCTGTGATAATACATAGTTTCAAGTTTTACCATTGTTTGTGATGAAGGAAAAAACCATACGCAAATAAATTGGATTTCATATTTTTTTCACGTAATAAAATCGGACAGCATGAATCGGTTTAAATCAATCGATTGAACAGGATGTCTTTATTTCAATAAAAATTACCTGATTGGCTTTTTTTATTGATAAGCCAAGACCGTGCCGATATGTGCATGATGGTGTGGATTTGATTAAGCTTAGGAAAATGAATCAGTTGGGATAATTGCGCGATATTGCGCCTTGTCTTGAAAGCAGGAACTTGGTCATTTTGAATACCAATTTCATAAAGTTTTTGGCAAAATGAGAAGTGAAAAGAAGGTTCGATTCATAAAAAAAACAGATTTTTGATGAATCGTAACGAAATGGATTTCCCCGTTCACCATGAGCGTCAATGTATTTCATGTAAATATTTACTGCGTGAAAAAGTGGTTTGAATGGGAAAAATAATCAGATTCGACAGAGAGGAGGTGAAGAAATTGCCTGTTTCGGAACAGCTTTTTAAATTAAGGCTTTTGGCCGATCAATTTCAGCGGAAATTCTCAATACCGGGATTGGCGGAGACTTCTTTTATTACTACCGCGCATTTGGAGGGATTTCAAACCGAATACGTTCATGAGGTTGCCGCGTCGTTTTGGCCGAATGGCTATGCGGCACGGCGAATGAAGACTGTGATGTATTGTGCTGTCGAATAAGGATTGGGGGCGATGGGGGAGTTTGGGGACGGATTTATCTTCACTTCATATCGTTTAGTGCTTTTTCCCGAATGAAAGTTGAGTATAGTTTATTAGTGGAATGTCGTCGGAGACCACCCGAAGACGGCGTTCATTGATATGGATCAAACGTCATGGCCTGCAGGAGGCATTACATGGAATATACGCCGTATATGACCCACATCGCCTTGCGCGTGAAAAACATCGAAGCATCCGCCGCATTTTACAAGAAATATGTCAATCTGGATGTGGTCGCCGCGCGCAAAGAGCATACAACCCGCGTGGCGTGGCTGGGAAATCCGCAAGTCAAACAGACGTTTGTGATCGTTTTGTTGGAGATGCCTTACGAACAATCCCGCCAGCCCAGTTTTGATCATATCGGTTTGGATCTGCGAACCAGAGATAAAGTCGACGAAATGGCGGCGATCGCCCGCGAAGATGGAACGCTGGCTCTGGAGCCGAATTATCTTGGTCCCGTGGCGGGCTATTTATGCATGGTTCGCGACCCGGATGGGAATATGGTGGAATTTTCCGCCGGTCAGGATGTGGGGGGAACGTTTCATAACGAAAACGAATGAAACGTGGTGTGTTTACATGGTTTCCAACTCCCGAATGAGGACATCGGCGGCTTCCTCGATGGAAACGACGCGTATTTTTTCTCCGTTTTTGAACAACATTCCTTTTTGATCTCCGAAAGCGATGCCGATATCGGCGGCGCGCGCCTCGCCGGGGCCGTTCACTTCGCATCCCATCACCGCTACGTCCAGCGGTTTGTTCATGCGCGCCAACTGTTCTTCAATCGAACGCACCATTTCCGGAAAATCGGTGCGGCAACGCGCGCAGGTGGGGCAGGAGATCAGACGAATGCCTTTCGAGCGCATTTCGAGGGAACGCAACAAATCCGCAATGGCGGGTAAGGCCAGATGGAAGTGCTGTTGTTCGGGAAGAATGACGCAGAGTTCATTTCCCCTCCAGCGATAAAGGAGGGGCGAAAAATATATGAGAAAACGGGGATACACTTCCGTAAAACCGCGCAGATCCAATAAAATTCGTTTCGCCGTGATCGGATCCTGATTGGATAAAAACGGAAGCAGGTCATGAATGGAAGAAAGACGAAGTTCATCGATCGGCAATGATGTTTTGTCGGGAATGAATTCGAATCCGTCACACATCATTGGCGGGATTTCGTCTTTCAACCCGGATTGATTTGCATCCAAAGCGACTTTCAGTTGTACGGAAAATGCAGACATTGTTATATCAATTCTCCTTATTGACAGTTCATACTATGTAACGCCGGCATCCTGCCGGCTTTAAAAAGCACTGGAGCGCGGGCATCCTGCCCGCATTGTTACTATTTTATCCTTGCGATCTATTAATTCGATATCGTGTGATCCCATGAATTGAATTCTCGTTTCCGCGCGGAAAAAAGGAGATTTCTCACGCGATTCATCGCGGCGCGGACATAATTCATGGCGATATGCGGCGAACCGGCGTTGCGTAAGGTTCTGAAAATATAATGAGGCCGCAGATACATGCTCCACAACGCTTTGCGGCGCCAACGTTCCAGTTCTTCCGCGGCAAGGGATTCGGTGGATACCGCGCCGGTTGCGTATCCGCCGTTTTTCAAGCGGTCGCGAGAGGCGAGATTTTGTTTCGTAACGAGATCGTCCAATTCCGTGCCGGGAATGGGAAATGCGATGTTGAAATCGAAGAAATCCGGATCCAATTCGTGGGCGAATTGGATCAGTTCACGAATGGATTGGCTCGTATCCCACGGAAATCCGAAAACAAAGAAGGTGTGAGAGCGCACGCCATTTTTTCGGCAGAGTTGAATCGCGTCGCGAGCCTGTTCAGCGGTTGCGCGTTTTTTCATTCGTTCCAAATGATCGTTGTTGCCGCTTTCCACGCCGAATCCGACGACCCAGCATCCCGCTTTTTTCATCCATTGCAGACGTTCCTCGTCGATGGTGTCCACGCGGCTGTTGCATCCCCAGCGAATGTCGAGATTTCTTTGGAGAATTCGTTGGCATAGGTCGATGACCCACGTTTTTTTGAGCGTGAACGTATCCGCATGGAAGAGAAATTCGCGAATCTGAAACCGATGTACGCATTCTTCCAGCTCATCCACGACCGATTCGGGATTCCGGAATCGCACGTTCACACCGGTCAAGGCAGGCACAGAACAATAGATACATTTATGCGGACAGCCAAGAGAAGTGATGATGGTCGTGAGCGGATTACGGGTTTCCGGGCTGCGATACAGCTCGTTGTGAATTAAATGCCGGGCCGGGAAGGGTAGGGAGTCGAGATCCAAAAATTCGTCGCTGACGGCGGTGCGCACGACGTTTTCATCCTGCCTGAAGGTGACGCCCGGCAATTCCGACCAGCATTTTCCACTAACAAAATCGCTGATATAACTTTCGACTTCACCACGCAGGATGATATCGAGGTTTGGAGTGTTGCGAATGACATCGTCATCAAGACGGTGAAGAGGTTCTCCTTTTGCCGCAACGATCGTATGGGGTTGATTTTCCTTAATATACCTTGCAACGGATAAGTCGCTTTCGAGAGTGGCGACCGTGGTTGTGAAGATGGCGAAATCGGGTTGGATTTGTTTCATATCCGCAAGGAGATCATTCAAGCGGGAATGCGAAGCGGGATAATCCCTTACCCAAACGCGGCGCCCTTCCTTTTCGAGAATCGCGGCGCAATAGAGGAGTTCCATCGGCGGAAAAATCACGTTGACGGTTTGGTCTTCGACGCGGTTTTGGCAACGGTTGTCACGCCGGTAAAGGCCGAAGGGAGGGTTGAACAAGAATACTTTCTTCATTGATTTTCGGCGGAGGGCGCCGGCGTCGACTCCGCCGCCGCCTGTTCCTGCTGTTTGAGTTTTTCCATTTCTTTCTGACGAATCAATGATAGCAGATAGGCCGATCGTTGCATGGCATCGGGATCATTGGAGAAAGCCTGTTGCAGTTTCTGGAGTGTTTGTTTGGCTTTTTCCAATTGATCCAATCGGACGTATGCTTCCGCGATTTGGAGATATGCGAACATCGGCCTTCGCGGGGAAAGAGGTTCGTCGATAAATTTTTGGTAGAGCTGCACGGCTTCCTGCAGGTGTTTTTCCGATTCTTCGGGGGTTGTGTCTTTGATGAGTTGAGCGATTTCGACTCGGGCATTGATCGCCTGTTCCGATTTGGGGAAATCCGTGATCAAGCGTGAATTTTCGTGAACCAACGCATGGATTTCTTCCGGCGTGAATTCATCATCGTCGTCTTCAATAAAGAGGCGCCGCAGGCTTTGGATTTTCCAGACCACCAACCACGGCTTTACCGCGTCCATGATATTCGGATTGCCGTGGAGTTGATCGTAAATGGTGGCGGAAGAGATATAATCTCCCGCCAGCGCCCATGTGTGCGCCCAATTGATCACGGCGTCTTGTTTATCCTGTTCCAATCCGACGATCCCCGTGGCGTTGTTGACCATATCCAACATGTGCAGATAGGCGTCGCGGGCATTTTCAAATTCCTGGCTGGCCAGATGAATATTCGCTTCGCCGGTCAAAGCGACTTGTTTGAGGCTGAATGATTCCGTCGGATCGTCAATTTGTTTGTCGGCGATGTCGTACATGGTTTGGTATTGGGCAATCGCGGAGGCGGCCTGTGTTTGTTGCGCATAGATTTTGGCCAACCAGCTGGCCACGCCCGCGCGGATGCGAGGATTGTCGGTGGCGTTGCCGATGCTTTCGAATTGCGAAACCGCCTGAATCATATTGCCTTCCTGCGCATACATTTCGCCGATGCGAAAATCACAATTCAGCGCGATCATCGGATTGTCGGTATGTTTCTTGACGTCTTGAAAAACGACGAGAGCGCTGCCGAATTCTTTCATATTCACGTAGCACTGCGCCAGGCGATCGTAGGCTTGCAGACAGCGTTCGTCGTCGGGAAAATCGTGGATGAATTTATCAAAGTAAAGAGAGGCTCCTATGAAATCTCCGGCTTCCCACGCGCGCAGACCGCGATTGAACACCGCGTCGGGCGTGTTTTGCGCGCAACCGACCAGAATGAGGATTAGCAAGAAAATGGCTGAAAACAAATTGTTTCGTTTCTGATTTCTCATGGTTTGTCGAACCTTTAATCGGATGATTTGCATTTATTATCCTGTTTTATCCCGGAAGCGGAAGCGGAACGCTGTCGGGAATTGTAAAAGTGGATGAAAAGATAGCATCGGTATGATAGGGAACCAACCCATATGATTGAAGTAACGCCGGCATCCTGCCGGTAATTCGAGACGCCGCCGAAACGGCGGCGTTCCATGATTGGTCATGTGGAATTGCAAGCGAGGACGCTCGCTTTACCCATGCGTGAACAAATATCCGTGGGTAGAGCAGGCGTCCCCGCCTGCGCTGTTCATGCAAGCGAGGACGCTTGCTTTACCCATGCAGGAACAGGCGTTGTTTTCGTTTCCTGCTTCGTTGTGATCAACCGATCATGATCGTTTATGCGAAATATTCCGAGATGGAATGGATGAATTATTTTATTGAAACGTCAACGTTTTTGCCATTAAAAATTTCGAGATCGATCTCGTTTTCAAACTTTGCGGCGATGGTCATGCAAATACAGTCGCTCCATACGTTGGTCATGGTTCGCGCCATGTCCAAGACCCGATCCACGGCCCAAATCATGCCTGTCGCCTCCAGCGGCAGGCCGACGGCCTTGAAAATGATAACCATCATGACCAAACCGGCGTGAGGGATACCCGCCGCGCCGATGGAAACCAGCAAGGAAGTGAATATGATGGTGAGTTGTTTGGCAAGAGTTAGTTCGTAACCGAGAACTTGCGCAACAAAGATTACGGCGACGCATTCATACAGCGCGGTTCCGTCCATATTGACGGTGGCGCCAAGCGGGAGGACAAAACTGTTTACTCGTTTGCCGATTCCGGCGCGACGTTCGGCGCAAGCCATCGTAAGGGGGAGAGTTGCGTTGCTGGATGCGGTGGAAAAGGCCGTCAACAATGCGGGCGCCATCGCCGAAGCCAATTTTTGCGGAGAAAGCGATGTCGTGATTTTTAAAAGGAACGGCAAAACAAGTGTGAAATGAATCGTGAGCGCCGCGAAAACGGTTACGAAGTATTTTGCCAGCGGCAGAAAGGCGCTGAACCCGGTTTCCAGGATTAAATTCATCACCAGGCAAAAAACGCCATACGGCGCGAGGCTGATGATAAACAAGGTCATGGCCATGACGACTTCTAAAATCGCATTGAAAAATCCCACGATCCGCTCACGCGATTCCTGTGCAACGGTGAAACAAAAAGCGGCGAAGAATACGGTAAAGAAGATAATCGCGATCATATCGAACGAGGCGAGAGCGTCGAAAATATTTTTGGGAACGATGCGAAGAATCAGGTCGCGCATGGAATCCGGCGCGCCGATGGTTTGATGGGGAGATTCGGTGAACTCGATATTCGCTCCCACGCCGGGTTGGATGAGATTCACGAGAAAAAATCCGGTCATGACGGCAAGGAACGTGCTGAGAAGATAAAACAAAACCGTGCGCAGGCCCAGCCGGCCTAAACTGCCCAACCGACTTTCGCCGACAATCCCACATATTAATGAACAAATGACGATGGGGATAACGATCATGGAGAGCAGACGGAGGAAGAATTGGGCGAACAGACCGAGCAAGGGAGCGAGATAGGCAAGTCCCCATTCATGGAGACCTACAATTTGGAAGAGCGCGCCCAGGAGGATGGCGCTGAGAAGAGCGATAAAAATTTTTGTGTGCAATTTCATTCTTTGGGAATCCTTTTTTTATTTTATATTACTCTAACACCGCCGCCTTGGCGGCATTTCCGGTAAAGACGGCAGAATGCCGGCATTACATTTTCATAGAAATCCACATGACCAATTGATCACAACGAAGGTTGAAAAATTGTGGTGCGGACCTCCGGTCTGCACGCGCAGGCTGGAAGCCCGCGCCACAATATTTCATATTAATCCACTTAACCAATTGGCAATTTTTATCGATTTTTGAGAAAATGGTAAGGTTATACGGCGAGTTACTTCTAGTTTCAGTGGGAAAGAAATTGTTTATGCAAAAGAAATGGGCGGTTGATCACCGCTCTGATGGTTGTGTTTTATGATGGATTCGATTAATCCACCATGCCGCCGGGGCCGAAAACAGCGATATCGCCGATACTGACCAAACCATTGCTGGGATCATAGCGCAATGTAAAATCATCGCCATTGCCGCCGCCTGTCAGCCCCCCCTGTCCCGTGTTCGGACCGAACGATTTAATCAGCCAAACGGTCGGGCAATCCGATGCGTTGGCCAGAGACACCGCCTGACTTCGCATGGCGAAGGGAGGAAAATAGGCGTAATAATCCGCGCAATGGGCTGTGCGCAAGTCTCGCGAGCCGCCCCAATTGGCATCGGTCGTGCCATAGACGTAGCGGTACCAGGTAAACTGTGCGCCGACTTCACTATTTGCGCTTGCCGCCTGATGATAGGGGGAAAATACATCGGACGGAACGCCGGCGATGTAATTGATCGGGCTGGTCAGCGGATGAAGACGAAACGGATAGGTGTAGCGATTGTTATCCAATTGATACATTTCCTGCGCCGTCGACAACGCTTTCAAATCCGATTTGCAGCGGGCGATTTTGGCTCGCGTTTGCGCATTAAGGAAGTTTGGCACTGCAATGGCGGCCAAAATGCCGATAATGGCAACGACGATCAATAGTTCAATCAGTGTAAATGCTTTGGTTTTCGACTTAACAAACATATGATTCTCCGTGATTTGTTGCAATGATGGATGAGGACGCCAATTCATTGTTTTTTAACCATCCCATAAAGTATAGTTGAAAATTGCCTTTTGCTAAGAGTAATTGCAGGCGTATTGATCTATCCACTTTTTGTATTCATGAAAACGACATGGTATGTTGATAGCATAACCGAAGGATAATCATAACCTTGTTGGGAATGTCAGAAATTGTAAAAAGTCGCGTGAATTCCCCTTAATTTTCCAAAATCACCTGCGCCAGAGCCAAATCGCCGTCGTGTGTGATGGAAACGTGGCAACGTTTCACGCCTTTTTCCTCACCGAGTTTTTTTGCGTTTCCCTCCAAATGCAACACCGGTTTACCCGTCGGTTCGTGGGTGATGTAGATGTCGCTCCAGGCGACGGCGCGGCCGGGAAAATCGCCGAACGCTTTTAACGTGGCCTCTTTTACGGCAAAGCAGGCGGCCAGAAATTCGGCATTTTTTTTACGTTTTCGCGAATGTTCCATTTCCAGTGGATGAAATATGCGATTGGTGAAGCGTTCTCCGTATCGCTCGAGAGACGAGGCGATGCGGGAAATGCGAGCGAGATCCACTCCGATTCCAATAATAGGCATGAGATCAATTAAATTAAATTAGTAGTATCGCCGGCATTTTGCCGGCTTATCGAATAGAATCCATTACAATTTGATACAGTTTTTCAATTACTTCGTCTTGAGTCAGGTTCGAGGTATCGACGACGATGGATTCCGGCGTTTTTTTCAACGCGCCGACCGGTCGGTTCGCATCCCGTTCATCTCTTTCAATCAAATCCTGTAACGTTTTTTCAAACGTGACCTCTTTTTCTTTTGCCTGCAGTTCGAGATATCGGCGTTGGGCGCGGATTTTGGGATCGGCGTCGAGATAGATTTTAATTTCCGCGTCGGGAAAAACCACTGTTCCGATATCGCGTCCTTCCATGACGATGTTGCCTTCGCGTCCCATAGCCTGTTGAAGAGCGACCAGATGTTGGCGAACGGCGGGATTGTCCGCGACCGGAGCAATGGCGGCGCTGACTTCGGGGGATCGAATCGCCTCGGAAACATCCTCGTTGTCGCACAGGATTTTTAAAATACCGGCTTTTCGTATAAATTGCAAACGGGTGTTTCTCGCCAGCTCCGCCACCGTGTTGGTATCATGGAGCGGTAGGTCGTTGCGCATGGCTTTGAGGGTGACGGCGCGATACATCGCGCCGGTGTCGATGTAGAGAAAGCCGAGTTTTTCCGCCAGCGTTCTGGCGACGGAACTTTTTCCCACGCCGACGGGGCCGTCGATGGCGACAATCGGTGTTTTTCGGTTCATGAAAATCTCTCTATGCAGTGGGGATCGGCGTCGCTTAATAGTTGAAAGAAATTGGGAAACGAAGTGGCTATGGAAGCGACGCCATGAATAGTGGTTTCTCCTTCCGCGGCCAGTCCGGCGATGGCCAGCGACATGGCGATGCGATGGTCGCCGCCGGAAAAGCAGTCTGCGCCCTGCAGTCGAGCGCCGCCCATGACTTCAAAACCGTCCTCGCGTTCGGCCAATTCCACACCCATTTTTCTCAATTCGCCGACAATGACGGCGATGCGGTCGGATTCCTTGACGCGCAATTCGGCGGCTTCTTTGACCGTTGAGGGGGTGGTTGCGAAGGCGGCGGCGACGGCGAAAATGGGGAATTCGTCGATCATCCTCACGACGGCGTCGCCGGAAACGATGACGCCACGTAGCGGAGCATAACGGATACGGATGTCGGCAACGGGTTCGACGCCGTAATTGCGCTGATTCTGCACGGTGATGTCCGCGCCCATCGCGCATAAAACGTCCAACAAACCCGTTCGAGTGGGATTGATGCCCACATTTTCAATGATCAGATCCGATTCGGGAATAATCGATGCCGCGACTATGAAAAAAGCGGCGGAAGAAAAATCGGCGGGTACTTCGATTTCCTGCCCTTCGAGCAATTGATCCGGCCAGATGGAATAACTGTTTTCGGTTTTTGCTATGGTCACGCCGAAGGTTTTCAGCATGCGTTCCGTGTGATCGCGGGCGGGACCGGGTTCGTGCACGACCGTGATGCCTTCGGCGAAAAGGCCGGCAAGCAACAACGCGGATTTGACTTGGGCGCTGGCAACCGGCATAGGATAATCGATGGCGTGCAAGTTCCCGCCGCGGACGGCAAGCGGCAGTTTGATGTTCTCGTCACGACCGATGAAAAAAGCGCCCATTTCCGCAAGCGGTTTGGTAATTCGCCCCATCGGGCGTGAGCGTAACGACACATCGCCGGTCAGCATCGAGGCGAAGGATTGACCGGCGAGGATGCCGAGAAGCAGACGCGCGCCGGTTCCGGAATTGCCCATGTCGATTACGTTATCCGGTTCCCGCAAGCCGTAGAGGCCATTGCCCGTGATGATAATCTCGCTTTCCGATTTCTGCGAAGCGATTCCCATTTGGCGGAATGCATTCAAGGTGGCCAGGCAGTCTTCGCCTTCGAGAAAACCCTTGATGCGGGATTTCCCCTGTGCCAGCGATGAAATCATCACGGCGCGATGGGAAATGGATTTGTCGCCGGGAATTTTGCAGGTTTCTTTTAACGGTCTGGCCGGTTTGACGCGATACGAGCCTTGCAGCAGGTGGTTGTTTTCGTTCATGGACTGGAATTTCTATTTGATAATTTTTATATGAAAAATTATAGCGCGGGCTTCCAGCCTGCGCGTGCAGACCGGAGGTCCGCACCACAATTTTTGATCCTTCGATGTGATCAATCGGTCATGACGGTTTTATATGAAAATGCCGGAGCACGGACGTCCCGTCCGAATCATCGTGGGTAGAGCAGGCGTCCCCGCCTGCGTCGTTCGGCAAGCGAGGACGCTTGCTTTACCCACGGAGGAACAAATGTTGTTTATTTTCAACATTTATTGTGACCAACCGATCATGACGGTCTTCATCCAATTATAAGCATCTTTTTGAAAAGGAAAGCATAGCAGTCTTCGCTTCGAAAAAAAGAACCGCGATTAAAGTGATTCATTTGATATCTTTTGGTAATGATGCGATAATGTACAACCAGCGCTGCCCTTGCCACCCAGTTGAATTCATGAGGCAAGCGGGGACGCTTGCTCTACCTTTTTAAAGTTGAATTGTTGGGAGGTCAGTACGATGAAATGTAGGTATTATGCTTTTACATTAATTGAATTATTGATCGTGGTGGCGATTATCGGTATTTTGGCCGCTATCGCCGTGCCGAATTTCATGAATGCGCAGACGCGGGCGAAGGTTGCCCGCGCGCAGTCGGATATGCGCAATTTGAAGGTCTCGATTGATTCCTATCAAATCGATAACAATATGTATCCCACCGCGCGTTATAGCCCGGTGACCGGCGAATCGGGGCAAATCACTCTTTCGCGGCGTTTTTACGTGTTAACCACGCCCGTCTCTTATCTAAGCGGGATTCCCGTCGATCCGTTTTGGAGTCAGCTGAGTGAACATAATCCTGAATTTTTTGATACGTACGATTATTTCGACAATTGGTCGGGAGTGAATTACGACAAAGGAGAAGCCGGAGCGGGAACGCGGGGATATAGTTATCGGCTCGCGAGCGCCGGACCGGATCACATCATGTGTTGGGGCAGCCCGGCGGCCACCAACGCCGGCCATACGGGAATTGATTTTGATTTAACCAACGGCGTAAATTCGAACGGAGATATCGTTACCGTCGGTGGTTCCGTCGTCAATTCTCGCTGGGTGGTGGATTATCCGTTGAACCAATACCCGCGATATTGATATGGATAGGTAACGCCGGCGTTTTTTTTCAGCGGTCCGACTGAAAATAATATGGGTAGAACAGGCGTCTCGCCTGTATCGTGTGTGGAAGCGGGGACGCTTGCTTTACCCGTGGCATGCACGAACAATGCAAGCGGGGACGCTTGCTTTACCCGCAGATGTACAAATGATGGTTATATCCATCCATGAAAGAGGCAGATTGTTTTGGGTAATATGACGCAACCGGCTCAGGAACAACTTTATCAACGTAACCTTGCACTCATCGGCCAACTCTACCCTCATTATACCGCCATGATTTCGTCCGCGCCGGAAGCGGACGCGGATTTTGAATTGCATGCATTGAATGCAAATACTTATACATGTCGCGTAAAAGGGAATCTGAGTATTCGCGGAGTAGACGCTTCACCGGATCGGCGTGAATGGATTCACGGGCCGGGCGATCCGTGGAAAGAAGCGGAGGAACGGATCAAGGCGACGGATTGGTCCGCCCAGCGACTATTCGTGATTGTTCGGCCGGGGCTCGGTTATTCGCCTTTTTTACTCTATCCCAATCTGCGGAAAGGCCGACATGCGCAACGGATGTTGATCGTCGAAGATCGCATCGGTCTGTTTCGCATATCCCTGCATTTATTTGACTGGACCGACGTGCTGCGATCCGACCGCACGATACTTTTGCTGGCGGCAAATCCCATTCAGGCGGTCATGCTATTTTTTGCCACCAATCCCTCGACGATTCTCGTTCCGTTGACTCTATTGAACGGATCGGAATGGGGAGAACAGGAACGGCGAATTTTATCGACGCTTCATCACGAACTGACGGGCATGGCAAAAACGGTTCATAACGCCTCGCAGGAATATATTCAGGATCTGCGGCGGCATTTTGCGACTGTGAGAAAGGATCCCGCTCATCAAAAACGCATTCTCCTGATCGAGCCGGAGCATGATTATCTGGCGCGACCGATTACAGAGGCTTTTCAAGCGGAAGGATGCGCCGTCGAGACGTTTTCTGGAAACCGGCGGTTGTTGCGTTTTTTGCATCCGTATCTGTGGTTGGTGTATACGCGGGAGCATTTTCCCGATGTACTGCTGTGGATGAACCGAAATACGCTTTCGCCGGAAGGCGAAAGGATTTTGAAGGATTTTCCCATACAAAAAGTGCTGTGGTTCTTTGATAGTCCCAAACGAGTGGAAACCTCGAAGGAAGAAATCGAGGCCACGGATCGATATTTTTCCTTCGATCCGACTTATTTACCCTATCTTGAACAATTGGGAGGAAAAGCGGGGATTCATTTATCGACCGCGGCGGGGATACACCCTCTGTCGGAGTGTGAGCCGGAAAAAATCTGGCCGAAGCGCGAAGGGGCGGCAATCAGCTTCATGGGAGCGTTGGCGGCGCAGCGATTTCAGGATGTGCGGGATTTCTGGTCGCGTCGGAATCCGAATTTCGTACAAATTCTCGATGGGATTCTCGAGGAGTATCTGGCCGATCCTTCCGTCACGTTGGAAGAACGTTTTGAAGCCTCGCCGGCGCGTGAGCAGCTGCCGTATCGGGGATTCGTGGTATTGTATCTGGAAGAAAAAAGCACCTATCTCACCCGCCTGCGTTTTTTAAAGCCGGTGAAGGATTTGGGATTGGCGACGTATGGCGGAAACGAGTGGGGGCGGCGTGAATGGGCGGAGGATTTGACGCCCTGCTTTACCGGTATAACGCCGGAATATCGCGAGGAACTGCCGCGAGTTTATTTTCACAGTATCATCAACGTGAACGTGTTTCATACGCAGTGCATCAATTCGGCGAATCCTCGCGTGTACGACGTGCTGGCGGCGGGAGGTTTTCTGTTAAGCGAGTACCGGCCTATACTGGAAGAGGAATTTCGCTTGAATGAGCACTTGGTTTGTTTTCGCACGCCGGAAGAATTGCGTGAAAAGGCGCGCTATTACCTCGAACATGAGGAAGAGCGGGAAGCCATTGCAAGAGCCGGGCAGCGATTCGTTTTGGAACACGCCAC
The DNA here is from genome assembly GCA_003598175.1 of Candidatus Omnitrophota bacterium. Lineage (GTDB taxonomy): Bacteria > Hinthialibacterota > Hinthialibacteria > Hinthialibacterales > Hinthialibacteraceae > SURF-12. Next base: position 25,949 of record QZKN01000161.1, read on the forward strand.
TTATCGGCAACGGGTGCAAACCATGTTGCAGCAGACTCAAAACGGATGACAGGTTGAAAAACGGATGATTTGTTTTTTGCGTGCAAAGAGGATGGTTCATGATATAGTTTGCGATGTGAGAGTATTGCATGGATTCATGATCGTGTTTACATTGTCTTATTTTTGTGGATGCCAACAATCCGTTTCCGACGGTAAAGAGGGAATGCCGGAATGGGCGTTAGGACAATTGCCTACGATTCGGATGGAGATTGGCGGCGTTGCGGTAGAGATCGAGGTTGCGATTTTTCCCAGGGAACAGCAGCAGGGATTGATGTACCGCGAATCCATGCCGGAAAATCACGGCATGTTGTTCGTGTATGACGAGCCACGCTATTTGAGTTTCTGGATGAAGAATACGAAAATTCCCCTGTCCATCGCATTCATCCGCCAGGACGGTGTGATAAGCAACATCGAAAAGATGAAACCCCATACCGGCCCGATGAACCCGACGGAAAGTTATGTTTCCAAATATGAGTGTGTGTATGCCTTGGAAATGAATGAAGGATGGTTCGAGCGGCATGGGATCAAAGCGGGAGATGTCATCCATTTTCCGAAAGAGGAAATAGAACGGATTCGCAATCGTTGAATCAACCGTTCTCGTGGGATTGTTGAATCATTGAGGGTAGAGCAGGCGTCCCCGCCTGCGTTGAATGCGCAAGCGGGGACGCTTGCTTTACCCGCGCGTAAATGAACGCTATGTGGATTCATCCATCGTTGTAATTATAGAAAATGTGACGCCGGCATCCTGCCGGCATTGATGAAAAAGCCGCCGAGACGGCGGCGTTACTTTGACGGTATCCGGAAACAACATAGGGAGGAGAGACCATGAATTTACGAGCTCTTTATTCATCGATATGTATCGTTACTTTGTTTGCTTCCATGACATATAGTCAAACAATTCAACCTGTTAAACGCATGCAGGTGCGCGCGCTTGAACTGTTTATCACGGGCGACTATTTGTTTGTGGGCGGAGACGGCGACGTGCGCATCTACAACATCGCCGATGGCGCCAATCCGGCTTTTATCAGTTCATTTTCGACGCCGGGCGGCGTAACAGGGGTGGCGATTGTCGGCAATATCGCCGTGGTTTCGAATGATGCCCGCAATGAATTCACGCCGAACATTACGATTGCGGATATTACCGACATCACAGCGCCGCGCGTGCTGTTCGAACGGCGGGCCAGCCGAACGGGGAAAGTGGTGAATCAGGTTTTTGCCGTCGGGCAATATGTCTACATCGCCGCGGACGATGAAGCGTTGATTGTCGGGCAACTCACGGAAACGAACGACATGGTGGTCGTGGGATCGATGGGGGCGAATTCCGTTCTGACGGATATTGCTCAGCGGGGGAACCGATTGTATGTCACGACGTGGGACGCGTTGTTGACGATCGATATTTCCGATCCGGTCTCGCCGCGTCTGCTGCATTCGGAAGCTTCGTGGGATTTTATGAACGGTCTGGATATCGAGGGGAACCTGCTGGGCGTGGCGGAAGGGATCACGGGGCTTTCCTTTTTCGATCTATCCAATCCCGATCAACCCACGCGCCTGCATTATCTCAAGGTGGGTCGAAATGAACTTTTCGCGGTGGATTTGCGTGAAAATTACGCTTATCTCGCCGCTCTGTTTCAGCCTTCTTACGACGTGACCGCTCCCGATTGGCCGGGAGGATTCAGAATCGTCGATTACGAGCGCGTCACGCAAGCCCGGCTTATCATGCAAAGCGATCTTGTCGGCGAACTGGAGGGCGCTTCCGCGCTCGACGTGATAGCCTATGATGGATACGTGTACGTTGCCGAAGATGGGACATTCAGTATTTTTCGGCATGGCCCGGTCGGAACGCGCCCCACATCGACGCCCACGGTTCCCACGCCGACTCCTACGCATACGTTTACCTTGACGCCGACCAACACCCCGCCGTTTTTGGCTACCGCGACGAGTCGACCGGTTTCGACCAACACGCCTGCGCCGGTTCAGCCGACGGCGACGTTTACCGCCACGTCGATTTCCGTGCCGCCGACGGCGACGAATACGCCCACGCCGACCATTCCGCCGGCGGCGCTTCCAACCAATACGTCGCCGCCGTCCGCCGGGGAGTTGACGCCGCTGTTTACCTCCGATTTCGATGGTCCGCTTTTGACGAATGAACAATTCGCCGCGCAACTGCCGTTTGGAGGAACCTTTAATCTGGCGACATATTCCATCGGCGCGATGCCGACGGATAACGCCTTTGCCGGAGCAACCAACGGGCGAGGATTGACGGTGATCGTGAGGCCCGGAGAGGCGGCATTGTTTATGGGGCCATATCTGACGCTGGACAATGCGCCCGCCTTGTTGCGAGTCAACGTTCGTTCAAGCGGAGCAGGGGCGCAGGTGGCGCTGGCGGCGCTGGATGGCGCATTCGACGGATCGGTGGCGACCAATCAGCCGGCGGACAGCGGGATTTTTGCGCAGACTTACAAACGCATGATTCTGCTTTACAAATCCAGGACGAATACGATGATCCCTCTGTTGCAGGTTTCCGCCGGCGCGGCGGCGACGGAGCCGGTGACGGTGTATTTTGACAATTTTGAACTGATACCGCTGCCGCCGGGTGTGGCCGTGTCCACCGAATTGTTGGGCGCCGATGGAAATACTCCATAAATGTGATAGAATAGTGTTGTTAAATCGTGCGTGGATTATCAAATTGATTCGTGACAAAGGATTACCGATGAGGAAACAATTGAAATATCTTGGTTTTATCGCCCTTCTCGTGTTGGGGAGCGGTTGCGCCAGCACGGATACCGCGAAACAATATCGCGTGAGTTCGACCTCCGTTCAGCAGCAAGCTGCGTCGACGCAGGATGAGAAATTGCAAAAGCAGATCGATGCGCGTGTGGATGACATCGCGAAAGATCGATCCTCGAGATTTCGCCTCCGCTCTCTATTTGGTGGATTTAAAAAGTAATCCCATCAAACCAAATACGTGCTATACGATTTTCAATTGAACAGTAAAAAGAGAGCAGGGGAATGATACCTTTGCGAGAGATCAATGAAGATAAATTACGTGCGGAAGAACAAAAAGTAATCGAAGAAGCGGTGGGAAAAGAATTGGAACGACGATTGGCGGATTATGAGGCCGGAATATCGAAAGCGATTCCCGCTGATAAGGCGCATCAATATATCCGGTCCATACTGAAATCGTGAAACCGGTTCTTTATCATGAAGACGCATTGCGGGAATGGGAGGATTCCGTACTTTTACTCATGACAGTCGTAAACCGGGTTATTAGAAAGATCGCATTTGAGTAATTCTTGTGTATATAAATCCAGATCGTATTCATCCATCCGGCGGGTTACCTGTGAATATGTATGGGGGGATGGATCCGTCCGCTTCTTTTGAAAAACCTTCCGGATGTGTTGTTCTTGATGCGAAAGGGAACTATATTCAATCTTTGCACTGTAAGAGTGATACGGAGATTCTTTCATTCTTTGAACCGTTCCATCTTCACGCCATTGGTATCGATGCGCCGAAGGGGCTGCCTTTGAAAATGGGATTGTGCTGTCTGGAAACGCCGGCGATCTGCGATTGCCCCACAAATGCTTCCCGGCTTTGTGAACGTTTGATGCGGGAGAGAGGATTTTCTCTTTTCCCTGTCACGAAACATACGTTTCCTGCCGCGAAAGCCTGGATTCGCAGAGGATTGCTCCTTTTTCTACGCTTTCAGGGATTGGGGATTCCAACGTTCGAGGTTTATCCGACCGGCGCAAAGAAAATCTTGTTTCCACAAGTCAAATTTCCTTCGCCGAAGAGCAAAATTGCATCGCGCATCCTGCTGCAGACGAGCCTCGCCGCGTTGATTCCGAATTTGCCCGAACCGAATCCCAAACCGTTCTCGGATCACGTTCTCGATGCGCTTCTGGCCGCCTATACCGTTTTTCTTTTTGTTGAGAAAGAACGCGGTGAGCTTGTGGGAGATGCGCGGGAAGGGGAAATTTTGATTCCGACTACAGAAAAAAAACAGCGGTGAATATCAAATCGGTAATGATAATAAACAGGATGGAATACACCACCGAGCGGGTGGTGGCGGAGCCGACGCCTTCCGCGCCGCCTTCGACGGATAATCCTTCGTGACACGACACAATCGCGATGACAACGCCAAAACCGACGCTTTTGGCCAGGCCGGTGTAAATGTCGGTGAGGCTCAGGTTATCGACCGTGCCGTTGATGTACGTCCACATCGATTGATCGAGATTCATCACGCCCACGCAGAATCCGCCGAACATACCGGTAAAATCGGCGATGATGGTAACGCAGGGCAGCATCAGGGTGAGGGCGATCAGGCGGGGAACGACGAGAAAGGGGATGGGACGCAGCGCCATGGTCTGCAAGGCCATGATCTCTTCTCCCACCACCATCGTGCCTAATTCGGCGGTGATGGCCGCGCCGACGCGCGCGGAAACAATGATCGCCGTGATTAACGGCCCGATTTCCCGGCAGACGGTGATGGCTACGAGCCCGGAAACCAGATCGGTCATGCCGAATTGCTTTAATTGATAGGCGCTCTGCATGGCGAGAATGACGCCCACCAAAAAATTGATCAAAAGCAGAATCGGCAGGGAGCGGACGCCGGCTTCCAGCATCATACCCGCCGTCGCCTGCCTGCGTATGACGCGGGGATTGCGCCACGGTTCGACGACGGCGTAATAACAGGACGCGGCAAATAAAAACCAAAGGCGCGCGATATAGACGAACGCATGAGTAGTCTTGTCGAAAGCCGTGGAAATAAGGGGGATTTTTTCTGTACGCATCGGTTTTTCGATATCGTTCAATTTTCAATAAAAAAGAATAGGTGAAATCCGGTTTGGGGAGAAGTGTAACATAAATGAAAATGTGTTGTGGTGCGGACCTCCGGTCTGCACGTGCAGGCTGGAAGCCCGCACCACAAATTATCATAGAAACCGTCATGATCGTTTGATCACAACGAAGGGATGAAAATGCGTTGTAGAGGCGGTTCGCGAACCGCCCCTACGACAGACATTATCATATAAAATTGAAAAATCATAAGAATTTTCGATTGCCTTCTCGTACGCGCCTTGACCAATTGGTGATTGCCGGGAATATTTTTTGTCAGAATCTACTTTTTTTCCAGGAGAACGATCATGGAATTTCCAGCGATGCAGAAAGCCGATGCGTTAGATTTTTTTTCCGAATACGGAAAGATGATTTATAATCCGACCGGGATTTTTTATTGGACGGGCCGTTCGAAAGACGAGGCGAAGATCAACGCGACGATCGGGACCGCCATTGGTCGCGGGAAGCAGATACAAGAGGATTGGGGGGATGCGAAAATCACGATGTGCATTCCTTCGATGAAACAATATTTCCCGCAATTGAATCCGAACGAGATTTTTCCCTATGCGCCCGAGGCCGGCGTGCCCGCGTTTCGCCAGGCGTGGCAGAATTGGCTGCTGCGCAAGGCCGGGAGTCACGCGGAGCGTTTGAAACGGCAATTGCTCCAGCCGGTCGTGGTTCCGGGCATCACCGGCGCGATTAGCGTTTGCACCCGCATGTTTGTCGATCCCGGCGCGCCGATTATTGTTCCCGATAAACGGTGGGAAAATTATGACAACATCTTCCTGCGCAACGTCGGCGTGACGATCGAGGAATTTCCGGCTTTTGCAGGGCAGGATTTCAACCTGGATGGTTTCATCGGCGCGATTCAACGCGTGTGGGAAAAGCAGAATCGAGCCGTGGCCATGCTGAATTTCCCCAACAATCCCACGGGATATTGTCCCCCCAAAAAAGCGGCGGCGGAAATCACGCAGGCGATTCAGGATTTGGTCAAAAGCACTTCGAAGAAACTGGTGTTGATTTTCGACGACGCATATGAAGGGTATGTATATGACGCCGACGCCGAGTTCTATTCCACTTTTTACGGCATGGAGCCGCAGGCAAACTTCCTGCCGGTGAAACTGGACGGCATCAGCAAGGAATTGCTGTGGTACGGCGCGCGCATCGGCATGATCAACATCGCCTGTCCGGATGCCTGGTTCGAAAAAGCAGGGAAAGATGAATTGGCGAAGGAAATCGACAATAAATTCCGCGGCGTGGTGCGCAACACCGTTTCCAACTGCTCAATGAACGCCCAGCAGGCGGCGTTGAAGGCGCTACAGGATATTGACCAAGTACTCAAGGAGCGGCAGAAAACGTACGATGTGCTGGCAGAGCGGTATCACATCATGAAAGCGGAATTGGCGAAGATCAAAACCGATCTGCTGATCCCCGATCCGTTTCAAGGCGGCTTCTTCTGCTTTGTCAACCTCAATCCGAAAGCCGGCTTGAAGGCATTCGATGTCTGCGATCACTTGCTGAAGCAGTACAAATGCGGCACGGTGCCGATCGAGCAGGGCGAGATCAATGGAATCCGCCTGGCGTTTTGCGGTGTGGAAGCGCAGGATATCCCCGAACTTTGCCAGAGTTTGGAGAAGGCCGTGCTGGATCTTGTATCCTGAAATGACGCGGTTACAAAATAGTATGAAAAGCGGGCGCAGGATTCAGCGCCCTTTTTCTTTTTGAGGAATGGACTAAACTAGACTAAACTAAGTTCAATGCTGTTCATGATCCTGTGAGGAAGAAATAAGATGGTTCTGGTGAATATGCATGAGGCAAAAACGCATTTGTCGAAACTCGTGGAGCGCGTGGCATCCGGAGAAGAAATTATCATTGGAAGGGCGGGCAAACCGGTTGCGAAGCTAGTTCCCTATCAACAGAATATGAAACCACGCCAGCCTGGTGGAAGTTGGGAGGGAAAAGTATGGATGGCGGATGATTTCGATGAACTGCCCCCGGAATTATTGGCGGCGTTTTATGGTGAAAAGGTGAAATGAAGCTGTTACTCGATACGCATACGGTAATCTGGTGGTTTATTAAAGATCGAAAACTGTCGAAACAAGCGAAGGATGTGATCAACCGACCGGAAAGCCTTGTGTATGTCAGTACTGTCTCCGCATGGGAAATTATGATCAAAAAATCAATCCGAAAACTTCATGCGCCTGAAAATTTTGAAGAAGAGATGGATAGTCACCATTTTATACGGTTGCCGATAACCAATCATCATGCATATGCGTTGGATAAAATCCCATACATTCATTATGATCCATTCGACCGCATGTTAATCGCGCAGGCGTTGGCTGAAAATCTCACGTTGGTCACTCGCGATTCCAATATTCGCAAATATAACGTTCCCGTCATCGTGGCATGAATATTCAGAATAAGAATTTGATCCCATCCCATAAAAACATGACCGCAAATACGAGCAATAAAGCCCCTAAAAAACGATTGATCCAAATATAAATCCGGCTTTTCAAAAATTGGCGTGAGCTGCCGATCACCACGGCGACAATAACTTTGGCGCCGACCAGGCAGATATAAAAACCGAGCAGGAATAGAGACGGAGGAAGGAATCCGGCGTCGGACGCCTTGATGGCGGTAGGCGCGCCGATGGTAAGCCAGAACAGGTAGGGATTGGGACTCAGGAAGTTGGCGACGATTCCCTTTTTCAGCGATTGCGGTTTTACGGACGCCGCATCGAGATTCATGCCGCCGAAGCGGATATTTTCCCAACCGAGATGGATGAGAAAAACCGCGCCGGCAAACGAAATGATCCCTAAAATGATTTGAATGTCAGGCAAGCGGGAAAGAAGAAAAATCGTGGCGGCGACGATGGGGACGTCGGTGATCAGCGGTGAAAGCGCAACCTTCATCCCCTCGCTTTTTCCATATTTCAAACTTTCGGAGACGACCAGCGTCAATAACGGACCGGGTGAAAAACCGGCGCTGAGGCCCAGCACGGTTCCCATGAATAAAAAAGTGATTTCCGCTGTCATCGGGGGCGTTATGATTATGAATCCTTTTTTCTACGATCGTCGATTTTCAACTCGGCGTCGATCGAATTTTCCTCCAGAATGACTTCACCCACTTGTTCTTCGATCAGAATGCCGATCGTTTGCGTGCGTTCATTCTGTGGGCGGGTGTCGCGGATGGTGTTGTTCTTGAAAATCAAACCGTTGGTTTCGCCGCGTATGCGGATTCCCGCCGTGTTTTTTTCCGAGCCGTTGTTTTCGATGAGGTTGTTTTCGAGCAGATTGCGATGGCCGGCCATTCCCAGCGACTCGTTGCGGAAAAACACGCCGTTGCTTTTGTTCGCGGTGATTTTATTATTTCGGAGAACGTTATCGGAATCCTTATGTCCGATCGAGAGGCCGAACCGGCCGTTTCCTTCCAAGACGTTGTTTTCGAACACGCCGTGGCGTACGCGCCAGCAGAGGAAGAGGCCGTCTTCCTCGTTTCCACGCGCAACGCAATTGCGGATGGTGGGCCGTTGTGAGCCGCTGCCGGGATGCAGACCGAGGCCGGTGTTATTTTCGGACACGCAGCCGATGACGGTGACGTCGTTGGATTGTTGGAAGCTGATGCCGTCGCCGTTGTAATTTTTGATGGAACAATTTTGCATGACTGTCCCGAATCCGCGATAGAGGAAAATCCCCGCTCCACGGCAACCGTTAAGGCGGACATTATTCTCTTTGTTTCCGTCGATGGTGATGTCTTTGATTCGCGCGCCTTCGATATGGTAGCCGCTTACGACCGGAAAAATTGTCTGCGCCGAGGCTTTGTTGTGGACCATGCAATCCGCCATCAATGGAGCAGTGATGGAGAAGGTGTTACCGCTACGGCCGGTAATGCGTCCGACCGTCGTGTGAAAACCGCCGGCGTTCGAATCCCAAATCGCCACGCCATAGCCCACTTCGAAGCCTTGCGGATCGATGACGGTGAATTGCTCCTCGCCGAAATCGCCGTCGATGGCGAGCGGCGAGGACACGCCGTCCGCTTTGCGGAGAACGGTTTTTTCCCCCTGACCGCTAACAGTGACGAACGAGCGAAGGTGGAGGGAATCGCGCATGGTGTAAATGCCTTCGCCGATTTCGACGGCTCCGCCGCCCAATGCGGCGATGTAATCAACCGCGGCTTGCAAGGCGCGGTTGTCGTTGCCGACGATAACCGCATTTGCCTGACCGACGGTAATGAAGGGCTGTTCCCGCATTTGCGAATGCATGGCTTTGGGGACTTGTTGTTCTTCCGGTTTGGGGGAGAAATCCTGTTGCGTTTCCAATGCAGTTACAACGATTGATGCAAGAAAAAAAAATACTGTCAGGAATGGAACCAATCGAGCAAAACGTTTCATTTTCCGTCTCCTTTTATATAAAAAATTGTGGTGCGGACCTCTGGTCTGCACGTGCAGACCAGAGGTCCGCACCACAACATCGAATTTGTTAATCGAGATGCCATTACAGATTCAACTTCGCATCGAGTTCCTCTTTTTCATCCATCATTTCTTTCCACGTATATTCGGTTTTACGATAGGCGGCGGTGCGGCCCATGATGGCGGTGAGGGTGGATTCCACG
>QZKN01000074.1 GCA_003598175.1 Candidatus Omnitrophota bacterium
CCACAATTTTTTCATATAAAAAGCCGGCAGGATGCCGGCGATACGAAAAATGGGTTGAGGAGGAAAACAGATGAAATTTTCAGCTAAATGGATTACGTTTTTTATAGTTTTTGCGCTCGCCAGTTGTGTGAGCCTTACCGTCAACGTGTATTTTCCCACCAAAGAGATTCAACAAGCGGCGGAAGAGATTGAAGATCGAATACGCAGCGGGCAGGGCAGTGAGGGAATGCAGAGTTTCTTTGACGGTGATATCCCCGGGAAATCCGCTTTTCGTCTTTGTATTGCATTGGGGGGGCAGGATGCGTACGGAGCCGAAGAGATCAACATTGATATCAATACACCGATAGTAAAAAAGATTATCGATTCGCGGACGAAACGCTATAAACGATTGGAGCCGTTGATGGATCAGGGCATTTTGGGGGAAGGCATGGACGGATTCCTTGCCATTCGCGAGCCCAAAGGTCACGATCTGAAAACGTTGACCGATCTCAAGAAAATGACGAAAGAAGAAAACGACGACCGCGAGCTGTTGTATAAGGAAATCCTTGCGGGCAATAAAGTCGAAGCGACGAAAGAGAATCTCGAACGGGTGGGGACGCTATTCGCGCAGGCAATCAGCAAGAAAATAAAGGTCGGGCATTGGTATCAGGTGAGCAAGGACGAATGGGGGCAGAAAAAAGAGGAAAAATGAAGGTTTGGCCAAAAGAATTGTGTTTCACAAATGTTTTTAGTGCTTATTAACAATTGTCATGACAGGCTTCACGGTATTTCCCCCACCGTTATCCCACACAACCTGGCCGGCGACGCCTTGATAATTCTGTAAATAAGAAATGGCTTTCCTTAATGCAACGCGATTCAATCCCGTCGTATGTATGCAGTGCACGAGAATTTTTATTGCGTCATAGGTATACGCCGCGCAGACATCAGATTGCGCGCCGAATTGCAGGCTATAGGCAGCCGCAAAGGATTGATATTGCTTATCGTTTTCCTTTGGCGCAAACGGTTGAACCAGTCCAATCGTTCCATCGTATCGATCAAGCATAGAATCGAGGTGGAATCCCGGAATCCAGGGCAGAAAAAGTGGGAAACGAATATCTCCGCTGCGTAGTTTTGTGATGAAATCATGTAGCTGATGGTGCGGTAGGCGCAGAACGATTCCATCCGGTTCGAATGAGCGCATACGCGCTATGATGGGCGACAGGTCGCTATCTTCGGGTGAAATTTGAAAATGAAAAGCCGGCGCAATTTGTTCCCGCTTTAAGGCGTTTTCCAACTCAAACGCCGCGGTGCGTCCGTCATGATCCGTCGAGGTGATCATTCCGATTTTGGGCAACGACAAAGGGACAATGCCCTCTTTCACGAGAGCTTCCGCCTGGGCGCGATCATCCGGCGGCAATCGAAAAATCCACGGAATCCGGATAAAGGTTAAAGTCGGATCGGCGGAAACCGGGCAAAGAAGCGGAACCCGGGCTTTGGTGACGATTTGTTCCGCGACGTGCGTAGCGTCTCCATTCAACGAACCGAGAATCGCCCAGACTTGATCTTCGTAAACCAGCCGAATCATCTCTTTCGAGCCTGCGCCCCACGGATCATCCGCCCAACGTGTGATTAAACGAAACGGGACGCCCTGATATCCGCCGTCGCGGTTGGCCTGCATGATGGCGAGAGTTGCTCCATTCAACATGGCGCTGCCGATCCGATCGTCGGGATCGTCGGGCGCGAAAAGGCCTATGCGAATTTCACCCAATTGTTTGGGATCACCCCACTCGCCTTCCCAACCCGTGAATTCGAGGGGATCATCCAACATCGTTTTGTTGGGAACGGGTACGGCGTCCGCGGCAAATAGTATTCCTTCACCGAATGGTATCAATATAATAAGGATTGAAATGAAATTCATGACCAGAAATGGGATGCCTCCGTTTTGGCGGCGTTATCGGGGAAGCCGGCAGGATGCCGGCGTTGCAGTGGAACGATGCGGACGGGACGTCCGCGCTCCGGAAATGATCAGGCCAGCGCTTCTTTGCAGAATTGAACGCACCTGGTCACTTCGGCTACGGCGTCGGAGCCTTCGGGAATTTGATATTCAAGTTCGATGTCGGCGGGAAACGTCCATCCCTCTTTCTTCATCCGTTGGAGAATCAATGCCACCGGCGTGTCGCCCTGTCCGAGAGGCATGTTCGGGCCGTTATTGACTTTCCGATCTTTAATATGCAGGCTCAGGATGCGGTCGTGGAATTTTTGGATAATGGGAATCGGAGATTCGTTGGTCCCGGCGACATAATGTCCCACATCGAAGTTGATTCCCATATAGTTCCCATAGGACAAAATAGGGCCGTCATAGGTTGTCGGAGTCATCTGCGTGTGGTTGTGAAAGCCGATCATGATCTTGTGTTTGTCGGCAATGGGGCCGAGTCGTTTGGCGGCGTCTTCCGAGAGTTCGCGCGTGATGCCTTTTGCGCCAAGGGCTTTGGCTACATTGAAATAATAGTCAATTTCTTCGTTTGTCATGTTCGCATCGCCGATATTGCCGAATTTGACTATGTGGATCGTTACACCGGCATCGTTGTAGAGTTTGCGGAGTTCCTTGTACTTGTCCATGGAAACCGACAGACGCCAATTTCGTTGTTCTTCCAGTTTTTGTTGCATGGCTTGCTTTTGTTCGTCGGTCATTTGCCGCCGACCCGGGCCACCGCCGGATCTGCCGAAAGCCGGAATTCCGGCAAATTGTTCCACCGGTTCGCCCATTAATTCAACGGAACTGAGTCCGCATTGAATAAGGTATTTAAGCAGATCTTCGGCGGAACCGGGCATGCCACGAAAACTGTATGTAATCGCCCCAATTTGGACGCCGTTGAATTTGGAATTGGGTTTCACCAATTCCTCTGCGCCTAGATTGCGGCATAAAATCGAAGAGGCGGCAACCGCTGCAGATATTCCCACAAACTTACGTCTCGTCACTCTGTTTTCATGTTGTTTCACAATTCTCCTCCTGCGACAACATATATCTTCTGAATTATCAAATTCAATCGCCCTGTTCCAATCAAAAATTACTGCTTACTGACTACTGCCTTATCCTCCCCAGGAAAGATTTTCATCGAAGATTTCATTATACCGATAAAAATTGAATTTCCCTTTTTCCAGAATCGCCAATAAGGCGGGGGTGCGGCTGGTGAAAACGGCATCGAAAATTTTTTCTCCGGTTACGCTATGGTAAGGTTGCGCCGTCATCTCAGCCAGCACATCACGAATCAAGGCGCGATTCAGTCCGGCTTTCTCGATGGCTTCAATGATCATTTTCATTCCTTCGTAGGCATGAATCGCATAGGTTTCCGGCTCCTCTCCGAATCGGTCATGGAAATCGTTACAGAATTGAAGATACAACGGATCTTCACTATGCGGATCGTAGGGATAACCGGCGGCAACCTTTCCCGGATTCTCTCCGACGATGTCGAGAAATTCCTGTGTGACCATTCTATCGCTGCCCAGGAACCATTGATCCATTCCCATTTCGCGCATTTGTTTAAGGATAAGGGCGGATTCATACGCGTTGCCGTACGTGATCACGCCATCCGCTTTCAGCGCCTGAATCCGTTGCAGTTGGGGAATAAAATCCGTATCGCCGACTTTGTATTGCAGTTCGGTCACGAAAGGATACCCCAACCGCGTCGCGCCGTCACGAAATTCGTCGATGCTCATGCGGCCATAGCGATTTCCGGCCCGCAAGGCAGCCACCCGGCGAAGCCCAATTTTTTTAAAAGCGAAATCGGCCAGCAGATAACACATCTGGCGGTCGTCGGTGATGTTGCGAAACACCCAGGGAATATTGGTTTCGATGAAAGTCGGATCCGTGTCGCCGGTGTTCATCATGGGAATTTCGATTTTCAGAGCCACGCGAATGGCGATATGGCTGTTGGAGCCGTCGATGGTTCCCAAAATGGCCCAAACGTTTTCCTTATAGGCCATATCGATGATTTCGCTGCCGGACGCGCCCCATAGACCGTTATCGTTGTGCACCATCAATTCGTAAGGAGTCTTGCCGCGATAACCGCCGCGGGCGTTGGCCTCTTCGATGGCCATCCGCGCGCCTTGCAGCATTTTCACGCCGAGCGGTTCTTCGTGGGATGGGCCGCCGATGGCGACGGAAACCGTTTTCATGATCGGCCCGATGAATCCGATGCGAACCGTGTCGACATGTTCCGGCTCGGGGATGTGGCGTCCGTAACCGGTGTATTCCAGCGGTTCGAGGAAAAAGGTTTTGTATGGTTTCGTGAATCGGCCAAAAGGTAAATATTCGGGCGGGGTGTCGCCATAGATTTCGCTGCTGTCGACTTTTACCGAGTCGTTTCTTTCTTCTGCTGATACACCTGAAAAAAAGCAAACAAAAATCCCCATGCCAAGAAACAGAAAGCATCCACGTTTCATTATTCCGTACCTCCACCATTCGCCGACATTGGGCGGATTGAGTAATCAATATCCTTATTTTTCGCGGATTTATGGGTGCGGTTAACGCTAATCCATGAAATCTAGGATATTTTTTTGTTAATCCAATTTTCTAAATCGTTACTGTCTTTCCAGTCAAATACCAAGTCTGCCAGTTCTTCCAATTGAATATTCGGTAAATGATGAATTTTTTCTGACAACAGAGGATCAATCGTTCCAAATTTACGCTGGAGTAAACGAGAAATGATTGACAACTGACCTTCCTGCCGTCCTTCCTGCCGTCCTTTTTGCCATCCTTCCTGGAGTCCCTCCTGAAGTATTTCCTGGTAAATTACGGATTCACGCATGATTCCCTCTTTGAAAACCTGGTGGATAAGTTTTGCCTTATATCGCAAGCCGGCCAACATTTGTGCGCAGTCAGCGATCAGTCTTCTCTCGTCTTTATTCTCCTGCATTATGGGCGGATTTGATTTCTTTCAATCCATTCCAATAGCCGTTCCCCATTCCTCGGGCAAGACCGTGGCCGGTTCCAAACCACACATCGTCGCCTTGAAAATCGACGCAAATCAAAAAATGATTGGGGAGATTTAAATTTGTGGGAAGACTTTTGATGATTTGATTTCCCACCATCACATGCGCCGTCCAGGTTTTTGCGTCTTCCGTATCCCGATTGTATCGCACCCACGTATCCGATTCGAAATCGATGAGAACTCCAAGTCCCTTATCTGTGCAGGCGTAGCAGGACGTTCCGGAACGCCCGCGAAGGAAATTGATAAAACTGCTGGGCAGACCGCTGTCATGATCCATATAACCGCGCCAATGGCGTCCGTCATAGCGACTCATGCCGAAATAAGTCGAAGCCCATAGAATTTTATCGACATACGAGGCGGAAGTGGTGATAATGTGAATCAATCCGTCATCGCGATAGAGATCGATCTCCATTTCCTTGTCGGGATCGCGGTAATCCTTCCATATTTTGGTTTCCACGTCCCATTCCAGAATACCGCCGCCCCATGCGGCCACGTAGACTTTGCCGTCGGCCGCATCGACATTGTAGCACCAGATTTCTTCCATCGGCGCGTTTTTTTCCGTGTAGATGGCCCACTCTCCCGTAACGGTGTTGAAACAACTCGTACCCGCGGTGGTGGCCGCCCAGACATTGTCGCCTTCGATGGTGACCGCATAGACGACGTCATTCACCAGACCGCTATTCAATTGGTGAAAGTGGTCGAATCGCCCGGCGCTGAAACGAGCTAAACCACCACCAAACAAGGCAAGCCAGACATCTCCTGTTTTCGGGCTTATGGCGATGCCGACAATGACCTTCCAGGGGAGACCATCTTCCATCGTCCAGCTTTTCCATTTGCCCTTTTCATAAAGAACCAGGCCTTCTTCCGTGCCGATCCATACTCGGTCGCCGTCGGTTTTCACGAAAAAGATGTGATCGTTGATCAATGCTCCGTTCGTCAATTCGGTCGTGAATGTTTCCCATTCCGTGTAGACGTACGGTTCACCGGCCAGGTTGACCTGTATTGGTTGGTCATCTTCACTCCAACCGAAGAGGGGAAGTAACGTGATCAAAAACAGTATGACGAGTGGCTGCATCGTATTTATCCTTCCTGCTGATGTAGGATAACTTGTCTCGCTCGATTCATGATTTTTGATGTATTCGATGAAATCGTCTGAATCAGGATGCCCAGGATGCGAGGATTTTCAGGATGAAAAGCAGTGAATTAGGTTCGCAGTCAACGGGTAAAGCAAGCGTCCTCGCTTATATAACTATGCAGGCGGGGACGCCTGCTTTACCCGCGATACCATGCGTCACTTAAATAACTTTTCCATCCTGTTCATCCTTTCATCCTGGAAATCCGGATTCAGACAAAAAGATTCTCGTTTACAGCGTTTTTATATACTCAACCAGATCATTCAGTTCATCTTTCGTCATGTCGTTGGTCACTCCATGCGTGTCGTGCGGATTGAATCGCGTCCAGATTTCTTCCAACGTATCCGCTCGTCCATCGTGCAGAAAAGGGGCTGATTCGTAAATGTTGTTCAATTGCGGCACATCGAAATCCTCATTGGTATCCAACCAGGAGGCCGAGCCGACATTGAACACCTCACGATTTGTATAATATGGAGGACAGTGACAAAAATCGCACCGATTTTCCAACGGGATTTCGTTGCCCATATTATCACGGGTGCGCTCGAAGATTTCTTTTCCCCGTCGTTGCGCCGCGGTCAGTTCATTCCCCATCAGATATCGGTTCGGGGACCGCACGATTGTGCAAATATAGCGATCCAGAGCGTCGGCCTGTTCGAGAGTGAAGGGATCGCTGCGGGTGAAGAACACCGCCAGACGCGGTCCGCATTGCCGGCGCAAGCTTGGATTGGTGCCTTCCCATTTGAAAGGCGCCGTGTCCAAAATTCCACGCAAAGTGCGGTTGTCGACCGGATTGATCCCAATGCCGTCCGGCTCGATATCGTAGGTGATCCCATCGATCCCCCCATCGGGATGGCAGGAATGGCAGGAGAACTGTTTGCCGAAGGTGATGTCCGCGCAGTGAAAAATCCGCTGGCCGTAGCGGGCCAGTGTGATTTCTTTCGGGCCGCCGAGATCGATCACTCGGATTCGTTCTCTTTTTTCGATATCGATCACGGAAATGCAATCATCCAATCCATCCGCGACATATACGTAGCGATTGTCCGGCGAAATCGCCATGCCGCGGGGACTTCGCCCGACCGGAATGTGCTTGATGATATACTCAAAACTCATCCCGCGATGATTGGGCAGGAGTTCTTTTCGTTCCTGTTCACTCGCCTGTTCCAGCACTTGTTTCATCTTGTTCAAATCCAGCATCGCGACGATGTTGATTCCGCCGCTGCTGACGAAACCGTACCGTCCGTCCCGCGTAATCACGACATCCGTCGGATCCGGAAAATACGAATCCACCTCGTCCAGCAGCAATTGATCCACGCGGCCATCTCTCCACAACACGCCGATCCCATTATTGATAACCCACCCCTGAATCACACGCGTCATGGGAACGAGATTCTTGGTGCGAATCAGGGTAACGAGAGCAAATTCCCCATCCGGTGAAAAATCGATTCCCTGCACCAGATTCGCTTCCGGGATCATATAACGTTCAACGACTTGCGATCGTTCGGTTCCGATTACCGTGACTTCCGATACTGACGGAGTGCGAAATTTCACGAAATGCGAAAGGTTGCTGGTGACATAGATGTGGTTTCCATCCGGGGAACGTTCCATTCCCCAGGTTCCCCGTCCGGCGGAAAGGCGCTTGATTTCTTTCTCTTCCACGAGATCGACTACGGAGACATCGTAGCTGCCGCAATTCGCGACATACAGAAGTTTTCCTTTGACATCCGTAGCCATTTCGTGCGGTTCATCGCCGACAGGAATCGTATTCAACACCTCGTACGAATTCGCGTCGATGACCGAGACGCTGTCCGAACCGCGATTCGATACGTAAACGCGAGTTTCGTCCGGAGAGAAACAGACGTGATGCGGTTGATTCTCGATCTTGATTTCGGTTATAACGGTTCCTGAGTCGGCATCGACGACGATGAGGCTGTCCGATCCCTCGCAGGCGACGAAAAGTCGCTTGCCATCCCGCGCAACGGCGAGATTGAAGGGGGTTTTATACTCAACGAAGCCGGTTTGTATTTCCTGTGGTTTGCAATGTTCGATTTTCTTCCCCATTGCTTCGAAATCGTATGGTTTTCCGTGGACTTCTTGCGGATGGCATTTCAGGCAGGTTTCCCGATTGACTTCCATCAATCCGGCATTGCGCGCGGCGACCGGATCGAGCATGATCGCTTCGGCCATGTATTCGCTTCCCGGTCCGTGGCAACTTTCGCATTGCACGCCTTGAGCCAGGTCGAAACTTTCCAGGAGTCCATCTTCCGGCTCCGCGCCTGCGGTCGCATGACAGCGTAGGCATTCCGGGACTGTCTGAGGATCTTCTTCGATTCCTTTATCCCGCGCAATTTTTTTGGCCGCTTCCGTGCCGAGCACGGCGTAGGCCCGCGCATGGTTCGAGAGATGCCACTTGCTGTATTGATATCCCCCGGCAGCGGTATCGTGACATTGCCCGCAGGCGATGGCTCCCACGAATTTTGGGCCGGGCCTGGGCGTGATGTTTTTCGCCGGCGTTTCGGACAGCTGCCCGCCCCGTCCCGCATGTGCGATTTCTTTCAATGCTTCCTGATAGTCAAACTTTTTCACTTTCAAAACAGCGACATGAGAACCTTTTTCCTTATGGCAAACCATACAAAAACGCTCATCAGGCATAACCAGTCCGGCTTCCTTGGCGCGTTTTTTATCCTGCATGATTTCCGCCGGCATGTATTCGCTGCCAGGACCGTGACAGAACTCGCATTGAATCCCATCTTCGGGGTGAAAGGTGGGATCTTTTTCCCAATCTTCCGCGGTGGAAGCGGTGGTATGGCAACCGAGGCAGATCGGACTTTTCACCGGTTCGACATCGATTCCGGAAAGCCGGGCGATTTCCATTGACTCCGGCATGGCCAGAGCGGCGTAGGCGTTCGCGTGTTGGGAGAGTCGCCAGGGAGTATACTGATTGCGATTTCCGGATAAATGGTGACATTCCCGGCATTTTTGTTCCCCCACATAAACCGGATCCGCCGAATGGGCGGATAAAGAGCCGAAGAGGAATAAAAATGGCAAAATAGGGATAAACAAATGATCGACAGTACGACTTTTCATTCGAATACCTCACGATTTCGAGTTCGGTTCCGTTATGGTCAACACTTGGTTCGCATCGATATTTTCAAGTATTTGCACAGTACCATTCGGCCATCGGATCTCGAGTTTTTCCACGTTTGTATTCTGTCCCAGGCCAAAATGGGCGCGATAATCGCTCTGAGAGAGATAGCCGGAACTGCTGGTGATATCCCGTATTTGAGTGATTCCCCCCACCGTGAGCCGAATGCGGGCTCCGATCGCGTCTCGATTGCTCACCGTCCCGATCGTGTGGATTTTCAACCAATTGTTTTTGTTGCCGCCGTCGTTCCGCATGAGACGGCAGCGGTCGTTCACGTTCAGGATGAGAATATCCAAATCGCCGTCATCGTCATAATCTCCCACCGCCGAACCCCGACCGACAAAATCGATCTGAAAGTCCGATCCACATTGCGCCGAAATATCGACAAACCGCCGACCTTGATCATTCCACAATAGAATATCTTCTTCCGGTTTGACCTTATGAGGGTCGCCGTTCACGATGAGGATATCGAGATATCCATCGTTGTCGTAATCGAAAAAATTTCCCGACCAGCTGGTATATTGCCCGCACGCCGCCGCCAATCCCATCTGCGCGCTCATTTCTTCGAAGTAACCTTGGCCGGTGTTGCGGTACAGGCAGCCGTATCCCATATCGGGAACCATCAGATCCATGTATCCATCCAAATCGAAATCCCCGAATTCCGGCCCCATCGCCGAAGTGGCCTCGCCGTTCTGGCCGAATCCGGTCGCCGTCTCCAACGCGATATCGGTGAAGGTTCCGTCGCCGTTATTTTGGTACAGATAATTTTCCATGGCGTCGTTGGCCACGAAAATGTCCATATCGCCGTCGTTGTCGATATCGCAGGAGGAGATTCCCATCGCTCTTCCTTCGGGATTGTAGACGCCCGCCTGCTTGGTGACATCCTCAAACGTGCCGTCGCCTTTGTTGTGATAGAGAATGTCCGGCTGCCCGTGATAGGAAAGAGGGCCGGGAAAATGATCGGGCGCATAATAATAGTTATAATTCGGGTCGTATTCCAAATAATTGCCAACGTACAAATCCAAATAGCCGTCTTTGTCGTAGTCGAGAAAGGTGCTGCCGATCCCCCACAAATCGTTTTCCAGGCCGGCTTCTTTCGTGTAATTCGTGAACGTGCCGTCGCCGTTGTTGCGATAGAACACGTTCGGTCCCCAATTCGTTACCCACAAATCCGCGTCGCCGTCGTTGTCGTAATCGGCGGCCACGGCGGCCATGCCGAATCCTTTATCCCCCGTTCCCGATTCCTGCGTGACGTCGGTATAAGAGCCGTCGCCGTTGTTCCGATAAAGGGCGTTCATCAGTTTGCCTTCGTTATGCCGGCCCTTGACGTGACTGAGATCTTTTATATAAGCGCCGTTGACGAGATAGATGTCGATATCTCCATCCCCGTCGTAATCAAAAAAAACGCAGCCCGCGCCCGTGGCCTCGATGATGTTGCTCATCTGATCGTCGCCGAAGCTGTGCTGGAAATGAATACCGGCTTTTTCGGTTACGTCCGTGAGAATGGGAAACGTCGGCTCCGATTTCGCCATTTCGCAAATGGTTATGAATCCGATGATGGGTATCATCGTAAAAAATATATTGTTACAGCGGTTTACCATCTTATCTTTCCTTATTTCGCCAACCACTGGCATTCTACCGGTTGGTCATACAATCCCATTGCGCTCCGAGATCCACCCATTCGATCAGCTGAATGCGCTCATACGGCGTCAGTTTCTCTTCCGGAGGCATGAGTTTGACCGCGCCGGAATAAGGCGTATCCGATGTTCCCATTCGTTTTCCGAACAGATGCCAGATCAGTGGGCTTTCTTTCGCATTGCCCGGAATCACGTAATGTTCCTTTTCACGGCCGGGGATTTCCATCAGCAGATTCTCGTATGCCTGACTGAAGTATGCGCCCTGATTTTGATGGTCAACTATTTTATCGACGTTCAGATCCGGCAGGGCTTTCCCAGCAGCGTGGCAATCGGCGGTGGAACATTTCTGCCGGATGATGGGAGCGATCTGATGCCGGAAATCCACCGTCCGCCGCCGTTCAGGGGGTAAATTTAAATTCACCGCCGGTTTGGTGAGGGCATCCACAAAGCGATTCGGAGGAGATAATTCCCGATCCTCATGACATCCGATGCATCCGCGATGCTCTTTTGGCATTACCCACGTCCATTGGCGTTGGGTGCGAATGGCCAGATTGTTTTCATCCAGCAATTGAAATGTGAGCGGAGTGGAGGCGGGAACTTCAATGTGGAAGGAACCGTCTTTTTCCACCGGAGCGACGCCGACGATTCGGCGCAAGCCATAGAGGGTTCCGGAATATTGATTCGATCCCGGACCGGCAACGCCGGAAGGATGAGAAACCGGAAAACGCGGTGTGTTCTCGCGAATCGGAACTCCCTCAATAACTCGCACTCGTTTGATCGAATCGGCCTCGATTTCTTCTCGATCCGTCATATAGGCATCCAAACAATAAAATACGCCGGTTTCTCTTTGAAAATCCACGACGGTCGCACGTCCCTTTACATGGGGATGTGGGGCCAAAACGTGCGCATTGATGGAGTGGCGGCCGTTTTCCCGGTAAATTTCTTCCAACCGCTGCCCGGTTTCGGTTGAGACGCGATGGATTCCAAAAACCGAGTCGGGTGAGGCGGTACGGTAGGAAGCCAACAATCTCCCGTCCGGAAGAGGGCAGGGTGAGTGATAGTAGCCGTTCCTGTCGCGGCTTAATACCTGATGGGTACGCAATGGACGCCGCAGAGCCACGTAGGATAAATCACCTCCGCCGAGCCAAGTCGATTGATCCGTTTCGATAAAATAGACCCGTTCATCGCTGGAAACGCGCGTCATTTCCTTGAATGTCGGTTTTTCAAAATTGCCATAAAAAGGCAAATGATCCGTGCCGTCGTTGCTGACGGCAAGGAGAGAAAATAATCCCGTCGGCGCAAAACGTGAGCCGAAACGATTCCAACTGCTATACACAATTCGTCCGTTCGGCAATACGGCAGGTGAAAAATCGGCGCTCAGGTTATACGTGATTCGATGGACATTTTGCCCTTCCAAATTGCACGCATAAAGAGAATAAGCCGGGCCATACCCATACTCGTTCACTCCGCCGTGTTCCGAACCGACGTAGACGATCTGATCGGTGGGAGCGGGATCGTTCAGGAAAAAGAGCGCGCCGACATACAGCGGCGACAGGCAATCTCCCGTTGCATTCGTGATTTGCACTTTGTTGGCGCCGTCGTGATCCATGCGCCAGATTTGCCAATAGGATTGCTCTGTTTGCTTGCCTGCAAAGAGAATCTTTTGGCCGTCGAAGGATACATCCGGATCGCAGGCGGAGAGAAAGTCTTCCGTCAAAGGAACCGGAGGATGCTCCGGATGGGCCAGGGAATAGCTGACGATTCGACAACCATCGACATAGCGCTCGAATGGCAAATGTATTGAGCGGTCTTCCATTGCGATCGGTTCATTATCCACCGGGATCTGTGTGAAAACCAGATCCGGCAACGGTTCGTTGTTTGCGGCAGCGGCAAACGTGAGCGAAAAAAACGTTAACGCAATCGTTCCAATGGCAAAGAGAACCTTTTGTTTGCGAAGCAGACCAATCAAAAATGGAGATTGGCGGAAACGGTTCATGGCCTACCTCATTCATTAATTAAAGTGATGGAATTACTGCCGTGGCGTCGAGTTCGAACAGCAGATCATCCCTACAAACATCGGCAAGGGTGCGAACAATGGGAATGTGGGACAATCCCATATCCGCGAGAACTTCTTCGAAAATGGGAATGTCTTCCTGGATTTTAACGAATGCCGTGGCTTGTTGGATTTGATTCAACCGTGCGCCTGCGTTGCGGAGAAGAGAGTCGATATTTTTGAGCGTACGTTCGGTCTGGCGTTTCATATCGCCGAGGTGGATGGTTTTTCCCTCCTCATCGATCGATGCTGTGCCTGAAACAAATATATATTTATTCGAATGGGTCGTAATGGATAGTCCTCTCGAAAATGCCGAGCCGTAATCCGTCGCTTCGTTTTGTTTGGGATTCTCCAATCGTTTACATTGAAGAGGACGGCCTTCCACCGGCCGCATCGCCAATAAATCCAGCGTACATGCCGCGCCGTGAGCGCTTTTTCCCCAAATTCCCGTGCTGGCGGGAATGATGGTTTTGGGATTGCCGTTGAATAAACCCAATCGTTTGTATAACTCGTTTCTGGCTTTATTGAAATCCGGATACCAGGCGAGAATATCGTCCAAATAAAACCACGTGCGCCGCACGTCGTGGTACGACCAGTTTTTCTCATGCAGGATTTCACCGGCCAGCTTGATGGCTTCGTACGTTTCGCGGGAGCGTGATTCTTTCGCCGATGGCGGCAGCAGACGGGCGACGTCGGAAAGGAACAGATACTCCGCCTCGTCGCCGCGAAATTCACAACCGCATACGTGATCGGATTTTTCTATAAAGCGAAACGACGCCGGTTCACCAATGGGAACCGCCAGGGCATGGATCCCGGCGAATTCCGAATCGTCGAACGGAATCCCCTCGACGTAGGTTAACGGAATGGACGTGGATTTTAACAACGATTCGCGCAGCTGATTTACCATCGGCGCCAGGGATACTCTTCCATAGACCCGTTCGTGAACCAGCGCAGCGCGCCGCGACGTTAAAAAATCGGTTAATTCTTCATACGCAGAGCGAACGCTGTTTTCCGCATCCATTCCCGGTGAAGGAAGTACCGTGATAAAACAAAGGTCGCCGCTGCAGTTTTTCGCGGATGTGTATAACATGAAAAAGCCTCACTCAGTCAAAAAACAGTAATAATATCCTCGTGAGGATGCCCGTTAGCCCCACTTAATAATGCCGTATCAATAACTTTCTACAAAAACAAACTCAAAATGAGCTTTTCCCGCTTCCACCCTCTGATTGGAAAACAATCATAACAATTTTTGTAAATCTCTTCAACCCCAAACGAAAGTGATTTGATGGGTTTCAATGAATAAACCGGAGCGCGGACGCCCCGACCGCATCTTATTGGGTAGAGCAGGCGTCCCCGCCTGCGCTGTTCATGCAAGCGCGGACGCTTGCTCTACTACCCATGCAAGCGCGGACGCTTGCTCTACCCACGCATAAAAATGAACGTATTTATATTTCGTGAACGCTACTGACTATTTCTGAATCAAGTGAAACACTGTTAAATAGGGAGAGAGTTTCATAGAATTGAAATGAAATGGAGAAATAATATGAAACGAATCCCTGGTTTGGTTCAAAGGTGCTTGAAAATTATCTACTGTTTATGGATAGGTTTATGGATTATGGCGGGAATGCAATGCAATTCAAAGGAATTGTCGGTCGACGATTTCACGTTCGAAGGGCCTCTCGGTTCGCAAGGCGCAAGCATGGAAAAGATCGGAACGAATCATTTTCAAGTGACTCTCGGCCATGCGCCGGAGCATCCGGATTGGAGCAACAAACTGCAATTTCGGATTTTGCGTCACGCAAAAGGCAACGATCTGCGCCTGGATGTGGTTTTCCACGGCGGCGACGCCTACATTTTTAACGAATACTTTTATTCCTGGTCATACGACGGGATCAACTGGCATCCGATTCAATGGCAAAAGAAATCGAAGCGTTCCGCCGAGGGCGATACGCTGATTTTTCCGGTTTTCGAGGAGGATGTGGTTTTTGTCGGGCATCAGGTTCCCCTGTCTTATGAAGATTTGCTTGCATTGATCGAGCGGTGGAAACAACATCCTTGTGTGAATGTTCACGAAATCGGAGAGTCGCTGGGAAAACGTATGATTCATCGGATCACGATCACGGATCCGGACGGCATTCATCCGGGAAACGAACGTTGGGTGCACTATTTCGCCAATCAACATCCGGGTGAACACAATGCGCAATGGCGCATGGCGGCGATGATCGATTGGCTATTAAGCGAGGAGGCGCGGGAGGATGTGCGGCGTTCGATTTGCCATTTTGTGATCATGATGAGCCCCGACGCGCCTTCGCATGGCTGGTATCGAGTGAACGCGCAGGGCGTGGATATGAACCGATCTTATTTTGCCGCCGGATCGGATGCGGAAAAGCAGGCGCATGAAGCCTATTTATGCCAGAAGGACCTGGAACTGTTGATGGCGTCCGACGCGCCGGTTACCGACGTGTGGAGTATGCACACGTGGGGAGGGATCGTCGAACCGATTTGTATTCCCGGACCGGAAATGGGAAAGGAAGTAGGATCGTGGGAAAAACTGAAGGAGATATTGATCAAGAACGATACGCAAAATTTGATCAAACCACTCAAAACGGACACGGACGAAGGCAATCTGACCTATTGGACGGACGGCCCGCATCGGCAATTCGGCGTGACAACCTTTCTGTGTGAAGGCGCGGGCGCATTATACACGAAACAGGAAAATCTCGATTCAGGCGTGGTCATCATCAAAAGTCTGATGGAGTATTATAAAGGCACGAAAACAAAATAGAGAAATGAGGGAATCATGTCGCGTATAACACCACTTTGTTTGATTCTGTTTATCATTCCGACAATTGACGCATCAGCGGAGACTCGATTCGAACCGAATTGGCAATCGCTCGATTCGCGCCCCACTCCCGCATGGTTCGACGAGGCCAAATTCGGCATTTTCGTGGTTTGGGGGCCCTATTCCGTTCCCGCCTGGGCGCCGAAGGGAGAATATGCGGAATGGTATTGGTGGAGAATCAATAATCCGAACGATCCGACCTATGCGTTTCATCGCAAAACGTACGGCGAGAACTTCCGGTATCAGGATTTTTTACCCGATTTCACGGCGGAGTTGTTCGATCCGAACGAATGGGCGGATTTGTTTGTCCGTTCCGGCGCAAAATACGTGGTTATGACGGCGCAGTATCACGACGGTTTCTGCCTGTGGCCGAGTCCCTTCGCCTGGAATTGGAACAGCGTGGACGTCGGACCGCATCGGGATCTGGTGGGAGAACTGACCGCGGCGGTGCGGGCGCGAGAATTGAAGATGGGGTATTACTATTCGGTCTATGAATGGTATCATCCGCTGCATTTGACCGATATTCCGCGCTACGTCGACGAACATTTTCATCCGCAGGTGAAACATTTGGTCGAAACCTACAAACCGGATATTCTTTGGGCGGACGGGGAATGGACCCAAAGCAGCGAGGTTTGGAAAACGCCAAATTTATTGGCCTGGTTGTTCAATGAAGCCGTTTGTCGGAAAACCATCGCGGTCAACGATCGCTGGGGAAACGACTGCCGCGGCCGTCACGGCGGATTTTACACGACGGAATATGGCAAGCATACCGACGTCGAGATGACGGTGCATCACAAATGGGAAGAAAATCGCGGGATGGGCAGCTCGTATGGATACAATCGCAATGAAAACATCGACGATTACAACACCGCCACACAACTGATTCATCTACTTGTCGATATGGTTGCGAAAGGAGGAAATTTGCTGCTCGACGTGGGGCCCACCGCCGATGGACGAATCCCGGTCATCATGCAGCAGCGGCTCCTCGAAATCGGCGAATGGTTGAACGTCAACGGCGAGGCCGTTTACGGCGCCCAAGCTTGGCGGGCGGTTGCGGAAGGGGAGAAAATTCGCTTTACGGCGAAAGGCGATTCCGTGTATGCGATCTGTTTGGATTGGCCGGGCGCGGAGTTGGCGCTTTCCACGCCGAAAAGTACGAACGATACCTCGGCGACCATGCTCGGTTGCCCTACGCCGCTGCAATGGAACGAAAAAGATGGTATGCTGTGCATCAAGGTCCCTCGACTGACAATCGATCAATTACCGACGCGCCATGCGTATGTTTTTAAATTAACGAATGTTAAATAAATGGACGTCGTGAATCGTCGCGGTTTTGTGGCGAGGAAAACTGTGGAATAATGAACACGAACCGGTTGATCGGATCATCGGAAAGAAAAGAAACGACCCGTTCCGGACAAGGGAGTGTGAATACATGAACGAAAAAGATATGGAATTACCATCCGCGGAAATCCTGATCGCCGATGCCGAAGAGGAACGGCAGAAAATCTACCGTCTGCGCTATAAAGTGTTCGTGGAAGAAATGAGGATTCAATACGGCAACGCCGATTATCGGCAACAAATCTTGAAGGATGAATTGGATGAGGATGCGGTTCATCTCTATCAAAAGACCCATTACGGCGCCGTCTCCGCCATCCGCCTGAATTTGGGGAGGGATTCCTCCATTCCCGCGGAAATGCAGCAGGAATATGCGCTGAAGCGTTTTCGGAACGCCTATCCGATGGAAACGTTCAGTTTCACGTCGAAATTGGTGGTCGCGGCGGAATGGCGGGGTGAACGGATACTTTCCAATCTGGTCTGCGCCGCATATGAATATCTATTGGATCAAGGGATTCTCTTTGATTTTACCCGCTGCGTTCCATCTCTGCTGCATTTGTATGAATATTTGGGATATCGGCGTTATAAGGATAATTTCACGGACTTCGACGAAGGGTATTCCATTCCTCTCGTGTTGGTGATGAAAGATTGCGCCCATTTTGACAAGGTGCGTTCTCCATTCGGCGAGCTGTGCCGCAAGCGGGAGCCGGATGCGGAAGCGGCGGAGTGGTTTAAATTCGAATTTCCCAATTATGTGGGATTCGTCAACAAACGAGTCATGGAACTGGACGATTATTGGAAATTTTTGGGACATCGTCTTTACAGCTACGTTTCCGTGCCGTTGTTGCGGGATCTGACGGCGGACGAATTGAAAACTTTTCTCACTTCCGGAACGGTTCTGCAATGCAATACCGGCGATACCATCATTCGTCAGGACGACGTGGGGAATGAAATGTATGTCATTCTGGATGGGAACGTGGAAGTGCGTTCCTACCTGGAAAATCGAGTCGTTTCGCTGCGAACGATGGGGAAAGGGGATATTTTCGGAGAAATGGCGCTGTTCAGCGAGCAGAAACGATCTGCCGACGTCGTGGCGTTGACCAATTTGGAAATCCTGGTATTGACCAAATCGTTTATACGCCAAATCATGCAGGAAATTCCCGATATTGCCACGAAAATTCTGTATAACCTTTCCCTGATTCTTTGCGAACGCCTTCGTTCCACCACACAAAATTGGATTTCGGCGGTGAAGGAGCAAGAAGAGGAAAAGAAGGAATGAATATTTTTTTTCATTTCAAAGAACAAGGAGAGAGCGATATACCCGATTTATAATGGATCATTTTAAGTTATCTTTTCTCCAATGTGCCGTTCATCAGGCGATTCCCATTTCGAATGGAGGATTGCCGCGATGAATCCCTTGTTTTTGAGAATGTTTATCATTTCCCTTTTCCTCTGTATGATTTTTTCATTTCTCTCGAATGCGGAAATCGAATACCTTGGCTCCGTCGGCGGCGTGACAAGCGATGTTGTGATTCTGGAAAATCCCGCCGGTTGGGAAGGCTGTTATGCCTATGTCGCCCAAGGCGCGTGCATCGTGGTTTTGGATGTTTCCGATTACGAAAATCCTATTGTTTTGAAACGGTTGTATCCCGCGGCCGAATCGATCAGAAATCTGTCTATCAGCGGCGCGCGATTGGTTGCGGCCGTCGGCGGTTCCGGCGCGTATTTGTATTCTCTCGCCGCGCCCGACAATCCGCAATTGCTGGCGATCCTGCCGCTATCGGCTGCGGATGAATTTCGCGAGGTGCACGAAGCGCGATTATGCGGATCCACACTTGCGCTGATTGATCGTTCATGGGGGCAAGGGGGACCAACAAGCGCGCGGCGTTATTATCGGCGCTTATACAACATTTCCGACATCCACCATCCGATCACGATTTCGTATGTATCATACAGTTCCCATATTGGCCACACCAATTCTGATTTTTTGTATTCATATGAAAACGAAAGCGGCGACTGGAATTTTTTTTGGTACAATTCCGGTTATTATCCCACGTTTTATTCATGGATTCGCGAATCGTCCACTACCTCAATCCAATTATCAGGCGGATTGGAGGATCCGCCGGTAGGCATGTTTGTTTATCAGGAAAAGATCGTTGCCGCGTTTGCAAACCATATTTCTGCTTACACGATTTCAAACGAATCGGTGGTTTCGGAAATTGCATCGGTTACCATCCCCAATATCGTTGGTGCGCCTTTACTCGACGGCGATCACGGATATGTTCCGATCCTTGATGGTCTTGTTGCGATCGATGTAATCCATCCTGATTCCATTCAAATCGAAGAAGCGCTTCCCCTGTCTTTTCAACCGCGCGTGATTTCCAACGATGTGGCGTATGGGATTTTAGGAGAGGAAGGATTGGTTATAACCAAATTACACGGATCAAACGCGGGAAAGGTGAACCATTTTTTCCCCGACTTCGGCAGCGCCAAACATGCCGCGTGGAACGGATCCGAACTGGCGGTTATGACCAACGCTTGGGAATGGTATCCGTCGCCCTCCGCGAATGAAAAATATCGCAGAGGAAATGGAACGATTTCCCTGCTCAAACCATTGCAGGATCATCAATTCGAATTGTTAAGTCAAATTACCTTCCATACTCCGCCGGGACCGATTTTGCTCACAGATCGAGATTTATTGACGCCGATTTTGTCTGATAATCAGTTCGTTTTTCAAATCTACAATATTGAAAATCCAAAGCAACCTGATTTGATTTCTCATCTTCCCATTCCGGACGTTTCTTTCGATCCGGATAGGAATTTGTCTGCTGCTGCAGTAAATCGATTCCTTTATATAATAAATTCGATTTTACGAATTTATTCTTTGGTTGATCTCCATGATATTTCTTTGCAGAGTACATTCGATTTGGAAAACGAAACACGTGCCACGACATCGTTTGCCATCGCAAATCAATACCTATATTATCATAAAAATAATAATGTATTCACAATCGATCTTCGTGATCCTTTTCAACCTCAATATTTCGGGCGATTTAATGAAGAGTACTATCGAAACCAATCGTTTTCCCCGGACGATGTTCTTTCTTCAGACAATCACTATCTATTTTATGCCGATAATTATTATGATGAGTCAACCATCCATATTTTTGACCTGAAAAATCCGACATGGCCTTCTATTGTAAGTTCATTCGAAATTGCACCGAATTCGTACGGCAGATGGGATTCGAAAGTACGTTATACTCGCGCTGTTGAAGATATCACACCGCAAGATTCGTATCTTTGGATACTTACGTCGGACGCCAACATGTTGGCGCCGCCGTATCACCCGTTCAAACCATTGGTTTTGGTAGATATTTCCGATCCATTTCAACAAAAAGAATTGGCACAATGGAAAATCGGGAGGGAAGTGCGCGCGAATGGAGTTGTAATGAATGACCTCTATCTGCTTCCCGCGGATCAAGGCGGTTTATATGTTTTCCGAATAAGCGATTCGGTTATCTCTTGTTCACTCTATTGGCCACTTTTAAAATAGGTCCGTATCTTCCTTCCTTTTCGAAATGAACTTATGTTAATCAGCCATACTCCTGTCGAAAAAAAGGCCAAAAGGCTATAATCGCCCATACATTATATATCTGGAGGACAGGGCCTTGTTCGAATGCATTGTATCGGATGATATGGGTATGAAGTGGCTTACCCTCAAAGGCCGCGTGGACAGTATTGCGGCGCCGGATATTCAAAACGAGATCAAGAATCTGATAACCGGCGGACAGCGAACCATTGTCGCTCATCTCGAAGACGTGAATTATGTCAGCAGCGCGGGTTTGCGCGTACTGATTTCCACACAACAGCAACTCAAAAAAGTGGGCGGAGAAATCATTCTCTATAAAACCACCGAAAATATTCTCGAGTTGTTCAAGATGAGCAGTTTCGACAAGATTTTTACAATTTTGCATACCCGCGATGAAATCGAAGCGCTGCTCGCTACCAACGCGCCCTCTTCAGAAACCGGCGCGCAGGAAATCGATGGTATTGCTTATCGTTTCCTCAAAAAGACGGTGGATGCGGGAAAACTGTTCGTCATCGGCTCGCAGGAAAAATTGCCTTCCGCCGGTTACATCCAGGACGACATGATCACCGTGAAAGCCAAAGAGATTCAGTTTGGCGCCGGCCTGGCTTCTCTGGGCGATAATTATGAGGAATGCAAGCAATTTTTCGGCGAATCGTTGGTCATCAACCGAAACTTTTTCTTTTATCCGGCGGTCAAACGTCCCGCGGTTGATTTTATGTTGTGCACGCAGGACGATTCTCATCTTGAATATCAATTTCTGCATGGTTTCGGATTCAATGGCGAGTATTCCACCATTCTTTCCTTTGAAGGCGTTGATTGTTTTGTCGATCTGAATCAATTGATGAAAGGATTGTTCGAATTTTCCGACGCGGATCTTTTGGGAATCGTGATGCTGGCGGAAAGCAAGGGATTTTGGGGGATGCATCTTAAACAAGTCCCCATTGTCGAAAACCGGCCGGAAAATGGAAAGGACATTTTCGATACGGAAAACTTTTCCGCATGGGTGAATTTCCCCGTCGAGCCGGAAGCCGTCAATAATATTGTGGCCGGTGTGGGAATCGCCGTCCGCGACGTGGCGAGCCAGTGCAAGGAAGTGCAGGAACTTATCGCCAAAGGCGGCAATTTCCATTTGCACGGATGCCTGTTCGAAAAAGAGCCGCTCAGCAAAAATGTCGATCAGTTCCAAGCGGAATTAAACCGTGTGATGACGCAACTGGAAGTCTATAAAGTGCAGCATATCCTTGGCCAAAGCCGTTTCAGCAGCGGTTTGGTGGGCATTGTGGAATTGGAATAAATTCAATAAACGAGTGAAATCATGGAACTTTGGATCGGCGCAGTCAATCTCGGTTTTTTATATGCGTTTATGACGATGGGGGTGTTCATCACCTTTCGCATCAAGAATTTTCCGGATATCACGGTAGACGGAAGTTTCACTTCCGGCGCGGCCGTCGCGGCGGTATTGATCGTGGCGGGGTGGAATCCTGTGATCGCGCTGATCGCCGCGTTCTTCATCGGCGCGTTGGCGGGCTCGGCGACCGCGTTGATTCACACCCGTTTCAAGATCAACGGCCTCTTGGCCGGTATTTTGGTCATGACCGGCCTGTATTCCGTCAACCTGCACATCATGAAACGGTCCAATATTCCGCTTTTGAATCAAACCACGTTGATCACATTCATCGAAAATCGCAATCCCGGCTTTCCTGAGGAGATTTGGGTGGCGCTCTGTCTTTGTGGAATCATGGCGCTTTTCTGGCTGGTCGTTTCGTTGTTCTTTAAAACCGATTTGGGAGTCGCCATGCGCGCCACCGGCAACAATTCGACGATGGCCGCGGCGTCCGGCGTCAACGTGAATCGAATGATTATCTTCGGCGTCGCTCTGGCAAACGGCTTCGTCGGCGTCTCCGGCGGTTTGGTGGCGCAATATCAAGGTTTCGCCGACATTCAAATGGGGATCGGCACGATCGTCATCGGATTGGCGGCGGTGATTATCGGTGAATCGATCCTTCCCCTGCGCTCGATGTACGCGAAAGTATTGTGCGTCATCATCGGCTCCGTCGTGTTTCGTTTCATGATCGCGTTCGCGTTGTATGTGGGCATGGATCCGATGGATTTGAAATTATTGACGGCGATTTTCGTGTTGCTGACGCTGATCGTATCAACGAAAGTTGCCGGCGGGGAAGGGAAGAAACGAGAATGGCTAAACCGGTTGCGACCGTTGCTATGCAATTGGAAATTTCAAACGGGTGCGGCCGTGGTCATTCTATTTATTTTGATCGGAATTATTGTCGGTCGCAAAGATGAATCGGTGAAGCCCACCGCTGACGGCAAGATTTACAAAATCGGTGTGGTGCAAATCAGCGATCATGGTTTGTTGAATATTACCCGCGACAGTTTCATTGAAGAAATGAATAAAATCGGATACATGCAGGGAGTCAATTGCGATATCCGGCTGGAAAACGCCAACGGCGATCAGCCCACGGTGAATACGATCCTCGATAAATTCCTATACGATAACGTCGATATCGTGGTGACAATTTCCACTCCCTGCACACAGCCTGCCATCAAGAAGATCAAGGATCGACCGGTGGTTTTCGCCACGGTCGCCAATCCATTCATCATCGATGCGGGAAAATCCGATACCGACCATTTGGAAAACGTTACGGGAGTGTACGGCGCGGTTCCGATGAGCAAGACGTTGGATTTGGTTCGCGATATTTTTCCCGGCAAAATTAAAATCGGCGCGATTTGGGATCCCTCTCATACCAATTCCGTCTATAACGTCGAGCAATTGAAGGAAGCGGCGGAAGCGGATCCGGACGTGACGTTTCTCGGCGTGAATATCTCCAATTCGTCCGAAGTGTATCAAGCCGCCTTGTCTCTGGTGAATAAGGGACTCGACATTTTCGTTCTCGCGCCGGATAACATCGTCTACTCGGCTTTCGAATCGGTGGTCAAAGCGGCCCGGCCGAAAAAAATCCCGATTTTTACCAGCGACGTGGAGCGATTGGCGGACGGGGCGCTCGCCGCGTTGGGATACGATTACACCAGCAGCGGCCAACAGACGGCGCACGTGGTGGATCGTATTATAAAAGGCGCAAATCCGAAAGACATCCCGTTCGAACAATACAAAAAACTGACCATCGGATTCAATCTGGAAACCGCCAGGGAACTGGACGTCGCCATCCCGCCTGCCACTCTCGCCAAGGCGACCCTTTTGCATGGCCAAAAAAAGGCGAAAATCGGAATTGTTCAATTCGCGATGGAACCGAATGTCACTCTTTGCATTAACGGGATTTTAAAAGCGTTGGAAGAGAAAGGATATAAGGACAAGGAAAATCTTGACATCATTTACCGCAATGCCCAGGCCGATTTTTCCATGATCAATTCGATCATGCAGGATTTCATCCGGCAGGCAGTGGATATCATTGTTCCGCTTTCGACTCCCTGTGTGCAATCCGCGGTTCAATTTGCAGGTAAAAGCAAGGATACGAAAGTAATATTTACGTATATTTATGATCCCTATAAAATCGGAGCGGCGGAGAGTCCGGAAAAACATCTTCCCACCATGACCGGAATTTCCTGTTTTCCGCCCATTGAAAAGATGTTGGATTTGATCAAGGAAATGTTTCCGGACCGGAAAAAAATCGGGATGGTATGGAACAGTTCCGAGGCGAATTCGGAGGCGGTGTTGATTAAAGCCCGAACCCATGCGAAGCAAATTGGTTTGGAAATTGTGGAAGTGACGGTCACGAATCCGACGGAAGTCTTGGAAGCCTCCCGTTCGTTGATACTGAAAGGGGCGCAGGTGTTTCTCAATGGAGGAGATAACACGTTGAATGTCAGTTTTGACAGTTTTGTAAAAGCCGCCGATAGCAATTCCATTCCGGTTTTTTCGGTCGATTCGGAGCTGGTGGAGCAAGGAGCCCTGGTCGCCCTGGGGCCCAATTATTATCAAACCGGATATGATGGCGGAGTCTATTTGGCGCGAGTGTTGAAAGGGGAGGATCCGGCGACACTGCCTATCCTGCAAACAAAAGAAACGCTTTTCATTATCAATATGGATTTGGCGCGAAAGTATAATTTCTCGATCAATGAAGCGATTGTAAAACGAGCGGATAAAGTAATCGATAGTACAAAGAATGCTGTAGCCATTACCCCGATTGACGATCGACAGCGGAAACTGGTGATTTTCCGATTCAGCGACAATCCGCTTTTGGTGGAGACGGAACGAGGTATCCTGAATGAATTGGAAGAAAGCGGAATTACAAAAAAATACAACATCACCATCGAGTTCAAAAACTCGCAGAATGATTTTACAATGGCGCAATCGGTGGCGCAGGACATCGTTCGCCTCAATTACGATTACGTGGTGACGATCTCCACACCCGCCTTGCAGGTCACGGCGCAATTCAACAAGAAAATCCCGCATGTGTTCGGCGCGGTAACCGATCCCTATCGCATGGGCGTCGCCAAAAATGAAAACGAGCATCAGGCCAACATCACCGGCGTCGCCACCTTTCAGCCGGTGGAAACCACGATTAAAGTCATGCGGGAGCTGTTTCCGCAAGCCCGAAGAATCGGGATTGTCTGGAATCCGGCGGAAGCGTGTTCGGAAGCATGCACCTACAAAGCCCGCAATGCGGCGAAACA
The DNA here is from genome assembly GCA_003598175.1 of Candidatus Omnitrophota bacterium. Lineage (GTDB taxonomy): Bacteria > Hinthialibacterota > Hinthialibacteria > Hinthialibacterales > Hinthialibacteraceae > SURF-12. The sequence continues at coordinate 25,352 of QZKN01000074.1, forward strand.
ATATAATTTTGAATTGGTTGAAGTCAGCGTCACCAGCACGAGCGAGGTCATGGATGCCGTGAACGCCGTCATTAATCGTGGAGTCGATTTGTTCCTGACGTCGGGGGATAATACCGTCATTCTGGCTCTGAAATCGATCGCCCAGGTTCTTATCAAAAAACAGATTCCCTACTTTACCAACGATCCGACGGATGTTGAGATCGGCGCTTTCGTTTCGATCGGCGCGGATTATTTTGAGGTGGGTCAGGAAACCGCGCGAATGGCCATTCGTGTCATCAACGGGGAAGATCCGAAGACTGTCCCCATCCATAACTTCGTTCCGGAAAAGATGTCTGTGAACAAGGGACTGGCCGATCAGTACGGCATACCATTGCCGGAAGAGTTTCTCCAACGAGCGGCAAAGGTGAAAGAATAACGATGATCACGATCAGCAAATACCACAAGAAATTCAACGCCGGAACCATCAACGAGGTGTACGCCTTGCGCGGCATCGACCTGACGGTGAACGAAGGGGATTTTATCACCATCATCGGCACGAACGGTTCAGGCAAATCCACGTTACTGAACGCCGTCGCCGGCGTGTTCCTGCCGGATACGGGCAGGATTACCATCGCGGGCAACGACGTCACCCGTAAAAAGGATTTTCAACGCGCCAAATATATCTCCCGGGTTTTCCAGAATCCGTTTATGGGCACCGCGACGGATATGACCATTGCCGAAAATCTGCATATGGCTTCCCTGCGAAGCAAGCATACGTATCCGAAGATCGGCTTGAACGGAGAATGTCGTAAATTGTATCGAGAAGAAGTGCGCCAATTGGAAATGCAGCTGGAAGATCGGCTCGATAACGTAATCGGCTCGCTCTCCGGCGGGCAACGGCAGGCGCTGACCCTTCTCATGGCCATTATCAATCAACCCAAGGTGCTGCTGTTGGACGAGCACACCGCCGCGCTTGATCCGAAATCCGCTTCCCAGGTCATCAAACTAACTCGCAAATTCATTGAGAAAGACCGGCTGACATCGCTGATGGTGACCCACAGCATGCAGCAGGCGCTGGAACTCGGCAACCGCACGATCATGATGAACAAAGGCGAGATCATCGATGATATTTCGATAAAAGATAAACATCGGTTGACGGTGAACGACCTGCTCGATAAATTCGCCGAACTGCGGAAAAGCGAACGATTGACGGATGAAATGCTGGAGGAATTGCGGCGGGAATATGTGTGAATCATGATGAGACGTCTGGGATTATTCATCCTTGCTTGTTGTTTCGGTTCAGCCGGTTTTGGCGCGGATGCGTCATTGCGGAAAGCCACGTTTCTTCCGCAATGGGAGCCCCAGGCGCAATTCGCCGGCTATTATGTGGCTTATGAAAAAGGAATTTATAAAAAACATAATATCGATGTCACTATTTTGCGGGGAGGACCGGTGAATCCACCCTGTGAAGCGCTCGAAACAGGTAAAGCCGATTTCGCCACGATGTTTCTCTCCACCGCCCTTGCGGAACGAGACAAGGGATTGAAAATCTGCAATATCGGTCAGATTGTTCAAAAATCCGCCTTGTTATTGATCGCAAAAAAAGCAAGCGGCATTGAAACTCCCCTCGATTTCGCCGGGAAGAGAATCGGCATCTGGCCGGATTTTGCCATCCAGCCCCAAGCCCTTTTCCGTAAATTCAACGTCGAAGTCGAATCGGTGACGCAAACTTTCACTATGAATATCTTACTGAGCGGCGCGGTGGATGTGGCCTCGGCCATGTGGTACAACGAATATCATGTTCTGATGAATTCCGGGTTGGAGGAAGAAGACATGCAGGTGTTTTTCTTCAGCAACTATGATTTGAATTTTCCGGAAGATGGTATTTATTGTCGGGAAGAAACGCTGAAAAACGATTGTGAATTGTGCAAGGATTTTGTGGCGGCCTCGCTGGAGGGATGGAAATACACCTTCGCCAATCCCGACGAAGCGTTGGACATCGTCATGAAATACGTGCGGGAGGCCAATCTGCCCACGAATCGCGTGCATCAAAAATGGATGTTGACCCGTATGAAGGATTTGATTCTTCCCCTCGGGGACAAAACCGCAATGGGGAAAATGGCGGAAGAGGATTTTCAAACGGTCGTCGACGAACTGTTGAAGAGCGGCATCATCACATACAAACCGACATTCAGTGAGTTCTATGAAAACTGCGCAACGTTATACGAAGAAACGAAGCCTGGCGTATAAGCTGTCCCTTTTCATCTTAACCAGCACCACCGCCATTTTTCTCAGCGTCTTTGTCTATAATTATCAATATTCGAAAGGCGCGGTGTTGAAAAACGTGGAACTGTCAGCCAAAAATCTGACGTCGTCCACCGTGAACCGGATTGAAAGCGTTTTGCGATCCACACAAAAGGCGCCCTTGTTTCTCCCCGCTTATCTGGAAAAAAATGTTTTTACCAAAGAGGTATTATTACAACTCATTGGCGATCTGGTGCGGAACAATGAAGAAGTGTATGGCTCCACGGTGGCATTCGAGCCGTTTGCCTACGATCCGGCTGTACGCGCGTACGCGCCTTATTATTACAAAAGTAACGGGGAATTGAATCTTATCTATTTAGGAATGGAAACCTACGATTATTATGCCATGGATTGGTATCAGATCCCCAAACTGTTGGATCGACCGGTCTGGAGTGAACCCTACTTCGACGAAGGGGCGGGTAATATCATCATGAGTACGTATTCCATGCCCTTTTACCGGAATGAAAACGGAAATCGGACGTTTTGGGGGATCGTCACAGTCGATCTTTCTCTCGAATGGCTTGTGGATCTCGTCTCGTCGATCTCGATTTACGAATCCGGTTATGCCTTTTTGCTTTCACAAAACGGTTTTTTCGTGACCCATCCCAATAAAAGTTACATCATGCGGGAAAGCATTTTCAGCATCGCCGAAGCGGTCAATAATTTAAAAATACGAAAAATCGGACATGACATGGTCGAGGGAAAAGAAGGATTCGTTCCCTATTTCAGTTCGTATCTGAACAAGCAGTCGTGGATGTATTACGCCGGTCTGCCCGTCACCCACTGGTCCGTCGGCGTCGTGTTTCCCGAGGATGAATTCTTGGCTGACATCCGCGCCATGAACCATCGCGTGCTGGCCATCGGAATTACCGGATTCATCCTGTTATTCATCGTCATCGTTTTGATTTCGGGATCCATCACCAAACCGATCCGCACGCTGGCAGAGACCACGGCGGCGATCGCAAAAGGGAATTTGGATATCGAAATGCCCAAAGTGCACTCCAACGACGAAATCGGCGAACTATCCCGCTCCTTCGAAGATATGCGCGACGCGTTGAAGGAATATATCTCCAATCTGACGGAAACCACGAAAGCCAAGGAACGCATCGAAAGCGAACTGAAAATTGCGCACAACATCCAGATGAATTTTCTGCCGAAACATTTTCCACCTTTCCCCGACAAGGTGGAATTCGATATTTATGCCATGCTCGAGCCGGCCAAAGAGGTCGGAGGCGATCTTTATGATTTCTTTCTGCTGAATGACGAACACCTGTTCTTTTCGATCGGCGACGTGGCGGATAAAGGCGTTCCGGCCGCTTTATTTATGGCGGTGACCAAAACGCTGATGAAAGGCATCGCCGAACAGGGAATCGATCCGGCCGAAATTTTAATGAAAGTGAATAACGAACTGGCGCAGGATAACGAAAGTTCGATGTTCGTGACTGTATTTTGCGGGATATTGAATCTCAAAACCGGCGAATTGATTTTCTCCAACGCCGCTCACAATCAACCCCTGCTTATCCGCAAAGGAAAAAAAGTGGAATGGCTCGAATTGCCGGACGGCTTTCTCCTGGGACCCATGGAGGGAACCGTATACAAAACGAAGAGATTAATTTTCCAGCCCGGCGACATGTTGCTTACTTATACCGATGGCGTGAACGAAGCGATGAATCAGGAAAAACAAATGTACTCCAATGAACGATTGCTTGCCACGGTGGAAACGAATAAAAATGCTTCGGCGGATGCGTTGGTCAAAAAAATGATGCATTCCGTACACGAATTCGCCGCGGGCGAACCACAATCCGACGACATTACGTTGTTGGCGATGCGATTTAATGGTCCATCATAACGTTACTTTCCCGCGAGTTCGCCCACGTTTCGCTGAATCGCTTTTCGTTTCCCGGTTTCGAGTTCATCGATCCGGGCCTGAGTTTCGTCGAACTGTTTTAGTGCAACCGCGCGGCGCAGCAATGGAATACTTATAAAAATTATATCAAGAACGGCAAAGAGTATGAGAAACGTAACGAGAAAAAAACTCCGCATCGCCCAAAACAAAATTCCCGCTCCCGTCAAGGCCAGAATGGGACTCAGGAAAAATATCGCGGCCATCGATTGGATTCCGAACGGAGGACTTTCTTTAAGGATCCGCAGGTGTTCCCGCTTTTTCGTCAGCTCGTTTAATTGCTCATTGAATGAGTGCAATTCCTTGTCCAGTACGCGATCTTCCTGTTCCATGCAAAGCGGGCAAAATCCGGACAGATGCTCACCCGCGGCGCTGACCCAAACATCATACCGAATTTCATGCGCCGTACAGGTGCGAGTTTCCCGTTTCGAGTTCGCTTCGTGGCCGCATTGCGAGCAACGGGTATCGTTTTCAGGGAGGATTGCCTTACATTGAATGCAAACGCGCGTTGATGTCATCGATTCCTTCTGCCTGTCTATTTTTCTTTCGATATCCCGATGATCGCGTCTCCGTCCGAAGCGAAAATCGAAACCACCTGGTCCAGATGAGTGATTTCGATCAATTCCAATTGATGGTCGGGCACGCCGGACAGCGCGAATGCGCCTCCTTCCTGTTTCAACCGTTTTCCGATGCCGAGAAATAAACGCAAGCCCGACGAACTCATATACTCCAATTTCGACAGATTGATGACGATTCGTCGTTCCCCTTCATCGATGCGTTGATTGATTTTCTTGTCCACGATCAATGTCGAGGAGGTCTCCAGCCTTCCGGAAATGGAAACGATCAGCGTGTCCGCCACTTTTTTTTCAGTGAGTTCCATTATTGATACCTCTTTGTTTTATGGAAGGGAATATAGGAGTAGAGGATTGTTTATACAAGTGGCGTCGCGTTCAGTGATTCTGAATATCCGATTCTTCATGAAAATCGCCGCGGGCCTTGGAACCGAAGATGACCATATCCTGAACCAGGCCGGCGGGAAACTGTTCGTGTACTACTACGCAATACGCGTTGAGCCATTTCTGTTCGTCCGCGTTGAGAGACAACATCACGATCTCTCTTTCGAATTTTAATAATTCGGATTCGGCGGCATGGTTCCATTGTAAATCCTGCCGTCGACGTTGATCGGTCCCTTCATGACGCCGGGATTGCCGCCGAAGAGATAAATGTCTCCGTTGCTGTACAATCCGTTCGAGGCGAGATACGTGATGATTGTGGTTCCGAACTGCAAATCCGACCGCGCTCCCATATCCTCGTCCTGATCCGGTCCGCGGGAGTTGATGTTGTAAAATTTCTTCTGCGGATCGGGATTGGCGGGCGCGACAGCCACTTCATACATATCCACGCCGGTCGTGCCGCTGGCCTCGATATACTTGTTTTCAAACGGGTCAGTGGGAATGGAGGTCATGTAGCTCACCGGCGTCAGGAGAAAATAGAGTCCGGCGTCCGGCGCGGGTGTTTTGATCCCATTGAGAGAAATGTAACTTTCCGATTCATTGATGTACGAATTGTGATCGATGTAATACATTTCCATCGCCTGCGTGATTGCCTTCAAATCACTCACTACCCGCGCCACTTTCGCGCGCGTTTGCGCGTTGAGAAAGTTGGGCACGGCGATGGCGGCCAGGATGCCGATGATGGCGACGACGATGAGCAGTTCGATTAGTGTGAAAGCGTTTTTTTTGTTCATCCTATTTTCATGTTCCCCTAAAGTTGGATCACCATGGTTATCTTATATTGTTTTGAAAATGACTGGAATGGCGCTTCCTATCACGCAAAACATGCATATTCTCGAAAACATATGTAAAATACGATAAAGTGGACAGGGGATGCGCACAAGAGTAAGGTTCCATTATTAAAAAAGTGACGAATCGGATTATCACAATGCATATACATCCATCATAATTGCAGACACCGGTATTTGTTCACCATGAATCAAATTTCGCACTTTTTCTGTCGTTTCACGACTAAATAGGAACTCTCCACAACGATCACAAACTACGGCGGGAACGTTTTTTACTAAAATCGCTCTCCCATCCACTTGAAACACTTCATTTATTGATTCTTCATGCGCATGGCATGATCCACATACATGACACTGAAACATGATTATCTCCTCTTCTTGTAATTATACCACTTTTTCGCATCCGGTTCATAGATGGTTATGATCTTTACTCTCTCCGTCTGTGAAAATGATACCTGGATATGGAGGGGACGTTTCTGATGAGTGAATCCCAACAACAAGCCGCTTGGTGAATATTTGTCATCATGATTTTTCCCATTCGATGTTGTCAGGCAGTATGGATTCCCTATTTACGAATGTCATCTTCGTCAGCGAATGTGCAATCAAAATCAATTGATCCCCCTCCTGCAGTACGGCGTCTTTCCCCGGCTCGTACCCCGCTTTCGGATTGAGAACGATGTTTTTTTTCCGGGGGGAATGCTCATGGGATTTATCCGCATGATGGGGTAAATTTTGAATAAAACCACAGAGAATACAGGGGGCGCCGGATCGGATGATAGTTCGCGCAATTTCGCGATACGTGTGGCCGCGCCAATGACAGGGAAGCGGAGGGAGTACGATTTGGTTGCTGCCGGGATTGGACGACAGCAGGTGTTCGAAAATATTCTTAATGCCGGGCGTGATGCAGCTTTGGGCGATCAATTTTTCCGTGATCTCGCCGTGGCAGACCACCTCATCGATTTTTGTGGCGTTGAGATGAATGCGGTTGTTGGAATCGATCAACTCGATCACCGTATGCACCTGGGGATTGTTATATTCGATGGCGAGAGCGATCAGCGTCGATTGGGCGTCGGCGAATTCCCCGTGTCGTGGATCGGCCAATATGATCGCGCTCCGCGCCCGTTCAATATGAGCGCGGCGTAAGGTGTTTTTGTTTGTGGGACACCCTTCGATGGTGTGAAAATGATGATTCACAAACGAATCGGGGCGCCATAGCGGGTTCGTTTCCCATAAATCCCGGTCCTGAATAATCAACACGATGTCAATCGGATTTTGAGAACCGCGGTGAAGTTCCTCCACGATGGTCTTGACCTTTTCGTTGCAGTTGCAAAGTACGACGTGTCGGTCTATATGCGATAAATGATCTTGCCGCTCCATATTTCTTCCTTTTCGAAAGCGGGGTGGAATGGTCGTTCATACGCCATGACGATCAAATTATCTCCCGCATTCAAAATAAGGTTTGTGTTGGAAAGTCCCTTTTGCGTCACGCCGGAATTGATCCAAAATCGCGTATGAGGCGCGTCGGGCGGAGAACGGTCGACGCCGATGAGCACGATGGATTCCTGGTCGTAATCCAAAAAGTGGAGTTGCGCATCCTGAAATGATTTTCCGACTAAATGCGAAGGAAGCGGAATGGTGTACAGTTCATTATCCTCGCGGATGAAATTCATCAATTCGTAATATATTTCCGTCACGCCCGGATTGAGTACGGCCTGGCAGGCCAGATACTCCACATAACGGCCGCCGACCACGAAATCGATGCCCGGCAGTTGTTTCGCATACGACATACTCTCCCGCGTCTTCAATTCGACCACCATCGGAATGCCTTTTCGCCGGCAGGCCACGGCGAGAGTAATCATTAGGGTTTTGTTATCGATGGATTGCGGGGGCAAATTCTCGTCCGCGGCCAACACCGCCACGCGCAACGCGGAATCCACGTCGGATTCATCCAATATTTTCATCTGCACGGGATCTCCGGAGCGCGCCAACACTCGCTTGTAGATCAACGGATCGGAAATTTTATGATTTTCCGCATCCGGACTGACAATCAGAAAATAATATTTCCCCTTCAACGCGGCGTAAAGCTGATGCAGGATATGATCGAGGTGGGAATTCGTTCCCAAAATCACGATATGATTGGAAAGACGGGCGTTGGGCGGCTTGACCGCGACCATCCCGATTCGTTGGATCCGTTTCACCAAAATCGAGACGATCTCGGCAGTCAACATTCCCACGATGATGATGCCGACGATAAGCAACAACGTGACTTCCACGCGACCGAGCAGGGAAACCGGTTCCTTATCCTCGATGCCCGATATGAGTACGATAATGATATGCCAATACGTTTGCCAATACAGCGAATAGGGGCCGTCCTCGATCCCGTTCAACAATTCGGTGAAATACAGCAGATTGGCGCCCAGGATCCATGCCAGGGTTACCCACAGAAATAAATTCCGCAGCTGCTGCAATCGATATTGGTAATTAAAACTGCCGAACCACGTGCAAAAGAGATTGATGCTGCGATAAATCAGAAAACGGTAGCGAAAAAATTCAATCAACCGCAGCAATCGCAATAGGCGAAATCCGCGCAACATCCGTAATAGCATCAATTGACCGTTCAACGTCAGCAAAGTCGGTAGAATCGCGGCCAGATCGATGAGCGCATAAAATTCGAAAGGATACATCCGCCGGTTGGGAGCGGAATACCATCGCAGGAAATATTCAACGACAAAAATGGAAACGAAACCGTATTCACAACGCAGGAGAAGATCGGCGCGATCCGGATACAGGAATTCCAGCAGAATGATCGCGCAGGACGCGACAATACAAAAAAGGATGAACAGATCGACGATCAGACTCAGCCAGGTGGATTCCGGCCCCCCCTCGAAGGGATCCATCACTTCGCGCACACGAGCGCGGAAGGGTTGTTTTTTGGGGATCGGTTGCGATTTCATATCGTATCCGCTTGCATTCAACTGCCTCATCCAGGGAAATCATTGCATCGTGGAATCGAATTGCTGTAATAGTACGTTGATTTCCTCCCGCAAATTGACCAATTCCCTCTTGAAACTCTCTCGTTTTTCGTTTTGCAATTCGCTGAGATCGATTTTCTTGAACGACTTTTTGACGGCAGTGATTTTATTCAGCATCAACGTGGTTGTATCGCGCCCTTGCTTGCGTTTACGGGTGATGGCGCGCACTTCGCTGCTTTTCAAACCTTGTTCCTTCACTTTTCGGAATAATGCGAGCATCTGTTCTTTGGTCGGTTGCTTGGCGATTTCCACCAGCACATTGCGCGACCATTCGTTGCTGTTTCTGCATTCGTTTTTGATTTCGCCGGGCAATTCGTTGACTTTCTTGATTTCGCTGATGGTGGATTTGGCCTTGCCGAGCAGGAGAATTAAATCTTTCGTCTGATAATGATGTTTCTGAATCAATTTCGCCACCGCTTCCGCCTCTTCGATCGGATTCAAATCTTCTCGTTGAATGTTTTCAATCAGCGAAATGACGGAAGCGTCTCCCTCCACGCAAACGGCGGGAATGTGTTTTA
>QZKN01000182.1 GCA_003598175.1 Candidatus Omnitrophota bacterium
TCTGCACGTGCAGACCGGAGGTCCGCACCACAATATATTTTCATCTCTCGTCATGACAAATTGGTCATGACGGTTTAAATGAAAATGTCGGAGCGCGGACGTCCCGTCCGCATCTTCTTGGGTAGAGCAGGCGTCCCCGCCTGCGTCGTTCGGCAAGCGAGGACGCTTGCTTTACCCTTAAAAATCCACGACCTTTTCAATCCATAGATGAACAAGCCCTTCTTCATCCGTGAAGGAATTTACAACTCGTTGGCCGTCCCCTTCAATGCTTTTGGGAACATGGCGGGCAGGTTCGCCGTTGTCGACGATGACCTCGATAATGGCGCCGATGTCCAGTACTTCCAGCGCCAATTTGGTTTTCACGTAATTGATGGGGCAATGGACGCCTTGAAAGTTATATATATGCAACGGTTTTTTGGGTTCCGGCATGTTTTCTCTTTGTCGCGATGTCTTTTCATTCCGATTGTAACGCCGCGACGAATGGAAGGTAGGGTATGTTTGCGTGTCTGCTGCGATTTGATTTATTGCACGCCGTGAAGTTTCCTGCCGATGGGGCCGTCGAAACGATTGGTGGTTTTGAAGGGTTCGTATTGGCCGTCGGCGGCGACTTCTTTGGTTTTATCGAGGATTTTCTTGCGTTCTTCTTCTGTCAGCGGCTTGAAATTGCGGGCGATTTCGATGTTGGCGCGAAGATGCTCGAAGGAATTCATGCCGGAAATGACCGTGGCGACAGGAAGGTTCATGGCATAGGTCAACGCTTCCTGCGTGGTGGCGGTATTCGTGCGTAACAGGATTCCGGACGCCTGCGATTTCATGCCGAGCGCGGCCATCCCGCGTTTTTGGCAGATGGGAAGGACGGATGCTTCGAAACTGCGAAAATGCGCGTCGAGAACGCTGAGCGGCATCTGCGCCGCATCCCAGGCAAACTCGTGATCGAGCATGGCGAGCAGGTATTTCGGATCTTTATGGCCGGTAAAACCGATATAGCGCACTTTGCCTGTTTTTTTTGCTTCCACGGCGGCTTCGATGCCGCCGCCGTCCGCGAAGATCATGTCGGCGTCTTTTTCATAGACGATTTCGTGAAACTGCCACAGGTCGATCACATCGGTTTGCAGACGGCGCAGGCTGTCTTCGAGATGCTGCATGGCGGTCTTTTTGTCGCGGCCGTGATGTTTGGTCATGAGAAAGACTTTTTTGCGGTATCCATCCGCCAGCGCCTTGCCCATGATTTCTTCCGACCGCCCATCGAGGTATTCCCAGGCGTTGTCCATGAAGGTGACGCCAAGATCAATCGCTTCCCGCACCAACCGCACGGCCTCGTTGTCCTCGCGCACGGTTCCGATGTGGAAACCGCCAAGGCCGAGTAAGGAAACATTTTCGCCGGTTTTGCCGAAGAGACGCAAGGGCATGTCGCCGGTCGCGGCGGGCCAGCAGATGGGAGAAACGGTGGTAGTGAGAACTGCGGCGGTGGTTTGTTTTAAAAAGGTTCTTCGTGTATGGCGGGATTGAGGTTTCATGATTCGGTTCGCTTTCTCATTCTGTTTGTATTGGCTGAATAGAATTGCTTGCGTTTCCCAGGCACATATCTTACATGGAAAAGGAAAAAGCAAATAGTAATCAGAATGGATCGAATTTCAGATTGATTTACGTCATAATCTATTTTAGAGGCAGTTATTTTTATGATTGCATGGAGGAATTTTATGAAACGCCGTAAGGATTGCTCTATATGGTGTGGATAGGTTTGTCTCAATTAATCGTGTGTCATGCAAACTTTGAGTTCTACCATTCTTTCGGTTTGAATGCCATATCATTAAGGATTTTCACTGCATTTCCGCTTTGCGCGATGACGAATAATCCTTTTTTATAGGCATATTTATCAACATCCATATGAATGACAATCCCGGCGATGGCTCCGATGGTTTTTCGGTCGGCGTATTCGGGAAACAGTATCTTGAATTTCTTCAATCGTTCAATATATTGATTCACAACGCGGATACCGACTGTATCTTCAACAGCGATCGGAATCGCATATTCCTTATTTACACCCAAAATATCAAAATCCATGTGTTCCTGAGCGCGGAAAACCTTGACATATCGAGACAGGGTACGAATAACAATCCCCCGTTCCTGAAAAATGCGAAAGACTGACGGTTCCAACGTGTCCTCGACAAAAAGGCTCCATCTTCCAAACTATTTTACTAGTATTCTATCGAACTTTTTTCGTTCCCCTGAAAACATGTTTCCAATTCCTATTGCGTCATGGTTTTCCTCTCACGCGCATCTATCAGTCCTGAACATGTATATCATCTTTTATTGAGATATGAAACTCAGAGTGAACTCAAAAGAGCCCACTTGTTTGGTTTGTGCGAATATTGGAGGGACCACGCATTGCCATGAGTCTTCCTACTCTTATATTTTAAATGTTTAATGCGCGAGTGAGCGTATTGTTTTCCGCCTGCGCGAGTTGAATGCGCAAATGTTGAATAAATTGTTCCTTATCGATCGCTGGATTTCCATTGAGGTAATGACAATGATACAGATTGAACAGCATTTCCTGCAATATTCCCGGATTCCGTCGCAGATACCCATCTTTCGCGAATTCCATCAACGTCGGTTTGTCGAATTCCGCAAAATGCGCCAGTTTGTGGAGTTGTCGCCAGAAATCGTACTCGCTGGTTTTTGTCGCTCGAAACGCATGGCAGCCGGTTGGTTGTTCGATTTTGTCGAGAAGACCTTGCATGAAAGCGTTTTCATGGATGGTGCAATTTGGATAAAAGGCGTAAGGAACGCTCTCGACGATGGCGTAGCCTTTCGGCAGTTCACACAGCAGTTCGAGCGTCGCTTTGCGATCCTCTTCCGTTTCGAATGGATTATCACTACACAATTCGATTAATAATTTGATGCCGGCGTTCATGATTTGCTTTGCCGTTTGAATGATCTGTTCACGCGTGTATGGAAAATTGAAATATTTCCGCAAAATCCGCTCGCCGGCGGAGGGGATTTGCATCGTCAAAGCCATCAGGTTGGCGTTTCGCAATAATTGCAAAATGTCGGGATCGCAGTGCGCCGGTTGAATACGCGCCGAAAACGGCAAGGCAACTTCGGTGGGGTAGCGATTCACAAATGGTTCGATCCATGCGTGATCGAGAGGAAAATTTTCATCGAGAAACTCGATAAAACGAATCGGAGTGGGTGATGCCAGCATTCGCACGCGAATTTCATCGATCACGTTGTCCGGTGAGCGCAGCCGAACGGCGCGATGATCGTTATGAATCAGATCATCGTGCGAATGACCGCAGTGGGGGCAGGTGAAGGGACAAGTTCGGGAAGCGTGAATGGCGAGATGCGTGTGAAAACGGCTTTTGCGCGGAAAAAGGGATGGATGAATCTCATCGTTTTCGATCACGCTTTTGTTCTGGTTTTCAAAATCGGGAAACGGAAAATTGTCGAGCCGCGATTCCAATAGCGCCATCGGATTGCGATGAATCGTTCCGTCGCGATTGATCCAAACGCCGGGAACGTCAACGGGAATTTCGCCGCGTTCCATCCGTTCGACAAACAAGCGCAACGGATATTCCGCTTCGCCGATACAAATCATATCATTTCGAAGGATATTTTCATTGGGCGAGCGGGTGGAATCCTCGCCGGCCCACAGGACAGGGAGATGCAGTTCGTTTTTGATGTGATCAGTAAAAAATTGTGCTAATCCATAGCCATCAGATGAAAAGTAAAATACGATTAGGTGCGGATTTTGCTGGTTGAGAGTTTGCAGAAGTAGTTGGAGTTCATGCGGTGTGGCGTAAGTGGACTCGCCATAAAATCCGCCGGCTTCCTGTTTTTGCGGTTCGGGAACGGCGGAAGGAGTATTGGTTTCCATGCTTTTAAACAGGAGGAGATTTGTTTGATGATGATCGTGGCGGAACATGGCGGAGGTGTAGCGTAGATCGAGGCAGATTTCGTTGTAAAGCGAGATGAGTGTTATCTGTTGCATAATTTTCATTCTTGTTCGTTTTTTTTAAATCCGTCCGAATCAGGATGGTCCGGATTGAAGGATGAACAGGATATCTTCAATGATGAGCGTCTGACGTCAAAATATAGTTATTGGTTATCCATCATTTAAGTCTTGTTGCAATTGCTTAATCTGGAAAATCCTTTCCTCCTGAGTATCCGGATTCAAACGAAATCAGATTATGCCACCAGACTTTTCACTTTTCGATAGGCGCGGAAAAGAAGGGAATCTTCGATTTGTTGCAGCCGGCGTTGCATATCGCGCAGATACAACTCCTTATTGACGACAGGATTGCTGTCGAGATAGGTGGCGCGGTAGAGACTGGCGACGATCTTTTGCAAAACGGTCGGATTGTCGCGTAAATAATGATCGTTGACCAGATCCATCATTTTTTCTTTCGTAAATCCCTCGAAATGACCGAGCGTGAGAATGTATTCCCAAAACACCATTTCCGGCGTAATCTTGGCCTGCCAGGCGTGGACGCCTTTCGGCCGTTCGAGCTGATCCATAATGCCTTCGCGTTGGGCGATTTCTGTTAATCTATATTTGTCGTAAAAGGCCATGGGATTGAATTTGATGATGCCCCACGGTTTGGGGATATCGCAGATCAGATCGAGGGTTTCGACATTGTCATCCTCCTGAATAAGGGGATTGTAGCCGATGAAATCGCATAAAAGTTTGATGTCCGCTTCTAAAATGTTGCGGGCGGTTTGAATGGTGCGCTCTTTCGTGTGACGGCGGTTGTAATATTGATTCAGCACGCGCTGGCTGCCCGACTGGACGCCCATGATGAGGTAGCTGATGCCCGCTTCCTTCAACATGCGCAGATTTTCGGGTTCGCCGACGTTGGGATGGGTATAGCCGAAAAAGGGGAGGCCGATCGTCGCCGCGTATTTGGGTGAAAATTCGGCGATCCACTCGCCGTCGACGGGCAGCACGTCGTCATATAACTCAATGCGTTCAAGCGGCCAGGGCCAGTTTTTTTTGCAATATGCGAGTTCGGCGATGACGTTGTCGGCGGAACGGCGGCGCAGGAACCGGTCGCCTTTATAAATCTTGCGGTAGTGCCCGCTGCAGCAGTACGTGCAGGAAAAAGGGCATCCACGGGCGGCCATGACCATATAATTGGTGATGAGATGGGTGTCCGGCGGGTAGAAGGCGTCAAGAATCTTGTCTTTATAGATTACCGTTTTGTTTTCTTTTTCGTAATCGGGAAAGGGATAATTGTCGAGATTTTGTTCCAGCGGCATAAGGGGATTTTGGCGCAGATGGCCGTTTTCCTTCACCCAAATGCTGGGAATTACGGTTATGTCTTTATTTTGATCCATCGCATTGACCAATGCGCGGATGGGATACTCGCCTTCGCCGATGCAGACCATGTCCGCATACTGAATGTTTTCTTTCGCGTTGACGGTGGTGTCCACGCCGCCCCAAATGACAGGAACGTCGAAGATTTCCTTGATTTTTTCAGTCAGGAATTTCGCCAGGCCGAAACTGATGGACGAAAACGATAAACCGATCAGATGAGGATCCTGGTTTTTGAGCACGTCCAGCAGCAGTTTCACTTCTCGCGGCGAAGCATACGTTGCCATGCTGTAATAGCCGCCTTCTTCCTGCAAATGCAGCGAAGGTACGTCGTCGTTGCGGATGCAGGCGACGTTTTTGAACAGAACAATGTCCACGTGATGGCCTTCGTGCTGCAAAATCGAGGACATGTAGCGCACGCCCAGGCAATATTCGTCATACAACGCGATGAAAGTAATTCTACGCATTTCATTTCGCTTTCGAGGGATGTATCCTTATGGAAAATTTATTATATTGAGGCGGTAGTGATTAGTCCATGAGGAGATATTGAGTGAGTGGCAACTGCTTGATAGGATTTAAAATAAAGCGGAGAGGATATCACACTCGTGCGCTTGCGAGCGCACACGATCCGACATGTGAAAACCTTTCCGAGTCAACGATCTTTGGCTTGAAACTAATGGTAACTGTGGTATTATAAAAAGTTATGAAAAATAATGCTAATTATATATAATATTATATTTAAAATCAATGGAATTCATTATGAAAGGTTTTATGGGGAAACATGATGATTCATTCATTTCTTTTCAAAAATAAAAAAAATCGTTGTCTACAATATTCTCTCTTCCTGTGCGCATTTATTGGTGTTGGATCATCCACTTTTGCCGTTGATATTCCTCTTTATGGTCCATATGGAGAGGTTTTGCTGGGTTTAGGTGGATGTTTGGATCTTGGTTATCAGGGAAATACTCTTGTTACTGTAGGAATGGGGGGAATCTTTGTGTGGGATATGGCAAAAGGATTGGTGACAGGACATTATCCGCCGCCGGAAAATGAGATTCCATGGGTTGTCTATTTGTTTCCCGACGCAAAAAGAATTCTTACGGATTGTGATGAACATAAAGTTCGTATTTGGGATTTAACCACCGGCACAAACCAATTGGTTCCTGAAATGGCTGGACAGATGTTGGGAGGTTTTTCTTCAAAGGGAAACTGGTTTTTGACCTTTACTGAGGATCACTATAACGAGAGTCTGGGCAAATGGTTGTTCGATTTATCGATATGGGATGCCAAAACCCTCGGATTAGTGAATAAGTTTTCATTGACTCTACCGATATTTTTTGGGCAAACCACTCTTTTTGATGACATATCATTTTCACCTGATGAACAATGGTTGCTCTTTCTAACGATTGAAGGATATAGGATTAAAAACATTGTCACTGGAGAGGAGCGGACTGGATTCGGACTGGAGGAACCGGTTGATTTTGCCCAATTTTCACCCGACGGCAAGAAATTGATGACGGTATGCTTTGATGAAATTCCATCAGAAGAGGAATTTCCAACAAATGAAGAATTCCCACAGGAAGGCGATTTTCCGCCGGATTCCACCTGTTTCAGAATATGGGATTGGAACGAACGCAATGAAATTTGTTCCTTTGTTCTTGAAAAACATGCGTATAGCGCATACTGGTTTCCCGATGGAAGCAAGATCCTTGTTCTTCCCTATGACGTTGGCATCTCTCTCTGGGATGCTCGGAATGGGGAAATGCTCTATCTGGTGGATGATGAAGATACGTCCGCAGCGCTGCAGGAGATTTTCCTGATGAAAATATCACCCGACGGCAGTTATTTTATCTCCTGCACGGTTTCCGGATTGTTGACGAAATGGGATGCGATGACCGGCGCAGTGGTGCAAACAACTTCGATTGAGTTGGAATACCCTTGGCCTTATGTTCTATCCAATCAGGATCATTTGCTTTTCTGGTTGGATCCACGCGGGATTATCCATTGTTGGAATACTCAACAATGGATACAAGTCCAACAATATGTCGGACATACCGGAATTATGTATGTGGAACAATATTTGAACGCGATCGGACCCTACTTGATCATGAGTAATCCGGTTTACAAACCATCACTACGAACGAATTTAATTTTTTGGGATATGGATCAGTTTGTCACCACGAATAATTATGTTTTGATGGGAGATGAATATAGTAACTTTTCATTTTCAAATAATGCTCAATATTGCCTGGCAACGGCATGGGACAGGCTGCTTTTTTGGAATTTAAACGATTTAAAGGGTGGAATGGAGACGGAAATCCCCGAATCAACCTTTGTTGCTTATCCGAAAATCCCGTTAACAGGCTCGGCAGGAGAAACCATTGTTGGTCTGGGATCATCCTTCGAAGCGATCTTCATGAAGGATGAAAAAAACATCGTCACCTGGAACAATACGGGTGTATTGGACTGGAATATGGAGACAAATCAGATCGAAGGATGGCTGCAGTCGCCGGGTGACACCCGTGGAGTATGGTTTTCACCGGATGAAAGCAAACTGGTGATCGATACATACGAAAATCAGATTGAACTCTTTCATTTCCCAACCTATAAGACCTACTTGTGGGATTGGGAAAAGAAGACCTTTCTGGCGGAAAGAAGAGATGTGACGGCAGATTACTCAGACGTGGTTGAAACCGTTCAATTTTCATCCGACAGCCGATGGCTATTGGTGTTTTTTTATTATTCCTTCACCGAACTGTTGGATGCGAACACCGGTGAGGTTATTTTGGAATTTCCGTACCCTTTCGATTACGATCATGTATTTTTCCCCAAAAACAGTGATCATTTGTTTTATCGTAAACAGGATTATTATAACCGTTTGGAAACCATTCATGTCTATGATCCTGTCCAAAAGAAGGAAATTTTTACGCTTCAGCGAACGTACAGTTATTCTTTTCCACTCGTGTCGCAGGATGGGCGCTATTTGATCTCGCAAGGTGAAGATTCCATATACAAAGTTTATGATGTAAACATCGGACAAGAAATTGTGAATTTGGGTAGAGTCGAAGATGTCACTTTCTCTCCAAATGACAATTACGTAATGCTGAACATTGGACCCTGGCGAGACGGGGAAATATGGGATACACGGACATGGGAAAAAATTGACGAAATCAGCGGATTTGTTGTTTATGACGCGAGATTTTCACCCGATGGGGAAAAACTGCTCATTGAAGAGTGGTATGATGTAGTCTTATGGGATCTCGAAAAGAGAATTGTGATTCATCGTTTTGAAGGAGACTTATCCAATGTATCAAGTTCATTTTCAACCGATGGACGAATCATCATAACGGACGATTATCTGGATAATGGATGGGAATATCTCTTCTGGGACGTCACCTCCGGTGAGATGATCGGGAAAATACCCTATTACCAACAACGGTATCCTGATGCAATAAAATCCTTGGAGCTATCGCCGACGGGACGATTCGCTCTGATTCGATTTTACAACGGATATATTGAATTATGGGAGATCAGGACTCAGAAAAAAGTGGAATCCTTCGACTTGAGTACGAACAAAGCAAGAGAGATATCATTCGATCCGCAGGAAACTTATATTTGTATTGAATACGAGTATAACCATAAAGAAATATGGCAGGTCGCTACGGAAACACGCATTCGAAATTTTGATGAACTATTCGGCTATTTCTCCGGAATATGCGAGTTATCGCCGGATGGAAAATCCGTTTTGGCGGCGCATCCTTCCAGCGGATTATCTTTATGGGACATTATCGGTGGAAGTTTGATTCGGACATTTTCGGACGATTCCGCTCCTGCCGAGGAAATCAGCGTCATTGAATTTTCACGAGATGGGAAGACGATCCTGTCCGCAGGGAAAACCGGAGTCGCCGTATGGGATCGAGAAAGCGGGGACTTAAAACAGGTGCTCGCATGGGACGAACCGGTTCCTTCCGGAACGTATCCCATCGCCGCCGCATTCTCACACGATGGTTCAAAGGCGCTGGTCGGAACGTCGGCTGGGACGGTGTTCTTGTGGGATATCGTTTCAGAGGAAAGAATTCAAATTTTTTCGACAAATGAGACTGAAATTCAGGCTGTAACATTTTCTCCAGACGGTAGCGAAGTGCTCGTAGAAGGAAGACATCCCTATGATTATGTTAACAGTGAAGATGGATATTATTGGGGATATGTGTGGAATATCGGTGATAACGAACCATTTCTCGATTTAGGTACGTATCCCTATGCGGTGAAATCAATTTTTTCACCTCACGGATTATTGGTTTTGTGTGGAGATCCCTGGCTGGGATACCAATTGTATCCTTACAGTCAAATGAATCTGCATATCACCTCCACTCCGGCAATCGCTTATAAAGGCAAAGAGGTTACTTTTAATCTGCGATATCAAAATGTGGGTGAGAACCAAGTTGAGAACGTGGTCGTGGAGTGCCAGGTCCCGAATGGACTGCAAGTACAAGCGAACAACATCACACACGGCGGCAAATATGATATTGACACCCGGACCATTGTTTGGGATATTGGGCAAGTGAATACTTCGACAGAAACGTCACAACTGAGTTATAAAGCGGTAGTAACGGCAACCAACACGGAAGATCTGATGGTAACCACGAATGCTCGGATTTATTCTCGCACGGAATCCGGGATCACATTCGCCGTTGCTTCCACCTTGCTTCGGAATCCAACCGTTGAAAGCGTAACACCCGCCAAAGCAGGGAACACGCAAATCCTGTCGGTTGAGATGAAAGGAAAAAACCTGACAAACGATTTGTTGATAAAATTGGTAAAAGACGGTGAAAATGACATCGTTGGCATTCCCGTTGGCGTTTCTACCGATGGAACGAGTCTCACCGTTCAACTCAATTTGATCAATCAATCTCCGGGAGTATGGAATTTAGCCGTTGTCAGTTCTGCGGGGGACGTAATTTATGGTCCGGTTCCGTTTCAAATCGAAGCGGCGGGGGAAGCCAAAGTGTGGGTTGAAATCGTGGGAAGCGCTTCGATTCGCATCGGACGAGAAGAGACGTTTATCGTACGCTACGGCAATGCAGGAAACATTACGGCGCCCATATCCAACATCTTTATCTCCATCCCTCATTCCGTGGAATATAAAACAAACCTGCCGGTCAATCCCTGGATCGATTACAATACTTCCATGACCTCGGAAGGCGATAAGATTTTAAATTTCGAGGTTGTGAATATCCCTCCTTATTCCACTCGCAGCTTTCTGCTGACAATTCGACCGACAACTCAAATGACAGGATTAAAAATACGAGCTGCCATTATCGGTGATTTGCAACTTGCTTCGCTCATGCAGGCTGTTGGTGAAAGTGAAGCGGGAAAAATGATTCGTATTGATCATGTGCTGGTGGATAGTGGAGATAATTCATCCCGTATCACTTCCATTGTGGTTCGTTTCCCTGCATCTCGAGTTGCACTTGATGGAGGACACATCGGATTTAAATCGCCGGATGGAAAAAACATTAATTTGTCAGGTGTAGAAGGGAGTGATACGGTCGTGATCAAAGAAACCAGTCAAGTATGGTGGCAAATTGAGATTCCCATTCCGAACATTTCCGACCAACAGGCACAAAAGTTGTATGAGTGGGCAAAACAACAGGTCGGAAAAGAATTGCTCTATAATAACGGTTCATCCCAAAAGGATATCGAAAGAGGAAAAGGATCCTGCGATGGATTTGTGGAAAAAGGATTGGAAACGGTCGGATATAACAATGGCAAGGGGATGGTTTCCAATTTTATCGAATCGAATGTTGGATTAACGATTGCCCGTATCTATGAAAACGTGCGCAAACAAAATCCGAATTTACCGCCGTTTCCTGAACATATCGTTGAAGAAAATTTAATGGCGCTAAGTTTAACGGCTTATTTGAATGATGTATGGGCACTGGAAAAATTTCTTTCTGTGGTCACTTCATATGATCCCAATATCAAAGTCGGTCCGTTGGGATATGATCCGGATGCAAACAATCCCAAGCATTTTATTGGTGATTCTCATCCCATCGGCTATCGAATTGGTTTCGAAAATCTCGAGACAGCCACGGCGGCGGCGCAGGAAGTGCTGATCGTGGATCACCTGGATACTCAATTTGATTTTACCTCGTTCTCTTTCGGCACGGTGAAGCTGGGAAGTCAATCAGTTGAAGTCACCGCTGACAGTCGGAGTTTGAATCTGTCAATCGATTTGCGACCGAATTTCAATACCATTGTAAAGATCACCGGAACTTATGATGCCAATACCGGCGAAGCCCGTTGGCTGTTCCAAGGTTTGGATCCAATAACTCATCAGTTATCGGATTTTCTGCCGCCCAACACACAAGAAAACTCCCCGCAAGGTGAAGGATGGGTGTCTTTTCAAGTCAAACCGATATCCGATCGATCAACGGGAACGGTAGTAAAAAATCAGGCGATGATTGATTTTGAGGTGGGTATTCCTCCCAATCCGATGGATACTCCTGAAGTGTTTCATACCCTGGACACGTCAGCGCCGAATGCTGCCGTCAATCCGTTGCCGGAAATATCCGAAGCCTTGTCTTTCCGCGTGGAATGGAGCGGACAGGATGATGCAGGCGGTTCGGGGATTCGCGATTACACCATTTATGTTTCCGATATGGGACAGCCCTTCGTTCCCTGGCAAGTGCATATTCCCGATACATCCGCCCCGTTTGAAGGAGTGAATGGCCATACCTATGCCTTCAATTGCATTGCAACCGACAATGTGGGAAATGAGACGCATCGAACCTATCAATCTCAGGCGGAAACCACCATTCAAGTAAAAACCGCCACTCCAAACCATAATCAGATTCTTGAGGAATGTGATTTTAATGGAAATCAGGAGATGGATGGAAAAGATCTGTTTTGGTTACAAAGTATGTGGTACAAAACCGTACCGTCCCCAAACGATAATATACATTCAGGAGACGCCAATCGGGATGGGCAGGTGAATTATTCTGATTTGCTGCTGTTGAAATCCATCTGGAAGGCGAAAGAAAATTGATTCGCACGCTGATAAAAATCTCATGTGATGGAAAGAGTCGTGTGTTTACTTTTTTAGACTATCTTGAAATTCCTAATGCGTTCGATTATTACCAGATAACTTCCTACTTCCTACTCATGGTTCGGTATCGTGAATTCGGCTTTGTCGGGCTCTCTATTATACTGATGGTGAAATCTCTTCTACGCAATAATACCTCTGGCATACGGCGATGTTAACCCAACCACCCAGCAATCGAAGCTGGGCGGGTAGCGTACGGCGCGTTGAGAAAAGAAAACGCCATTGCGGGGATTGGGCGTTTGCGGCGTGGTTTGAAAAGCATTGTAGGAGTGTGATTCGGTATGAACGTGTATGGAATTCAATATGATATCGTTTGGGAAGACAAAACGGCCAATTTTGAGAAGATTCGTTCGCTATTAAAACCTGTGGAAATTGAACCAGGCAGTCTGATAGTATTGTCGGAAATGTTTGCGAGCGGCTTCAGCATGAACGTGGCCGAAATTTGCGAGGGAGAAACGCGGGAGAGCGCCGCTTTTTTGGCCGAACTGGCCAAAACGTATCGTTGCACGGTTGTCGGCGGATTGGTTATGCAAACGGCGGCGGCGCGAGGGCGGAATCAGGCGCTGGTTGTGGACCCCGACGGACGGGAATGTGCGCGTTATTGCAAATTGCATCCGTTTACGTTTGGCGGGGAGGCGGAACAGTATGAGGCGGGAAATGAAATCGTCACCTTTCGATGGCATGATTTCACCGTTGCGCCTTTTATTTGCTATGATCTGCGTTTTCCCGAGGTCTTTCGCTGCGCGGTACTAAAGGGAGTGGAACTCTACGTCGTCATCGCCTGTTGGCCGGATGCGCGGGAGGAGCATTGGATGACTTTATTGAAAGCGAGGGCGATTGAAAATCAGGCGTATGTGGTGGGAGTAAATCGCTGCGGGACGGATCCGAAGTTGGCGTATTCGGGACGAAGCATGATTTTTGATCCGCGCGGAAATCTCCTGGCGGATGGCGCAAACGAGGAAGAGATTATATGTGCGGAATTGGATCGCGCGATGCTTTTGCAATATCGCTGCGAGTTTCCGGTTTTGAAAGATATGCGGGGAGAGATGCTTGAATAATGACGCAGACGGGAATGCCTGCGTAATCCGGAATCAACCGGTTAAAACTGGGAACTCCAACCGGTGTGGTAAAATTGTTTGAAGTATTCCGTGCCGCTGCCATTGCGGAATTCCCAACAATACCAAATATCGCCATTGCTGACGACGCCGTTGGTGGGATGGTAGGTCACCGCGCCCACGCTGCGGTGCCAGTCGCCGCTGTCTCCGTCCGGTCCGACGGCCGCGAGCAACGCCCAACCGCCGTCCTTATTGGAACATCCGTAATCTTCATACGAATAGAAAAGTCCGTTGGCGAAGGGATCGATGGGAATGGAGGAGAGATAGGAAACCGGCGTGGTCAGGGGTTTATAAATTTGTCCACTAAAGCGAAGGTCGGCGCTCTGGCCGGCGACCATCGCGATATTGGCGTTGAACGCTGTTTTCCCGAAATAAGGGCCGTCCTGGCAGCACTGGGGGGTGCCGTCGCAGTCGTTGCCGTCGATCAACCAAAGATTGCGGTCGATGTGCATCATCTCGGTGGCGTTGGTAATGATGCGGATATCGGCCATGGTGCGGGCAATGTGGGCGCGAATCCGCGCATTCAAAAAGTTGGGAACCGCGATGGCCGCGAGGATACCGATGATGGCCACAACAATAAGCAATTCGATAAGGGTGAACCCTTTTCGGTGATTCATTTCAAACATGTTCGATTCCTTTCGCCCCAATTGAGCATTGCATTGTATATATGATCTATTGTATCGCTTTTCCTTTTGCCTGCCATGCATAATCGACGGTCAGGAAACATTTTGTTGAGCACTATTATTTCCTGATCCATAATTGTAGTGCACCTGTTCGGATTGATCCTGTCCTACATTGACTTCTCCTTTGAATCGACCGGATCGAATGATTACATCGAAGAAGGAAAAAGGAACCTCATTCCTGCGTGGGTAAAGCAAGCGTCCTCGCTTGCCGGAACAACGCAGGCGGGGACGCCTGCTCCACCTATGTTGATTAATACATAAATCGTAATGATCGATTGGACATGACGATAGATGAAAAGGGTCCTCGTAAGGGCGGTTCGCGAACCGCCCTTACGAGGACCCTTTTCAAATAAAATCGACAATTACAAGCACCACGGCGCTCGAGGTTCTCGGGCAAGGTATTGACTGGCTTCCGGATCATTAAGGATAGTTTCAGTTTTTGCGTCCCACGTGATTTTTCGACCGGTGCGATAAGAGATATTTGCCAGAAACGTCGATACGCTGGAGCGGTGCCCGGTTTCCACGTCGGAATTGGGACGTTGGCGGGTTTTTACACATTCGAGGAAATTGCGGATGTGCGGCGCATCTCGGTTTTTCCCTTCGACGCTCAGCGACGGCGCGTCTTCTCCTTCTCCACGCAATTCAAGACGGAAACGATCGACGTAGAGCGCCGCATCCGCGCCGTAGAATTCGATTCCGTGACCGTATTTTCCATACGAATCGATGGTTTTTGCGATGGAACTCCAATGATGCAGGTGGTAGGTCATCAGGAAATCGGGACATACGAATATGGCGGCGAAGGTATCCGGCGTCTCACGGTTGTCTTGCAGGTAATATTTGCCGCCGCCGGCGGAAACCGTAAGAGGACCTTGCAAATCCATCGCCCAATAGGCGATATCCAGCAGATGGACGCCCCACGAGGTTACACAGCCCCCGGCGTAATCCCAAAAATACATGGCGCGAGCGTGAAAACGATTGGGATTGAAGGCTCGTTTGGGAGCGGGTCCGAGCCAGAAATCATAATCCGCCTCTTTCGGCGGATCGCAGTCAGATGGATTGCCAAAACCTTCGATCTGACTGTCAAAATGATTCCATGCCCGGATTTCACAGATTTTACCTAATGTTCCGGATTTGACGATGTCGACGGCCTGCTGCCAATGCGGTTCGCTGCGTTGTTGGGTTCCCATTTGCACGATGCGGCCGGTTTCACGGGCGGTTTTGACCATGACTTGCCCTTCCCGCGCGTTGTGGGAGAGCGGTTTTTCCACGTACACGTCTTTTCCCGCGCGGCAGGCGTAAATGGTGGGGATGGCGTGCCAATGGTCGGGCGTGCCGATCACGACGGCGTCGATATCCTTTTGTTCGAGCATGTGGCGGAAGTCGTGAAAACCTTTCGCATGGTTTTCCGTGCGTTCGATTGCGTGAGCGAGATGGGTTTCGTCCACGTCACAAACGGCAGCGACGGCCACATCTTCTTCGCGCAGAAAGTCGGATAAAAGCGTGGTTCCGCGGCGGCCGATGCCGATGACGCCGATCACGACGCGGTCGTTGGCGCCCATGACGGATTTTGCGGGAATGAATCCCGCCGCGGTAGCCGTGGCGGTTTGTGCTACGAATGATCTACGATTGATCTGTTGGATCGGCATGAGATTCTCCTTGCGGTGAGGTGTTCCCTTCGAGAAAATAATTACTATTGTGATGATGGAGAGGGGAGACGGACGTGACTCCCGACTCTTTCAACCATCCTGTTTATTAATTTTTACGAGCCGTTTCGCCAGTTGATCCTCGACGGGGATCAAGGTGGCCTCGTGTTTCTCCACTTCCCGACGGATGTCCGCGATCACGTCCGGGTGGTCTTTGGCGATGTCGTATTTTTCGGACGGATCGTGGCCGAGATGATAGAGCAACGGCGGATCGTGATACGTTTTTTTGTTATCTTTGTAGTAGGATAGTTCCGTGGTGAAATGCGCTTTGTATTCCCCTTTTCGTACGGCATATAATTGCTGACCGCGATAGAAGAACATGAGATCGCGCGGGCCGGGGCCGGTTCCGAAGAGGGCGGGGCGCAGATCCACGCCGTCGATGACGCGATCTTCGGGCGCATCAGCGCCGGCGAGTTTGCAGAAGGTGGGAAGCAGGTCCAGCGTCGATCCCATGTCCGTCACCACGCCGGGTTTGATGTGATCCGGCCAGCGGAAAATGGTCGGTTCGCGCATGCCGCCTTCAAAGGTGCATCCTTTGCCCTCGCGCAGGAGTCCGGCGGAGCCGCCGTGTTGATCGTACGTCAGCCACGGGCCGTTGTCGGACGTGAAGACGACCATCGTGTTTTGATCCAGGCTTTCTCCCTTCAGCGTTTCGAGAATCCGCCCGACGCTCCAATCGATTTCTTCCACCACATCGCCATACAAACCGCGTGGACTGGTGTTGCGGAAATGATCCGACGTAAATAGCGGCACATGCGGCAGATTGTGGGCGAGATAGAGAAAGAACGGTTTTTCCTTATTCTCTTTGATGAATTTCACCGCTTCTTCGGTGTAGCGTTTGGTAATTGTATTCTGATCCGCCGGACGTTCGATGATTTCCTCATTGCGCATGAGCGGAACATTGAAATACTCGGTTTTGGGGCGCCAAAACGCTTCGCGTCCGATCTTCGTCGTGTTGTCCATGTCGTTGCTGTAGGGAATGCCGAAATAACTGTCGAATCCGTGGTTTGTGGGCAAGAATTGCGGCAAGTGTCCCAAATGCCATTTGCCGATACAGGCGGTTGCGTATCCTTTTGGTTTCAACGCTTCGGCGATGGTAATTTCGCTGCTCGGCAGGCCGCCGGCGGAATCCGGGAACAACACGCGACGTTGATCGCTGCACATGCCGCTGCGAATCGGCAGCCGTCCGGTCATGATGGCGGCGCGGCTGGGGGTGCAGACGCTGGCGGCGGCGTAGAAATTCGTCCATTTTTGCCCTTCATGCGCCATGCGGTCGAGGTGGGGAGTGCGAATCGTGGGATGACCGAAGACGCCAAGGTCGCCATATCCCAAATCGTCGCAGAAAATGACGATCAAGTTGGGGGATGGGTTTCCATTCAAGGAACTCGAAGCATGAAGAAACCGGGGAACTGCAAACCAGGCTGCTCCCGCTCCGGCGGTTTTTATGAAAGCGCGACGTGTAGGCTGTTTTGTCTTCATTGTCCATCCTTTCCCGATCAAGGTAGCTTCCAATCCACTTCATTGTGCATCGATTACGAAGAAAAGCAATAGATGAAGACAGATGGTTTTCATATCGTTGTTCCTCGATTATAATCGGACTGATTTTAGGAACGAGAAGGAATCATGATTATCGTGATTGGCAGTAAAAGGATCACACATTATGGATTATGCAATGTGAGAACGATGAAAACCCATTATTTTTACTGTACTGTATTTTTACTGATTGCTAATCTTGCCGCCCGCTCACAAACCTCATCTCAACCTGAATTTTTTGAATGGACCCAACTCGCCGAGCTTCCCCCCCTTGCCGATCAACGCGACGCCCTTGGCGTCGCCGGACCGTTTGTCGGCGTTTATAACAATGCGCTGGTCGTTGCGGGAGGCGCGAATTTTCCACAGCCGGTTTGGGAACAGGATCAAGTCTGGCACGATACGATTTGGGTGTTGGCGAACAATCGTGAGAATCAAACCGCCTGGCATGATGGCGGTCGGTTGCCGCATCCGATAGCCTATGGCGCATCCGTCTCGACGCCGCAGGGAATAGTATGCATGGGAGGAAACAATTCCACCGGAACATTTCGTGACACGTTTATTATGAAATGGAATACGGAAAACATGGTGGTGGAAATGGACTCCCTTCCCCCGCTTCCGTCTCCCTGCGCGTATGGAAGCGCCGCCGTGATCGGCAATGTGATTTATTTGGCGGGCGGCTCCTCCGCGCATGATTTGAAAACCGCCATGCGGAATTTTTGGCGTCTCGATCTTTCGCAAAAAGACGCGCAGGATTTTCAATGGATGGAATTGAATCCGTGGCCGGGGCCGGAACGGGCGTTCAATCTTACCGTCTCACAACATAACGGCATGTCTGACTGTATTTATGTGATCAGTGGTCGCCGATCCGACGGCCAGGATGGGATTGTTCCCCTTACGGATGTTTATGAATTCACGCCGCCGGCCGATGTTCGCGCGGCGGGTGTATTCGACCAGGTCGAATCGAGTGTATTCTGGCGAAAACGGCAAGAGGTCCCGCGATGCGTGATGGCGGGAACCGCCGCCGGCGTAGGGCAAAGCCACATTTTCGTGTTCGGCGGGGCGGACGGTTCCTTGTTTTCGCGGGCGGACGAATTAAAAGAAAAGCATCCGGGATTTCCCCGAGAAATGCTTGCCTATCACACCATCACCGACACGTGGATTTTCACCGGTACTGTTCCGGCCAATCAGGCGACGACGCAAATCGCGCGTTGGGGCGATTCTCTCATCATCGCCGGCGGAGAAATCAAACCGCGGGTGCGAACGCCGGTGATTTGGCGACTTAACTTACGCCAAAATAAGGAATTATTTGGTTTTATGAATATCGCTGTAATCGCGCTGTACTTCATCGCGATTATTTTGTTGGGGATCTATTTTACCGGGCGCAATCGATCCACAGACGACTTTTTCCGCGGCGGCCAGCGAACGCCGTGGTTGGCGGCGGGTTTGAGCATCTTTGCCACGATGCTGAGTTCTCTGACGTTCATCGCCATTCCTGCGAAAACGTACGCCACTGATTGGGTATTGATTCTGATCAACGCCGCGATCGTCATCAACGCGCCCTTCATCGTTTATTTTATTCTCCCGTTTTTCCGCCGCATTGACGCCACCAGCGCGTACGAATATCTGGAAAAGCGATTCAACGTGTTCGTACGGTTGTTTGCCTCGCTTTCGTATGTTTTATTTCAAATCGGTCGCATGGCGATCGTGATGTTTTTGCCGGCGCTGGCTATGGCGGCGATCACGCCGTTTTCCGTGGAATCCTGCATTCTCATCATGGGAATCGCCGGCATCGTGTATTGTACGATGGGCGGCCTGGAAGCGGTGGTTTGGACGGATGCGCTGCAAAGCGTGGTGCTGTTGGGCGGCGCATTGTTCAGTTTCTTGATCATCGTGTTTAGCATGGATAACGGATTGGCCGGTTTTTTGACGACGGCGTTCGCATGTGGAAAGTTCCATACCATCAATTGGGATTGGAGCGCCGGCAGCTATGCCGCGACGGCCTTCTGGGTGGTGTTTCTGGGAGGAATCGGGCAGCAACTGGTTCCGTACACGTCCGATCAGGGAATCGTGCAACGCTACATGTCGGTCGCGACCGACAAGCAGGCGGCGCGAACCATTTGGACCAACGTCGTTGTCTCAATCCCGGCCACGTTGCTCTTTTTTAGTATGGGAACCGCATTGTTCGTCTTTTATCGCGCGTTTCCCGAACGCCTCGATCCCACTTTTCAAACCGACGCCATCTTTCCTCTGTTTATCGCGCGTGAATTGCCCGACGGCATTGCGGGAATGGTCGTCGCGGGGATTTTCGCCGCCGCTCAATCGACGATCTCAACCAGTATGAACAGCGCCGCCGCCGTTATCGTGACGGATTTTTTCCGGCGGTTTCAGTGGCTTGGTTCGGAACCAGGGTATCTTCGGCTGGCGCGGGGAATGACGATGGGATTGGGACTGTTGGGAACGTATCTGGCGCTGTTGTTCGCCTCTGCGGACGTCAAATCGATGTGGGATTCGTTCATGACGATCATCGGCTTGTTCGGCGGGGCCATGTGCGGTTTGTTTTTACTCGGTATTTTCACACGACGCGCCAATAGCGTGGGCGCTGTCGTCGGCGCAATCGCGGGCGCTGTGGTTTTGGCGTTGGTGCAGCGCTATACGCACGTCAGTTATTTGCTGTACGCAAGCGTGGGAATATCGGTTACTGTTTTCGTTGGATACATGGTCAGTCTGATTGTTCCCCGGAAAGAAGGCAATTTAAAAGATTTGACGATTTATACAATTGACAAATCGTAAAACTTTCCTCGTCTTCCCGTCATTCTTTTTCAACCATCATGACCAGTCCCACGTCGATATATTGCCCGCCGGTTGTCTGACGGCAATGAACGGCGAAGGTGTTTTGGCCGACCTTCAAGGCTGAAAGCGCTTCCTTATTGAGTGGAATGGCGCGATAGCTGGAAACGTAACCTTTGAACGTCTTCACTGGCCTCCCATTGATATACACTTTGGCATCCTCATCGTGATGGATGCTTACACTGAGAATCCCGTCGGAAGGAATTGAGACAAGATCGAACGTGCGGCGCAACCAGATATCCGACGTATCCCATTTTGTTTTCACTACGGCGCCGGGCGTTCCTTCCGTACCGAAACCGCCGGGACCGGTTTGCCACGATTGATCGTTGAATTCGGATTGAAACCAATCATCCGCCGGTCGATTTGTTGTATACCGCCATGTCTGCGCTGCGGACTGGCTGGTGGGAACGAGAGCCTTGACGATGGGGGGTGGAAGATAGAGTTTCTTCGCCGCGGCAGCGATGGTTTCAAGATTCATCTTGACGATTTCACGATCGTATGTCATCAATCCATTGACTTCGATTTCGACGTCCGACGTTTGGGTATAAACAGCGGCGGACAGCCCCATGCCGATCAGCGGACGCATTTGAGTGAGCAGTTCGACGTACGCGTGGGTCAGTTCCGCCGCGGTTTTGTAAGAGACGTAGCCCCAATTTTTCTCTGCCTGCCACGTGTGCCCGGCGACCGGCATTCCCAACCCGCCGAACTCGCCCAGGACGCTCACGCGTTTCTCCTCCACCGGTCGCATTCCCGGTCCAGGATAACTATGCATGTCGGATACGTCGCTGGTTTTGCGATCGTGCCAGCCGCTGGCCTCGTTCACCGGTCGCGTCGGATCGTACTCTTGAATCCAGGCGACGACATCGCCCGTATCGTGTTGTCCCCAGCCTTCGTTGAACGGTACCCACATCACGATGCTGGGAAAAGGATGCAAGGCGTCGATCATGGCTTTGAGTTCGCGGCGATAGTTGGCTTTGCTCTCATCGTTGCGCCCCGCGTCGCCGGACGGCATATCCTGCCAGATCATCAATCCCAATTTGTCGCACCAGTAATACCACCGCGCGGATTCGTATTTGACATGCTTGCGGGCCATGTTCATGCCGAATTGTTTGGTCATGGCGATGTCGTATTGCAAGGCTTCGTCAGAGGCCGCGGTATACAGTCCATCCGGCCACCAGCCTTGATCCAACGGACCGTATTGAAATAATACCTGGTTGTTGAGGAACAACCGATTGATTCCTTTCTCATCTTTTCTCACTTCGATTTTTCTCATGCCAAAATAACTGTGGACCGTGTCCACGCGTTGTCCATCGTGAATCAGAGAAATTTTAAGATCATAAAGATACGGGGAATCGGGAGACCAGAGTTTGGCGCTATTGATCTTGATTTCGATGGATTGAGCGGTTCGCCCTTTGCTTTGTGCGACGATTTCATTTCCATCCAGAACGGAAACGTCAACGGATGTCTGTTCCGGCGTATTGACGGTAATCTTCACGGCGCTGTGATCGACGTCGGGCACAATTTTCAGTGATTTGATATAATTCGCAGGAACGGTTTCCAGCCAGACCGTCTGCCAGATGCCGGTTACGGCGGTGTACCAGATGCCTTTGGGTTCGCGCACCTGTTTTCCTCGCGGTTGAAAACCGGCGTCGGTCGGATCCCACACCGCAACGAGGAGTTCGTTCTCGCCGGATTGGAGCGCATCGGTGATATCAAACGTAAACGGATCGTATCCGCCGCTATGCTCGCCGACTCGTTGACCGTTTAACCACACGACGCATTGCCAATCGACCGCGCCGAAATGCAGCAGCAATCGATCGCTTTCCGTCATTGCGGGAGACGGAAAGGCGCGGCGATACCACAAACGCTGATCGGGCCGAACCGCTTTCATCACGCCGCTGAGCGCCGATTCCACGGCGAAAGGAACAAGAATTTTTCCGTCCCATTGTGGCGGCTGTTCTTCCTCTTTCGGACAAATCGAATAGTCCCACAATCCATTGAGATTTACCCATGCCTCGCGCGTCATTTGCGGGCGCGGATATTCGCGCCAGGCGTTTTCCGGCGTTACGTCTTTCGCCCAGCGGGTTTTTAAAGGCCCGTCGGCGATATCCCAGGCGAAAGCAGTATGAATGACATAAAATCCCACCATAACCAGCATCCCTGTTTTCGTGTACAATTTCATCATGTTTTCCTTTACG
The DNA here is from genome assembly GCA_003598175.1 of Candidatus Omnitrophota bacterium. GTDB lineage: Bacteria > Hinthialibacterota > Hinthialibacteria > Hinthialibacterales > Hinthialibacteraceae > SURF-12. Next base: position 22,499 of record QZKN01000182.1, read on the forward strand.
CATTCGTTTTAAAAAATCGCATTCATTTTGTGTAGGAATGTAGTGCCAGGAAAATGGCTCGTCAAGATTCTGTCCACTCATGGTTTCGCTGAGAGAATTCGATTGCAGAAAGGGAAGAAGAAAGAAACAGACGAAATCGGCGTCTTTTCACTCATCATTCAGCGATATTCCTGTAAAATAGAGAAACGAAGGATAAAATGGTACGCCGCCGTCCCGGCGGCATGTCCCCGGTGAAGCCAGCAGGATGCCGGCGTTACATTGCATAAACATGGGTGCTGTTTTTATTCGCGAAGGAGAAGACAATGGGAAAGAATGAGAAAGAAAATCGACGTTCGTTTTTAAAGAAGACCGCGCCGGCGGCGGCGATGACGATTGTTTCCCGTCACGTATTGGGAGGAGAGAATTTCACGCCGCCCAGCGAAAAGGTGAACATTGCCTATATCGGCTGCGGCACACAGGGAATCCGGCAATTGCTCAGCGCGTTGCCAAATCCGGATGTGCACATCGCCGCGGTATGCGATCCCAATGAAGAAAGCACGGATTATATTGGGTGGTCCAAAAACGAAATCCGTGATAAAGTCCGTAAATTCTTAAAAAAATCGTCATGGGATGAAGGCGTCGAGGGCTGCCGCTGCGGGCGCAAGGTGGGCCGGGAAATCACGGAAGCGTATTACGCGATGTCACAAAAATCGGAGCGCTATCAAGGCTGCGCCGCCTACGCTGATTTTCGCGAATTGCTGGAAAACGAAGCGGATATTGATGCGCTCTACATCATGACGCCGGACCACCTCCACACCGCCATCGCTCTCACGGCAATGAAGAAGGGGAAACATGCGATTACGCACAAATCCCTTTCCAACGTGTATCACGAAATTCAGCTGGCCGCGGAGATGGCGGAGAAAACGGGCCTGGCCACGCATATGTTTTGTTCGGCAGGCAATTATTCGACGTCCACGCTGTGCGAATGGATCTGGAGCGGCGCGATCGGGCCGGTGCGGGAAGTGCACAATTGGTCAAGCCGGCCGTTCTGGCCGCAGGGCATGACGGCATTTCCACCAGAGCAGGTTGCCATACCGAAAGGTTTGGATTGGAAATTATGGCTGGGGCCGGTTCCGGACCGCCTGTATCACCCCTCGTTCACCCATGCGGTATTTCGCGGGTGGTACGATTTCGGCGCGGGCGCATTGGGCGATATGGGGCATTATAGTTTTTATCAAATATTTAAAATATTAAAACTTTCATCCCCCCTATCCGTGGAAGCCAGCCGCAGCCAATATTGGGAAATCGTGGATTCTCTCTGGAAAAAACAGGAAAACCGGATTTCCTACCCGCGCGCCTCGATGATTCATTGGGAATTTCCCGCACGCGAAGACATGCCGCCGGTTTCCCTGTTTTGGTACGACGGCGGGCTTCGTCCGCTGATTCCACAGGAATTGCAGACCGACGGCAAACCCATGCCGGAAGAAGGATTGCTGTTTGTCGGCGATAAAGGCAAAATTCTGGCCGGATTCAGCGGAGAGAATCCGCGAATCATTCCCGAAGCAAACATGAACGCCTTCCAACAGCCGCCCGAAACCTTGCCGCGACCGATCGGCGAATTGGAGCAATGGCTGCGCGCCTGCAAAGGCGGGCCGGAATCCGATGCGAGTTTCCCGAACATTTTTCCGCTCGCGGAAACCATTGCGCTGGGAAATATCGCCCTGCGCGTCGATCAAAAACTGCAATGGGATGGAGAAAAGAAGGTCTTTACGAACAATGCGGATGCGATGACATTCACACGCCGCGCATATCGACCGGGTTGGGAATTATAAACGACGCGGGAAATTCAGAAAAACAAATACCGATTGCCTGGAAATGTACAGTGATTGTCCCGGATAAATTGCATCACAAATTTTGCGCGTAAGGCGCGTTTTTATTCGTATTCCCGTTTGCTACGTTCTCTCCCCTCTTTTTCATTGACAAAAGTCAGAATGATACTTCCGCAAATGAAAAAAAGGATCACGATAAACATTCCCGCTCGCTGGGTATTCAATCGTTCCGTCAAAATGCCAAATAACAATGGTCCCAGAAACGATGTCGCTTTGCCGGAAAAAGCGTAGAAACCGAAAAACTCGTTCTCTTTTTCGCGCGGAACGAGACGTCCCATCAACGATCGGCTGGCAGCCTGATTGGGTCCTGAAAAAATGCCGGCGATCACGCCGCCGGCCCACAAATGCCATTTTTGCGAGCCGAATACGGCGAGAATCGCGGCGAGGATCAATCCGATCAGGCTGATTTGCACGGTTTTTTTTCCACCGATGCGATCATCGAGAAATCCCAATCCAAACGCGCCGATAGCGGCGGCGATATTCAATCCCACGCCCAGCATCATGATTTCCTGCATGGTGAAGTGATACGTTCCCGCCGCATAAATTCCTGCAAATGCAAACACCGTGATCAACCCGTCGTTGTAGATCAATCGCGCGATTAAAAAAATGATTATGCGCCGATATCGTTTGACTTCACGAAACGTGTTCCGCAACTGTCGAAAACCGGAGACGATGATTTCTCGATAACGGCGAGATGCTTTTGGGGGGGTGTCTTTGATCCATATGAAAATAGGAATGCTGAAAAATGCAAACCACGCGGCGGTGAGCAGATTGGCGGCGCGAATGTGTTCACCGGTTTCCGTCGAAAATCCAAACCACGGCGTTTCGGTGTTGATGAAACCGATCATGGCGATCAACATGCACAGCAAACCGCCGACGAAACCGAGAGACCAGCCGTAACCGGACATTCTGCCGATTCGATGCGACAGAGCGATGTCCGGCAGGTAGGCGTTATAAAAAACGAACGCCATTTCAAACGCGGTGTTGGCGATCACGAACCAAAATAAGGCTTTTATCGTTTGGCCGGGCAGCGGGGTGTATAACATGGCGGTGGCCAGGACGCTAATAGCCGTCATGGAGACCAGAAACCGTTTCCGATAGCCCCCACGATCGGCAAGCGCCCCCATCACTGGCGATAGGAAAGCGACAAGTAGGGCGGAAATCGTCACGCCGCGCGACCAAAGCGCCGCGCCGACGATTTCGTTTTCGGCAATGGCTTTCGTAAAATAGGTGGAATAGATAAAAGTCACAACCAGCGTCATGAAGGCGGAATTGGCGAAATCATACAGACACCACGCAAAAACGGCTTTCTTGTTGTGATTCCGTAATGCGGACATGGAACATCCCTTTCCTCATGGAGCGAGCAGGACTTTAATCGATTGCTGTTTGATGATAAAACCATACAAGCGTCGCGTAAATGCGATCCGGTTTCAATACTTGCTTATGATGCTAATGGTAGAAATAAAAAAGGAAACGATCATGAATACAACCACACGGAGAAGCTTTCTCAAACAAAGTCTGATTGCCGCCGGTGGAATCGCCGCGGTTGGTTCTCAAACACAAACGGTGCAGGCGATCCCGCCATTTCAACGCCCGTTCGGTCCTCGCATGAAACTCAGCTGCGCTGCCTATTCGTACCGCAAATATTTAACCGGCGAGCAACCGACCATGAGCATCGAGGGATTTTTGGAAGAGTGCGCAAAATTGGGATTGGGAGCAGCGGAGCCGACCTCTTATTATTTCCCCAATCCGTTAACTGACGAATTTTTACTTCAATTTAAAAGAAAAGCCTTTTTACTCGGCCTGGATATTTCCGGAACCGCCGTTGGTAATACGTTTACTCTGCCGCCCGGCCCGGAACGCGACAAACAGATCGCATCCGTGAAGACCTGGATCGACCGCGCCGCCGTCATCGGCGCGCCCTGCATCCGCATCTTCGCCGGCAATACGCCGAAAGGGGAAAGCGAGGAACAGGCGCACAAATGGTGTATCGAAGCCACGGAAGAAGCGTGCGAATATGCGGGAAAGAAGGGGATTTTTCTGGCGCTGGAAAACCACGGCGGCATCGTGGCGGACGCGAAAGGTGTACTCGCCATCGTCAACGCCGTGAAATCGGATTGGTTCGGCGTCAATCTCGACACCGGCAACTTCCACGGCGAAGATCCATACGCGGAACTGGCGGAAATCGCTCCCTACGCGGTGAATGTTCAGATCAAAGTCGAGATGAGCTCCAAAGGCAAAGGATCGTACGAAACCGATTTCGATCGCGTTGTTGAAATTTTACACATAGCGGATTATCGCGGATATGTGGCGTTGGAATATGAAGCGAAAGAAGAACCGAAAGAGGCAATTCCGCGTTACATTGAGAAATTGCGGAAAGCGATGGATCGAGTTTGATTCGATTTTTTTTGATGAATTTCGTTTTCTCGTCATCAAAAGGGAAATTGTTCGACAATCGATCGCAGCATGACCAGAAAATAATCAATCGTATCCCGATTTTCCTGCAGCATCGGCAAAAACACGAATTTTCCGACAATACACCACCCTACAATCTTCACGAAATTTTTCATGGTCTTGTTCCTCTCTTAAAATGATAATCAAATTGATCCGCAACCAACCTTGTTTTTGTACGCTGTCTGTTTTCCATGCTGATAGAAAAGGCAAACGTCGCGCCAATATCCGAATTCTTCAAAATGGACTTGAAAGGAGAAGGAATAAGTGAAAGAAATCTTCCCGGTTATCATTCTTGTGATTCCGGATGTGAAGAAACAGGAAAAATCAATCGCAGGAATGGAATTCCATTCGAATAAAGCAGATAGGTAACTTTTTCCCCCGCCCGCTTACTTGCTTTCCCTCTTCGTTTGATCCTAAAATGGATCGTGGAATCATTTTGAGAAAAACAACAGGAGGTTTCTACGATGAATAGGCGTATGGTTTTGTTGTCGATATGGGCGGTCTCGTTCGCATTTCTGATCTTCCCCGCCGTCGATGCCGCTTCCTTCAAAGCGGGCGTTGCGAAAGTCGTGATCACGCCGGACTATGATATGTGGATGTCCGGCTACGCTTCCCGCGATCGCCCGTCGGAAGGCAAGGTGCACGACCTGCACGCAAAAGCGCTGGCTTTGCAGGATGGGGAAGGGAACCGATGCGTATTGTTGACAACCGATTTGATCGGTTTGCCCGGCCGATTCAGCGAGAAGGTGGCTACAATTATCGAACAGGAAACCGGCCTGCCCCGCGCGGCGATTATGCTGACTTCCTCCCACACCCATAGCGGCCCGGTGCTGCGGGACGATGGATTGGAAGGCATGTATTTCCTCTCCGACGAACAGTGGGAACGAGTGGATCGCTACATGCGGGAACTCGAAACGAAACTCGTCAGCGTGATTTTAAGCGCTTTGGATAATCTTGAACCCGCTCAATTGTTCATGGGCAAGGGAACGGCGGGATTTGCCATCAATCGCCGGCAATACAACCTCGACAACATCAGCATCGGTCACAATCCTATCGGCCCGGTCGATCACGACGTGCCTACGTTGAAAGTGGTTGACGCTAATGGAAAGATGAAGGCCGTCGTGTTTGGCTATGCCTGCCACAACACCACTCTCAGTTTTTATCAATTCTGCGGCGATTACGCCGGCTATGCCCAATACGATCTCGAAGAACAATACCCCGACGCCCTCGCCCTGTTTTGGACCGGCTGCGGCGCCGACGCCAATCCCAATCCCCGTCGCGAATTGGCCCATGCCATCGCCCACGGCAAGGAACTCAGCAAAGCCGTGCAAACCGTGCTGAATAGTCCGATGAAGGAAGTCAAAGGCCCCATTCGCATGGAATTCTCCCAAATCGATTTGCCCCTCACCCCCGCTCCCACGCGCGAGAAAGTGGAAGAGGATTTGAAAAGCGAAGATCGCTACATCCAAAGCCGCGCGAAAAAATTGATGGCGCAATTGGACCGCAATGGAAAAATTTCCGAGACGTATTCCTATCCGCTGCAGGTTTGGCGATTTAACGATGATATCATTTGGATCGCCATGGCGGGGGAAGTGGTGGTTGATTATGCGTTACGCCTGAAACACGAGCTCGGACAAGAGCAAACGTGGGTAACAGGTTACGCCAACGACGTGTTCGCCTATATCCCCTCGCTACGCGTCCTGCGGGAAGGCGGCTATGAAGTGGATTCATCCATGATTTATTATGGATTGCACGGTCCGTGGAAACCAGAAGTGGAAAAACTGATCGTGGAAGAGATTCACCGGCTGATGCAACGAACAAAAGCGAAGTAATCGTTCCGTTTAATTGTTGTTGAATTGGAATTCTGGTTTCGTGGTGGTAACAAAGGGCCGCAATCGCCAAATGATTACAGTGGATGGAAATAGTAGGCAAAGAAGGCGACGCTGTATATTATATGAAAGAGAAAAATAGAGAACATAACGAGCGATAATTGGTTATCATGATGATAAAAACAGTACATGCTATTTTCGATGGCAAAGTGTTTTACCCCAATGAACCGGTGGAATTGGAAATCAATGGCCTCTATGTTTTAAATATTGAACCTGTAAAGAAAATGAAATCCATTCAAACAGGTAAGAATGGAGAATCCGATACCGCATTTGATTTATCTTCTCTGGCCGTAAAAACAGATATCACCGATTTCGCGTCGGAACACGATCATTATCTTTATGGTATCTCCAAACGAGAATCAAATGATTAAATCCATCTGCTTCGTGGATTCCGTCTGTTGGATTGCTATTTTGAATGCGGATGATGAAATTCATGTACAATCCGATAAAGAGTATAAAACATTAATGAAATCCGGATTTCGTTTTGTTACATCGACAGCGGTTTTAAATGAAGTGGCAAATGCGCTTTCCAAGTCAAAATATCGGAATTCCATCGTGGAATTTCAAAAAGGTTACAGCAATCTCAACGCGTGGAAATCATATTCGTGGATGAGTTTTTGTGGTCATCCGGCTGGAATCTTTATGAAAAACGTCCGGACAAAGAAAGAAGTCTGACGGAATGTAACCGCGTAAAGCATCGTCGGCGCGGTTTATCATCTCACGAACGGCTGGTCTTTTCCTCACTCTTTTTTCACTGTACCATCCAATTCTCGACGCACACAACACGCGTGGGACCCGCCAACAGATTATCGAATCGAGCATGATGAATATTCTGCAAATCAAATGGATTATCCGCAAAACAGGCGCGATAATGCAAACCGGCCGGTCCGCGGGAATACTCCGGATCCGTGACGCTGATCAGCAGGTTTCCATCCACGAGAAACGTGATCGTTTCATCCTGACATTCGATCCGGAAGCGATGCCAGCCGCTTTCATTGATTGCGACGGAAGCAAAATCGGCGGCGTACCCTTCGAGCCGATGTAACGCGTGAGCGGTATCATTACTGTTCCCATACTTACGAGCGACGATTTGCGCCGTGTCCGTCTCGTAGGAAAGCGCATATCCGCCGGAACTCATATACGGAACCGTGTCGCCCGCTCCATCCAGCACCGGACTGGACGGATTCGAGGCGTTGCAGCGGATTCCCAGTGAAATCCGGTCATATCCGGCAGCGAGATCATCGCGTATTTCGCAATAGGCATCCACTTCGGCATAATAATTCCGATTCGTGTTTTGGCCGAATACCAGCATGTCCCAAGCGTATGATAATCCGATTTCCACGGCGAAACGGGGACTGCTTGCGCCGGCAAGAGCGTTGGGTTCAATACCGGGCATAAATGCATCCACCTGTTGCGCATCCGGGAAACCGACGATGTAGGTTTTATCCTGCGTCACTTCGATTACCGGCCGGTCGTCGCCGGGATTGTTCCATTGCGCCACGCCGCGATACACGATCTCCGGATTTAATCCGCCTTCATCGAATGCATCCCGAATTGTTGTGGTTTCCAGGTCGTTATAAATACTCGGTGCGCCTACGAAATCGAAGGTGTATTCCGCGTTCAATAACGTTTGCGAAACCACTCCCGGATTGAAATCATACCCATTTTCTTGCGGAAGAATGCGATAGGTCCGTCCTTGAATCAATTCCGAGAAAATATAATGCCCATTTTCGTCTGTCTTCGTAATTTCAACGGAATTATGGCCGATGGCATGAACCATCACGCTGGCCATCGCCGTTTCCCCTTCCACGATTGTTCCCTGTACGGTTGATGACTGCGATGAGCCGATAATGCGGATATCATCCACAAACAGCGTGGCGAAAATATTGTCCACATTGCCTACACACATCAATCCGAGTTTCACGATATCGTCGCGGACGGCATCGGGATTTGCCGTACCATAACCGGCATCCCACTGCTCGTCGACGAACGAATCGATGGCCAGAGTCACTTTTTGCCAGGATGCGTTCACGACGTATTCATTTGGCAGAGGAAACCGCAAAACGCGATTCTGGCTGTCATACAGAAAACAGACAACGGCGAGATCGCCGGCGTTGAGACTGTCATCCCCATAAATCCAAAACGAAACCGAGCGATATTGCGACAAATCCAGCGGCGAATTATCAAGATTGCGCTGAATGATGTTGTACCACCATTTCGCCGGCATATCGACGTCCAATTCCAGGCAAAACGAACCCTCCGGCGGATGGTTGGTTTTGTCCAGGAAAATAAACAGTCCGTCTTCTCCTCCCGCTTTGGAAAACGGCCAATTCTCCATCAACTCGAAATCGTTCGAATAACTCTCGAATTGATCCACGACGAGATCCTGCGTCTCTGCCAGAGAAACAAAAAGGAACATTGGCGCGCAAAACCACAAATATCTCTTCATCTTGAATTCTCCTTGCTCTGTTGAAAATTGTTTACGAACACCATAACCTTGATTCTGGATGCATGGTCATGTTTTTAAGAAGTCTGGCAATATAGGATAACAGGAAAGTACAGTATCATATAGGGAATACAAAAGTACCTGCTTGGATAGAGAAATTGTGGTGAGAATAACCGATCGTACGATAAGGGGATGATAAAGCAATGGATATTGTATGTAAAAAATGCAAACGAATTCTCAGAAACGGCCAATGGATCGAGGATATTCTACCTATTCAAGTGACTTCGTCGACGATATGTCCGCAATGTAAACAAAAGGAAAGCGAGGCAGGAAAACCGTCAACGGCGAAAGGGATGATTTATCAGGAATATGTTCGCGAAAAAAAAAGCGATCGATAAATCGTGGGAACATATCAGCGAGTTTTGCGTGAGGTGATCTCGGATTCCAGGTTTTTAATGGTTTTGGCAACAATACAATCAACGTCCGATTCGTAACAGTTGATTCCTCGTTCGAAACCACATGCGACGCAGAGTTTCGAGGCGATTGCTTCATCATCGATGAAATCCCGTAAAAATTCTTCGAGCACATCTTCCAATCGCTCCACCGTTTCCGGCCGTAGTTTCCACAGAATCCGGTTCATCCGTTCTTCGGTTTCCGATAGGAGCGTATTGGCGAGTTGCGAACCGTGTTCCGTCAGTTGAACGTGAACGGAACGATGATCGGTTCCCCCTTGCACTCGCTCAACCCACCCGTTTTTTTCTAAACGGTTGATGGCTTTGGTCGCCCCGGAGATCGTATGTCCCAATCCTTTGGCAATTTCACCGATCGTAACGTTGACATTTAATGCGAGAAAGCGTAACGCATCCGCCTGCGAATCGGTTACCTTCACACCGATTTTATTGGACAATGCCTCACCACTCGTGGCTTGTCGTACCGCCGCTGCAAAGAGTATGAACCGCCGGGAAAGTCGTCGCCGCCGAGGATTCTCTGATTCCAGGTCCACGTTTTTCATGATGAAACGCCTGATTCCGGACTATGTATGATGATACGCCTCCAACGGGTAAAAGATTTGCCTATGGAAAGTTTCTCCATCAGCCGATTTTTCAGCGGAATGAATCAGCATGGTTCTGAGCAACGTGAGCAGTGCAGTGGAAACCTTCCGATGTTTCCCTCGACGTTGATGCGAACTTCATTTTGCCGTTCATTCGCTCGCCAAGGCCGTTTCTTGTGAAAACACGGCTTAGAAAAGAACGATTGAAAAACGTTGCCGTTACGTCTTATGCGGAAAAAGAGGAACCGCATCCACAACTTTGGCACGCATTCGGATTGTTGAAGGTAAAACCGCTGCCATTCAATCCGTCAGAGTAATCCAATGTTGTGCCCGCCAAATACTGGTAACTTTTCGCATCCACAATTACTTTTACGCCGTCGGTATCAAAAATTTGATCATTTTCTTTCTGCTCGGTTTCAAAATTCAGCGAATAAGACAAACCGGAACAGCCGCCGCCGCGCACTCCCACCCGCAGTCCGGTATCTTCGGGCAGGTTTTGTGCTTCTATCAACCTCTTTACCTCATGTATCGCTTTTTCGGTTAATGTAATCATATTGACTCCTGCTCAGCCCAAATGGGTATTCTATTCTTCCTGGAAATCTATTATACTAATTTACTTGACATTGTCAACTATTTTATTTCTGATTTTTTGACTTTTTTGTCTTGAATGAATGGCTATTGCAGGTCAACGGTTGGCTCATGCATAGGAATGAATGAGCATGAATGCTCTGAAATACAATGGCGTTTCGACGGGGATATAAATCCCAGACATATAAGAGTATAATGCCCGGAATGATCAAAAAAGGAGGGTGAAATAGTGGCTATTCAATTTCCGGTTTTTGTTTATGGCGCGGGTGGGCATGCGAAGGTGATTCTCGATATTCTCACAATGCATGGAATCGAGAATATTGTGATCGTGGATGACGATGAGAGCCGTTGGGGAAGCAGGTTGATGGGATATGAAATCAGAAATTCAAAAATCGCTTTGGATGAAATGCGCCATCAAGGCATCCATCAAGGCATCATTGCGATTGGAAACAATCGAATTCGAGAAGAGAAAGGCGATCAGATTCAAAAAATGGGTTACGAATTGATCTCGGCAATTCACCCAACCGCCGTCATCGCGAAAACCGCAACAATAGGGGCGGGCTCCGCGATCATGGCGGGAGCGATTGTGAACAGCGACAGCGTGGTCGGGGAAAACGTGACGCTGAATACCGCGTGCAGTATCGATCACGACTGTCATATCGGACCTTGCGCCCACATTTCGCCGGGCGCGCATCTCGGCGGTACGGTAACGATTGGAAAACGCACGCATGTTGGTATTGGCGCAGTGGTGTTGCCTCATCTGCATATCGGCAACGACGTGATGGTGGGGGGAGGAGCGGTCGTGATCTCTGATTTACCGGATGGAGTGACGGCGGTCGGCGTGCCTGCGAAAATCATTAAAAATCACCAATCGAAACTTTGAATGACGAATACTCCTTTCCTTTCCGCTTCCTGCAAAACTGCTTTTCCCGCATAATGAGTGATGATGACGCGGATTACTTCATCGATTCCGAATTCCTCACGCGCGGCTTCCACTTTTTTCTCCAACTCGTCAAATAAATTTTCTCGATTCAAATATCCCACGCGATCCAGACGAAGTTTCGCTTCTCCGACCACCAATATATCTTTCCCATTTTTTACCGCGCGGCCAAGGATGTTGATTTCCTGATTCCGAATTTCCGTGCGAATCAGTTTTTCTTTGATTTCAATGCCGTATCGTTCTTTCAGCACATTCGGCAGTATTCGATAGGCTTCATTCTCCAAGGAATATCCGACGCTACGCGACAAGCCCCCCAATTCTTTACGCGTTTCATTCAAGTTGCCGGCAAGAGTGCGAATTTCCTCTTCCGTGCGTTTTTGAGCCTCCGCCAATTGACCGAGTTTCTCATCCGTGCGGCATTGGGCTTCCACCAATTGACCGAGTTTTTCATCCGTGCGGCATTGGGCTTCCACCAATTGACCGAGTTTTTCATCCGTGCGGCATTGGGCTTCCACCAATTGACCGAGTTTCTCATCTGTACGGCATTGGGCTTCCACCAATTGACCGAGTTTCTCATCTGTGCGGCATTGGGCTTCCACCAATTGACCGAGTTTCTCATCTGTGCGGCATTGGGCTTCC
>QZKN01000084.1 GCA_003598175.1 Candidatus Omnitrophota bacterium
GGAGCGAGTATCTGAATTGGAAACGTATATGAAGGAATTGGCTTATCATTCCATGCAGGTGGATATGAGCCTGATGCAGCTTTCCAAAGAAATGAAGGATTTCAAGGATGAAATGAAGGATTTCAAGGACGAAATGAAGGATTTCAAGGATGAAATGAAGGATTTCAAGGACGATACAAAGGATTTCAAGGATGATACGAAAGCGTACAAAGAGGAAAATGCAAGGATAAATCGAGAAATGAACCGCCAGTGGGGTGAATTGGCCCATAAAATGGGGACGATGGCGGAGGATATTGTCGCTCCCAATCTTCCCCGTATTGCTCGGGAACTCTTTGGTTTGGAAGAGCCTCAATTTTTCGCGGTTCGTGTGAAGAGAAAACAGGATTCCCGAAATCGTGAGTTCGATGTGATCGCGGCTTACGATGACTATGTATTGGTCAATGAAACCAAAAGCAGCCTGAACGACAAGGACGTGAACCTTTTTGTCGAGGCGTTACTGGAATTCCGAGTATTTTTTCCCGAATACCAGTCCTGTAAGATCATCGGCATTATTGCCAGTCTCTATGTGGAGCAGAGCCTGATCCGCTATTGCAGTGCGAAAGGCATTCTGGTCATGGCCATGGGCGACAGCACCATGGATATCCTGAACAAGGGCGCCGAACAGCCGTATTAATCCTCATCCGGAGTATCTGTTTCTGACAATTTCATCTATGCATACCATCTTGCGGGCAGGATGCCCGCGCTCCCAGAGGCCGGAGCGCGGACGTCCCGTCCGCAGAGAAAGGGGGTAGAGCAGGCGTCCCCGCCTGCGTTGTTTTTTGCAAGTGAGACGCATGCTCTACCCTTTATGCATTTCATCGTCAATTCCCGATCATCTCCACTGGCCCGGCGTTCGGGTAATATCCGTAGAATTGCGGAACTCCACTGTTTGTAAAAACGTACACCCGAAATTGATAGGATTCCCCGATTTCCGGTCCCTGGCCGAGGAAGAGATCCGACAAGAGTTCATTTTCGGCGTTCCAGACGAAATAGTTGGTTGGATCCAATGTTTTTCCCAGGAATACCCAGTTCGGGCTGCTTTTTCTGCTTACGTAAATGTGCGCGTTCTTTACGTCGTTTGTATCCGCTTCACACGGATCGAGGTTCCAGCGGATCACCAGGTCGGTTTCTCCTGCCGGGTCGGCGTCTTGTCCGTTACTTAAATCGGTTGTCGTAAGCAGATTGTCGGTGACCGTCACGATGGGCAGCATTTCCACCGCTTCGGTGCCGGCGGCGGGGAAGGGGCCGTGATTTTTGGGGATGCCGGTGGGGCGCAATTCGTTTAATATCGCGTATACCCGAAAACGATAGCGGCGGCCGTACTGCGGACCGCAGCGGAATTCTCGCGCGGTGTTGTTTCCCCGCCCTACCCAATCAAACGAGGTGGCGAGTGGATTCTTCGTCTGGCCGAGGTATTTGAAGTCCTCTTCGTTGTCCTTTATCCAGATGTGCACGTCGATGACCTGATTGAAATCGATGCCGGATCCGCTCAAATCCCAGCGGATCGTCAAGGCGCGGTTGTTCAGCGAATCGTGGTCGCAGGCGCCGCATACATCCTCGCTCGCCGTGGCGTTGTCCGTCACGGTTACTTTGATTTCTCCCGTGGAACCTGGCGTCGGCGTCGGGAGCGGCGTGGGCGTCGGCGTGGCGGTCGGCTCGGCGGGAGGAACCTTGGTTGCCGTCGATTCCGGCGTGGGGATTTCCGTCGGCATGATCGTCGGCGTGAAGGTTGCGGTGGGGATTGGCGTGAAGGTCGGCGTGTTGGTGGGAACGGCGGTATCGGTCGGCGTCGCCGTGGGCGTGGCTATGTCGCCGATGAGGATCACGAAGCTCTTTTCACTTGTCAGATTCCCATCGTTTGCGTAAACCGTGCACACGAAGTATCCTTCCTGTGTGGTATCGATTGTATAGTTTTCATAAATCGTTCCGGGCAACGAGGTTCGCTCCACCAGCGCCAGCGGGGCGTCGGGGGAAAGCGAAGTGTGAATCGGATCCTTCTCCGGATCGGTCACGACAAGAGACAGCTGGCGCAATGCGCCGACCGCGAGCGTGATGGAGTCGGACGGATAGACGCGAATTGTCGGCGCGCGATTGCCCGGCCGCGGCGTGTTGACAGGAAACGCGGTGCGCGTCGGCTCCGGCGCGCCGGTGGGCGTTGCCTGCGCATAGGTCGGGAGCGCGGTCGGCGACGTTGTTGCGGTCGGCGTCGCGAAGGGATCGCCGACGGTGATCAGGAATTCCTTTTGGCCGGCGTCGCTGCCATCATACGCAGTAATTACGCAGACAAATTGTCCGGCCTGCGAGGTATCGATTTTGTAATTCTCATAAATCGAACCGGGCAGCGTGGTCCGCTCCACCAACACGAGGGGCGCGCCGGGGCAGAGTGTGGTTTGGATCGCGTCCCGGTCCGCATCGGTCACGACGATGGACAATTGAATCATCTCACCCACTTTCAGAGTGATGGAATCCGACGGAAATATTTTAATGACCGGCGCGCGGTTGCCCGGCCGCGGAGTGTTGGTCGGCAACGGCGTAAAGGTTGGCGTGCAGGTGCAGGTGAATGTCGGCGTCAGCGTGTCGGTCGGTGTGGGAGTGTTTGTCGGCGTTGCCGTGTTAGATGGAGTGGGCGTAATGGTCGGCGTCGGCGTAATAGTCGGCGTGGGAGTGATCGTCGGCGTCTGCGTGAACGTGGGGGTTTGTGTCGGCGTGTCCGTCGGTGTGGCGGTCGGCATCGGCGTATCTGCCGGCGTGGGAGTGTGCGTCGGCGTATCCGTCGGCGAGGTGCGAATGACGACGATCGTGACCGTTCCCGCGCTGTTGCTTAAACGGCTGCCGTCAGAAGTATAGAAGGTAAACGTATCCGTTCCGCTGAATTTTGACGCGGGGGAATAGGTTACGGTTCCGCTGCCGGAATTGAAAATGGATAACGTTCCGTTTGACGGATTCGAGCCGATCGCGAACGTGATCGCGCCCCCATCCGGATCCGAACCACTCAACGTAATGGAGACCGGCGTATTTTCATTGGTCGTGACAGATTGTGAGTTCGCCGAGGGGGGATCGTTGAGGGGATTGATGGTGATATTCACCGTCGCCGGATCCGAATCCGAATATCCGTCGTTGACTTTGAAGGTGAACGAATCCGCGCCGTAATAATTACTATTAGGATTGTATGTTACGCTCCCGGAATTTGCGGTCAAATTGCTCAACGCGCCATGCGAGGGATTGGACACGATGGCATACATCAACGAATCGTTGTTCGGGTCGCTTCCGGTCAACACAATGGAAATGGCGTAATCCTCATCCCCGCTGACCGACTGCGAATTCGCCGTGGGGGGTTCATTCGCGTTGAGGACGGTCAAGGCAAACTGCTTTTCGTACGTTCCACCCTTCCCATCGTCGGTTTTGAGGCGGATGCTGAGCGAGGTCTTGCTTTCATAATCGATCCGCCCCGCAATCGTCAGGTTGGATCCGGCGATGCTGAACAAGGCGTTGTCGGTATCGCCCGTTCCCGTCACCAGCGAATAGGTGAAAGTCGTATCCACGTTGTCCGGATCGGTTGAAGAGAGGCTCCCGACGATAGTTCCGTTGGCCTGTTCTTCCGTCACGTTGGCGACGCTGAGGCTGATATTGGTCGGGCTGTGGTTTTTATTGAGCTGAATGGAATCAATCCGCGGCGAATAAATCGGCGATTTTGATTTCAACTGCGCCCGCCAGCGTAAATCGCTTCCCGCCGTGGGGAAGGCAAACCATTCGCCGGATTGAACCTGATAAAATTTCGCTCCGCCGTTATTGCTCACATAATAATCGGCGGCGGTATTGCGCGGCAGGGTTTCGTCAGCGATGAATTTAACGACTTCGATATTACTCGTTTCCGTGTCCGTTTCCAACGACGTGGCCAGCCCTTTGTCGGTTTGATACAGGTTGCGGCGATACCAGCGGTTGGCTTGACCGTTATTCCCTGCCACGATATCCGGCATTCCGTCACCGTCCACATCCCCCACCGCGACCGAAAGCGTATCCTGCCCGTCCGCCGTGATATCCACACCGTTTACACCATTGAACGGATTCGCCGTGCCGTTGTTGAGGTAGAGACGATTGGCTTGCCCTGCATTCGCCGCGATCACATCCAAATCGCCGTCGCCGTCCACATCCCACAACGTTATGGACCAAGTAAAATGATCATCCGTTGTGATATCCACTCCGGTTACTCCATTGAATGGATCCGCCGTGCCGTTGTTGAGATACAGACTGTTGACTTGATCGTAATTCCCCGCCACGACATCCAGGTCGCCGTCCCCGTCCACATCTCCCAACGCCACCGAACACGTATCCTGAGCGTCCTCTGCAATATCCACACCCTCTGCTTCGGTGAACAGATTCACCGCGCCGTCGTTGAGATAGAGGCGATTGGCCGCACCGAAATTTCCCGCCACGACATCCAGGTCGCCGTCTCCGTCCATATCCCCCAATGCGATGGAAATGGTTTCATGTGTATCCGGCGAGATGTCCGCGCCGGAAATTCCGTTAAACGGATTCGCCGTGCCGTTGTTGAGATATAGGCGATTGGTTTGGTTGATATTTCCCGCCACGACGTCCAGGTCGCCGTCTCTGTCTACATCTCCCAACGCGATGGAAAACGTATCCTGCGCATCCGATGTGATGTCCGCGCCGGCGACGCCGTTGAATGGATTCGCTGAGCCATTGTTGAGATAAAGGCGATTGGTTTGACTATTCGCATTCCCCGCAACCAGATCTACGTCGCCGTCTCCGTCCATATCTCCCAACGCCAATGAGTAGGTGCGATGAGTGTCCGCCGTAATATCCCCGCCGCTTACTCCGTTGAAGGGATTTCGGGTTCCATTGTTTAGGTAGAGGCGATTGGTCTGCTCGTAATTCCCTGCCACGACATCCAGGTCGCCGTCTCCGTCCACGTCTCCCACTGCCGTTGAATAGGTATGATGAGCGTCCGCCGTGATGTCCGCGCCGCTGGCTCCATTGAAGGCTGTCAGCGAACATTTATTCAAATATAGGCGGTTGGCTTGGCCATTATTCCCCGCCGCCACATCCAAATCCCCGTCTCCGTCCACATCCGCCAACGCTACGGATCGTGTAGCATGAGCGTCCGTCGTGATATCCGCGCCGGTCACTCCGTTGAACGGATCCGTCGTTCCGTTGTTCAGATACAGGCGATTGATCTGGCCGTCATTCCCCGCTGCCACATCCATATCTCCATCTTTGTCCATATCCCCCAATGTCACGGAAAAAGTCTGATGCGCGTCCGCTGTGATGTTCACGCCGCTGACGCCGTTGAACGGATTCGCCGTGCCGTTGTTGAGATACAGGCGATTGGTTTGATTGTTATAATTCCCCGCCACCACATCCATATCTCCGTCGCCATCCACATCCCCCAACGTGATTGAAGTCGTCGCATGAGCGTCAGCGGAGATGTCCGTACCGCTCACGCCGTTGAACGGATTTGTCGTGCCGTTGTTCAGATACAGACGATTGGCTTGAATCCAATTCCCCGCGACCACATCCAGGTCCCCGTCTCCATCCACATCTCCCAATGCGATTGAATTCGTAACATGAGCGTCTGCCGTAATGTCAATTCCGCTTATTCCATTAAACGGATTCGCCGTTCCGTTGTTCAGGTACAAGCGATTGGCTTCACTGTCATTCCCCGCCACCACATCCAGATCGCCGTCTCCGTCCACGTCCCCCAACGCGATTGAATAAATATGATAAACGTCAGTCGTAATGTCCGCGCCGCTCACTCCGTTAAAAGGGGTTGTCGTTCCGTTGTTGAGATAGAGACGCATGGGTTGGTTATTATTGCCGGCAATGAAGTCCAGGTCGCCGTCTCCGTCCACATCCCCCAACGCCACGGAAATGGTATTATGAGCGTCCGCCGTGATGTCCGCGCCGGTCACCCCACTGAATGGAGTCGCTGTGCCGTTGTTCAGATACAGGCGATTGGCCTGACCAAAATTCCCCACCGCCGCATCCAAATCCCCGTCTCCGTCCACATCTCCAAACGCCACGGATCGGTTGTTATAAGCGTCCGCCGTAATATCCACGCCGGTCACATCGCTGAAGGGATTGGGATTGCCGTTGTTGAGATAGAGGCGATTGACTTGATTGCTTGAACTGCCATTCCCCGCCGCCACATCCAGGTCTCCGTCGCCGTCCACATCTCCTAACGCAATGGAATATGTTAAATGGTTATCTGACGTGATGGTCACGTAGTTGGTTTGACTGAACGGATTCGCCGTGCCGTTGTTCAGATACAGGCGGTTGGGGCCACTTTTCCCTAGCACCAGATCCAGGTCCCCATCTCCATCCACATCTCCCAACGCCATGGAATAAGTTGAAGTTTGAGTATTGACTGACACTGCAGTTACTCCGTTGAACGGATCCGATGTACCGTTGTTGCGATACAGGAAAAAGGATCTTCTCGATCCACTCTCCACCGCCCCCACATCCAAATCCCCGTCTCCGTCCACATCTCCCGCCGCCACAATAGAATAATTAGCGCTTTCCATAGTTATTCTGCTTACTCCGTTGAACGGATTCGCCGTGCCGTTATTGAGATAGAGACCACGATTTGTAATAACATCCAGGTCGCCATCTCCGTCCATATCGCCCAACGCTATTGAATCCGCATGCACGGACGTGTCGTCCACGTACGTGAAATCGTTGAAGGGATTCGCCGTGCCGTTGTTGAGATACATTTTTAAAGTGTCACCGGATGATCCCGAATACCCTATCAACAAATCCAGGTCTCCATCCCCGTCCATATCCCCCAACGCTAAAGACGTCGCATATGCTTCTTCCGATATTTGCGTTCCGCTCACTCCATTGAACGGATCCGCCGTGCCATTATTGAGATAGAGATATGTGCCATAAGTGGTACTACCAACGTGACTACCACCACACGTCACCACATCCAGGTCGCCGTCCCTGTCTACATCCCCCAACGCCACCGAGTATGTGCCATTCGTGTCCGCTGTGATGTCCGAGCCGGTAAAATTGCCGGAACCGTCATTGAGATACAGGCGAGTGGGTTGATTATAATTTCCCGCTACCATATCCAGGTCGCCGTCCCCGTCCATGTCCCCAAATGCGATGGATTTCGTTGCATGAGCGTTCGCCGTGATGTCCGCGCCGGTAATGCCGGTGAACATGCCATAGCGCGGCTGCCGCCCGGGCAGCAACAGCGCCTGCGCTTCCGTCGACCAGTCGGCGGTGGTCTTCGCGCCGTCGCGCAAGGCGGTGGAGGAAAAATCCTCGGTAAACGGCAAGCCGGGAATCGCCGCCCAGCCGCACGAACCGCCTGCGATCCAAAATCCAATAGCCGCCGCTAAAAGCCGCAGCCATATGACCGAAACATTCATATAAATTGTCTGATTTCGAATCAATCGCGTCATGATGCCATTCTCCCATTGATTCGGGTTTCGGGTTTCGGGATTCGGGTAAAAGCCATTTTTTATCCTAAACCCGTAGGTATGGATTCTGCCGTTTGAATCCATCAATTTTATCCTCCCCACGTTTCGATGGGTTGAACAACACAACCCATCCTACAAAACTACTACCATGCGGGCAGGATGCCCGCGCTCCCGGTACACTGGAGCGCGGACGTCCCGTCCGCATGGGGGGAACGCTGGCACTTTCCCGCCCGCGATTCTTTTTCGCGCACTATTACAGGTGGGACGTTCACGCTCCCGGCTGTTTGCCCTTCCCAACCCCCCGCTCATCCTGGCAAAACGGTTTGCGAGACCCCGCTTTTGATTTCTCCACCAACGATTGAAACTTCAGATTCGACGCCAGCAATTCGTCAATCATGGAATCGTCTTCATTCGGATCCAGCGGCTGAATTGCCAACAACCGTTGATCGGGCATTTCAACAACCACGGTTTGGCCAAACTCAGCGCATTCATTCAGCGTCTTCCTTAGGTCCGTTTCCAGGCAGCTCAATGAGATGGTCTTGATGGCCATGAAACTCCTCTCCTTCCACAATCAATTTGTTTCCCACCTTTCTCCCCACGATGAGTACGATAACCTCTTTCATCTCCACATTATATAATACACATAAATCTCCCACGCGTAGTTCAAATTCGGCCAGCGGATTGGGGCGCAACCGTTTGATCGCTTTCGTCGGTGTCGCAGGTTGGTGCTCCAGCCTTGATAAAATGGATACTTCCAGAATCCGCTGGTCACGTACCGGCAATGAACGGAACTGTCTGTCAGCATCCTCTGTAATGATAATCTTGAAAGGCATGCCGCGCACCCAAAGTAACGCCGGCATCCTGCCAGCATTCCCCCAAATCCGTGCAATCCCCCAAATCCATGCAATCCCCCAAATCCGCGGAATCCGTGATGCAAACACTCCCCATCAAGGAGCAAACGACGGCGCTTTTGCCACCCACCCGTTTTAATCCATCGTTTTTACATTCACTCATTTTTTCTCAAAATGGCGTTGAAACCGGCCTGCTTGAAATGCTTATCATTTGTCCGTGCTTCCTTGAGGTTTCGTTTTTCCATAATGACAAATGAAATACAGTCAGTCAAACTCCATATTATCTTGTATCAATCATTTGAGTTGCATGGATGGATTATACTTTATTTTTCTACTATAAGAAATGAATCCCGCCCGGAGAAAAAAACATCCGTACATCCAAATGTAAAAAATAACGCACACAAAGGCGCAAACAACGGCGCCTTCGCCGTTCATTTTATGCATAAATAAGCCGTTCTCCTTTCGGCGCCGGAATCGGATCGCCGAATTCTTTGGCGGTGTCTATCCATAATTGAATGGCTTCCTGCGCATGTTTGAGGGCGCTTTGCTGCGTATCCCCATGCGCCATACAACCGGCCAATTCCGGAACAGCAGCAATGAAAACCTGATCGTCGTCACTCCAATAAATAATGATTTCGTATTTATACATCTATTTTTTTCACTCCCAATTTGTATTTTAAAATGATACGCCGAACTTGATGAACCTGGTAGGATTTCGCTTGAGTCCCATCGCATTGGAGATTGATTTTTTCTTCAATTCCACTTTTTCTAAAAATATGATGACTCCCGCGTGTTCGTTCATCAAATCCAAAGTGACGAAGTAATTGGCAAAGATCATGGAAACGAATAGTGGAATCCGATTCTCCATGCAATATGAGGGAAAGAAGTTTTTCAAATTGAGTCATTAGATATAAACCGAATCGTCGTTGGGTAACATGGGCAGCGTTGTTTCTGCCCTTGCGGGGATTTCCGTAACCCCCCAAAGGCGCGAACAACGGCGCCTTTGCCACCTGGCTGTTCTACTTCATGCGTAGGGTGAGTTGAACGAGTGAAATCCATCACATTGGTTCTCAAAAGTGATCCACCTATTTTATATGGCATAAATTTCATGCCCAAAAGAATCCACAACATTCATTGAAGAAAGAATGAAGAATTCATAGTTTTTCAAGTGATCAAGTGATTTTATTTCGGTTTTATGAAAAATTTCCTGTTCTCTGCCGCCATTGGAATCTCATCAAAAATCATTAGGAAAAACCGGTTTTTGGCACTACAATACCAATATATCTCGAAACCCACATGAATCGACGCCGTGGTTAAGGAGCCCATACGATGGCAACGGAAATATTGCAGGAGCGAGTATCTGAGATGGAAACGTATATGAAGGAATTGGCTTATCTGTCGATGCGGATGAATATGAGCATGATACAGCTTTCCAAGGAAATGAAAGATTTCAAGGACGAAATGAAAGCGTACAAGGACGAAAATGCCAGGATAAATCGAGAGATGAACCGCCGGTGGGGGGAGTTGGCCCATAAAATGGGGACGATGGCGGAAGATATTGTCGCTCCCAATCTTCCTCGCATCGCTCGGGAACTCTTCGGTTTGGAAGAGCCCCAATTTTTCGCGGTGCGTGTGCAGCGAAGACAGGGGGAACGCAATCGCGAGTTTGATGTGATTGCGGCTTATAATGATTATGTATTGGTCAATGAAACCAAAAGCAGCCTGAACAACAAGGACGTGGACCTTTTTGTCGAGGCGTTGCTGGAATTCCGAGAATTTTTTTCCGAATACCAGTCCTGTAAGATTATCGGGATTCTTGCCAGTCTCTACGCGGATCAAAGCCTGGTCCGTTATTGCAGTGCGAAAGGCATTCTGGTCATGGCCATGGGCGACAGCGCCATGGACATCCTGAACAAGGGCTCTGAACAACCGTATTAACTGCGTATCCGTTTCCAGGAAAGAAAGATCGGATTCCGGGTAACATCATTCATTCTACACTCTAAATCCTGATCTCCCCCAGCTGCCTTCATCTGCCCAAAGGCAACAAAAGTTCCGCTATCAACAAATGCCCGTCTTTATTGGGATGAATGGGATCGGCGGGGATCAATAAATGATCATAGGGGATTTTGTCCAACGTGTGCACCGGCGAACGCCAGGTTGAGCCTGGCGGCAGCGCTGCCAGATCGACGTGGGCATAATGACGAATCGCCTTGTCCGGATTTTCGAACAGGCGTTTTTCCTCGATCCATTTTCCTCTCGGTCCGCTGTTGGTAAACGTATAATCAAGCATAATCGGTTCCCGAACCGTCACTTGCAATGACCAGATGCGATCACCCGCCTTTTCATCGCCATGCGCGCCGTCATCGAACATGGCAACCGTATTTGGCCGCCAATCGCCCAACGCCGCGTGATTGCCGACGAGATAAATCGAATCGGCAATCGGGACAGGTTCGGGAACATGGACGCGAAATAGCAACGTGAACGCATCCTCTTCATCCCCCGTTTCCACTCCCTGCGATTGCAAACCAAAATGCGTCGCCGCATTGATGATTTGCGAGGGGATTTGGCTTTCGAACAAGTCTTGAACGTCGAAAAAGGGAATTTTCATTTCCCGCGCCAGTTCCTGCAATGGCTGTTTGACCCATGTATTCGGCAGGTTGAGGTGCAATATCACACAGTCGGCGTGATCGGTTCGAGCATCCGCAACGATGCGGCGCAAATTGTCTTGATACTGTTCCCGCGGCACGCGTGCGCGCCAGATGTCCTTTTCCGCGCGTTGCCGGATTTCCTCTTCGATAATTGCTCTACCTCCGCTGCGCAGCCGCGTCAACAGCCATTTGCCGAATGCGCTGTGATCGTAGAGAAAAAGACGGAATCCGGACAATCCCTCCGTCAAATCGTAACGCCGCAACCGTTCATAAAATTCCGCTTCCGTCATCCGGCTTTCGTACCAATCGTTGAATCCGAACGCCAGAATGAGAATGTCCGGCCGAAACCGCTTGACCAACCGTTCGTACTGTAGCAAACCGTGAAATGAGGTATAACCCGGCACGCCGAAATTCAGCACTTCAAATTTTTGTGGCGTGCGTTCGTTCAGGAGTCGCTCCAGCACTCGCGGATACGCATCCTCTTCCGCTGTCATCCATCCAAACGTGCAGGAATCCCCCATGGCGGCAATCCGGATAACGCCATCCGGCTTCTTCAATTCCACTTCCTGCATTCTCATGCCGAACGAATTGGTTGAAACCAATACCGGATAATCGATCAGTCGTCCGGTCGGGAAAAATTCCCGCAGATCCAGCCGCACGTACGGCCGTACGATGCCATACGAATCGGGAACCGCCAGTCGTTCAATAAATTCGCGCTGTTTATCCGCCGTCGAAGCGGCGCCGGAAAACCAGCGAAAGCATAGTTCCAGCAAAAAACAAAGAAAAAGGAAACTCGCGACGATAATTAAAATATTAGTAAAATAAAATCTGAAGTTTTTATTTCGCATGTCAGTAAATGATCAAAACTCAGACGAGATTGAAAAAGGTTCTCATCAATCAGCTCGGGTGGCAAGGGCAGCGTTGTTTTTGCCCTTGTGCAACGCTTCTCCTATGCGCTCTTATGCAATAGTATGAATGTAACGTCGGCATCTTGCCGGCTTAACCGTAGCTGCCTGCACGCAAGGAAAACACGTCTGAATGAATGCAACTTCAACCCCAAAAAAAATCACCGTTCGTTTCGAACCTATCGGCGCGGAAATTCGCGTCGATTCGCCCATATCCGTGATGTTGGCCGCCGCCGAGGCGGGCATCGCCTTGGAGCATCCCTGCGGCGGACTCGGCGTTTGCGGCAAATGCATCGTCAGAGTGCGGGGAAATCACGTCGAACATTCGCAGGCGGATCAGCATCTGCTTTCACCCGAGGAATTGGAGCAGAATTGTTTTCTTTCCTGCCAAACGGTCCTGACCGGCGATACGGTTATCGAATGCCAGGCCGGGAGGGAAACCGAATCCGGCCTCGTCGTAATCCACGGCGTCAATGCGCCGATCGAGCTGAAGCCTCGCGTCCGGCGCGTACGCCTTGAAATTCCTCCTCCAAGCCTTTCCGACCAACGCAGCGATGCAACGCGGCTTCTGTATGCGGTAAAACAGGCAGGAATACTCGCTGATCGCGTTCATTTATCCTGCCTGCAAACATTGCCGCAGATTCTCCGCGACAACCAATGGCGAGTTTCCGTCATATGCCGCGAGGGAGAAATCATTTCCGTCGATCCAGTGGGAGATGATCGGAGAATACTCGGCGTCGCCGTCGATGTGGGCACCACCACCGTCGTCACTTCACTTAACGATTTGGAAACCGGGGAAGAACTCAGCGTCCGAGGCGCGGCCAACGAGCAGCTGGTGTATGGTCAGGACGTGATTTCCCGCGTTAATATTACCCTGGATCAAAAGAGTGGCATTCACCAGTTGCAAGAAAAAATAATACAAACCGTCGATCGTATGATTGAATCCATGCTGGAAGAAACCGGTTATCCTTCCGATTCCATTTATCTTGTCCAGGCAGTCGGAAATTCGATCATGCAACAACTGTTTATGGCGATTGATCCCGCTCCCATTGCCATTACTCCGTTTGTTACCGCCGTCAGCGGTTTATTACAGTTTCCCGCACATACAATTGGGTTGGAATCGGCGCGCCATTCGCAAATATCCGTCTCGCCGGTGATTGCCGGTTATGTCGGCGGCGATATTGTTGCTGATATTCTCGCTACGGGTATTCATCAGGCGCGCCACCCCTCACTGCTTGTCGATATCGGTACGAACGCCGAAATCGTGTTGGGAAACAAAGATCGCTTGATGGCCTGTTCTTCTCCCGCCGGTCCTGCATTTGAAGGCGGCCATATATTTCACGGGATGAGAGGGATTCCCGGCGCGATTGAGGCGGTTTGGGTGGAAGATGATACAATTCATTTAAAAGTCATCGGAGACGGCGATCCCGTCGGCATCTGTGGATCCGGTCTGATCGATGCGCTAGCGGTTTTGTTGCATCTGGAAGTGGTGGATGAAACCGGCCGCTTGCGGGCGCGGGATGACTTTGCGGGGCCGGAATGGATACGGGAACGCATGGGGCCATTTAAAAAAGGTCACTCATTTTGCTTAACTTGCGAAGAACAAAAGCCGATACGTATTACCGATAAGGATGTGCGCGCCCTGCAGCTGGCAAAAGGCGCGGTACAGGCCGGAATCCGTATTCTCCTGGATCAATGGGGAATAAGTTTGGAAGAGTTGGATTCGATCTTTATTTGTGGAGCATTTGGCAGTAAAATAAATCCGGTTACTGCGCAGCAGATTGGTTTGATTCCTCCGATTGTACTGGAAAAAGTACGATTTTTGGGGAATACGGCTCATATCGGCGCAAAAAGAATGTTACTTTCCGATAAAGAATTGAATATGGGAGTTTTCATTAGTGAAAAAGTGTGCTATTTTGAAGTATCCGGTCATCCAAGTTTTCAGGATTTGTTTGGTTTGTCGCTTGGATTCGGTCGGAAGTGGGATCTTTTGTGAAAATTGCGTCTAAAGTCCTTTTTTTTCTTGACATTCATGCAATTTTCGTCTAAAAAATACTGATTCACTATTATACTGGTGGACTTGCGTTTATCATTCATACGTGCGAATATATAGTATGCTAAATTAATTAGACTTATCTATGGCCCAATTACAAGGGGGTTCAAATGAATAATCACTCGGCTGCACTTCGAATTCGGAGTAAGACGACTACTAACCATTACCTCGGAGCGGCTGTGTTCGGGAGAGGAGCAAAACACCCCATGAGACGAATTTTCCATCTTATCGTCGGAGGTTTAGCGTTCCTGCTGGCAGGAAGTCTGCCGGTCGGGGCACAAGATTCACAATGGGATTTTGTCTACGACGGGGATATACTCCCCCAAACCATCATTGATGAAGGTGGTGCGAGTTGGCAGCCGATTTCCGGTGAGACCAACGGTCAGGCTGCCTACGAATCAATTGTTATGGGCGCGGACGCTCAAGTCGGCGGCGTATGGCTGCGGCTTGATGACAATTCCACGCCGAATTCCAACGCTTCTGCATGGGCGCGGGGGTATTACTTCGGCGTAAATTCCTATAGCAAATGGTCCGGTAAAATGACGCTGGTCATGCGCATCAAGGATCTCGGCACCAACAGCGAAAAATCGGTGATGGACATCCAATTGTTGAACGCCGATCAGACGTTGGGGTGGTATTGGACTCTTGGGCATGTGGCGGACAGCGCCGCTGGTCCCGCCGGTTGGGAATATGGCCAGACCAACGACGGACGCAACGCCAATGGTCGCAGCGATGTGCGCACCGGCAACTACAACCAATGGACCATCATCCGTATCAATATCGTCGATGAAATTCCCGGCGATAACTATTCCCGTATCACCGCGTGGCAGAATGGCAATTTGGTCTACGATTCTCCCCGCGCGAACGATCTTGCGATCGGTGATTTTGGAAACATTGCATTTCGACGCACCTCCGGCGGCTTGACACAAAAAATGGCCATTGATTGGGTTCGCATGGATTTCGATGGCGCCTATCCACCCGACGAGGGGCCTCTCACGCCCAATGGCGGCTCCGATTCGCCCGGATGGGATTTTGTTTATAACGGCGATCGCCTTCCTCAAACCATTATTGATGAAGGTGGCGTGGATTGGCAACCGCGTTCCGGTGAAATCAACGGCCGTCCCAGTTACGAATCCATCAATCCCGTTCTTTTCGAACCACAGGTCGGCGCCACGTGGTTGAGACTTGACGACAATTCCATCAATCCCGACATTGATCCCCCCTCTTCCAGCAACTGGGCTCGTGGTTACCGTTTTGGCACTGACATCTATGACAAGTGGAACGGACGTATGACGCTGGTCATGCGGATCAAGGATCTCGGCACGGATAGCCAGAAATCCGTGGTGGATATAACGAATTCCGCCGGGAATTATTGGACGTTGGGTCACGTTGCGGCCAGCGCGGAAGGCCCTGCCGGTTGGGAATTCGGCCAAACCAATGACAGCCGCAACGCCAATGGTTTGAGCGACGTCCGCACGGGCGGTTCTGGCGAATTTGTCGTGATTCGTATCACTATTATTGATGATGTTCCCGGCGACGGCCAATCCCGCATCCGCGCATGGCAGAACGGGACGTTGGTTTATGATTCCGTTCGCACGGATGACATTTCCATAGGCGAATTCGGTGAAATCGCTTTTCGTCGCACATCCGGCGGTAATCAGCAGAAAATGGAAATCGACTGGGTGGTCATGAAATTTGGAAACGCATGGGAACCGGGGAGAGGATCGGAAACCCCTGCCGGCCGTTTCGACGGCTATTTCACGGAACAGACCGAATTGGGACTGGATCCCAGTGAATACGTTAATGGCGCTTTCGGGATGGATACGTTTGGCGCCATTCGGGTGGCGCGCGGTTCCAATGTCGGCGCGGGAGTAAATCATTTATTCGCAGTGGATGAAAACGGCGTCCCCACGCAATTCAACATGTTCTATTTCGGTTTCGATGTTTACCGAGATTTGGAATTGGTCGCCAATCCGCAAGATAATATTACCGGTGTTCTTGCTCTCGATAAATTTGCCGGCGTGCATACGCTGACAGTGACCGGCCCCGGCCTGATCGCCACCGGACCGGGCGTCCCCATCTCATCGCCTTCCATGGGACCGGCGATCGATTACACTCTCGGCTTGGGCGATTATAATGCCGCCCATCTCGATCGTCGTGTAAGCCTGCCGTTCTTTGCCATATCCGCCAGCGATGGCAGTTCCGTTCCATTGGATCTGGACTTTCTTAATCTGACCGACCTTGCCGGAAGCGACAATGCCATTGCCCGCGATATCGAAGTCGCCGTCGATTGGCGTCCATCAACCAACGCTTTCCAAGGTTATTACATTCTCGACGTTTTCGGCGGAATTCACTATATCAATAATGCGGAAATTCTAGGGATGTTGGCAAAGCCGGAAAACAAAGTTGGCTATGATCGCGTGGTAACATCGGAAGGGGAAATTGTGGTCAAAGAACCGATCGGTTTCCAGAAATTCTTTGATATCTTCAACTTCAAACCCAGATATCTGGTCGATTACGTCGGCGAAAATCCGACGGATAATGCATTGAGACGATCGCCAGCTCCTTACTTTGATCCTGCCACGGGTAATGCGTTCCCCTTTGCGCGTGATTTGGAAGTGATGGTCCGCTTCGAGCAAGTGACGCGGCCTACCATCGATCAATCTCTCGTACGCAATCAACTGGCCATCGATGAGGGAATCAATGTCGACAATATCTTCCAACCCATCACCATGGACGAACGTCGGTTGGATGTTTCCAGTACAGCTTACGCTCAAAGCGTAGCCATCACCAATGGGTACGCGATTCTTGACGGCTTTGGCGCGGTTCACACGTTAGTGGAAGATGAAAATGGAAATCCCATACCCGCGCCGTGGGAAAATCCGGTCAACGGCATGATGGATCCTTCCGTCGATGCGCCCTACTTCTTCCGTGAAATGGCGATTGATATTGAACTGATGCCGAACGGCGGCGGATATTGTCTCCTTACCCGTCTCGGCCAGGTGTTTGTCGTGAATGCGCGCGGTAAAACAGCGGCGGATAACTTCGTGCAACCCGGCATTGAACTGCGACTGCCGATTTTCGGATTCGATGCGGCGCGCGACCTGACTCTCGTGCCGGACAAAGATGGAAAGATTATCGGAATGTATGTTCTGGACCGCTTTGGAACCATTCACAGGGCCGGCCAGGTTGGAAAATTACCGAGCAGCGTTCTCTTCTTCTCCAACGGCAACGCCAGCGATCTCGAAATTTCGCCCTACATTCGGCCTGTCTCACCACCGTCAAGTAATTAGGTGAAGTGAACCTATATGGATTAGCGATGATATTGTTTCATGAGGCCGGCTTTATACAGCCGGCCTCGTTTCATTTTATGGACTCTCTCGAATTCTGTGCTCATATCCCCTTTTGAAAAACCATTTGCCAAGTAAACTTTCACTAAACCATTCAACAACCGGATTGAGATTATGCTGAATCGTGAACATAAATTCTCCGCTTTTTCATTGACGTTTGACGATGTTTTGCTGCTTCCCGGCTATTCGGACATCCTGCCGGCGGAAACGGACATCTCAACCGTATTTGCCAGGAATATAAAACTTACAATTCCACTTTGCTCCGCGGCAATGGATACGGTCACCGAATCACGCCTTGCCATCGCCATCGCGCAGGAGGGCGGCATCGGCGTCATTCACAAAAATATGCCCATCGAACAACAATCTGCCGAAATCGACAACGTCAAACGCTCCGAAAGCGGCATGATCGTCAATCCCATCACCACTCGACCGGGTGATCGAATTTCCCGGGTGCTGGAAATCATGGCGCGCTATCATATTTCCGGCATTCCGGTCACGTCCGAGGGAAAGCTTGTCGGCATCATCACCAACCGCGACCTGCGATTCGTCGAGGACGCCAACGGCTTCGTGCGGGATTACATGACGAAAAAGGATTTGGTTACCGCGCCGATCGGCACCACGCTGGAAGACGCGGAAAAAGAACTTCACAAACACCGCATCGAGAAACTGCCGGTCGTCGATGAAGAAGGCAATCTGCGCGGATTGATTACCATCAAGGATATCGAGAAGAAACGTCGTTATCCTTTCGCGGCGAAAGATGAATTGGGCCGCTTGCGCGTCGCCGCGGCGGTCGGCGTCAGCGAGCGTGACACGTCGGAGCGCGCCGGCGCGCTGCTCGAAGCGGGCGCCGATGCGATCGTCATCGATACCGCCCACGGTTATACCGGCAGAGTGGCCTGCGCCATCGAGCGGCTTAAAAATAATTATCCGAATGTGGTGATTGTTGCCGGAAATGTGGCGACTCGCGACGGCGCCAAATTTTTATGCGATTTGGGCGTCGATGCGGTCAAAGTCGGCATGGGGCCCGGCTCCATATGCACGACTCGCGTAATCAGCGGGGCGGGAGTGCCGCAAATCACCGCCATCTATAATTGCGCGGAAGTAACGAAAGAATACGGCGTGGCTCTCATCGCGGATGGCGGCGTCAAATATTCCGGCGACATCGTCAAAGCGCTGGCCGCCGGAGCGGATACGGTCATGATCGGCGGCCTCTTTGCGGGCACGGAAGAAGCGCCGGGCGAAACCATCATTTACGAAGGTCGCACATTCAAACTCTATCGCGGCATGGGCTCCCTCGCCGCCATGCAACAGGGCAGCAAGGACCGTTACGGACAATCGAATATACAGGACAGCCAAAAACTCGTTCCCGAAGGCGTCGAAGGCCGCGTTCCCTATAAAGGCAGCCTCTCCGGCTACGTTCTGCAACTTGTCGGCGGTCTGCGCGCCGGAATGGGGTATTGCGGAACCCGAACCATCGGCGAACTCCACGGCAAAGCCTGTTTCACCCAAGTCACACAGGCCAGCCTGCAGGAAAGCCACCCCCACGACGTTTTTATTACTAAAGAAGCCCCCAATTATCGTCTCGGTCATTCCTGAAAAAAGAAGCGCACAGGCGCCAAGAGTAGCGCTGTTTCCCCCCTTTGCGGGAATTTATCATCCAAGGCATTCTGATGGTGGATCGTTGCGCTACCGAGGTGTGGCATCCGCTTCAATTTCCCCCCATTCCCCTTTCTGCCATTTGCTGAGAGATTTCTTGATAGGAAAACTCCCAGAGCTCGGCATTGGCTCTCGCATGTTCTATAGTCATACTCACAATGTTGCCATTTTCATCGACGTCTATGTAGATGTTTTCACTTATCTCCTTTGTTTCGTGAATCCCTCTATCTGTAAATTCTATATGAGCGGTATCCGTGTCAGAAAAGTATTTTAACTTCATACTTTATTCCCCTGGTATGACCTATCAAAGAAGGCATTATGAACCGTTTCACCATCTTCAAGTAAGATAATCCTCAAATATTTGTCAATCTCCCCTATCTTTGCCCATTTTCTAATTCTGCCGTCTAATTGAGTTTCTGTCTTCTCAGGATTTTCAATAACGAATTTGATCCAATCCTCTTGAATCTGAGCAGGATCAGGTCGACGGCGTGTGTAATCGAAATATCGCGTTGTCTTCATTTACTACTCATATATAAATTTTAATCTTAAAAAAATTAAGGATCACACGTTACCGTATCGTCATGAATTGGCGCGGTATGGTTATCGGCTACATTCGTCTTGTCATTAATTCTTTTATTCCATTAATTTGCAAATATTGAGCCGACCACTTCTTCGATTGAAAAGCGGCAAATTCTGTTCTATGGCGAGAGATATCGCCTGCGCTTCTCCGTCATGCAAACAGTTCCTATTCAACACGTCCACAATTCGTATCGGAATTATCCGAATAAGATTGTCAACGCCGTGAATTCGTGCATGGCGTCGGCGGGGTTGGAAGGATGAAGGGAAATGAGATCCAAAGGGATATCGAATTCCTCTTCCAACCTTGCTCCGAGCTCGAACAGTTTCCAGCCCGGAACTTCTTTGCGCGCAATATCCAGATCCGTTGGCGTTTCGGGTGATTGGAGGACGCTTCCAAATAAAATAATCCGCGTGGCGCCATATGATTGCGCAATAGAAACAGGTGATCGAATTTTACCTGCGTGAAATTCATGGTTCTCCTTCTCATGCTCCGCCATTGAATCTCATTTTAGCATGTTCTCGAACAAGAGGATGCATCGCTTGAAAATTCCCATATCATCCAACTATAAATACAAATTTTCTGGGGCGCTCTTCTGCTCGATGGAAACCGACTTTTGGGAAAATGGCGGTGGAAAGGAAATCAGAAAAATACTAAACAATTCGATTCAGTAAATAAAATGCGGCGTCGTTGTCTTCCCGTTCTTGTCTCGCTTGCGGGAAGTGTCCACCTTTCCGTAAGGCACATCCAAATACGCGGATGCAATAAACACGTCATCTTTCGAAAATCCCAACGCTTCGTAAGACGTGCGCAGGATTTCCAGCGTTTCATCGACCGTCCGTCGATTCGGGAAGATCACTTCCTGATGCAGGCATTTCTTGATGAGATATTGCTTGTCGAGAATATACCCATCGACGATAAACACTTCGGCGACTCCCAACAACCGGTCCCGCGTGACGGCGTCTTCCTCGCACATCACCGCCTCCCGTAACGGACGTAAAATACGAATCCGTCCTTCTTTCGATCCGGGATCGCTTTTTCGCGCGATGTCCGCGTCCGTGGCATCCCGCGCCTGCTGCATCAGATATTGCAAATCCCGCTCCGTCAATGCCTGGCGGCGGCGCGCCGTTCGTTCGAGAGCCATTTCCGTTGCTCGGCGCAGCAATATCGGACTGATCCGCTGTCCGTGCGTTCGCTTGTAAAGCAAACGATATTCCTTCGTCACGGCCCTCATATACTCAACCGACTCATTCAACGTAATCCCCGGCTGTCTTTGGACAAATCGCCTGGCGGTTTCCGGGGCTATCCCCCATTCCTGAACCAAGTGGTTCTCAATCGCTTCACGACATTCATTCGCTCGAATAGTGTTCTTTCTCTCTGTTGACTCCATCGACATTCCAACGTCTTTCGCTTCCTTCCCTCTTCGTCGGTTCAATCCTTCGGCGGTAGGAAAACAAAAGAACTCCTTTCTTATCCAATCGGGTATCTACCCATAATTCTCATGTTTTGGCTACACCCCCTAACTCTCGATTCCGATCCACGGAATACAAACCTTACTTTCCTTGTCTAAAATATATCCTAACGAAGCCACTCTGCACAAACCTTCCCCTTCCTCTCTGCGAGGAAGAGGGAATTACACGGGTGTATTGAGTAAATGTTGGAGATTATGGCGTACAACTGTGGCCTCTTTATACTTCTCGAGTATGGATTCCGTCACAAGCGCAAGCGACCGCTTTACCCCGATGGTTTTTACCGGATCCGTGGAGGGATCAAGCCGAATTGTGAAGGAATGGTTTTCCTCATTGGCTGAGATTTTAACGTAAAACTTCTGGGAGTGTCCTTCTTCCACTACGACAACGGGCAAAAGCGCCTTACTTCCTCCCCGTTCAATAAAATACTCGTCAATCTTGATCAACCATTCCTCATTTTCATAAAGTGGAAGGAAAATTCGGCCATAATCGGAGATCGAAAATCCTCCCTTTATAACCACATGGGGCAATAGCCTGCACCCTTTCATCTAAAATGATAAAAATTGCGTTGTCAAAAAAAATCCCTTATTCATGCATCACCGGAGCGACACAGATGAACCTGTTGAAAAGCGCTTTCTTTCCACTTGTTCGTTGTTTTCTTTCATATTCTTGCAGGATCGTAAGGGATTCGATAAAACAAAATATTCTCTAGCTGACGCTGGAAGTAGTTTACCGAAGTTGACAATTTCGTCAAGAGTTTTTTTTCAAAATTTAACGAATTCTGAACATCTTCCTCTTTCGACTCAACAAAACCGGAATTCACATACGCATTAAAAAAGGAATTCCTTTGTAATCGATGGAAAAACCGGAGATGCGGTCGGTTTCACTCCATTCAATTCACCTTACGGTCTTTTTGATTCACTTCCATTGGATTCCTGTTCGTAACTCTCTATTATACTTCCTTTTTCACGCAGGGGATATATATTTTTCTCTTATACCCGTCATTCCCCACAATCAAGAAATGAAGGCATATCAAAGAGAACGAAAAAATACCACGGCTTTTCGGCAGGAATCAGGGATACGGTGTTTTAGAAAGCGGTAAAATGACAAATTCAATCCCAATCCCAACGGTTTATGGTCCGGTTCGTTCCTGGCGAGTCGGAATGTCTCTTGGCGTTGACCTGATTTGTGAGACGTCTGTCTGTTCGTTCAACTGCATCTATTGCCAACTCGGCGCGATTCAAAAAATCACGAATCAGCGTAAATTATTTATTCCCACGACGACCGTAATGGAGGATTTTCAATCCTCTCGTTGGCAAGAATCGGATATTATCACATACAGCGGCAGCGGGGAGCCGACTTTGGCGACGAATTTGGGCGAAGTGGCGCGAGAAATCAGTCGTAAAACCTCCATTCCACAGCTGGTTTTGACCAATGGAACAATCCTTACCGATCGAGCGGTTATTCAAGACCTGCAAAATATCCAGCGAACGTACATTAAATTGGACGCCGCGACCGAAGATGGTTTTCAACGCGTAAATCGGCCGGTCGAAGGTATTACCCTGCATTTCATCATCGAAAACATTCTCCAATTTAAGCAAGAATATCATGGTTTTTTAGGCATTCAAATCATGTTTCTTCCCTCCAATTTTCTGCAATTGGAAAACTATGTCCTCATTCTCAACCAAATACGGCCCGATGAGGTCCAACTCAACACGCCGACGCGCCCCTATCCCAAATATTGGCATATCTCCTCGCGAGGAGGCCACTCGCGGGAGTTACGGCGCTACGAATCCGTCCCGCTACGAACCATCTCTCTCGAAGACGCCGAAAAAGCGGAAGATTTCCTCCGTCGGGAAACCGGTTTGAACATTGTTTCCGTTTATCAGCACGCCGATTCGAAAACCTTGACGGAACGATAGGGTGTGATGATCGGAATGAATCCCACGGTTCAATATGGAGAAAAAGTGGATTTCGCTTTGTTCAATCTACTCTTCAATAGAGAAAGATATGAAATTGCAGAATAGGCAAATATTGCCCTTCAATACCGCTAAGTCGAATTATTTTTCTTCTATTTCATGGTTGAATAGTGATAAGTGAATTTATTTCGGCTTCCGCTATCATCTTTTTAAGCGGAAACCGTATATAATACCTTCCGTAATTTCGAACGTCAGGATAATTGCCATGCAAATTGGAATCATCGGCCTCACCACTTCCGGAAAAACTACTGTTTTTAATGCATTGACGCACGGCCATGCGGATACATCTCTCGCCGGTTCGCGCAAAGATCCCAACCGCGGCGTCTCCCACGTACCCGACGAGCGCATCGATTTTCTTACGGATTTATGCAAACCGAAAAAAACCACCTACGCCTCCGTCGAATTCACCGACGTGGCGGGGCTTTCAAAAGGCGAGGGAAAAGAAAAAGGATTCAGCAACGAATTTCTCGGCCATCTTCGCAATATGGAAGCGCTTCTGCTCGTCATTCGCGTCTTTAAAAACGAATCGGTTCCTCATCCCGAAGGCAGAATCGACCCCGCTCGCGATCTCGAAACCATCCTGGCCGAATTGATCCTCGCGGATATGGCCATCATCGAAAACCGCCTGCGTCGTATCGACGAAAGTTGGAACAAGCTGGCGGACAAACGGAAGGAACTTGCCGCTGAAAAAGAATCCATGACCCGCTTTCATCAAACGCTGGAAAATAATCGCCCCATCATCACCGCCGCGCCCACTTCCGAAGAAATCGATAAGTACATTCGGCCCTACGGATTGTTGTCAGGCAAACAAATTCTGGTTCTGGCCAATATCGCCGATCAAACCGATTCAAAAGAGGTCGAACGATTGGTGCAGCTGCAAACCGCCTGCGCGCAATGGAATTTAACAAAAATTATCATGAATGCACAATTGGAATGTGATTTGCTTGATTTTCCGGAAGAGGAATGGAGCGATTATTACCAAAGCGTTGGCCTGGAAGGATCGGCCGCGACGGAACTGATTCGAGAATCATACCGAATCCTTCGCCAGCAATCTTTTTTGACGTACGGTCCGGACGAGGTTCGGGCCTGGACGATCCCCATCGGCTGCTCCGCTCGGCAAGCTGCGGGAAAAATTCATAGCGACATCGAACGAGGATTTATTCGCGCCGAGGTTATGTCTTTTGATGATTTAAAGAATCTGAAAACGGTGGATGAGGTGAAAAAAGCCGGCCGATTTCGATTGGAAGGAAAAGAATACGTGGTTCAGGACGGAGATATCATTACATTCCGTTTTTCAGTATGATTCTTTTCCGTTTCTTCAGTTCTTTGAGTGATAACGGTCTGTTTTCCACCTCAGAGCGGTCTATTATGAGAGAGGGAGTCATGTTATGCCAAATCCATACATCGATCCGATGGATATGGCGCCGGTGATCGGGCGCAGATCGTTCAAACAACCGCAAATCAATCCAACGCCCGCGCCGGCTGAACCGAGTGTTCAATTCAAGCAACTCCTCGACAAAAAAGTCAAGGAAGAACCCACTCCCATTCTGACTTCCGCCGCATTGAACGTTCCCGATCTGCCGATCACCAACCAAGCCGTCGCGCCATCACAAATACAATCGAATCGTGAGGATTCTCAACAGATACCCGCCGAAGAAACTTCGGATTCCTCACAAGCGCTGAATCCGACTTCCGCAATCGAATCCGACGCGGCCAAGGGAGCTCCCGTCACCGCTTCCGCCGCCAATCTACGGGAAATCATGGCGGCTCTCACGCAAAACGACGTCGAAACCGTGAAACAACAACCATCACTCCCCACAGTGGATGTGACGCCGGAGCCGTCGCCCATCCTTTCCACATATATGGTAAAACGCGGCGACACGCTTTCCGAAATCGTTGCGGACGCCATGCGCAAACAAAACCTGGATTTCAACACGGCGGATATTTACCGCATGGTCCGCAACGTGGCGCAGGCGAACGGTATCCGAAATCCGGACCGCATTATCGAGGGACAACTCATCGACTTGTCGCCCATCACAACCGGTTCCCTCTCTCCACTGCCGGCAAACCGCATGGTTACCGGTTTGACCGGCGATTACCGGATTCCGGTTACCGGACGCATCACGTCGCCATATGGAATGCGTCTTCACCCGATTTCAGGCGAAGATCAGTTTCACAACGGCGTCGACATCGCCGTTCCCATCGGCACCTCCATCCTGCCAATTAAACCGGGGATTGTCACGTACGCCGGGGAATTGCGCGGATATGGACAAATGGTCGAAGTCGATCACGGCGATAACACCATCTCCCGCTACGGACACCTTGCCGCCCTGCTGGTTTCCGCCGGCGACAAACTACAACCGAACGCCCCCGTCGGCCTTTCCGGCGATACCGGCCTGAGCACCGGCCCGCATCTGCATTTGGAAATCATACGTAACGGACGAACCATTGATCCACTCACCATCCTGCCGCAAAACCTGATTGAAACGCCTGTCGAAATCGCGCGTAGAAATGACGGGAAAGAACCGGTATAAATTAGGCGGGATTTTATTACCGTTGATATATCGGAAAAGAGATATTCTCATTCGTTTTGAGGAGAGGAATATATTCAACTAAACCTATCTTCCCAGCGTTTTTCCATTACCTACTGCTTCTCAGCAATCGTCATTTCAGTGGATTCAATTGGATGTAAATTTTTTATCACGGCAGCCCCTGCTGTCTGCGAATGAACCATTCCAATGTCAAAAACAGCAGCATGGAAATGAATATCCACCATTTTTCACCCAAAAATCGGATTTGCGTCTCTTCCACGGTGCGTCGCGCTTGGGGGAGGTTTTTCGCCAGATTTTGCCATGCCGGTTCGTTGGCGTATTCGCCCCCGCCGGCTTCTGCGACGGCGCGCAAATCCGCCACATTTTGATTGAGATCGTTCCATTCGATGGTGGATTGTTCCACATGAAATTCCGCCGTGGCGTCTCCGATCGGCGTCGACACGACATAAGCGCCCGCATCGATGGGCGTGAAACGGGCTTCGAACAAATTCAATTGAGACGGGGCCGGTTCGAGCCACAAGGTTTCGTTTCGCATGGGGCCGGTTACCGTGATTTCCATCCCGCTCACCGTTGTTTCCCGTATACTCTCTTTCGCCGCGTAGGAAACTTGAACCGGTTCATGCGTACTGTATACAAAACCGTCCGTGTACAATTGACCGGGAGTAAGTTGAAGCGTGGGATTGCTTTGAAAAAGAACCGATAACCAAAACGGAGACAAGGCGTCCTTGCCGGTCAACAGGTTCCATTTCCAAAACGAAGGGGAAAAAATTGTCATGATGCGTCCCAGCCCGAATCGGTTCTGAGTAATGAGTTTGACCGGTTCATTGCTTGCTGTGAACCCGGCCAGGAGATTCTGGCTTCCCGGCAGGGGCGCGCCGGAGCGGTAAAATGGAAATAGCGGAGGAAGGTCGCCTGCCGAAAATGGTTTGAGCGCGGCGTGAATGGTTGAATTTTCTTCCGTGTTGAATTGAACGAATACCTGTTGGCGGATGGGCGTGAACATTTGGAACAAAGGGGAAGGCAGGAGTTCCCGCAGATTGGGAGGGGGTAAAGCCGTATTCAGGGGACCGGGAATAAAAATCATGCCTTTCCCATTTTCAACAAAGGCGCGTAATGCGCCGGCAAAATTCGTCGAGATAGATGAAAAAGGAAAGTTATGAAGGACGATGGCCGACCAGCGATCCATTTGAGATTCGATTTCTTCCAGCGAAGAGAATATCGGTGTGTCTACTCGGTTTCCGTTCGTCGATTGTCCGGATTGGCGTAGAATCCACGAGCGATCAGTCATGTGCGATAGACCGTTTTCGTGGATCAGATATGCCTGCGGATCTATGCCGTCATAATCTTCAAAAACCCGTTTCAAAAATTTCCATTCCCAATCGGGCGCGCCGGTCAGTAGCAATACGGGATCCTGCGCCTTGCGCACACGAACGCCCTTCGAAATGCGATTGTTGTTTTTGGACAATTCTCCTTCGAGTGGTGTGATTTCCACGGTAAATACATAGTCTCCCGGCTTCTGCGTCGGGATTTCAAAAGAAAGGATTTCCGACTTGCGCTGTTCGTTCAGGGAAAGCGCTCGTTCCTGAAAATACGTTTCCCCTCCGTCTTTGACGCCGCCGCGGACCTGAATCACGGCGGGACTGGAAAGAGAATCGCCGCGCAATACAATTCGCGCCTGAAGGGTGAGGGATTCACCCGCGCGAGCGATGGGAGGCAGAGTCGCCGATTCGAGAACCACGTCGAAAAGATTCGTGCTCGCGCCGATCCCGAAGGTATAAATTCGGTGACTGACCGGATCGACAGTCGTATTTGTCGCATTGAAAAGGGAGGAAATGGCCGCAATAGGATTTTGACCCGTATTCCAACATCCGTCGCTGAACAGCAGAAGATAGGCGGAATCTTCCGGACGGTTTTGCCGCGAAAATGAGTCGATGACCGCTGAAATATCCGTGAAACTGAATTCCGGCGTCGCGTGAGCTGCGAGTTGAGAACTCCATGATTCGTCGCTTCGTGTTCGGTCAGACAGGCGCGAGAAAAGACCATATCGAATTTGAAAACCGGCTCGTTCCCAATCCGCGATGATCCCATTTTCTGATAGATTGGTGAGCGTTTTACGCCACCTCGTCGGTTTGGTTTCATTGAAAACGTTGTCGGCGGGATTGATGGGCTGAGCCATGCTGCGCGTATCGTCCAATGCGAGATACAGAGTCGTTGTGAACGGCACACTTCGTACTTCGCGTATCAAGGGGCGAGTTAACAACAGTAAAAGAATCCCTAAAAAAAGAAACCGGCAGGACAGCAAAAGCATTCGCGCGCCTGAAGAAATCGAGGCGTCAAGACATTTGAGTGAGTAGAAATAGATTGTTGCTCCGACAACCAATAGAATAAGCAAGACCAAAATGGATG
Organism: Candidatus Omnitrophota bacterium; assembly: GCA_003598175.1. GTDB lineage: Bacteria > Hinthialibacterota > Hinthialibacteria > Hinthialibacterales > Hinthialibacteraceae > SURF-12. Next base: position 27,931 of record QZKN01000084.1, read on the forward strand.
ATCCTTTCGTTTCTTTTCACGCGTTACCCGTGTATCAGCCTGAAAAATCAGGATTTGATAAATAACTCGATCGTTTATTTTTTTATCGTGTGTGTGAAAATTCGGATAAACTGAATAAAAGTGTAGCCGTAAATGCGCACGAAAACGAGAGCGGGAATTCTTCGTTATAATTCCTTACATTTTTTTACAGTGGATTCAATATTTTCCTTCTCCGTGCGTTTTAATCAATAGATACGATTATGGATGCATCATCGGTTTCCGAACATGGCAAATTATTCATCCGCTACCGTGATGAGCGCGATCCGGCCGCGTTCGAGCGGATTATGGAATTATACCATTTGCCTCTGTTTCATTATTTGCTGCGGATGTTGCGCAAAAAGGAAGATGCGGAGGATGCATTACAGGAAGTATGGTTGAAGGTGATTCGTCAACGGAGTTCGTATTGCGAACAAGGCCGGTTTTCCTCCTGGCTGTACCGCATTGCGCACAATTACTGTTTGGATCTGTTTCGCAAACGCAACTATCGGCCGGATGAGGAAGAAATGAGCGAAACATCCGATGGATATGCCCTGCTGGACGGAGTGGCGTCGGAATATCCCACCCCTCACGATCTGGCGGTAGATAACGAAGTGATGTCCCGGGTGGAAAAAGAAGTGGATTGTATGCCGGAAGCGATACGGGAAGTGTTTTTGTTGCGAATCGTGCATGGCGTTCCGTTTAAACAGATTGCCGAAATTCAAGACAGTCCGCTGGGAACGGTTCTCTCGCGCATGCACCAGGCCGTCAAGCGTTTGCAGGCGGCGATTCCTTTGGTTGCGGATAATTCTGTGGTTGAGTCCGCATGATGATTTGAGGAAATGCAATGAAGGTGACGCCTCTCTTTAAAAATCGAGAAGAACCAATCTGCCCTTCCGACGAAAGGATCATTCTTTTTTTGGATGAGGCGGAAGAGAATGAAGAAAAACGCGCGTTTTTGAATCATTGTTCGCTATGTGAGCGATGTATGCGACGGTGGAATTATTTGTGTGGGCTGGAAGACATGGGAAAACGGTTTCCACAACCCATTCCCGATCCCGGCATTCGAGCTCGCGTGCTCGAAGCGGCTTATGCCGATCCGATGCGGTATTCACCGGCGCGCATGGAACGGAACCGGAAGCCGTTTTCGTTTCAACAGCTGCCGGGATGGCGATTGGCCTGGGCTGCTCTTTTTCTCGTGTTCGGTTGGGGAGCGTATCTGCAATTTGAGAAGAAACCCATCCATTCTCCCCACAACATTGAATATAGTGTGGACGAAGAACTATTGACGCTTGAATATGAATTGGAACAAATGCGGTTGGAAATCGATCTGACATTAACTCTCTAAATTAATGAGAAGACATGATGAACAAAGTTAAATTGTATTTATACTTGAGTTTGGGGTGTCTGACATTATTTCTTCTATCCGTCAATTTGGATATTCCGTCAGAGGCGCAGAATAAGGTTCCGCCGGGAGCGATTCGCTCGGGAGCGGATTTCGGCGAGAAAGAAAAACTACCGCTTGATCAACGAGAGAGCGAAAAAGCGTCTCCTTCTCTCAATGCGCCGCTCAATTCTCCGCGAATAAAAGGCGATTGGCAGCCCGGATTCAATATAGCAAGAATCTCACGGGAACGCATGGTGGAATTGCGCAGGGAAAATCCGAAATTGGCCGATGTGGTCGAAGCGCTTCGCCGCACGGATATCGAAGTCGACCAACTTGCGCTCAGGCTGAAAAGGACAAAAATTCCCCAAAAAAGAAATGATCTCGTTTTTGATTTGAAAAAACTCTTAAAAAAACAATTTGAATTGGATCATCAGCGGCAAAAGATGGAAATCGAAATGATGCAAAAGAAAATCGAGAATCTCAATTCACTGCTTGAACGGCGGGAACAGTTCAAGGATCCATTAATTGAAAAACGGTTTCAGGAAGTCATGGATCCGGAATACGATCCGCGAGAAGATAAGATGCTTCCTTCGCAAGGATCGAACCGTCCGCGCGGGGCGCCGGTTCGCCGGGATGGCGCAAACCAGCCCCCTCTCCCTCCGATGGAGAGAACGTTTCAGAATGAAAATTGAGATGAGTATTCCCGCAATTTGCGATACCATCCGCTGTTTGTATTCATTTTCAGTTTTCTTGGATTTTGAGAATTTCCTTCATGATCGTTTGCAAAACCTCTTTGCGGATTTTTTGCGGATCCACGTTTTTCATGATTTCTTTCTGCATTTCCTTGGGATGAATATGAGCCGGCGGGACTGGCGCCATGGCCGGGCATTCTTTTTGGGCTTCACAGCACGGCGCTTGCGGTTTCTGAGAATGGATGGGTGGGAAATTCGATTGAATGATCTGTTGCCGGATCATTTCCAGGAATTCCTTGCCGTACGTTTCCATTAATTGATTGCCGATGAACGCGCCGAGAAAGAACAATCCTTTGGGCAAACGTAGGCTGATATTTGGCTCGTTCTCTTCCGCCGGATCGATATCCACCATGATAAAATTGGCTTCCGCCGCTTCGTCGCCGCCGACTTCATCCACCCATATGTGAATCGTTGCTTCATCTTCCGCTTCGAGTACGAACAGTTTTTCCCCTTTCATGGACGCCAGATCGCCAATGAGCGCATCGATGCGTTCGCACAATCCATCCTTGTCCTCCACGATGGCGCTGATCCCCGACGTTTTGATTGCCTCCAATAGACACACGGGAACGCTGAATTCGATTTCCGCTGCATCCTGTATGGCGATTTCGCCGCGAATCAACAACGCGTCCGCGCACGCACCGCCTGCATACATGCCGACTATGGCCATAACTGCGGCCAACCAAACTGCTGTCTTCGATTTGACTCTCATTTTCGTACTCCTTCACGCTGAAATAGATGAAAATATCTATCGACTTATACGCATGGAAGCCGCCGAATCTTTATCAGGAAGTTTTCTATTCGCACCGCTCTTTATTTCCTGAAGTTTTGTTTCTCCTGTATGATCGTCTTCAATGTTTCCGCTATGAGTTCATACCCTGCAATCGACGGATGGCACGTGTCAATATAAAAATCAGGATCGTCGTGTATCAACTCACGATAAAAAACGACAGGCAGAGCATATTGCTCCCCCAACATACGCAACGCGCGAAAATAACTGTGCGTGGTGCGAATCGGATTCACGCCGGGGAAATGGTAATAAGTAGGATAATCAAATTGCATCGCATCGGCTTCGTCAAACCGCCCCATCGCCTGCAACGTGATGGCTTGCAGAGCCGTCGCGATCACCTTCGCATCCACTGAAAACAGGTCGTCGCGCACGGATTGGAACAATTCGATGGCGGTTTCCCATTCTCCGCGCGCCAGCGCCAGCGCGCCTTCCTCCACCAGCCGAAACATTTCCGGATGGTCGCCGATTCCGATGAGAATGACCTGTATATGTTGTCTCCGGCAGGTTTGGATGATCGTTTCGAGGTTTTTTTGGTAATCGCGCGTATTCACGCGCGGAAGCAGCGTAGTGACCGGCGGATGTTTGCGCAGTCGATTGAGCATATTTTCATGCATCAGGACTTGATAAAAGCGACTACGGATCAAAAACACGTGCAGGCTGTATTGCCGGTAAAGAAAAGCGAACGTTTGGTCGCAGTCGATCAAATCGGGTCGCACGACATAACGCCGGTCGTTGGTATTGAATGCCAGAGTCACAATATCCGGTTGGATTTGCGGCGCCAGTTCCACGAACTGCTTCAATCCTTGAAAACTCGAATACCCAAACGTGCCGCCGTTGATCACTTCAAATTCCGGCAGCATCGTTTGCAGGCGGCCGGGATAACATTCCTCGTATGAGGCGCGATACCCGAACGTGCTTGAATCGCCCAGGCAAAAAATACGCGGTTTCGTCTTCGCGCCGATTTCCGGACCGCGCAATCCCCACGAATTCACGTTCCACTGCGTATTCCAATAAATGGCCGGACGGTCGGGATTGTTGACGTACAACCGTGTGGGATGAAACCGCAGCCAGTCGAACGACTTTTCACGCGCATAAAGCGACCGAAACGTCAGTTCAAACGCGGAAAAAACCGTTGACACACAGATGGCGCATGCCACAACGCCGTAAACAAACGATTTCCATTTCCCAATACGACGAGGAGGCGTCGCGTCTGTATCATTTTTTGTGATGGAAGAGGGTTCGTTCGAATTATTGTTCATCCTTATATACGTCGAGAACCTTTTCGATGATATTGGTGGTGGAGTGATCGTCTTTTTCGACGAGATGAATCTTTCCGCCATATTCGTTCACGATCGGCGCTTCGATCAGGTTATATCCGTACGTCGAATCCTTCACGTGCACGTCCGGTTTCACTTCCCGGACGAAACGCAGGCTTTCCGGCTCGTCAAAAATGAGAACCATGTCGATGTAGCGAATGGCTTTCATCACCATCGCCCGCTCGTCCTGCGGCACAATGGGCCTTTTTTCGCTTTTGTACTGCTTGACGGATTTGTCGCTGTTCAGGCCGAGGATAAGAAAATCCCCCTGCGCTTTCGCTTCCCGCATCAAGCGAATATGGCCGACATGAATGATGTCGAACGTGCCGTTCGTGGTGACGATGGTTTTCCCTTCCTGCCGCAGCTGATCGAGTATCGGCTGCCATTGCTCGTTGTCGTTTAAATGAAAAATCATCAGTTCCCTCTTTTTATGAAATTGCCTTTCGTGGGGGTGGTTCGCGAACCGCCCCCACCAAGTAGTTTTATCTTTCGATGAGACCTATTGGTCATGTGGATAGATATGAAAAAAATGTGGTGCGGATTTCCAGCTTGCATGTGCAGACCGGAGGTCCGCACCACAATTTTGCATCGTTCGTTGCGATCAATTGATCATGACAGTTTATATGAGTAATCCAAGTGAATTTGAATCCTACGGTCGTTGACAACAATAAAGATCATACAACTTCATGGTGTAATGGTCATCCGTCAGACGCAACTTTTTTCCTTCACGGTTCGAGAGGACCGCCGTGGGAAAATTCCGAATCGGGTTTCGATAGGAGTTGACTATTGCATTCCGCCAGGCTTCCGTTCAAAATGAAAAAGAACAGTTCGAAAAACAAAGGAGTCACACGCATGATTTTGAAAATGAGGAATTCTATCGACAAACTTTTCCTTTTGTCGATGGTCTCATTGCTGTTTTGCATTGTGGGAACACAAACGTTACAAGCGGCAAATAATGAACTCTCCCCGCAAGAACGGGAAGAAGGATTCGTTTCGCTTTTTAACGGCAAGGATTTGACCGGTTGGGTTCCCATGGGAAATCCGGATGTTTTTACAGTCGAAAACGGCGAAATCGTTTTGACGCCGAACCAGGGATTTTATCTTCGAACCGAAAAACCGTACGAAAACTTCATCCTGCGGTTGGAATATAACATTGCGGAGAACGCCAACAGTGGGATCTTTTTCCATGCGCCTGATTACGGTCGTATTTCACGGATCGGCGGAGAAATCCAGATATTCGACAGTCACGGGAAGGAATTGAAAACTCACTCCGCCGGCGCTCTATATGATGTTTTTCCGCCCAAAGTCGATGCGGCGAAACCGGCGGGCGAGTGGAACGCGCTGGAACTCTCCTGCGATTGGCCGATGCTTACAGTTACATTGAACGGCGAGATGGTGCAGGACATCAATTGCGACGATGACATTCGTTTGCGATGGCGAAAACGGCAGGGTTGGCTCGGCATTCAGGATCATGGCGGCAAAGCCCGGTTTCGCAACATCCGCATCAAGGATTTGGGTGGAAACGAAAGCGCGGAATGGACGCCTCTTTTCAACGGCGCTGATTTGAGCGGCTGGAACATTATCGGCGATGCAAAATGGACGGTCGAAAACGGCGAACTCATCGCCGCCGACGGTAACGGATACGCCATTACGGAAAAAAGGTACTAGCGTGACTTTATCACGAGAAGACCGGTCAATCCATGATAACTCAATAAATCAGAACAGCTTATCTTGTTATTGTTTGTATACACTGATTTCCTTGA
>QZKN01000004.1 GCA_003598175.1 Candidatus Omnitrophota bacterium
TTCTTCATGAGAGAGGACGCGTCCTTTACTATCTATCCACCGCGGGATTCGGCGCAGAGTATCGTCGGCGCGCGGTGGAGCATTTGGAGCGCGCGCGAGAAACGTTTTGTGTACCCGGCCTGTATCATTTGTTGGGATTGATTTATGTGGAGGAAAAACGCTACGCCTTGGCGCAGCGGCAGGCGGATGTTCTCCTTCTCGTGGATCCGACGCGAAAGGAAACACAGTACGTGGCCGGTCTGATCGACTATTTTTTGGGCCGCCATGACCAGGCGGTCGAACATTTTCGCGCCGAACTGGCCAATAATTCCGAGCATCTGGCGGCGCGCCGCTACCTCGGTTTGATTTACGAAAAACAATTTCATTTATACGAAGATGCGGCGAAACTGTATCATCAGCTACTGGAATTGAACGAGAATGCGCCGGATATTCATGAAAGCCTGGGGGATTTGTATTTTCGGCAACTGGCGCGCCCTCTCAGAGCGCGCGAACATTACCAAAAAGCGTTACAACTGGTCTTGCGATTGAATGACTCGAATTGGCAGAGCGCTTTGCGGACCAAACTGAACGATCTGCAACGTGCGTTCGATTCGAATGAGAGAAAATCACCATGAATGAAACGGTCGCGAACCGTATCTTGCAATGCCGAAATTTATGCAAAACCTATCAAACCGGCAACGTCTCTCTTCCGGTCCTCAAAGGCGTGGATCTGGAAGTGAAGGAGAATGAATTCATCGCGATAACCGGCGAATCCGGCTGCGGAAAATCTACGTTGTTACATTTATTGGGGTGTTTGGATGAACCGACGGACGGCGTAATCCTGTTGCGGGAATCGGAATTGTCCTCCATCAGCTACCGGGAAAAAGATCGAATACGAAATTTGGAATTCGGCTTTGTTTTTCAATTCCATCATTTGATGCCCGAATTTACCGCATTGGAAAATGTGGGAATTCCGGGCATGATTGCCGGCGTGGAGGAAGCGACATTGTGGCGACGGGCGGAAACGCTTCTCGCCGAATTGAATCTGTCCGAACGCCGTCATCACAAACCGTCCCAACTGTCAGGCGGGGAGCAACAACGGGTTGCCGTGGCGCGCGCAATGATCAATCAGCCATCGATTTTGTTGATGGACGAACCCACCGGGAATCTCGATCCGGCGGCGGGAGAGGAACTCATCGCCCTGATTCGGCGGCAGCGGCAGAAAAGAAACCTGACCATCGTCATGGTTACGCACAATCGGGAAATCGCGGCGCAGGCGGACCGGCGATACGAACTGCGCGATGGCTTTTTACAAACAAATGTGTGAATCGTTGTTTTACACAAAACAGTCCATTCCATTCATTTGCGTATGGGGATCAGCCGGCTTTACTCACAGCGGGTTTGGGAGAGGGATTGTTTTTCGGCGCGTTTCTCTTCTGTTCAAAAATCTTTTTTCGCATCATGACCAGCAGAAATTCGGCGTGATGATTGGGACGGTGCAAAACATTTTTAACGAATTTATCGTATTCAACCTCGCTTTTGAGCACGATGGCGGGGGTCGTATATCCTAATTTTCTGAGTTTTGAACGCAACAAAGCCATTTCTTCGGGCGAAAATTCGAATTTCCTGAATAGTTTTTCCAATTCGTCCCATTCCCCCGCATAGCGTTGGCTTTTGAAATACGCGCGCAAAAATAGATTCGCTATAAATATTATAATAATCACGATAATCAAAACGACCGCAGGAAGAATCAGCGCACTCCAATCCTGCGTGGGAGCGATCCCACTTTCGGCGGAAAACGTATTCGAAGCCAGAAAGAACGACCGCGTCATGATTCCACCTCTCTTGCATCTCGTGATTCGCTGCGACCAAGTCAGCGGAAGCAAGATTTTTCAACGAGTAATAAATGATATGTGACTTAACTTCAGTTTAGCATGGTTTTTCTTTCGTGCAACATTTTTTTACATGATCATTTCAATCCACAATCCGCCAAACCGTGAAGTGCGCCATTCCTCCCCGGAATAAGCGGTTTTATCCCATCCATATTCCATTTGTCACAAAATCGTGGATAAAACGAAAGCGTTTGTATACACTCTATCATAAGTTCCGGTGTCCGCTGTTGTCGGTAGATTCCACTTTCGTTGTTCTGTGAATCGATAGCAAATCATGACCGATAGATGAATCTCCGCTAATTTCCTCCCACGAAAGCAGTGGACGCCGGTTCTTTTTTATACGATCCCATCCGCCGGATTAGCATAAAATAAAAAGGATGGCGAGTAAATACCTGACTTGAAAAATGATCCACGTCACGATTCACTTTATCTAATCCCTATCCGATCCGGCATCAACCTGGCGTGATGGAGGATCATAAACAGGGGTCATTCGCATAAACGGGATTCATCCCAAAAAAAAATTCAAGAATCTTCATTTTGAGTGTATATTTTATCCAGTTCGTTATATTGTATTATCAGAACCGTTTTACGGAAAAGCAAAGGATAAAAATAACTGGTAGGGGCGGTTCGCGAACCGCCCCTACGAGTGGAAGAACACATGGATTTTGAGTATCCTTTCGTTCCTTTGCATGAGAATGCATGGCCGAAAGAGTAGATGGATGGAATCATGAACAAAGTTCGATTTATCGTGTGTATTGTATGTTTATTTGTTGCCCAAGTCTGGATGGATTGGAATGACAATGCAATCAAGGTGTTTGTCGCCGAAAAAATCGGATACGCCTGGAAGTATTATAAACAACAGGCCTGGAATTATTATCTCGATGTGACCGGCCAACTTCCGATTCTTGTGCACATCGAGCGGCATCCGGAATTTGCTCGCATTCAGGTTCTCAGCGACGCCTTGGTATTGAACGAAAACGAATCGAAAAAACTAGATTCCTCCTATCGCAATGTTTTTCACGCCACAATGGCGCCCCTGCAAAGAAGGGGATGGCGGCGATACGATCGGGAAGACTGGCGCGAAGACGAGGATCGGCATTTTCAACAAACCTTGGTGGAATTTAAGCAACAGGCAAAAGAAAAATATGGCGAAGCGGAATTGGATATCATCGAAAAAGTTTTATCCCGACCGATTGCCACCCTCGATCCGCATTTGCGGGCGTTGCGATTTGTTCGATTGCGCGAAGAGCAGCGCACCCTCCTGCTTCCCTACGCAAGCCGATTGGTTTTGACGATGGATTCCGACGCTCCCTCTTCATCGAGGCGATGGATTCGTATTGAGGACCGGAATCCCAAAGAGCCGTCGCAGGCATTTCGCGAGGAAAAAGCGATATTTCTGAGCAAAGTGAAGGAAGTGCTGTCTTCGAGTCAAATGCAGCGTTGGCAGGCGCGTGCGGCTGAAGTGGAAAACGCAATCGATAATCATTACCGGCAACGAAGAATGTATGCGCCGCGAGTGATTTCGAACCGGGGAGAAAGAAGAGCGGATGAATCGAATGCGCCTGTCAATTTTTAACCATCGATATCGTTTCCAATTCACTCCGTTTTCCGATCCATCATGAATCCTCGCCGCGACTCCACTCTTCTTTTGAGAAAAATAAGTATTGTTTTTCTCATTTTTACGGCGTTGACCTGTTTTTCCGCCTTTCATTTCCTCATCGCCATGAACATTCACGGCGAGAACATTTCCGTTTTTCACGCGCTGGCAATGTCGATGGTCAGTTGGTATACCTGGGCGCTTCTGACTCCTCTCATCGTGTTTCTGGCCAAACGCAATCCCCTTCGCGCGGAATCCTTGTTCCACGATATCGTCGATAATGCGATGATTTTTATTTGTTTTATCATGTGCAAGCTGTTTTGGGATGCGTTTCTATTCGGCTTTCTGCAATTTCCGCCGATGATGGAGAAAACGTATCAGGAACGAGTGGTGTCCACGTTCATTTCACCACATTTTTTCTTGAATGTATTTTGTTATTGGGGGATTCTGGGCGGATATTACGGAGTGAATTATTATCAAAAATATCGCCATCGAGAATTGAAGGCGGCGGCGCTGGAAACGCAGCTGGCGCAGGCGCAACTGCAGGTTTTGAAAATGCAACTCCAGCCGCATTTTCTCTTCAATACCTTGAATTCCATTTCCTCGTTGCTGTATGAGGATGTGAAAGCAGCAGACGACATGATCACGCTGTTGAGCGATCTGCTGCGCTATTCGCTGACGCATAACGGCGTGCAGGAAGTCAAACTCAAAGAAGAAATCGACATCCTGAACCGGTATCTGGAAATCGAACAAATTCGATTTTCGAATCGATTGACGGTGAAATACGATATCGATCCCCGCTCGCTGGCCTCGCTGGTTCCGACGATGATCCTGCAGCCGCTGGCGGAAAATGCCATCCGTCACGGCATCGCCAAACGCGCCTCAGCCGGACGGATTCTAATCCGAACACGGCGGGAAGAGGATCGGATTGAAATCCGCATTCAGGATAACGGACCGGGAATAGCGCCGAAAGAAATAACCGAGATAAAGGAGGGAACCGGCTTGAGCAATACGCGGATGCGCCTGGAGCAATTGTATGGTCCCGGCTCCCGCCTTGACTTGAGTGAATCGAAAGAAGGGGAGATGATTGTACGAGTGACCATCCCGTATCACGAAAATCCCACCGATTTGCAAATGGGAGAGGAAAGATGAATGGTGAAACCATTCGCGCGTTGATCATCGATGACGAGCCGTTGGCGCGAAAAAAAATCCGTACCTTTCTCGATACTCATCCCGAGATTGAGATTACCGCCGAATGCGAAAACGGAGTGGAAGCGGTTCGCATCATTCAAGAGTGGAATCCCGATCTCATTTTTTTAGATATCCAGATGCCCGAGCTCGATGGATTCGGCCTCATCCGGGTGATCGGCGCGGAAAACATGCCGGCCATCATTTTTGTAACGGCATTCGACCAGTATGCGATTCAGGCGTTCGAATCCCATGCGGTGGATTATCTGTTAAAACCATTTAATCAAAAACGATTTCACGCGGCGGTGGAACGGGCAATCGACTCGATTCAATTAAAACGAACCAAGGCGGTCAATCAGCGATTGATCGACCTGTTGGCGGAGATGGAGGGGCAAAAAAAGAGCGTCGATCGCATCGTGGTGAAAACATCCAGCCGTATCCTTTTTGTCAAAACGGAGGATATCGATTGGATTGGGGCGTCTGGAAATTATCTGGAAATCCATTCCGGCAAGAACATGTATTTGATCCGCGAGACCATGAATCACATTGAACAAAAACTCGATCCGGCGCGCTTTCTCCGCATTCACCGCTCCACCATCGTGAATCTGGATCGCGTCATAGAACTGCAGGCCGACACGAACGGCGATTACGTGGTGATCATGCAGAATGGAATAACACTGACCATGAGCCGCAGTCACCGGGAAAAAATGAATAAACGAATTGGGGATTTGATTTGAAGGTTTATACCACTTCTACCGTTCCTCAATCGTAATCCCCGGCCAATCGTCCGTGCGGAACGGCGACGCCGGCAATCCTTCCTTGTTAAATAAATTGCAGTCGGGATTTTTCTTCCACGCATACCGCACCGCGACCGGTTTTTCGATGGCATCATGGCTGACCAGAACCGTGTTTCCGTCGATTCGCGCATCGGCGGGAACAAATTGTTGATCCTCCGCCGCAATCTCAAAGCCTTTCAACGGTTGCCCGTCCGGCGTCATCAATCCGCCGCCGACATGCTGAAACCGTAAACGGATATTACGATTATCAATACTCATCGAGTCATACAGAGGTCCCGAATAGACGATATCGTGGCCATAGGCGATTTTTTCCGCCGCCAGCGCCAGGCGTTTGCCTACATCCTGTTTGTTTTTCGGATGAATGTCATTCGCGTCGCCGATATCGATGGTCACCGCCATTCCTGTTTTCGGCAACGACAATGTCATGGTTTGCGCCTCCCGCAATTCCGGCCAGGCGTTTTCCTTCGTGGTCTTGTATTCGAAATTCGCCAGCTGAACAAAAAGAAATGGAAAATCCCCCTGCTTCCATTCCCGCCGCCAATCCGTGATCATGGCCGGGAACAGAGTGCGGTATTGATAGGCTCGGTCCGCGTTGGATTCGCCTTGATACCAGATCGCGCCTTGAATCGCATAGGGAATCAGCGGAGAAATCATCGCGTTGAACAGTCCGGCCGGCCGCCACGGATGCCGGCGTGGATCTTGTGGCAATTTCGGAAAATCGGAAACGATCTTGCCTTCGCGATCCATTTGATCCGTCTCTTTGAGCCAATCTTCCAGTTTTGCTGCATATTCTCTCACATCATTCTCAAACTTGTCATAGGATTGGTTCCAGCGGTCAAGAATCGGTTGGTAATCCGCTTCGCTTGCGAGCGTTTCCCGCGTTGTCCACGATTCCGCCGGCGTGCCGCCCCACGACGTGTGGATCAATCCGATCGGCATATTCATTTTTTTGAATAATTCCCGTCCGAAATAATAGGCTACCGCCGAAAAATCTCCAATCGTTTGTGGACTGCACTCCCCCCATTTTGCATCCACGTTCTCTTGTGGTTTACCGGCGACAATGCGCGGGACGGTAAACAAGCGGATTTGCGGATAATCGGCGTTCGCAATCTCTTCATCGGGATTGTTGCTTGCCCGCACCGGCCATTGCATGTTGGATTGGCCGCTGCAAATCCACACTTCGCCGACCAGGACGTTTTTGATTTCGATCCCGTTTTTCCCGCGGATGCTCAATGAAAACGGCCCACCCGCTTTTGTCGGCGGCAGACGGACCATCCATTTTCCGTCATTCGCTTTGACGCTCTGCGTTTGACCGCGAAATTCGACCGTGACCGTTTCTCCGTCATCGGCGGTTCCCCAAATCGGCGTTTCCATGCCTTGCTGCAATACCATGCCGTCCGAAAACAGCGCATGAGGGCGAATATCCGCATAAGCAACGGTCCCCACAAGCAGGATCAAAGCCGAGAAACCGATCAGACATACCCATTGTTTCATTACGTTCTTCTCCTTTTCCAAATTCCGTTCTTTTATAAAATCTTTCAAGAATACATTATTTATTGAGGTGTAAAATAGGGTTGTCTGTCAAGGCATCAAAACAATATAATTTCGAATAATTGATCTGAGGTTTTCTCATTGGCGGGTATAATGAGGAGTGTACGATTGAACAAGCGGAGGGGATGTCCGCGCTTCATTCCCCCCTTAATCCCCCCGTCAACGGGGGGAAATGGACTCCCTCCCCGTCAACGGGGGAAACAGGCTCCCTCCCCGTTGACGAGGAGGGTTGGGGAGGGGAACCGCCATGACCGATTGGTCAAAAACCTCGTAGGGGCGGTTCGCGAACCGCCCCTACGAGGTACATTTTCATATAAAGATCGAAATTATGGATTCATCCATTTCTCTAAAAAATCGCCGCATGCACGTGAAATGTGTCGTTTGCGGCATGGGCTTCAACGCGGAATTCGACGAATCTCTCAATACATTTCCGGTCCATCACCCGAATATGATGGGTAAAAAAGAATTCCAATGTGAGTTTTTTTTCTACAAAGCCTTGTTGCGTTTGTATTCCTTTCTTCATCGCGCCGGCTCCAGCGTTCCGATGGAGATCATCGTACGCAATTTCAATTGGGAAGATGAAGTATATTTGCGAAAAACCATGATTGCCTGGTGCCTGACCGCCGGTTATTTATCCATCGACAGCCTGCGACGGCTGACGATTCCCCCGCCGATAAAGGATATCTGGAAAGAAATTTATGCGATGTATAGTTTGGGCGATCCGGAAAACCGGGCGAAAGCCATCGATTACCTGAAAGCGGCATTGCGCTGTTTGATCAAGGAACTCGAACCGGTTCCCGCCGGAGAGTTGCTGGATGCGCACCCTTCCAAATCATCGATTGACAAAGAGACCGAGAATCTGAAAGCCAAAATGAAACCCAACAGTTTAGGTCCGGGAATGGCAACCGCTGACATCACCGGCGCGCGGACGCGAGACAAACGAAGTTGAACACGGGATCGAAATTCTGTGAGATATGCGATCCATTGGATTTGCGATTTGTGCAGGGATGCCGTACAATTGCGTTTCCGATCTCGCATCGGCTATCCATGAAAATTGGAGGAGCGATCATGAAACACGGCATTCATTGGTTTTTGGTTTTCATCATCTTTTCAATCCCCTTGCTGATTTCGCCTTTCGCCTTTTGTGAACGATTTGAAGGAACCTATTACACCGGCGAAGGAGATGGGGAGTATCTTGAATTGCTGGACATCGCCCGTCGCATGTTCGGACCCGATCCGGAATTTCAAAATCTAACCATGCTCTATCATCCCGCGTGGAATGGATTGGTGGAGGGGCCGACGTGGGATGCGTGGTGGATTCAGAACAGCTACGGCCCTACCTACTGCGCCCTGCCCTTTCTCGAAGAACCGTTCGTGACGTTTTTACAGAATTCGCAGGATTTGTGGTTTGACCAGATGGGCGACGGGAAAACAGTTCGCAGCCATCGGGAATGGGATTGGATTCCGCCGGACGGCTGTTTGTGTGACGCCGCGCGGCCGGGCTGGTTCGTCGCCAAGCAGGGCGACGGACGCGTCGACATTCACGATTGGGGAATGGAATTCACGGCGGCGGGTTTGCTGATGCAGGCGGAACTGCTATTGATCAGCCGCGACGAAAACGCCATTGCCCATTACCTGCCCAAACTCGAACGCTGCGCGAATTTCATCGAGACGCGGCGCGATCCGAACAACAACCTTTTTCTCGCCGGCCCCGCCGGCAACCTGCTCGCTCCGAGTTATGCGGGATACAAAAAACCGGACGGAACCTACGACAAAGCCTATCTGGCCGGACTCTCCATCACCACCATCGCCGCCCTGGATCGTCTGATCGAGTTGGAAAAACTCGCGGGGAATACGGAAAAAGTGGTATTGTATACGGACCGGCGGGATCAGGCGAAACAAGGACTCGCTCTCCTCACCACCGATGAAGGCTATTTCATCAAATCGCTCGATCCGGACGGAACGAAACACGGCGTCTACGGCGCGGAAAAGCACGGCTATTTCGAAGCGTCGCCCAATCACGACGCAATTGCCTTTCGCGTCGTGGATGACGCGCAGGCGGAGAAAATTTATGCCAAAATCGCTTCCCTTCCCGGCCTGCGTCCGCACGATTTCATTCTCCCCAACTATCCCGGTCTGGATGATATGTACGTCGACGCCGATAGCAGCTGGCTGTGGAGTTTCGGCACGTGGGTGAACGGCGGGCATTGGTCGACGTGCGAGGCGCGGATGATCATGGCCTATTATCGATTGGGAAAATACGAGGATTGTCGACGATCGATGAAGCAACTCCTCAAATTCGCCCGCGAGTTCCGTATGGACAATCCGCTGGTCGAATTCGGCAGCAAGGTGTATCAACCGAAAGAGCTGATCAATCTGTGTTACGACTCGTTCGGCCCACCGGCGGCGTTGGTTCGCGGCTTGTTCGAATATTTATATACCGCCGAAGGCTTGACGATCATTCCGCACATCCCGGCGGGAATCACTTTTCTTCACCAGCGATTTCCGATTCGGTTTGGGGACAAGAAATTATTGCTTGCCATAAGCGGCGCGGGAAAAATCACCGCTGTGAAGGTCAACGGAACACCTTGGAAATCGTTTGATGAAAAATCAATCAGGATGCCTTATGATCAGGTTCCGAACTACGCGGATATCGCAATCTATTGTGATCATGCCGTTCCCATCGAACCGGACAACGACGGGATGGGCGATCGCATCATGAGCGCCCGCTACGATATGCCCGTCCAAATCACCGATCTCGGAGAGAAAGCAATTCGCCTGAATCAATTTCTGGCGAATTTGCTGCAAGCGAATTTATCGAATCGTTACGAAACCGCGCACTGCGAATTGGCGTTGCTTTGTTATAAAACCGGTCGCGCACATCGGGAAAAATACAACCATACCCTGCCGGAATCGGCGCGAACCGCCGCCGCGCAACTTTACACCGACACGGCGAATAAATTGTATGACGGCCTGGCAGACGTGATAGCCGCGTATGAGAACTCTGATGATCCGATCAAAACAAAAATCAACAAAATCTGGAACGATTCAAAGTAAATAGACAGAATCGTTTCCAAAACCGGAGTAGGGGATTCAGTGCAAGGCAGTCGTACAGTTTTGTAGGATGGATAAGCGAAACGTAATCCATCGATTTCTGAAATATAACATTCACTTGATTGCATGGAAAAGGTAAAAAAAGATTGAGTACGTTAGGCATCTGATCCATCCTACATTTACTGCGAATTCGGATGTAAAATAATGAAAATGCTTTTATTGAGGCGACCATGAAATCATTATCAAGAATCACATTTGACCAACAGGTCATGGGTGGAAAACCATGTATTCGGGGAATGCGGGTAACTGTCGGAACCATTGTCGGATT
The DNA here is from genome assembly GCA_003598175.1 of Candidatus Omnitrophota bacterium. Classification (GTDB taxonomy): domain Bacteria; phylum Hinthialibacterota; class Hinthialibacteria; order Hinthialibacterales; family Hinthialibacteraceae; genus SURF-12. Next base: position 10,387 of record QZKN01000004.1, read on the forward strand.
GTTAGCGACAGGTCATACGAAATCCGATATTCTTGAATTATATCCCTATTTGGAAAATGATGATATCGATCAGGCTTTATGTTACGCGGCATGGCGTTCAAGCGAAATTGATATCCCCTTTGACATGGAATGAAAACAAAAATACTCATTGATATGAATCTTTCACCCAAATGGAAGCTCGTTTTTGAACAAGCCGGTTTTGAAGCCTTGCATTGGTCGGAAATCGGGGAACCGGACGCCTTGGATGAAACGATCATGGAATGGTCCCGGTCCAATGGATACATCGTTTTTACAAATGATCTTGACTTCAACGCCATTTTGATTAATCAGGAATTATAATTTTCAAAATAACGATACAACACTTCCCGCAATTGCCGTCCGAGAAGTTCCCAATCCTCGCCAAACGGCGCTTTTTTAAGTCCTTCGATCCAATCGCAGTTGAGTTCATACACGAAGGCGTCGATGCCGAAGCGTTCCAGCAGTCCTTCGCCGAAGCTGCCGGGATTGCGGAATCCGGCCTTGGTGCTGCCTTCGGTGAACCATGTGAGTTCGGTCAGCAATTCTTCGAAGCGCTGCATGTTGGCCAGATACCGCTCGAGATCGATGGCGGGACGGCTGATGTGGATATTGCCGCCATTATCATTGTGCAGATCGATAGCCAGATGCGGGCGCTTTCCCTTTTCGATCATGCCGGTCAGCCATTGTTCAAACGCATGGTTTTCCGGAGACAACACCGGATCGGCGGGTTGATCCCAATTGCGATTGAGGTCCTTCCCCAACGCATTAAAGCGCGTGCGACCATGAACGACAAAGTCTTTGTTGGCCATCGGCATAATGTAAAGGCAGAATTTTTCAAGATACCGTTGATTCTCCTCACTCTTTTCCAGCAGACTGTTGATGAGTCCCTGCGCCACCCAATTGCCGCCGGCTTCCCATGCATGAGCGCGGGCGCGGATCACCACGCGGTAGGGCGCATCAGCTTTGCCAACGCGGATGATTTCCAATTGCCGGCCCTCGACGGTCTTGCCGATGGGTGTAATTTCAACCAGAGGATTGTCTTTGATTTCGTCCATTAACCTTTCGAGATCGCTCAGGCGATACGGCTCCATTCGGGCGACAAAAAGCGTCTCCCCCTCCATATGAATCGGAATTTTCAAGCGATTGCCCTCGATCTTTTCCGCGGGAATGGCTTCCCATTTTTTCCCGTCGACGGAAAGAAAACAACTGGTACGGTCGGAAATGGGGATGCCGATTCGGCCGTTCCAAACGTTATCGAAATTCTGCAGGATCAAGGTCAAATCGCTGCCGGACGCGGCATGCAATTGAAAAAACCAGTGCCCGTTGGCGCGATTGGGAGAAGAGCGCTCGTGATCGTATATCAAATCGATGATCACATTGCCATCTTTATCGAATTCCCAATCCAGCGGAGAGGCGTTTTCGAAAGCGGTATTGATGAATGCGAGCGGGGAAGTGTGCTGCAGGAGTTCCGCGGCAGGTAATACCGCGACCGGGATTGCCAGCACGACGGTTGAAATGATGATGTACAAAGAGTTTCGTTTCATATCGTTTTCTCACCTCGTGATTATGGAAATAGGTTATCTACTCGCAAAACAAAAACACAGATTATAATATTTTCCTTCTTCGATGAAGATGCTATAATAAATTCAGTGTGGGTATCGTATACTCTCATTCAAATCAATTGAAGGAAGCAATCGATGGATCTCTCCTTGGACGAAAGGAAAAAACTGGCCCTTCAATTCCGCAAAGAAATGACAAAGAAAAAAGCGGCGGAATTGGGAATGAATCCCGATGAAGTCACGGCAAAAGTCAAAAACGGACAACTCATTTGGGTAAAACGCGCGGATTTGTATCAACAATTGGAAAAACAGCGAAAAGTGGCGGGGCCGGAAAAAGTCGTGCGCGCTCTGCGCGACGGCGAGAACAGCCTGAAATCCAAAATTGAAAAAGACATTCGCATCACCCGCATGATTGCGGATGAAATGACAAAAGCCAATATCATTACGATGATTGAACGGAATGATATCATGAGTTCCATCGCGCACGTGCAGCGCCGTTTCAGCGGCATCATCACGGAATTGCAAACCATCGAGGAGAGTATCGAACGCGCGAAGAAAAGCGATGACGTGTTGAAGGAAGGGGAAGAAGTCCTCAAGGAAATGAAATCAGCGGCGGAATCGGGAAACACGCAAATGATCGCCCAACTGCGCTCCCTGCATAAAGATTTATTGACAAAATATGAGAATCGGCGGAAATCTCTCGACCCTTTAATTACCTCGGCGCGCCATTGCCGGGCTGACATGCAGAGAGAATATTGGCGTATTTATCAAAATCGCTGGAAATTACAAGGTATCACATTTAAGTATTATTTAAAGGATATAGCCACAATCAGCACGAATCTGCCGGACGGTCCCGTAAAAGATTCCTTTCAAGAAGAATTGACTCTTCTGCACGAGGATTTTGAAAAACTGCTCGGACAACACAATCAGTTATCCGTTCAATATCCGGACACCACGGCGGATCCGACGGCGAGCATGAAAGCCTGGGATGAAATTCTACCGTCGATGAAAACGTTGATCGAGGAACAGGATTTTCTGTTCGAATCCCTGCAATCGCTGATTGCCAAGTATCAACCTTACGCCGCCAAAACCGAAGAAACCGCCCAACGAATGGTCTTCATCGAACAAAAAAATCAATGACTGATTGATCCGATTCGCATTCTCCGGTATCATCCCTTCATAACCATACATCATTTCATTCAAAGGAATAGTCTTATGCAAAAAATCGCAAACATTCTGTTTTGGATTGGAGTCATGGGAGTGTTGAACACGGTATATGCAGATCCACTCATCATCGCGCATCGCGGCAACAGCAGCGTAGCGCCGGAAAACACGTTGGCGGCAGTCGTCAGCGCGATCAAATTGAGACCGCAGCCCGCTTATATCGAAATCGACCTGCATCGCTCCGCCGACGGCGTTCTCGTCGTCAGCCATGACGACAACACGCTGCGCACGACCGGCGTGGACGCCATGATCCGAGAACGGAATTTTTCAGATTTGCGTCAATTGGACGCGGGTTATAAACAAAAATTCGGCGACGCTTTCCCCAACGAAAAACTGCCGCGACTGGAGGAAGTGTTGGACGCGGTGAAAGACACGCCCATCGGCATCATGATCGAATGCAAGCAGCTGCTGTTGGAAGACGACGTCATTGCCTTGCTGCGCAAACGCGGCGAAATCAACAAGCACGTAATCGCCAGTTTCGACGAATTGACCGTCTATCGCGCCAAACAATTGGAACCGGCCGTGAAAACGCTTTATCTTGCCGCCGGAATCAATCCGACCACCGTCTGGCGCGCGCGCGATCTCAAGGCCGATATCATCGGCAGCAACAAAGACACGCCGCTCGACTCGATTGCGCTCGCTCATCAGGCCGGTTTTCCAGCATGGATCTGGACGGTGGACGATCCCGTCGAAATCCAAAACTTCGCGAACGCCGGCGCGAACGGGATTATCACCAATATACCGGAAAGCGCCATCGCCCTGACAAAAACAACGCAATGAATGACTCCCGTTTTCCCCCCCAACGGATTCTCCTGCTGACGCTGGCGTTGGTTCTGCTGCTGATTTCCTTAAATATGGTGGGAAATCTGAATTTCTGGAATCCGTTCCGCCGGGCGGCGGCGGTCCCCCGCCCGGTCACGCCGCCGCCCGGCGAATTGGGAGGCGAAGAAAAAGCAACCATCGAGGTCTTTCAAAAAGTATCACCTTCCGTCGTTTATATTACAAAAACCACGTTGCTGCGCAGCCGGTATTCACTCGACATTTTCGAAGCGCCGGAAGGCAGCGGCTCCGGATTGATTTGGGATCACAACGGCCACATCGTCACGAATTTTCACGTCATTTATCAAGCCTCGTCCCTCTCCGTCATGCTGCAGGACCAGAGCACGTGGAACGCCGTGAAAATCGGGAGCGATCCCAACAACGACCTAGCGGTCTTACGCATCAGCGCTCCGAAAAACCTCTTGCAGCCGGTAATGATCGGCGCGTCCAATGATTTGCAAGTGGGGCAAAAAGTCTTGGCTATCGGCAATCCGTTCGGATTGGATTCGACCTTGACCGTCGGCGTCATCAGCGCCCTCGGTCGGCGGATTCAATCGATTTCGAAGCACACGATTTACGATGTGATTCAAACCGACGCCGCCATCAATCCGGGAAATTCCGGTGGGCCGCTGCTCGACTCGTTCGGTCGATTGATCGGCGTAAATACGGCCATCATCAGTCCCGGCGGCGTCAATTCGGGCATCGGGTTCGCCGTCCCGGTGGATACGGTCAATCGCATCGTGCCGCAGTTGATCAGTCGGGGCAATGCGCCCCGTCCGTATTTGGGCGTTTTATTGCTGCCGGACAGCCAACGCAAACGATTTCGCATCGACGGCGCGGCGATTTTGCAGGTCGATCAAAACCAACCGGCGGATCGCGCGGGTTTGATCGGCGTACAAACCAGTCCGGTAGGGGATCGGTTGGGCGACATCATCATTGCCATCGACGGGAATCCCATCAAAAACAACGACGATCTTCTGCAAATCATGGACAAACATTCTCCGGGCGACGCGCTTTCTCTCGGCGTTCTTCGCGACGAGATCAAACGGGAAGTAACCGTCACGTTAGGTTCCCAATAACGGTCGGCCATGTTCAAACGCATTCGGCAATCACGTTTTTTTCGATGGGCGGTTCGTTGCCTCTACGCTCCCGCGATTCTTCTCTTCACCGTCTGGATTTTTTCACCGCTTTGGATTCGATTTCCCTTTATCCAAAATACCCTCCGTGTGATTATTACGAATCAAATCGGAGAACAGATCACCTTTCATTCTTTCCAAACCGATCTCCTGGGCGCATTCTCTCTTTTGCATCCACAAATGACGTTTTCCATGGACAATCAATCGATCAACATTCAAGCTTCTCGTTTGCGCTTGTCAAATTATTTGTTCGACTGTCCTTCCGTGGATATTGATGATCTTCAAATGAGTATGCAGCACAAAACCATCCTGTCGGCGTCTTACGGCGCCGTCATTTTTCCGCAAGGGTGGAAAGAACCAATCATTAAAATTGATTCGGATCGTCTTTCACTGGATTTGGATCCGCTGCCATCTATTCCCGCCTCCAATACGAGGGAAAATGCAAGCGCAACCTCCTTTCCTGACGTGGAGGAAATCAGAATTCACAATGCGCGCGTGCGGTTTCCCGCGGGATTCGGCGAATTTCACTGGCAAGGCTCTTTGCATTCGCTCCCTGCAAAAAACGAAAAACGATGTTCTCTCCTTTTCACCTCTCCCCACGACCGATCACAACAAATCAGCCTATCCGCGCATTTTCAACCGTTTCCGTATCAGGCGGATATCGTGCAGGCAACGATTGACCGCTATTTCCTGTCGTTAATGGAGCCGATTCCCTTCTCCGCCATTCTCGACGGAAACCTGATGCTGGAGAACGATCAAAACGGTATGTACGATATACGGTTTGATTCCAAACTACTTCAATTTAATGCCGCAATGCCAAATGCCACAACGCTTTCCATTCCCCAAACCGACGTTGCTTTCGCCGGACAATGGCAAGATGCGATTATTCCCTTCGCGGCGACGGCGGAAATCCGTCACACCTCTTTCGTCTACCGCCAAAGCGAGAATTGGAACCTTCCATCCGGAATCTCACTTTTCCATATGAATTTCGATGATCTTTCAGAACCTCAATTCGCCGGATGGTGGAAATCTGACGCACTCGGCGAGTTCCATTTCGCTTCCACGGGCATTCCTTTTTCCGCGTCGACGCCGCTGACGGTTGAATTTCAGATACAAGAGACGCCGTTGCAAGCCTTCTTTTCCCACTTCCCCGCCTCCTATTCGAACAGGATTACGAATGCAAAGGGAATCGTGGCGGGAAGCGGCGCGTTGGATTGCCTGGGATCGAATGTAGCAAAATACAATGCACAAATTCAACTGTCCGACGGGAATTGGAAATCGAACCATGTTTCGATTGCAAAAAGCATGGTTTCCAGTCGGATCGAAGGAAATTCAAATTCCCTTTCGGCGGATCTGCGGTTGCAGGGAGTCGTATCTGTGCCTTTCAACGACATAAGCGCATTACAATTTGAGAATGTCGATATAAAAGCAAAACTGTCGTACAATATAAACCAGGACTCCTATAAAATCCAATTTACGAATGCAGACTCTTCCCTTCTCCGCTCCGTCTCCGGCCAATATGGATCCGATGGGCAATGGAAATTTCTCGGAACCTTACCTCTCGATGAAAAATTGCCGGCGATTCTTGCCGATCTCATCCCCGGCATGGCGCGGGAAGTGGAAGGGAGCGGAACACTCGCCCTTTCCTGCCAAACCACCCGCGATGGGATTCGCGCAACCGCCGCTTGCCCGGAAATCGTAGTTTATTCGTTCGATCAGGATCCGGCGTGGGGAATACAGGCGCAGAATTTACATCTTGAGATGCAAACAAAATCGACGGACAACTCGTCGACGCGCCTTGCCGCAACCATTCGCGCCGACAGCCCCTTTCTTTCGTTCAACGGCCAATCCTGCGAATGGCCCGGCTCTTCCTTGTTCTTCGAGAGCACGTGGGAAACAAGTCCGAATGCAAAGAAAAGCCTGCGGGGGATTCCGCCCGGCGGCGGATCGATTGCCATTGAACAAACGGAAAATCAAATTTACCAAATTCACTTACACGATTTGGATCTTCGCACATTCTGTCAGCCGCTGATCGAACACTTTCTTTTTGAAAAAGAGGAAAGCAATGAGGAACAATCATGGAACGCGGAGGGAAAATTGGATGCATGGATTCACCTGGATCAAACAGAAGAACTCATGCAAGTCAAAGGAATCGTGACGATTCACGACGCCGATTTCACTTACAGCGATAGTCCGCATTGTCTCATACGAGGCGCAACGCTGACTATTCCCATCGCTTATCCGCTCACGTTTGCCTCATTGCCGGAACACAAAATCGAGTTCAACGCCAAATCGATCACGCTGGATGGCGTCGCCTACCCACCTATCGCGCTTTCCCTCCCCATCGATGCGACGTCCATTCGGTTTCCCGACCGCATCGTCCATACTCTTTTCGGCGGAGAACTCGAATGGAATCACATGCGAATTCTTCACTGGCAAACGGCGAAACCGGAAGCGCATGGCAATTTGGTCATTCACAATATGGATATCAGCCAGGACCAATTGCATTTCTCCGCGCTTCCCAAACGCGGCGCGCTGTCGGGAACAATCGAACAGATCATCGCGTCACAAGACTTGGTATCGGTTTCCGGCGCGCTCAATCTGTTCGTGTTCGGCGGCAGGATCGGCATTTATTCGTTTTTTATAAAATATCCCTTCACCGATTTCACCATCGCGGGAATGGACGGCTTTTGTGAAAATATCGATCTCGAACCGTTGACGGAGTATTTTAATTTCGGCCAAATGAGCGGCGTCATTTCCGGTAAAATGGCAAACATGGAAGTAATTGTGCCGCCGCCGGGTTCCACCGATCTCCCCCAACCCATCCGTTTCGACATCGATTTGAAAAGCGTAAAAAAGGGAAACGGCGGCATCAGCCAGGAAACCCTCGCCAAAATCGTCGATTTGGGACAAACGCCGGGATTGGCGCGTGATATGATTCAACGCAAACGGTATGAATATTCGCAATTGGGTTTGCGCGCCATCCTGCACGGCGACGACCTGCAATTATACGGCACGCTGAAAGACAATTATTTCCTCGCGCCTTCCTCGAATTGGTTCGCCAATAAAATCGCCATCACACTGTCCGCACCGGGCGACGTCATTCCCTTTCGTGATTTTTGGAATCGATTGTTGTCGCAAATGGAAGAATGAAAACCGTATATTCGCAGGATGGATGGCTTGGGGAAAAACGCCATCATTTTATCTTCCTGGCGGTGTATTGCGCACAAACCGGGTTAGCGGCGCTCAACATCGGAAGTATCACAGGCAAAAAAAAACGAATTCACGACAACCGTTATTCCGTAATTCGTTGAAACGCCAAAAGAGTCAAATCATCCTGCAAGGGCATTTCCCCAATATACGTTTGAATCGCATGGACAACCGATTCGGCGACCGATTCGAGATGAAGCGGATTGGACGATGCGAGTTCACGGCGTAACCGTTCCATGCCGAATTGTTCTTTCTGCAGATTGACCGCCTCGATAACGCCGTCGGTGAACAAAAAAACCAGATCGTTCCGTTGCAGGAAGGTGGATTTTTCCTCAAATTCGGCGGTGTTCCACCACCCCAAGGGCGGACCGTCAGACGGATCGCCGATCAGTTCCAATTCGCCGGTTCCCGCCCGATGGATAATGCAGGGAACGTGGCCGGCGTTGCTCCAGGTCAGTTTCATTTCCTTGATATTTAAAACCGTATAGAACATGGTGATGTGGGCGTCTTCGCCCAGCAGACGGCAGAGGAGTTTGTTCAAAAAATAGAGCGTACCGGATGGTGAAATGTTTTGCGATAAGCTGACCGTGTGCAGAATGGAGCGCGCGATGCCCATATTCATTGCCGCGGGAGCGCCGTGACCGGAAACATCCGCCACCACGACCGCGTAGTCGTCATTCGTGAGTGGGATGATATCGTAATAATCGCCTCCCGTCTCCATCGCCGGTTGGTAAAACGCGCGGAATTGAACGCCGCTCATGCTGGGCAGCGATTGGGGGAGAAGAAGTTTTTGCAGCCGGCCCATCATTTGGAACTCCCTTTTCACCACGAGATGGGCGCGGGCAATTTCTTGCAAGTGCAAACTGCGGCTGATGGAGATGGCAAGAATATCGCTGATCAACGAAAGCGACAACACTTCATTCTCAAAAAAAGGAAGAGCGTGTGTACGCGTGACGCCGAGCATGGCCAACGTGCGTTTTCTTTCGGCGATGGGAACCAGGACGATCGTTTGCGAAGTTTCGTACAACTGTTGCACTTTCGCATTATCGGCGGCGGCAACTTCCATTTGCGGCATGCCGGTTTTTCGGGTTTTCTCCAACAACAACGGTGAAATCGTAATCTGTTCCGCGTCTTTCCGGCCTTCCGGCATGATGCGATCGCTTTCCATACCGTTCGAATCGAACAGAATGACAAACGCCAAATCCGCATCGACATGCCGGGCGATATCGACAAGAGAGGGAACCACTGTTTCCGCCAGCGTCAAGCCCATATTCATACCGAAAACGATTTTGGATAGGATCATCACCCGCTCGCGCGACTTTTGCGCCTGCCGCTGCCATGCATGGGTTCCCAATAAGGAACGCATACGTACGAGAAATTCCTGCGGAAAAATGGGCACGTTGATGAAGTCGTCCGCGCCGAATCGCAACGCCGATTTCAAGAGATCGATTTCGTCTTTACGAGCGAGTAGGAGAATCGGAATATCTCGCGTTTTCGCGTGGTTTTTCAACTGCGAACAGATCGAACCGACGGTTTCACCCGCGAGCCGCAGATCCAGCAGGACCATGTCGATATACGAACGGGATTCGATTTGGCGGACGACGTCAACCGCATGATGGATGTCGAGCCGCAGTTCGGATTCCTGTAACAGGCGCGAAATTTCCGAAATCACGTCGGCATCATCGCTGCACAATAACAGCGCATGTCGACGCTCGGGAATATCGCCGCGGTCGATGAAATGATAGGGGGCGCGAATCTCTTTTTCAGTCATAAAACCTCAATTACTCCATAATAACCTTGTTGCGCCCTCACCGCTGATGGGGAGGATAGGGAAAGGAATTCGCATCTTTTTCGGACGATGCATACACCATTTTATCGAATGACTTTAACCAGATCCCACATCGGCAAAAAGATGCCCAGCGCAAACATGATGATGACACACCCGATCACAATGATCAACATGGGTTCGATCAAACCGCTGATTTGTTTGATGGTCGCGGTGGTTTGGCGTTCATACATGTTGGAAACCTTGGTCAGGCTTTCGCTTAAGCGACCGGTTTTTTCACCCAAAATGATCATTCTTCGCGCCATCGAGGGAAAAAGCGGAATGCTATCCAGCGACGAGGCGAGAGAATTGCCTTCTTCCAATTTTTCACGCACCTGCAAAAACGCGGCGGCGACCAGGCGATTCTGCGCGATTCCCGCCGCCAGTTTCAACGCGGTGAGAATATCCACCCCACTTTCAATCAGCATGGCTTGAATTTTGAAGATGCGGCTCATTTCAATTTTTATATTCAGGCCGCCGACAAACGGGATTTTCGTTTTCCAGCGATCGTATTCCACGGATAACTTTTTATCGCGCTGAATCAGGTGTTTCAACACGTACAGCAAAATCAGGAACGCAACCAATACAGCCCAATTGCCGATAAATAGGGTATGACTATTCAATAAGATTTTCGTCAGGATCGGCAAATCAATATTGGCGCGGTCAAACAAGTTGGAAAAACGGGGAATGACAGCCGTGATCAAAATTCCCACCGCCAAAACCAGGGTGCCGATCACGATTTTGGGATAACGGGTGGCTTCCTTGAATTTCTTACGAATTTCAAGATCGAACTCGATCATTTCCGTCAGGCGAACCAGCGACACGTCGAGTTGACCGGATTGCTCTCCCGATTCCACCACGCGGATGCTGGCCTCGTCAAACAAATCGCCGCATTCCCGCATGGCCAGATGCAAGGGAACTCCCTGCTCCACATTTTCGCGGATTTTAACCAACGCTTCTTTCAATCGCAGGCTGATGCGCTGTTCTTCGAGCGATTTCAAGGCATCGACAATGGAGATGCCGGAATTCAGCATCATCGCCAGTTGATCAAAAAAGATAGCGATTTGACGACGAGAAACGGGAAGTTTTCGGGAAAGGAGTTCCTCGATGGTCGGGATCCTGCGTTGCGCATCGGGAGAGAGCACTTGAATCGGATGCAGATTTCTATCGGCCAGGAGTTGCAGAATCTGATCCATGTTTTCGGCAAATTCCTTGCCTTCGATCACCGTTCCCTGAGCGTTGCTGGCGCGATAATGGAATACAGGCATGGAATCACTCCTCGATGCTGACGGTGACGCGTTCCAATTCGTCGATGGTCGTAATTCCGAGAAAGACTTTTTTCATTCCGACGGTGCGCAGCATGGAAAGACCGGACCGTTTGGCAACTTCCCGGATTTCGACCGATGATTTCGAATCGATGATCATCTGCCGGATCGCGTCATTGATCGCCAAAATTTCGAAAATGGCGGTGCGTCCCTTATAACCGGAATGATTGCAGCGTTCGCATCCTCGGATTTTCGCCCAGCGCTGGACCTGAGCGGGTTTGATCTCCCATTTTGCCAAGGTCGCCGCATCCGGCTCGATATACTGGACGCAATCCTTGCAGACGGTGCGCACCAACCGCTGCGAAATGACGCCGACAATAGAGGACGCAAGCAAATAAGGCGCCACTTGCATATCGATCATGCGGCCGATGGTGCTTACCACATCGTTGGTGTGGAGGGTACTGAGAACGAAATGACCGGTCAACGCCGAGCGAACCGCGATGGAAGCGGTTTCTTCATCGCGAATTTCCCCCACCATGATCACGTCGGGATCCTGCCGCAAAATGGCACGCAGTCCACGCGCGAAGGTGAGATTCACTTTCGTGTTGACCTGCATTTGATTGATGTCGTCGAATTTGTATTCGACCGGATCTTCAATCGTGACGATATTTTTTTCGGGCGAGCTCAAATGACGGAGCATCCCGTACAGCGTCGTCGATTTGCCGCTGCCGGTGGGGCCGGTGACCAACAGCATGCCATACGGATGCAATAATAGTTTTTCGATAATGCTCGTTTCCTCGGCGTCGAGACCGATGTGATCCAATCCGATTTGCATCGAGGATTTGTCGAGGATGCGAAGGACCACTTTCTCGCCATACGTCGTGGGGAGAGTCGATACGCGCACATCGATCAATCGTTTCCCGACGGTAATCGAGAAACGACCGTCCTGCGGCAGCCGTTTTTCGGAAATGTCGAGATTCGCCATGATTTTCAAGCGTGAGGTGATGAACGCGCCGAGATGGATGGGAGGAGTCAAAATTTCATGCAAAATGCCGTCGATACGAAATCGGATGCGGCAGGCATGTTCGCCGTGTTCGACGTGGATGTCGCTGGCGTTCAGTTTCACCGCCTGAAACAGCATTTGATTGACGATCCGGACGGCGGGAGCGCTGTCTTCCGCCGTTCTCGGCGCATCGCCTTCGAACGCGGCGATCACGTCCTGAATGGATTGCGCAACGGAATAATATTCATCCAGCGCCCGATTGATCGCGCTTTCCGTCGATAAAACGCAATTGATACGGTAACCGGATTCCTGCTGCAATTCGTCGACAGCCACCAAATCCAGCGGATCGGACATGGCCACGGTGAGTTCGTTTTCGACCAGAAACAAGGGAACCACATTATGCCGGCGCGCCAGCCGTTCAGGAATAAATTCGATGACTTGCGGGTCAATTAAAAAATTGTCCGAGCTCATGCAGGGAATCCGGAGCTGTTCGGACAGGATTTCCGCGATTTCCTGCTCGGTCAATAGCCCCATGCCGCGAATCACTTGCCCTAATTTTTGCCGGGGCGCCTGCTGAGCCAGAGCCGCTTTCAGTTGGGACTCGGTCAACCGTCCGCTTTCCACTAAAATGTCGCCGAGACGCTCGCGAGCTACTTTTTTCATTGGACGCCCATGCCGTTTCTATTTAATCCAACAACAACCAACTCAAACGAGTCAATTCCATGATTTTGCGGATGGCGGGATTGGCGCCGACGATTCCATAGAGAATATCACGATCGGGAAGGTTTTTTTTCAATTTGACGAACACACCCAACACCGAGCTGTTGACGTGACTCAACGCATTCAAATCCATGATCAATTGACCTATTTCATTTGTCAATTGCCCAATAATGTCCCGTACGAATTGTTCACTTTGTTCGGGATCGCCAAAGTAGGCGAGTTCGTTGGACACAAAACAAACTCGCAGTTCGGAATTTTCTTTTTGAACCTGATAAATAGCCGTATTTTCCATCGATTTCCACAAGTCCTTGCTGGAATGGCGGCATGTTGCCATTCGTGTGTACAATCACCATCGTTTATTCAAGTGGCGTTTTGCATTTTGTTTCCCGACAGGATTCGATCCGGCATCTTTCTCAAGAGTGGATTGTGCAGGCGCCGCCTCGTCGATCCACAAAGAACGATGCGACATCAAATCATTGACGACATCCTGTTGTTCCGGTCGCATGATCGCATCCCCGGCCGTTTCGTCGATTAAAAATCCCTCTTCGTTGGTAATGATTCGCGGAGTGATCACGATGATCAATTCGGACTGCTCGATTCTCTTGCTGTTGTTGCGAAACGCAGAGCCGAGAAGCGGAATATCCGACAACAAAGGAATGCGGGAACGTTGATTGCTGTCCTGCGTCGTCAGGATTCCGCCGATGATCACCATATCGGAATCGCGTAGCGTCACGAAGGACTCGACGGAGTTGACATCCAACGGCGGCACCCCGCTGATTTCCGGCTGATTGTAATTGACCGTATCGTTTCGCACGCGGATACTCAAACTGATCAGGGAATTAGCCAGGACGCGCGGAGTGACGCCCAATTCCAGCGCCACCTGCCGTTCGCGGAAAGAGGTATTGCCATTGATATCCAGTCCCGAGGGAATTTGGATTTCCTGTCCGGACGCAATGTAGGCTTCTTTGTTGTTTTGAGTGACCACCCGAGGACTGAACAACACTCGGGCATCTCCGTCATTGATCAATGCGGATAACGTTACCTTGAAATTGGTTACATTGTTCGTGTATTGCAATGTGTCCTGATTACTCTGGGTAACGATCCCACCCGGTTCGTCGCGTTGTCGATCGTAGGAGAACGTGTAACCGCCGGAATTGTTGAACGTGTAAACGCCGCCCCAATCGATTCCCTGATCCTTCAACGCCTGAGAACGAACTTGTACGACTTTGGCCTCGATCAACAATTGGGAAACCGGTTGATCCAGAACCTCGAGCAGTTTGAAGACTTCATCCAGGATCATCGGCGTCCCGGTCAAAAGCAGATGATTGGTGCGGATGTCTTTGGCGACTTTGAGGTTTTCTTCTCCGAACGCCGCGACGAGAATTTCATCGAGTTTGGTTCCTTCTTCCTGCAATTCGCGATCGATGCCGCCGCCATAATCCATCTGCCGCGAAGAGGTCTGATCGGCGCCGGTGGAGACATTTCCTGTTGATGAGCGGCCCCCGCTGCGAGTCAACGTCGTCGAACCCAGCGTAATATATTTTAATTTGGCAATGCGGGTTTCCCTCGGGATCGATTCCGCCGTAACTTGTTCCGGGATGAAAACATAAATCAGGTTTCCTTCCTGCTTAAATGACAAATTTTTTGTTTGCAATAAGGCGTTCCATGCTTCCTGCGGTGTAACGTCCTGCAAATACAAATTTACAGAGCCGACGACGCTTTCATCGACAATCAAATTGACGTGAGTCAATTTCGCCAGCATCCGCAAGGCGTCGATGAGGCTGAGGTTGGGCATATTGATCGAGATCGCCTCTCCATCGGAGGAGAACAGCAAATCCTGGCGGTTCTCTTCCGTCCCTGCCGCCAACGGGGGAATGGAAAAGACGAAACAACAAATCAGTACACCGAAGAAGATGCGTTCAATCATTGTTTTTACCCGTCAATGAGTCGCTATTCAAAAACTTTTGCAGCAAAGGATTGATAAACATCTGCAACGATTGCATTTTATCGGTAATTTCCGACAATCCGGGGGGCAACTCCATGCCGGTTTGGATCTCGAAAGGAGAAGGCCTCGAATAGCCTAGTTCCGGTTTGCGGGAGACGCGGGATCGCAAATCGAGTGGATCGATCGATCGCTGTATCACGATTTCCCCTTTCATAAGAACCACGGAATCAAGTGAAATAGAGACAACGGTATATCCTGAAATCGTATCGTTGACCGAAACGATTTCGTCGCCGAATAACGCCATTTTTTTTCCTTTTTGGCCCATCACGATCGCCCGCAGGTTGTCGAGCAGCGCAGGCGGGGCGACCGGCTGGAAATCTCGAAAATCAAGTCCCCCGGTCGCATCGGGCGTGAGAGACGGCGCGACGGTTGGCGCCGCCGGCGCTTGTGTCGGCGATTGAAGCGATTC
Organism: Candidatus Omnitrophota bacterium; assembly: GCA_003598175.1. Lineage (GTDB taxonomy): Bacteria > Hinthialibacterota > Hinthialibacteria > Hinthialibacterales > Hinthialibacteraceae > SURF-12. The sequence goes on from QZKN01000004.1 coordinate 25,580, forward strand.
GATCCGTTTAAACGGGTTGCGGTCAATCTTTCCGCGATGCTCTTGCGCCGTCGCGGAGAACGGATCCCCACTCACGAATAGAAAAAGAATGATGGAAAATAGGATTACCATAGTTTAGCTCTTACTGTTTTTCTTATACAACTTCAAGGTCAGCAGGCCTTCGATGATGTCGCGGTTGGCGCCTCGCACTTTCATGGTCCAGCGATTGACGTGCATTCCGCAAGGGGAAGCGTCCAAACGGCCCAGCAATAGAAAAATATCTTCATAATAACCATACAAATCCACTTCGTATTTATACTCGTCGAGAAAGCGAATGGCGTTTCCCTGCTCGACGCGAAACTGAAGAAAGGGGCTGTTTTCGTCTTGATCCTGTTTGAGTATATTCAAGAGACTTTTCTCGTCGCACAATACGATTTTCTCGATCCATTCATCATCCACAAAATTCAATTGGGATTGTTCCTGTTTGAGAAGAGCAATTTCTTTTTCCACGCTGGGGATTTGCCCGATCATATCGTTCCATAATTCGATCTTTTCGTGAATATCCTGCAACTCCTGCGTGATGCCGTCGATGTTCTTTCCCGACAGGACCTCCGCATGGTCGATCATGATATACGCAAGCAAACCGATCATGACATACAGCAACACACAAATCTTCTGATCGACTTGCTCCTGTAATTGTTTACGCAAAAAATGCCACCACATGGACCGATTAACCTTTTGAATCTTTTTCAATGCCGTTTTCAGGCGCAAATTCCAATGACAGGGAAAATTGAATTTCCTCTTTCGATTCGAGCAGACGGACGTTATGGATCATCAAATTGGACAAATCATTTCCCTGCATCAATCCATCGGTGATGAACCGCTGCATGGCTTCATTGGATACCGCCGATCCTTCGATCACCAGCCGTTTGCTTTCATAATCACACTGCAGAATTCTCAGCCAGACATCAGCCGGCATCGCTAGAACCACTCGTTCCAGAATTTGGGTGATGGATTTCTTTTTTCTCACCACATCAGGAATATGTTTCGATCCACCGTCTTGAAACGATGCGATCATTTGTTTCAATTGATCCCGCTCATTCACCAATTGCTGAAATCGTTTCAGCTCCGGATCCACTTTATCGAGAATGCTTTTGGATTTCAGCAATTGTTGATCGAATTTTACCACAAAAGCTTGAAATTGGACGTGGATACCGAGCGCCAATCCCACACAAATGAGGAAAAATGCGGAAAATCGCTTCCAAAACGGGTGAATGAACGCTTTCGGCGGTTCCCAATAATTACGTGGAAGAAGATTGACTTGCTTCATGATGGTTCACTTCCCAATCGAAGGGCAAGCCCCGCCGCCACCGCCAACTCCGAACCGATCTTTTTTTCACCGACTCCTGTTTGAGATCGAATGGACGGTATCGAAAAAAGATCGGCGGTATTACAAATCAAACCGATTTCCTCGTGCAGGAACTCCGCGAGTTGTGGGAGTTGCTCTCCCTCCCCGGTCAGAAGAATGTGGCTGCAAGTCAGCGGTTCAAAATGAATTTCGCAATATTCGAGTGTGCGAAACACTTCCGCCGACAGGTCTTTCGCGAAACGGGGAAGTTCTTTCGGCGCCATTTGTAAAACGACGGGAAGATATCGCGAGAAAAGCAAATGGCCCTTTTTTGCAACCACGATATTCGCATTTGTTGAACCGATATGAATCCCAACGATAGTTTGCTCGTGAAAAGCCGGTTCGGTGTATGCGTAAAAATTCATCAAAGCCATCGGGATCACGTCGATTACATCGACAGTCAGGCCGACAGGAGAAAATCGGTTGATGATGGCTTGCGTGATCGATTGACGGCAGGCAAAACCAATTACATGAATCAGATTCGTCTCATGGCCGGTTACCGAACCGGACAAGGTGTAATCGATAGAGGCCTCTTCCAAACGATAATCCAGTTTTTTGATCATTTCAAAACCAATCATGTTGCGCAAGTCAACCACCGGCAACAGAGGCAATGTCAAATAGCGGACATCCACGTGATTTTGTGGAACCGATACGGCCACTGCGTCATATTTTCGCGCACCGATACGATGCGTCTGCATAAGAACTTCAATCGATTTTTCTTCATTCGTTTCCACCGAAAGCGCGTCCAGAAGAGTGGGGATCGAACCTTGAAATTCCATCGCAACCATATGAGACAGCGAGTCGCTCAAGTCAACGCCCAAATACGATTTTATTTTTTTTCCAAACCACTTCCGCATCGTGACGGACCGTACCAACTCCATATCGATTGTTTTTTTGCGCAGGCCTTGTGATTTCAGAATTTCTCATTAATGAAAAAAGAACCGGCTATATTTAGTTTAGCAGGAATTGTGCCATAATCGAAAAAATGCCCGGAAAATAATTCTCACAATGTCTTCCCGTTTATCCATAACAAATTCGGCATCAAGTAAGATAAGAATGTCGTATCAAATTGTCGGTGTAGGCATTGCGCAAATTATTTTAACATCAAACAGTTGTGTTATTCGTCGTCATTCGACGATCCTATTCATCCCTCTCTCTTCAAAATAAAAGTCAATTTGATAATCCCCCTTTTCATAACTGATAAAATCCGCATGGCGCTTGCGTGTTTTTCACTCACTTTGCTTATTAAAAAAATAAACTTATAAAACCACCTATTGTGAATATAGAAACAGGGACGATCACGGATTTGACCTCACAATCACATCATATTATATTGGATAATGCCAAGACGAAAAAATCATTTCTTTCCCTTTCAATTTGCCTTTTTCATTTTGAGAACGCTGACGCCAGTGGTCCATATAACATACTGTAATTAATACATTTACATAAATCAATCCGAAACCACCGCTGATTCCAATCTTGAGAAACAGCACAAAAGGGATTGCGGAACGAAGGGAAGGGTGAAAAAGATAATCCCAAGACGGTATGATCCGGAGGATTCATTTTTATCGTGGAAATCACCGGGAATTCATTCATTCACCCAGTGTTTCTGATGGCTCTTCCTTGCCGAGTTCTATATTGGCACAATAGATGCTATACTGCAGGCAAGCGATGAAAAAAACATCGAATCAAAACATACTCACAGATGTGAGGAACAATAAAAGACGAAATAAGGAGTCAAACAAATGAAGAGAAGCAACGCAGCAAAAAAGAATGAGAGTGGATTCACGTTCATCGAAATCATCGTCGTGATCGTCATCATCGGCATCATCGCCGCCATCGCCGTTCCCAAATTCGTCAATCTGACCGGGGATGCGAAAAAGGCCGCGGCGGATGGAACCATCGGCGCCATCAATTCGGCGTGTTCGATTGCCTTCGCCAAACACCGCGCCTCCGGAACCGATACGGATGATGGAACCTGGATCATCAATGCCGAAAAACTCGCAACCTGGCTGGACGGTGGTTATCCGGAAGGTGTAAGCGGTTCAGGTACAACGGTGAAGTTGCAGGATGGCCGAACCTTGACGATTACGCCGGAAACAAAAGACAACCGCGCGAAGGTTGCTGTCGGCTCCGGCAGTTAATGGAATTCCATTCGCTTTGCAGGGATATTCGTCCGGTAGTCATCATTTCCGGACTGCCGATTCGAAAATGAACATTCTGATTCGAACCAGTGTTGTACTCTTTAACCGGCGAATTGTCATAGATTCAATTCACAATGCAGTCGCACTGGTTTTTTTCTTAACGTCGATGATATGCGCGGCCCCACCGGATGGTGGGGCCGTTGATCATTTTCCCGATGAGAACATTTTTCGGGTTTACATTCTTCCGAATGCAACAGGATTGCCGGATGTGGGTGAAGCGCCCTTTTTATTACAAACCACGCCTACCATCATTTCCGGCGCCCCTTTTTCCGTCTCCATTCTCATAACCGACGCTGAAAATCGCCGCGTGAATGTCAGCGGCCATTTCAAATTCAGCTGGTCAAACTTGAATTATGTGAATCCCGCGAATCCTCCGGTTCGGTTGGATCCCTTTCACGATAATCGCAGTTATCAAATTCGAAACGGCCTGACTGTCATCAATAATCTTTGTTATCATGAATGCGGCAGGATCAAACTCACGGGGACTGCAAAAATTCAACTGCATGGTCCCGGTGGGAATGTGGATGTGGATGGAGAAAGTCATTCCTTCATCGTGTGTCCCTATCAATTTCTCCTCCAAAGCCAACTGCCGGCCGTACCCGTGGGAAGCGAGGGTATTGATAACGAGAATTCCGATAAGAATGTTCACGGGCAGAGATACGGAAATCAAAACCGCCATGGACACGGGGATGATGAGGAAGGTGAAGATTCTGTCCTCATCGCGGGAACTCCGTTTTCCCTCCACATTTACGCCATAAATGCAAATGGCCGGATTACGAACAATTATCCGTATGACGATGCGATCAATGAGAGCCAATCCTCTATCGATATAAACATTCAGGTTGTCGAACCGGAAAACGGCGCAGGCGGAGAGTTACGAGATGAGAATAATCATCTTTTGAACAATATCCCGAAAACCGCTTTTCAATTGGGAGAATGCGAACTCGCTACTATAATATATACCGATGTGGGAATCATCAACCTTGAATTCATCGATCGAAATTATATGGGATGTCAAATCGTCGGACGGCTGGATCGCATCGGCCGGTTCATTCCCGATCATTTCGCCATCAGCGTGGAACAACCGGCGATGATGCAAACGCCGGAAACGTCTTACACCTATTCCGGCCAACCGTTTGCCGCCACGGTGACCATCACCGCCAAAAATGCCCTGAATCCACCGGAAACCACCGAAAATTTCGTCGGGCAAATCCAGGAACATCAATTATCCGTTTCGCTTCCACCTCATCAGGCCATATACGGCAAGCTGCAAACGCCATCCTTATCCTCCGCCACGTTTACGGAGGGAAGCGCCCGCTTTTTAATCGAGCCATTGATCTTCACGTTTTTTAATCATCATGAGCCGCAGCCGATCAACATACGCTATGCGTTTGACGATCAAAACGGCGCGGAGGGATCGACTGACAGTTCTCCCGTCGAGTTTCGTTTCGGACGAATCCGCATTATGGATGTGGCGGGATCGGACGGCGATTTTTTAAAACTGCTGATCGACGCCGAATATTTCCAGGCGGGAGAATGGCAACTCAATCCACAGGAAGAACGACTACGAATCACGCGGGCGGATTTGCAGATTCTCGATCAAATCGGAAGTGGAACTGTGAGGATCGTCGGTGCGGGAAAGAGATTTTTCGGGGGAAAAATCCGTGGGGGAAAAAATCCGTTGCGCCTGGAAAGTACGACTGTCAGCGAACGGATGCAATTTTCCGTTACGTTGCACGATAACTCCCCCTTGCGATTTTTACCGGTGATTCCGGCTCGATGTTTGTTGTCGCCGTCAATCGGCAGTTTTACGGGATATCCCTTTCGCGAGCGAGTGTTATATGAAAAACGAATATAATCGAGGCGTCACATTAATCGAAATCGTGGTCGTCATCACGTTGCTGGCCGTCCTCGCCGGCGCCGTCGGCATGCAATTCCATCCCGATTCCGCCAACACCGACGGCGCGGCCGCATTGATTCAAGCGCATTTGTTGCGCGCCAAACAATTGGCCATGACGACGCGGCAATGGGTCGGATTGCGATTCAGTCCGTCCGATAAAAAATATGACGGCATTGCCATCCCCGTGGAATCGGGCCAACCGGATCCGTTTCGCGACGATCCGTTAACCGTGAATTTGAACGTCAATCGTCTCGCCACCGATTTCGAATCCGACGCCATCTTATTTAATGGGCGCGGCGCTCCCATCTCGCCTTCGGGTATTCCTTATAACAGTCCGAAAACGATTACCCTCGGCGCGAATCAGGAAGTGAGACAAATCGTCATTGAACCGATGACCGGATATATTCACGAGTGAACGAACGAACCGCCGCCTATACATTGATTGAAATCATCGTCGCGATCACCGTGCTGGCGATCATCGGCGGTGTTTTGGCGTTTATCCTGATCAACGGACACGATCAGATGATCTATGCCGTCGAACTGCGGCGCGCGTTGACGTTGGCGGAACTGTATTTGACGGAAGCAATTTCCACCGGGCGCTGGGACGAATTGTCCTATCGCCTTCCCAATCGCGGCGGTCCGATTCCCCTTTCGCACGCGACCATCACGGCGGAGGAAGCGGACAGACAGGTATATGACGATTGCGACGATTACAACGGCTTCAGCGCGAGCGGCATTCATACGTTGAAAAACGGTAGAGGACTGGGAAACGCCTATCAACCGTATACGGTCCGTATTTCTGTGGATTACGTCGAATACGGGCGAATCCAGGCGACACAAACGCCAACCGACATCAAACGAATCACGGTGCATGTGACATGGAGAAACCGACATACCGTCGAATTATCGACGGTTCTGACCAACAGCTGAACAAAGGTATGACGCTCATCGAAATCGTGGTCGCCATCACGATTCTCGGTATGGTCGGCGCTTTTGCCACTTCCTTTATTCTCCTTACGCTGGATTCGTATCTCGAAAGTCGTATGGAATCCGTCGAAGCCACTCGCCTTTATATTGCCGTACAGCAAATCGCGAACGAGCTTTCCTCGGCGTTTCCATCCACGATTCGGATCGACAACGCCGGCGGGGATATGTACTTCGAGCAGGTTTTGACCGCGGGAATCGCTACCTCCATCAAAAATAACATTCTCATGGATCGCAACAATTCCGCGTTTTCCGTAATCGCGCCGGGAATGCGTTTGTTGTTTCATCCGTTTTCTTTTCCCTTGGAAACGTTCGTGATTCAATCCGTCAATCCGAACGCTTCGATGATTCATGCCGAAGGCGTTCGGGACGATTTTCCTCGCGCGTATTGGATTCTTCATCGATCCATTCGCTATACCTTGCGCAATCGCCAGATCATCATGAGTTGGGAGCCGTTAGGTACTACGAATGCCATCGCCAATCAAAGCGTGCTCTGCGGCAACGTCGATGGATTTACGGTGCAACGCAATCCGGATGATACGCTTCTTCTCGAAATCGAAGGCGTGGATGCAAAAAGTCTAAAGCGATTGAAAGAGATGAAAGTAGCGACGCTGAAATGGGGAAACTAAAACCAATGATCATTTGCGATTTCGACTTCAGGCAAAGCCGCCGGGAGGACGGCGATGCGGGCATGGCGCTGGTGATTGTCATTCCCATTTTTTTGTTTCTCTCACTGACCAGCCTGTTATTCATTCAACTGGTCAATTCGAAATTATCCACCGCCGCCGACGAGGTGATTTCCATGCGAGCGGATTTTCTCACCCGGAGCGCGATGCAGCAGGCGTTGCTGGAAGTGCAGGATTGCAGTGAACTCGCCGCAAACGCCAGAAAGAACCGGCGGTACATCCATGTTGTATCCGGCGAATCCTTGCCCCGCTCCGGCCGGATTTTTTTGGGCGGACATACGCCCGGCATCCTATTCAATTACGAAATTGATACGAATAGCAACGCCGATGAGGAGACGGAACGTGCGTCTGAGGACGCGATTTCCGAGGCGGTTGAAGCGGAAACGGCGACCGCCGCTTCCGACGAAGGACGCTGCGTCGCTTTCGGCACAGTGGACGTGGAGACGGCGGCGGACGTAGACGCTTCACGGGTCTTGCCGCTCCAGAAG
>QZKN01000163.1 GCA_003598175.1 Candidatus Omnitrophota bacterium
TGTCCCGTCTGGCGTCGCATCTATGAACGGATTGTCAATGCCGGCGACCGACGAGGCCGGCCGGTTGAGGATATGTAAGAAAAAACCCGTTCGGGAAATCAATCGTGTCGTTTGGAAAGGCGAGGTGTGTCTGGAAATAAGGGTTTTCGTAGCGGAAAACTGGCTTTTCCCTCAGAAACTGCATAAATCCCCGTCGCGTTCGAAAAAAGAATGGGATTCAATCTTTATAAGATCGCTTTTGAACTCAAATTGTTCAATGTAAGTTTTGTTATATATTTTATATTCATAGTTCACGGATTCAGGAAATAGTTAATTCGGAGTATTGCCGTTACGCTTTCGGATTATAAAATTGTTCTTTTCGAACCGCCGTTTTCGTTGGATTTCGTTTTTGAATGCGCCCATAGCTGTGGCCGCTGCGGTATCGAATAAATCGCGTCAGGTTTTTTTTGTATACGTACCAATCCTGAATGCAAACGGTCATCTCGTCGACGAAGCGGCAAACGACTTTGGGAATAAAAATATAGTTTTCTTCACGATTCGGATCCGGTCCTTGTTTATCGGTAAAGAAACAGATGTGGTAATATCGCGTCACTTCCTCTTCCAACATGCCATTCAACACCAATTCCGCCATGATGTTCCTTCTTTTACCGCTCCCGCCGTACCGCACACATGTATTGTTCACCCGCGTCGCCGGATCAATATGAAAAAAATCGGATCAAGGTTCATGAAGCCATCACAAGGGGGTCTCTCGATTGCAAACGGAGACGCTTCACGAAGACGCTGTTATTTACTATACCATTTTTCCCACTTGTCGTCCAAGCGAAGGAAGCGAGAATGGAATTGCCCCGCTCAATCCTCGTATCTCATTGGGGATGGCCGGTACCTCGAAGATCGAATCTGTCAATAAAGAGAAATCGTCATCGAATGATGGGATGGATGATTCGATCCAATCCAATGTTACAGATACACAAAAAGAAGGAAACAGCGATGAGGGCAAACGGTCAGGAAAACATCATTCTGCCTGTCAGGGACATTGAAGAAACCGGATAGAATGATACGATAAATAGTATTGAATTGTGTTTTTATTTTCTGATGCATACGGCACAACTCCATACTCATCTCGTACGGAGCGAGGAACTGATACCCAATATGAGATATGCATTGAGATTACCACGTATCGGATTCACCACGGCGTGGCTCCCGGTTGTTATTTTGGCGTCTCTGATTTCCTGTACTCGGCCCGATCAGGATACGAAAACAATCAATGTAACGTCCTTCATCGAGAAAGGGAATCTGAACGAAGCGGCAACCATTATCCTCAAAGCGCAAATCGAAAAGCCTGACGATGCAAAATTATTATACAACCTCGCGGTGATCCGCAAACTACAAGGAAAACTCGCGGATGCGAAAGCCATCATCCAGAAAGCCCTGCAACTTTCTCCCCACGATGATCTGATCAAGTTATTCTCCGCCGAACTGGCTCTCGAAGCGGGCGATGCGGCGGATGCGTGGGATCGATTTCATACCGTAAGCGAATCTGCGAGGCATCAAGCCCGATCGCAGTATATTCTGGGATCGATTTATGCGGCGATGCGCGACTGGTCGCAAGCGGAAGGATGTTTTCGCGCCACAATCGCGTTGGAAAAAAACCACACGCCGGCCAAAGCCGCGCTGGCCTTTGTGCTGGCCATGCAGGAGAAATACGAAGATTCGAAAAAACTGCTCGCGGAAACGGAAACCGTGAGCGAGCAATCGCCTCAAACCATCCGGCAGATTGCAGAATGTTATTTGGCGTTGGGCGACGCCAAAAAAGCGCTTGCCCTTGCGTCTCCCCTGACTTCAGATGCGACGATGGATGCCGGTCTCTGGTCGTTGATCGGACGTTGTGAAATGATTCTGCTGCGTTTCAGCGAGGCGGAAAGCGCATTCACACGCGCGTTGGCGTCGATCCATGCAACGCCATGGACGCGGGTGGAATACGCCGAGCTGTTATTTGCCGCAAAGCGTGAGGACGAAGCGCTTGCGCAGGCCATGGAAGCCGAATCCCTGTTGGAAAGCGCCAAAACGCCCATTCAAGATCCCAAGCTGTATAATCTGCTGGCCACCCTTTATGCGCGCAGAGGCCAAATGCTTCTGGCGCATAAAAATCTGCAAAAATCACTCCAACTGGATCCAACTCAAACCCGGGTACGCGAAATCTTGACCAGACTGACATCGGGAGAACCGGCGAAAACCAACGAGACGCCTTCACCACACCAATGAATCTTCCCATTCAAAAGATCCTCATCAGCGAAAAGGAAATCCAATCGAGAATCGATGCCATCGCGGAAGCCATCCATTGCGTTTACGCGGACGAAGAAGTGATCCTCTTGTCGGTGTTGAAGGGAGCCGTCATTTTCATGGCGGATTTGATGAAACGATTGGATTTGGATATTGAGATCGGATTTCTTTACCTATCCAGTTATCGTGGAGAAACGAAAGCGCAAGGGGCGGTGCGGGACTATTCGCTTCCTCTGCCGTCCATTGAAGGGCGAAACGTGATTCTGATTGAAGACATTTACGACACCGGCGCCAGTTTGGCCTATGCGCGAAACCGGGTTGCCGCATGCAATCCCAAATCGCTGCGAACATGCGTTCTTCTTATCAAGCAGGAGCAGAACCGGGAAAAGCCGGAAGGCATCGACTTTTATGGTTTTATCATTCCGCCGGTATTCGTGGTGGGATACGGATTGGATTATCGCGAGAAATATCGCCAACTGCCTTATATTGCGATTCCTCGATTTTGAAATCAGGTTTTTTATGTTGAAGGGGGGGCAACTGTTTTGTGATGCTTTAGTTGAAAGATGCAAATCAGCCCGGACCATCTTTCTTCTGCTACACTGTCGAGGGATGATTGGCCAGCCAATTGCAAAACGTGGGAGAAATGCCCTGCCGTCCGGCGGCGTTGATCAAGGATTGTAAATAGCGGTTGCTCGGCAGCAATCCTTCGGCGGTGACGTCAGGCCATGCGGCGTATGTGATCGCTTCCAACTGCCCAATTCCGTTTTGCCGAATGTACACTTTTTTGCGGTAGTATTTCAGCGATTTTACGCCGGCGGCCAAATCCAAACGGGGAAGTTCCGTCTCGTCGATGTCATAAATCAAACCTTCCACTTCGCAGCCGGCTCGCGGCGTGATATTCGCCAAACCCCTTTTTTCGAAACGAAAAAATACGTCTTCCAACACGTTGAACACGAGTTGGTACCCGGGCAGAATCGCGGGAAGCTGCAGATTGAACCGGATATCCAACCGATGTAAAAACCAAGGATCGATATAATGGCCATAAGCAAAATAGCGGATCCGTTCCATCAATCTCCCTCCCTTTCGTCCTAACAAAAAAAGTGCATTTATATTTTTTTGTTAGGGGATATGCGATCGGTGCTCGTCCGATGGTTTCCATTTGAAGAAGAATTTTGACTTTTACTTTTTTCCGTCGGCGGATGAGAATCTTCGCCCACGGATTGGAATCCCTTTCCCGACTTTTCGTTGAGCGATTTTGCGTTTTCCGACGACCGTTGGGATCGTCCCATTTGGCCAAGAGCATCTTCAATGGCGGCCTGTTCATTTTTGCGTTCGTCATCCCACTTCAAGTAGCGATCGTCCAGGTTCGTCTCGACGAATCCGGTGGCGCCGGATTCCTGCAGATCCTGCACGCGTTGGATATTGTCTACCTGCGCGAAAGAATACGGATCATCGATATTCACGATGGTAGGTGTAATGAACACCAATAGTTTTTGCTTTGTGCTCGAGGAACTTTTATTGCGGAACAAGGCGCCGAGAACGGGAATGCTGCTTAAAACGGGAACGCCGGATTGGGATTTGCTGGAGTTGCGGGTGATGATCCCGCCCAGCACGACGGTTCGGCCGCTTTTCACGGTAACGGCGGTATTGATAAAAGAACCGTCGATGGCCAGCGCCTCGCCGATATTCGATAATTGTACGCGCCGGCTGCGGGTATCCTGCATACTAATGTATAACTCCACATATCCCGCCTCGCTGGCGTAGACTTCGAGTTCGATCTGCGTTCCCACGTTGCGGAAACTTTGCGTATAGATATCCTGGCCGCCATATCCGCCGCCATAATATCCACCATACTGCCGCGTCGAGAACGGCTCCTGCGAACCCAGGTTGAAGAATCCCATTTCGCCATCCTGAATGAGCAGGCGAGGACTGGCGATGACTTCGGCGTCGCGATTTTCCACCATGGCATTGATTTGAAAACGGTAACTTCCCTGTCGAACGTCCATTAATGTTAATCCATCGCCGGACGTGGTCAGGAATGGATTAAACGAAAAGAAATCCGCTCCCGTCGCCGAACCGGTGGAAGGAGAGGAAGGGACGCCGCCGGCGCCGATGTCGGAGCCGAACGCGGCGGACGTGCCGAACGTCAATGATTTATCGTTATTGATTTGTACGATATCCGCTTCGATATAGACTTGCTGTGTGGCAATATCCAGCTGTTTGATCAATTTGATGATTTGATCCACGATCGAGGGAATATCCTGGATGAAAAGACGGGAGGTTCGTGGATCGAAATCGACATAACCGTTTTCGGTCAGGAGTCCTTCGATGATGGGGATGACGTCTTCGGGCAATGCGAATGCGAGAGGAATGACGCGAAATTCCAGTTCCACATCCAATTGTTCAATGATGGCCTGCGCCATGTCCAGGCGATCGGGCGTATCGGTGATGATGATCAGATTGTTGCGATAATCGATGAACAATTCGCCTTGCGCGGTGTTGATCACGCCTGCGAGTTGATCCGCGATTTCCTGGGCGTTGGCGTATTTGATCGGGATTACGCGAGTTTCCGTTTCCATGTCCAATTGATAAATGAGCTGCGCCATTTCCTCCAGGACTTCGGGAATATCTCTCACGATAATTTTTCGCGTATCCGGATCGATAATAATGCGGCCGTTTGGGCTGCGCATGCCGTCCAACGCGCCTTGCAGTTGCTCGATGTCGACATGGCGGGGTGTGAACGTGCGAGTGGCCAGTTCCATGGCCGGCATTTTGAGGATGGCGATTTCCGGTTCGTTTCCGATGCGCACGACGCCGGATTCACTTTCAAAAAAATCGAGGCCATTGGCGGGAAGCACGTTATTCAGCACTTCTCGGACAGTCGGATTTTGCAGATTGAAGGTGACCTGTGGATCCACCCCTTTATCCAACACCATCTGCAATCCGCTTTCCGCCTGAAGGATGCCGAGAATTTCCGACAATTGAATGCCTCGCGCTTCCACGGGCCCTTCGATTCGTTTATCCAGACCGGAAACAGTTTCTACCGGATTCCCCTGCGGTTGCGGAGGCGGCAATTGTTGGCCGTATGAAACAATGGTGAACTGAACGCTCCCCACTAAAATGAAAAAGAGCGTATGAATGATCAGACGAATGCTAAACAAAGTCTTTCTCCTTTAATCGATTTCTCTATGTATTTTGGTTCATTCATTGTATTCGCGGATACTATTTATCTACGTTTTTGAGGTTGGGGTTGGGATGGAGGTTTCGCCGGCGCTTTTGCCGGCGCTTCCTGATTGATGATCCGAACCGTACCCGATTTGACATCTTTAACCTTTACAAACGGCCGAGGACGCGTTCCTGCTTCCAAAATTTCAAAGTCGCCATTCACTTCCTCGATGACGTCGCCGACTTTTGCACGAATCGACACTCCGTCGTACCGTTGAAACGATACCCACGCGCCGGTTACATACATCAATTTATAATAATTGGCGGGAATGATCGGCGTGGGAGTGGGAGGCGGTTGCGGAGTGGGAGACGGCCGGGGAATGGGCGTCGCCAACGAAGTGAACGCCAACGTTTGATTAAACGCTCCCAGCGTCTCATTTTTTTGCTTCAATTCCGAATTTTTGATTTCTTCTTGTATTTCTGCAACAACCACCTGGGGATCTTCGAAAACCAGCGGCGTGCGTTCGTATAAATAATGCTTGACTTCGTATGCCAGCAAAACGGCGGCAAAAATCAGCGAGGCCGAAAGGACCAAATACACGAGTATAATTTTGCGGCTGTTCATGATCAACTCCTCTTTCGTTTCGTAATTTCGTCTTTTCGATATTCAATCAGACGTGAAATTTCGAGATTGACCGAAAGCAATCCCTTCAGCGGCGAGGCGGCGACGGGGGAGCTTCTTCCCATCGAAATGGAAATCTGACCGACGTCATTCATGAGATTCGTGACGCGGCACAACGTGATTTCCATGACTTTCGACTCTTTTTCCAGCCGATAGATCAAGTCTCCGTATTGCGCCGGCGTGCAGATGATGCGATCAATGGAGATGGAGACAATTTTGAAATCCTTTTCTTTCTGCGGATCTTTGGGGATGATACTGCCGTATTGGCCTTTCAGCCCCACTTCGTCGAGAATCTTGGCCAGATCTTCGTTGATTTTCAGCAATTGTTCGGGATCGCTGCCTTCCAATTTCAATTCGCTTTCCATATCCTCGAAATTGGTGGTAATTTGCGTCGATTTTTTCAATTCGGCGGTCAAATTGTTGATGGCGGTCAGTTTCTCGTCCATTTCCTCCTGCAAGTAAAACCAATCTTCGCCGAAATTTTTATAGAGGAACAGACCCACCAATCCGATCAATAGCATCAGAACGATGACGACCAATCTTTTTTCACTCTTGCTTCGAGCCATAATCTTATCCAATACTTACACAGTACGTTATTTTAGATTCAACGAGAATGAATCCTTATTTTTCCTGTTGTTTCCAATTCAATTTGCAATTGAACGAGAATTCCTGCACCGGAAGCGTCACCGCGCCCAGCGGCAGTTGTTTCGGATCATACCGCGGAACCACATCGGTAAAAAAGCGCTCGCCGTTTGGTCCCACAAGTCCGATCAGATCCGCGTGGATTCGTCTCGCTTCCACATCGGAAAGAACCTGGCCGGTTATTTCCAACGTTTTCCGTTTCGTAAATGTCAACGACTTGATAAACGTATGTTGCGGAAAAATTTCCAACACACGGTGAACCACGTTGAGGCAGGAATTGTCCGAATCCAAATAATGATCGACAGTTTCGATTTTCTTGCGCATAGCGACTAATTTTGCGTTGGCGCGCGTCAGTTCGCTGTATTTTTCTTCGATCTGTGAATTCAGCATATATTGTTCATGCCATTTCAAATAGACGGTTCCCCCCAGCAGCGTCAGGATCATGAAAAACACGATAATAACGTTTTTACGGAAGGCGGAGCGATGTTGCTGGCCGCGCTCCCGGATAAAGGATTCCGGAAGCAGGTTGATCCCCTTATCGGCCGGCTGCAATCCCCGCAAGGCCAGGCCGATGGCGCTGCAGAGTTCCGCGCCGCGATACTGATCGCTGCGGGGGACTTCGCCATCGAGAGGCGTTTCGATCATTGCCTTGGTTTTCACGCGAAGGCTTAAGCCGCGTGGAGGGCCGGCGGGGAAATATCCGGCGCCGCCGCAGAGGATCATCCGATCGATTCGCGAACCCTGGGGGTCGAACATATAGGCGCTGATGGAGCGCAGCAATTCGATCCCCAATTGATCGATCCAGCGGGCAAAATGTTCCCGTTCTTTGGGGTGAAGCGCTCCTGCCGCCGTGACTCGTCCCTGCAGGTCGCGCCAGGATTTGGCGCCGGCGAATCCACTCAATAATTTTTGTTCCCGAACCGGCAGACTTCGGCTAAAAAGCAGATTCTTATTTTTGATTATACTCAATTTTACGGAGGAGCGACCGAAATTGACCAAGGCAATGGTTTCCTTCTCATCCACCGAGCAGGCATAAGCGGCGCAATCGCCAAGAACATCAAGATCAATCACGCTGATTTCAATCCCCAATTCGTTGCACATGTCCAAATAGGGTTGGATTTCACGAGTGGGCGCACAAACCATGATGAGCCGTGATTCGTGCTCGCCTAATTTTTCGATCACCTGAAATGTGATTTCCAGATCTTCGGAAGGGAAGGGAACATGGCGTTCCACATCGTATAAGAGCATCTCTTTCAATTCTGCCAGGTTCGATGATGGAAGGGTTACATATCGCACGGTGGCCAGATCACGCGGAAATCCCAAAACAATCCGGCCATCCAGGCGGTGGTGTCGTTTCAGCGCTTCTTTCAGCGCTTCTTTTTGTCGTTCGTGCCGTTCTTCTGAATATTCCACTCCATCGGACGCGCGCAAGGGAACCACCGTGATTTTGCGGACGTCAAGTTGGCCGGCGTCATCCCCCGCGAGCGTTACGATCTTGACGGAATAATTCCCGATATCGATGCCGGTGGTGAATCGCCGTCCACGACCTAATTTCTTTTTCTTTTTGGATATGGTTTGTCTGGTTGCTCTGGCCATTTAATCGTTCATCATTCCAATCGAATTTTTTACCGATCTACCCTTGCCGAAACCGGAAGAAAAAAACCGTTTCTCCTTCCGACGGATTCAGCCCATCCGTTCAATGCGCTTTTTGGCGTCAAACACGGGTTCAAATAATCGAACCTGAAGTTTGACCTGTTCCAAATCTTCCAACTTGTTGGTTTCCTCGCCAAAAAGGGGAATCTCCTGCCAATTCAAAAAATCCCGTTGCACCACGACACGATATCCTTTTTCGATGCCTTCGTATTCCGCCAGGCAGGTCACGACGAACGTATTGGAGGCGATCACGAGATAACGGCTCACCTGCGTCCAGACTTCCGGCGTGAAACCTTCCACATTCGTGAAGTGAATGTCATCCATATCGCTGTTATCCATCGTTTTCATGACCTGGTCATCTTCCGTGTAGGTTTCATGATCGTGTCCGTCGCGATATTCGGTCCAATCCGTCGCAAGTTTTTCGGCCTGATCGGCAAGAGTGGGGAAAAGCAGAGACTCCAGGACTTCTGCTTTGACGGTGTTGATATTCACCGACATATTGTATACAGAAACATAGTTTTTCAATCCGAGGTATTCTCCACTGCGCCGATGGCGGCGGCGAGAGCGACCGCGTCCCGTCTCGTCATCCGGATCCACGGTTCCATAAACGATCTGCGGCGTCATGCCGGGCAGCAGTAGAAGTTCATCGATGGAATCGAAAGGGAAATTCTTGATGACGATTTGAGGGATATGCCGGCCGCGGCCGCCGTATCCGGAATTATAAAACGTATTTTCATCCGCCGCGTCGCGGCCGAAAGTGTTGCCGCCGGTATCGGCAGGGACGTCGTCGGCGTCCCGCCAATCGATGATGGCGCCGGCCAGCATTTTGGCGTCGTTTTCGGCGACGCCGGTCAATTCGAGAAGATGAGCGATCATCTCCAGCGTCGTGGCGGGATTATTGATCGGGAATTTGGCGGATTCGTCTTCGATATCGACGTAATAATATCCGATCTGATCCCCCGACTCATAAAAAGGGACTCCTTCCAGCAGGCGAGGATTTTCCGCCCACGCCTCATTGCCGCCATCATATAGATACACATCGTCATCCTCGAAGGGAACAATTGTTTCTCTCACATTCTCGCCGGAATCTTTGATGCGGTCCTCTCGCAACAGAATCAAGGCCTGGCGGAGTCCCGCGTCCGCGAGGGCATCCGCGATGGCGACATCACGCTGAAATCCGACCATTTTGATTTCCAGGCTGACCTGTTTCACATACGAGAGAGAAACGGTTGCAAGGACGACGATGACCCATAACGTGATGATCAAAACGATGCCTGTTTCATTTTCGTGTTTTGACATGATTCACCGGATATTCAAACTCGGCGCCATGACGGGCGATTCATTCGATGGGGGAGACGATTGAACTTCGCTCCCGATTCCACCGCCGCTTCCGCGCATGCCGCGCATATTTCCCGCCGGAATATAAGCCGCCGTCGTGACGGTGTCGCCGTTTTCCAGCTTCAAACTGATTTCCGCGATCTGAGGGGGACCGGTTTCTCTAATATCCACGTCGGAAACCATATTGAACCGGGGACTTTGAGGCGAACGCCGGTATTCCGTGATGAGCTGTTGGGAATCCCAATGATTCGTCCAATTCGAACCGGACGAATAGCGAAATTGAATGGAGTCGATTCCTTCCGCGATCAGTTGGCGTTTGTTAATGACTCCATAATCGCCGATGTACTCCATAATCGGCGGTTCTCCGAACATTCCCACCTGGCGAAAGCGCATTCGTCCGCCGTCCATGGGAATCACCTGGCCGGCCAGGTTGAGTTGAAATTCATACCGATAGAACCATGACGCCTGTTTCACCGCCAGCAGGGAACGCACAATCTCCAGGATCAATTGTTTGCTATCTTGATTTACAAAGATTCGGCATTCCTGCAAATCAAAAGGGGGATACCGGTCCAGTTGATAAACTTTGCGGACGTACAGGACGGAATTCGATTGGCCCATGAAACGAATGGCGCCCGGATCCTCTTCCTGAACCACCGGGCCGCCAAAGGTGTTCATCATTTCTTCGTACGACAATTGCTTGTACGAGTCTTGCGGCCGCCAAAAGGCGAACGGAGAGAGCGCCAGCCGCAATTCGTCGGAAATCTGGCGGAGTCCGATCCGCGCGGATTGATACAATTCCATCGAATACTGTCCCCGCATATAGGCTTCCATGCCGACTTTCATGCCGCTGTAGACGCTGCCGATGACCAACGCCATGATGGTCATTCCCAGCAGCAATTCCACCAACGTAAACGCGCGATTGGGTAAAGTCATGCCATCGGACTTCATCGCCGACTTCCTCCGCGGCCGCGATTGCGAGACGTTCCCTTTTCGCGCATCGTCGGCCCTATCCCTTGTATCAGATCCTCGTTATAGCGAGCCGTGGGCACCATCGTCATGAGCATGAACCCTCCCGTGGAGCGCCGGCTCCAGCGGGAACGCCGGCGTTGGGAGCGATCGTCCTCGCCATACGTCGTCCACAGCTGAATTACGTAAGCGCCATGCGTGTTATCCGCT
The DNA here is from genome assembly GCA_003598175.1 of Candidatus Omnitrophota bacterium. Taxonomy (GTDB): domain Bacteria; phylum Hinthialibacterota; class Hinthialibacteria; order Hinthialibacterales; family Hinthialibacteraceae; genus SURF-12. The sequence goes on from QZKN01000163.1 coordinate 10,937, forward strand.
TCGATCCGGGCGCGCCAGCGAAAATCGGAAGCGCCCGGTTGTTCGTAGCGCCCTTCGAAAATTCCGAGATCCACATTCGCCTTGCCCGAATACACCATTTCGAGCTCATGCAATTTGGCTTGCGTCAAAAAAACTGCTTTCGTAGTATCTCGAACGATGCGGGAAACCGCGATCGAGTTCATCAGAGAACGGATCAGAACGGTGCCGGCAATCGCCAGGATCGTCATCGAGACCAGCACTTCGACGAGAACGAAGGCGTTTGTGCGAGTCCGCCCCTTTCGCCGCGGTGCGGATTTATAAAAAGTTCGGGTCATCATAATACCCACGATAGAACTCCGATCCTTGGTCTTCGGTTCTTCCTTCCACGCTTTTAATCACGCCGGTTGCCGGATAAATGCGGACAAACACCCGATTTTCATCCTCGCGCTTCTCGGCCAGACGAAGAATCGTGATGTAAGACGCATCGGCGGAGCCATCCGGATAGAAAAAAATCTCACCTTCGCCCCGCCGGATCTCATCATTGGCCGCCACTTTATAGACAAACTCGAAAATGAAACCTTCCGGCAGCGACGAATGAATCGCTTTCACTTCCCGAACGCGACGCGTATTTCGAGTGGTGGCGCGGGAAGATTTCCGCCGATAGGAACGGGAGCGATAATGTTTTCGCTCTTCTTCCTTTTCGACCGGCACCCAATATTTTTTTTCGCTGACATCGATTATCACGCGAATGGGAATCCGCTCCAAAACCGCTCGTTGTTGGGCATAGCGGAGAGTGCCGGAAAACTGCGAAGCCACTTTTTGCAATTCGGAACGTTGATACAAGGTTCTGAAACTGGGAATCCCCACTGAGGTCAGGATGGCGATGAGAAGCACGACTAATGTGATTTCCACCAACGTAAATCCATGATTCCACTGTTCGCGTGTACTCATCCCTTTGCATTCCTTATCATGCGTTGCGTCCATCTTTCCGCTGCGTCTAATTTGTCTGGCTGCGATTGTGCCAACGGCAGGAACAACGTTTAAAAATTCTCCTCATCCCAATTGCCGATGTCGTCCTCGGTTCCTTCCTGCCCGTCCGGCCCGATGGAAAAGAGGTCGAAATTGATACCGCGTGTGCCGGGAATGCGGAAACGGTATTCATTTCCCCACGGATCGTTGAAGGTTTTTCGTGTGAGAAAAGGCCGCCAGCCATCGACGCCCGGATCTTCCACGAGAGCGTTCAAACCTTCTTCGGTGGTGGGATACGCGCCGATTGTCAGTTCATACGTATCCAACGCAAGGCTGATGTTGGCGATATCCGCATTCGCGCGCGTGATTTTCGCGCGCTGCGATTGCCCGCTGAAATTGACGAGAACCGCTCCGGCCAGGATCCCGATGATAGTAACGACCAGCAGCAATTCGACCAACGTGAAGGCTCCCTGATTTTTATGGTTGTTCATGTTCTTCCTCCTCAAATGGTTTTCATTTTTGCATCACCGCGGGGTGAAGCCGTATGATTATGGTTAATGAATGCTTTGGCTGATTTGGAAAATGGGCATAATCATCGCGAACACGATGAAGCCGACAACGCCCGCCATGATCACAATCATCACCGGTTCGATGATGGTGGTAATCGCTTTGATCACGCGATCGGTATCTTTTTCGAACGCATCGGCCACCCGCTGCAAGGTATCTTCCAGATTGCCGGTTTCCTCCCCCACCGCGACCATATTCACTGCCACGGGAGGGAACAGATCGCTTTGCGCCATGCGGTCGGAGAGTTTTTCTCCCTCTTTGATATTATCCGAAAAGCCGTCGATGTCTTCCTTTAAAAGTTTGTTGGAAATCACATCGCGCGTGATATCGAGAGCGCGAAGAATCGCGACGCCGTTGGCCAGCAACGTTCCCAACGTGCGGGCGAATTTGGCGATTTCCCGTTTACGGATCAATTCCCCGAACATCGGCAATTTCAATTTAATCGTGTCGAAATGGAGCCGGCCGGCGTCGGTATGAATATACTGCCGAATCAGCAGAATGCCGCCGATGGCGGCCAGGACAAAAATCCACCACCAGGTGCTGACAAATGTGCTGAACCAGAGAAGGATTTGAGTCGAGATCGGCAGTTCCACTTCGACTTCCTCGAACATCACCATAAAGTTCGGCACAACGACAACAAACAATACGATAATAACGAAAATACAGACAAGAATCATAAACGCCGGATAGGTCATGGCGGAAATGATGCGGCTGCGCATTTCCTGCTCGGCTTCGAGAAAACCGGCCAGACGTTCCATGACGGCATCCAACATTCCACCCAACTCGCCGGAGCGAACCATACTGCTGTATAAACTAGGGAATACTTTCGGATGCTTGGCCAACGCGTCAGAGATGGGCGTGCCGCCTTGTACGTCGGAACTCACTGATTTAATGACGGATTTGAATTTGGGATTGGGTGTTTGATTTCCCACGACATCCAGACAGCGCACCAATGGCAATCCGGCTCGCAGCAGATCGCTCATCTGTCGACTGAACGTCATAACGTCCTTGGCGGAAATCCGGCGCAGGATTTGTATCGAAATTTCTCGGCTGAGGCCGGCTCCGCCTCCCACTTCCTTCACCGAGATGGGGAAAACCTGCATTTTCTGCAGCTGATTGATGACGAGTTTCGGGTTATCCGCCTCAAGCACGCCCTGAATCACTTCACCGGATAATTTTTTTGCCTTGTAACTGTATCTCATCGTTCATTCGTTGGATTAAAATTTTTTAGTATTTTTTCTTACCATTCCTGCGTCACGCGAATCAGTTCTTCCAGCGTGGTGACGCCTTCGTGCACTTTTTCAAGAGCATTCATTCTCAGCGTTCTCATTCCGTTATCCAGCGCCAAATTCTTGATGCGACTGGCGGGCACGCGTTGAACGGTCAGTTCTCTCAGTTCTTCCGTCATTTCCATGATTTCATAAATGGCGGAACGGCCGTGATAGCCTAAGAATTTGCACGATTCACAACCGCGGCCGTGGTAATACTTTTTATCTCGATATTCCGGCGCATCGAGCCCCAAACCCGCCAGAATATCGTGTTCGGGTACATATTCTTCCTTGCAATTGGAACAAATACTTCGCATCAGACGTTGCGCCACCACGCCAACGACGGAAGACGAAACCAAATAGGGTTCAACTCCCATATCGATCAAACGCGTGATCGCGCCGGGCGCGTCATTGGTATGCAGAGTGGTAAATACCAGGTGCCCGGTGAGAGCCGCTTGAATGGCGATTTCCGCCGTTTCGTGATCGCGCGTTTCACCGACCAGGACGATATCGGGGTCCTGGCGCAAAAACGCCCTCAAAACGCGCGCGAACGTCAAGCTGATTTTAGGATTGACCTGCACCTGAATAATCCCGCGCAGGTGATATTCGATCGGCTCCTCGATGGTGAGAATTTTGACATCCATCTTGTTCAATTTCGAAAGAGTCGCGTAGAGAGTCGTCGTTTTTCCGCTTCCGGTCGGTCCGGTGACGAGAATGATGCCATGCGGTCGGGAAATCAGGCGATTGAAGCCGGTCAAAGAATCTTCATCGAAGCCCAATTGCCTCAATTCGAAAATGGTGCTGCCGCGGTTGAGAATACGAATGACGATGGTCTCGCCATAGGGAGTAGGAACCGTCGAGACGCGCAGGTCAAATTCCATATTGTTCGTTTTGATGTTGATACGACCGTCCTGCGGTAAGCGTTTTTCGGCGATATTCATATCCGCCATGATTTTGATGCGGGAAATGACCGCCGCTTGATAGCGGCGAATCGTCGGTGGAATCGCCGCTTCGTACAGCAATCCGTCGATGCGGTACCGGATTCGCAATTCATCCTCGAACGGTTCGAAATGGATATCCGTTGCCCGATCCAGAACCGCTTCCGTCATGATCTGGTTCACGAAACGAATGATGGAAGCATCCTCGCTCAGTTCCTCGATATTTCCTTTTTCGCCGATATCCTCTTCCGTGGCGCCGTCTTCTTCCAACATGCTGTCCACCGTATCGGCGCCGATGCCGTAGTATTTTTTGATGCAGGCGCGAATATCATCGCTGGGAGAAAGCACCGGCTCGATATCGCATTTCAACAGAAGCCGCAAGTCATCCAATGCGTGGAAATTGAGCGGATCGGCAGTCGCGATTCGAAGCGTGTCTCCCTTGCGCTCAATCGGCAGGATGTTATAACGGTGAACGAAACGGATCGGAATCTGGCCGAGGATTTCCGGTGTGAGTTCGAGATGCCCGACATCCACCGTTTCCACGCCAAGATGGGAAGAAAGAGATTCGAGAATGATACTTTCATCGGCCATCCCATTCTCGACCAGGATCACGTCCAGATCTTTGCCGGTTTTTTCCTGCAGAGCGACGGCGCGATTGACTTTGTCCGCATCGATCACGTTGAGCGAGCGGAGAAGCTCGCCATAGCGCCTGCCGATCATACCCGGTGTGGATTTCATGGTTTCGACTCCTCGGTTCCGTCCTGAATCTTCATCGACTCATCAATTAATCTTTGATAAAAGCAATTTGAATGCCAACAATATTCCATTATAGGTATACATTAATAGAAGGTGAATAAAATCAGTGGATTATCACAAAAAAACAGGCGCAGATTCATCTTTTAATAAAAAGGTATCTTGATGTTCGATCCCCCCTCATCGTAAAAACACGATTGGAATCGGAAAATTACGATTCCTTCGTGCGTTGGATACAGCGAATGTGGATCAAATTCCTCATGCGGCTTGATTGCGGATAATGGTATGGATGATTTCGTGAATATCGATACGATCGGCTTCCGCCCGATAATTTGTGATGAGGCGATGGCGCAGAACCGGATAGGCGATGGAGCGAACATCTTCCTCGGAGACGCTATATCGACCTTCCAGAATGGCGCGCACTTTTCCGGCCAAAATCAAGTATTGGGAAGCGCGTGGTCCGGCGCCCCACGAAATGTAATTTTGCACGAATTCGTTTTGTGAAGCTTCACCCGTTTTGGGGCGAGTCGCTTTCACGATGCGAACGGCGTATTGGATCACCTGTTCGGAAACCGGAACACGGCGGACGAGTTGTTGGATGTTCAGGATATCCCCTGCGGACATAACCTTTTCCAGCTCGCTTTGGTATGCGGACGTGGTATTCTTGACAATGTCGATTTCTTCCGTTTCGGAGGGATAATCGATGTTGATTTGAAACATAAAGCGGTCCAATTGCGCTTCGGGTAGCGGATAGGTTCCTTCCTGCTCGATCGGATTTTGTGTGGCGAGAACAAAAAAGGGAGAATCGATCGGGTAATCCACGCCGCCGACCGTTACGCGATTTTCCTGCATCGCTTCCAGCAAAGCGGCCTGCGTTTTGGGGGGCGTGCGATTGATTTCATCCGCCAAAATGATATTGGCGAATAACGGACCGTGCAGAAAGCGGAAGTTTCTCTCGCCGGTCGAGCGGTTTTCTTCCAACACTTCTGTTCCGGTGATGTCGGAAGGCATTAAATCGGGGGTAAACTGAATCCGCCGAAATTTCAGGTCGAGAATTTTGGAAAACGTGCGGATCAATGTGGTTTTTGCCAAACCCGGCACGCCGACGATCAGGGCGTGGCCGCCTGCAAACAGAGCGATCAAGAGTTCCTCGATGACGTGCTGCTGGCCGACGATTTCCTTCGCGATTTCCTGAAGAATCCGGTCTCGTTTTTCGTGAATATATCGAATGATCTCGACATCTCCTTCCGGCATATTTTTTGTGGGATGTATTTCCATTGCAGCTGCTAGTTTCCTTTCGGATAGGATGAATTTCCTATCGGAAAAAACAAAACGGTTAAAATGATGCGGCTCCGTAGACGTAACGTTTCCATACGAAAAAAGTGACGATCAATCAAAACCTGATGTGGCGTGGACCACGAATCTGTATGCGCGGGCTGGAGGCCTACGCCAAAATTGTTTCCAATAAACCATCATGATCGGTTGGTCACAATGACGGATGAAAATCTAACGCCGCCGTCTCGGCGGCATGTCCGGTAAAGCCGGTAAGATGCCGGCGTTACCTTTTCATATGAACCTTAATGATCGATTGATCACAACGAGGTATTTCTCATCTATACCGAATGGTATGTTACTTTTTTTAGGGAAAGGGTCAAGGAATGAAATCGCGTTGAATGAGAATCCATCAGGGAAGAAAGTGTGGTCGGTCCTCTGATTTCATGAGGTTGGTTTTGAATGCGTAGCGCCGGAAAATGGAATCGATGTGGAGAGGATGACCATCGGTGGTTCGGAATCCGGATAAAAAATCGACCAGAAGAGGATCATGCCGCACATGAAAAAAAGCTAACCACTGTTGCAGCAATGTCTGAAACCAATCGGGAAGTTTCTCCTGATCCCAAAAATCCACGATATAAATACGTCCACCGGGTTTTAGGTTTATCCATGCGTTTGTCAAGGCATCTTTCCACATCGGTATCATGGAAAGGGAATAAGAAAAGAACATACCATCAAAAGGAGAATCAAGATGAAAGGTTTTTTGATAATGCACTTGTTCCGCCAAGGCGGTTGTGACAGTAATTCGTCTGCTCAATCCTCTTCGGTGAATTTTATTATTCGCGGTTTTCAACATTTCCTGCGAAGCGTCGATCCCATATAAGTAAATTTCGGGATGTTCTTGCGCCAATCGGATCAAGTTCCGCGCGGTTCCACAGCCCATTTCCAAAATACGGTCGTTCGGTCGTAGGATCATTTCTTGCAGCAAAGCATCACGTCCCAACAAGTAAAATTTGCGTGTAAAATCGTAAAAATGTCGTTGGTAGCGATATAGGCGATCCATGACGAGGGATTGTGACGGTCGTACACTCATGTGTTGACGCTCCCATATCGTTTATCTTGAAAGAACATAGAGGTGAAATCCCCCATAAATGGCCGATCGATCTTTTTGGAAGAGTTCATGGGATCGATTTTCTTCATAATGGAAGCATTGCCGCAGATCAGAGGGGAGGATTTGTTCGACCGGCGATTCATGGGAAGCGGTTCGAAAGATGATTCGACTTCCCGGTTTGCCGGTTCTTCGGATTTCCCGCCATAGATCGGTCATATCATTACCATTCATCCAATCCAGGGAGTCCAGAAAAACATACCGATTTAGACAATGATCCGTTTGCTCTTTTAAAAATTGAGTCGTTGAACATAAACGAAGAGAAATCTTGTGGAGATTGCTTTTGATCGTTTGGTAGTGTTCTTCTTTTAAATAATCCGGAATCGCCGATCGGTGTTCGCAATCGTAACCCCGGCTTAGCGCTTGCCAGGCGAAATAATTGTCCTCGAGAGGAAACTGGCAGATCAGGCGATGCAATCGTTCGCAGTACAATTGATTGAGTTTCCCATTCGAGCCGTTTTTCATCGCATTAAATTGTTGAGGTGGAATACCCAAGCTATACAGCATGAGCGGTATGCGACTCAGTATTTTCAATACCCAATGATCGAAAACGGGATCAAAATATTTCTGGAAGAAGATGGCGCGTTCTGCTTGCTCTTCGATTGCAAGCAATTCCCGCGGATCCCGCGCACAATGGTTCAACAACGCATGGAGAATCCGAATAAAATAGCCCATTGTCCCAAAATTGTATATATTTTCAGCAAAATATCGTATTCGAGGTCCGCCAAAGCGAACGTTATTTTCCCAAAATACCTGTGTATCCTCATCCAGAAACGGCCGAATGTATTGGTGGTAGTTGTCCGGATTGCTTGTTCGATTGGCATATCCGAAAAATGAAAAGAAATCGTCATAATTGGGTAAATGCCGCATGGCCGCCAGTTTCAGTTTCGTCAAATGCAGATGAGCCCGATTCAAATCGACGGCTTGAATGGAGTGAGGCTGGGCAATTAAATAATTTAGTAGATTACATCCGCCAGACGCAATGGTAAGAATTTTGCTTTTCGAATCGATTTCCAACGCCTCCAAATCGACCCGAGGATCTTCCCATATCTGGTTGTAAACAAATCCATCGAACCAGAAACTGAATAATCGTTCCAACAATCCTTGTTTACATAAGATGGAATTGAATTCAACCGCTCGTTTGATCAATATTCCGGATTCGATATTCATAAATTATCCTTTGCTTATCATGAATCCTCTGTGTTCAGGTGTGTGAAACAAAGCATCCATCCCACACAATCCGCGAACACTTTATGATAATTTATGACACCGAATGATGAGCGTCGAATTCAAATCCCATTAGAGTTTTACGAGAAATCGGCAGGGATTGCGAACATCGCGCCAAACAAGGAACGATAAGGAGAGGAAACTCAAGACGCCAGCCGAGACGCCGAAACCACATCATTTCTCATGAATCAGACGAACCGCTTTAAGAATCAGAGATGCAGAATGGCTTTTAACGCTTCCGTAAGAAGGAAGACGTTCCGTTTTTGCGAAGAAAAACCCATTAAACCGATTCGCCAGACTTTGCCTTTGAATTCGCCCAGGCCCGCGCCGATTTCGATGCCATACTCATCCAGCAAGGTTTTGCGAACGGCGGCGTCATCGACGTCTTCGGGAATGGCGATGGCATTCAGCGTCGGCAAATGAAATCCTTCTTGCGCGGCAAAGGAAATGCCGAGTTCGTGGAGCCTTTCCTTCAACAGAAGCGCGTTTTGGCGATGCCGCTCCACGCGCGCATCGATCCCCTCTTCCATAATCAACCGCAACGCTTCATGCAACGCATAAATCATGGATATCGGAGCGGTATGGTGGTAAACGCGCTCACTGCCCCAATATTTTCCGATCATGCTCAAGTCCAGATACCACGATTGCACTTTGGTTTTTCGGTTTCTAACAACATCCATGGCGCGTTCGTTAAGACTGATCGGCGCCAAACCCGGTGGACAGGAAAGACACTTCTGCGTTCCGCTGTAGATGGCGTCGATTTCCCACTTGTCCATCTTCACATCCACGCCTCCCAGCGAGGTGACTGCATCCACGAGAATCATCGAATCGTGTTCGTGCACGATTTTGACGATTTCCTGCAGCGGTTGATGGATGCCGGTCGAGGTTTCGGCTTGTACGATGCCCACGAGTTTAACTTTATGGAGGGAGGCCAGTTTTTTATTGATGGCGATCGGCTCGATGATTTGTCCCCACGGCGCATCGATGGTTACCACGTTTGCGCCGCACCGCTCCGCCACATCCGCCATGCGATTGCCGAAAACGCCGTTGCGGCAAATGACAGCCGTATCTCCCGGTTCGAGCAGGTTGACCAGGCACGTTTCCATCCCCGCGCTTCCTGTTCCCGAAATCGGAATGGTCATGAGATTCCGGGTTTGAAACAAGTACCGTAAAAGTTGTTGAATTTCTTCCATCAGTTTTAGAAACTGCGGATCCAGATGCCCGATCATGGGAGATGACATGGCCTGGAGAACGCTCGGAGGACAATTGCTCGGACCGGGACCCAATAAAATGCGATTATCAGGAGTGAAACATCGTGGCGCTTGCGGCATACTCATTCTCCTTCATTATTTTTTCGAAAATGAAACAAAACGGCGCGGCTGTCGGGAGCGTCAAATTCGAAGCCAACCTTCGCCTGTTTCGTCAGCATGGTTTTTTGTTTCTTTATAACATCGTAACGGTTTACTGTCCATGTTCCAGGCGGCAAATTTGCGATAATTCCTTTCCGAACCTTATTTGTTCCCCAAACGTATTCATGCTCCGGCCAGGCCATCCCCCGAAAATTTTCGTCGAGATGCGTAAAAATTCCGATGTCCGGAGTCATGTTCCCAAACGAAATGTCGGCATCGATCACTTCCCGCAGCCAAAGTAAATTATCGGCGGCCGTGTGCTCGGAACATGGTTCACTCCATAACAGCAATTCCAGGTTTGTATGATGGATGTATTTCAGCACATCTTCCTCTAAATGTGAACGTGTGGCCCCATATTTTCTTGATACTAATCCATCCATCGCGATTCACTTGGAAATCTCCTTCGTTAGTAACCGTTCCTGGCATGGATTACTCTGTGGTGTATGAATGGAAAGAAATCTCTCATTGCATCTCCACCTTATCCGGAAAATGATTCATCAATTCATCGTGTGCTTTTTCGCATCTATTCTTGACTTTTTATATTTTATTCTTTAGCATGTGTTGGTTCACCTGAAATTAGGGATTGGCATGAGAACTATTGCTGGTTGAATTGCCAGTTCCTGCCTTAAGCTTTTTTCACAAAACATTTTATTCAAGGAGGCGGTAATGATGAAAGGGGACAAACGTTGGAACCATTTGATAATCGTTTTTCGCTCCATTCTGCTGGTATTCTTCGGTATGTGTATGGCTATTAGTGGAATGACGCAGGAACGTACGGAAATTGCGGCGTATATTCCGCACATACCGAATCTGCAACCTCCCGTCATTGACGGTATTCTTAACGATCCGGTGTGGGAATACTCGACGCAGGGAAGAGTTTCGCAAATGTCGAGCGGATGGAGAGTGCGAATCAATCCGAATTTCGACGTGGACGATCCGGTGCAGACGGGAACCATCGACGGCCGTAGAAATAATAATCGGCCGGAAGAGGATGCGGATGCGTCGTTTCGCGTGTGGGCTATGTACGACGATAACTATCTGTATATCGCCGTGGCAACATTGGATTATGATTACGTCAATCGTCTGCCGAGCAGCAGCGTAAACGAAGGAACATGGCTGGAGGATTCCGTTGAAATCTTCATCGACGGGAACCACAACCGTGTATCGGGAAATGTAAACGATCATCCCGAAGAATATGCGACCGGCGGCCAGTTCGTCATGACTTCTGCCGGAGCGATTCGCCATGCGGAAGCGGGCAATCCGTCATTCGGTAATGGACCGAATGACGATTGGTATGCCGCGGTGTTTGATAATAACAATGTCGATGGCTCGAATTATGAATTCCGCATCAAATTATCAAAAATCGGTAATCCGAAGTTTGGCAGCGTCATCGGTTTCAACGTTGCCATGAACGATGCCGATGATCCGGGCGCGAATAGCGCGGATTATCAAATTTTGTGGACGGGAAAATCGCATAATGAAGATACGTACGGCAATCTCGAATTCGGTCGGCGTTCCGTTACCGCGCCGCTGATCACGGCGCCGATCACTATCGACGGCAAATTGGACGAACCATCATGGAACGTAGCCGGAAAAGGGAAAGGCGGCGTGCCTTACGGTCCGTTCGAGGGAGATACCATCCCGAGAGATCTGGCGGATCTGTCATTCGATTTTTATGTATTGCATGACGCCAATTATCTTTATGTCGGCATCGACGTGAAAGACAGCGAAGTCATTGCGGATTCCGCCGCTCCCGGTTCGGAAGACGGAACGACGTGGTACGACGATTCGGCGGAAATTTTCATCGACGGCAACCATAGCCACACGCCCGGTCGAACCGGCCAAACCGGTTTTGGACTTGGCGGACAGTACGTCATTACCACCGTCAACGCCTTCCGTGACAACGAGGCGTCGGAAGTATCACCGGTTTTGTATGGACCGGATGATGATTGGTACGCGCTGACTTCGTTGACGCCGACCGGTTACATCGCCGAATTCCGCGTTCTGAAAGAGGCCTCGATGACTCCGCCTGATATCGGCGTCATCGGATTCGAAATCGCGATCAACGAAGATGACACCGATCCCCCAAACGAGAAAGACGCGGGATATCAAGTGAATTGGAACGGCCATCCCCACAACGAAGCGTCATATGGCGATTTGGTTTTGAGCGGACCGGCCACTCCCATTTGCGAATGGGCGCTTTATTGATATTTCTTAATCAAATTTGAATGAAGTATCCATAGCTTAATGAATATGCAAAACCGGATGGTATTTCGTCCGGTTTTTTGTTATCCTGGAGAGGACAAATCTTGACCCATTGATGGCGCGGAACAATCCATGTGGAAAAAACCAAATCTTCCTTATTCCATTACTGTCTTATCGTTGCGAAGAGAAACCGTTGCTCTTCTTCTGTTTTTCTTTGTAAAATTGCTCATTTTACCGGAATGCGGAGGGCAGCCGTTGTCTTCGCAGGAATTGGAGCAACTGCGAGCGTTGGGGTATGTGGGAGGCGTGCACGAATCCGCGGCCGCCAGGCAGGGAGAGATAAATTTTACCCCGGTAACGAGTGAGATCAAAACGTCTCGACCATTTTCGGTTGCCCTTCCCGTCACGAATTTATTCGTTGAGAAAAACCAAGCAGAGATCATTGAAATTGCCGGTCGAACCCGAACCGGTTTGCGATTGCCGCCCGGCCAAAACGTTGCCTTTCACAGCAAGATTCCTTCGCAAACGACGCTGTTGTTCGGCGCGGGGCAATCGTATGCACAAATCAAGCCCAACTCGCTGATTTTGCAGTTGGATATTCTAGATTCCGTTTATCAACCGATCGAACAGGTGATCGTTTCCACGATTGCGGGCGCATGGGTGGATCGCCGCGTCGATTTGAGTTCGTTGGGAAATCGTGAAATCCGTTTGGTCTTCTCCGTAAAATCTCTCGATCCGTCGCAGGACGACAACGCCGTTTTTCTCGCGCCATTGTTGCTTACGCATCCGCCCCAAAATCAAACAATGCCGCACGTGTTTTTCGTTCTCGCGGATACCTTGCGAGCGGATGCGTTGGGATGTTATGGGCAAGCGGAGCCGGTCACGCCCCATCTCGATCGGTTGGCGCGCCGCGGCGTGATATTGGAACAGATGATCGCGCAATCGCCGCATACGGAAACGTCAATCCCCTCAATTTTGCAGGGGATGTATCCGCATCGGCATGGGCGCATGTTTCGCTATTCCCGCCACAACGCGGCAACACCGGAATACATCGAAAGCAGGGATTTGAATCCGCGCTATGAAACCCTGGCGGAAGTGTTTCAAAACCATGGTTATTTGACGTATGGATTTCACAACAATCTCTTAGTTTCCGCCAAATATGGCTTCCATCGCGGTTTTTATGACTATGTGGATTATGTCGCTGAAAAAGGGATCAGCGATATGTGGAAAAAAATCGCGCTGCCGACGGCGCATTTCGGCGTGGAAGACGCAATTCGCGCCGTCGAACGCGCGCCGCTGGATGTTCCGTTATTTGTTTTCCTCCATCTTCTTGATCCCCACAATCCTTACACGCCGCCTGACGACTTCAATTTAAGCGTAAAAAAGGAAGCCGATAAAATCGACGAAGCGGCTTATTTGGGGGAAGTCGCCTTCGTCGATGAACAAATCGGCCAGCTGATTGAAGCGTTGGAGAGGAATCGGTTGTTTGAGAAGTGCTTATTTGTATTCACCAGCGATCATGGCGAGGAATTCGTGAATCCATACGGCCGGCCGATCGGACATGGGCGCACATTATTTCAAACTTTATTGCATGTTCCTTTCCTGTGCGTGTTTTCTGGCATGATTCCCAATGATTCACGCGTGTCCCGCAGGGTCGAATCGGTCGACGCCTTTCCCACGTTGCTCGAACTGGCGGGATTGAAATCGAACCAGCCGATTTCCGGAAACAGTTTCGTTTCTCTACTGACAGGAAACGGAGAACGCTATCAGAAAACGGAAGCAATCGCGGAAGGAATTCGGCGCGGGGAAGAACGCAAATGTTTGATTCAAAATGGATATAAATTGATCTATTTTTGCGACTCGGCGCGAACCTTTTTATACAATCTCGACGAGGATCCGTCTGAGTTACAGGATGTGGCAAAAAAGAAGCCCCAAATCGTTGCAGATATGAAATCTCGTTTGTTGGATATCCTTCATTTGCAGGAACCGTTGATTCATCTGTTGCAGATCATCGATTTCGGGCAGGACGGCTGGGATTTGGTGCATACCTTTCACGACGGTGAATCGAATTGGCAGCCCGGTTTTTGCGATCTGCATTTGAATGTCAAACCGATTCCGGAAAATATTGCACGAATTGATATTTGGGCGGACGACCGGCTGCACGGTAATCGCAATTATATGTATGGTTGGTCCTGGCCCTCAGCTGGGGAATGGCCAATCGCGGTGAAAAACAACGGCGATTCACTCGATTTGTTTTTCGACGTGGAGGAAAGCCTGCATGGCTCCGACATTTTCGTTCGTTTAACGGGTGAAGACGGTGAAGTCTATCTCGGTTCTTTTGCGGGACGCAATGTTGAGGGAGTGAAACGCTCGTACCAAAGCAACCATCCGCTAATTGTGTGTTGGGATTTTGAAAAGGAAGACGCCTTGCTCTCATGGAAAACGGGGCAGAATGGAAGGTTGAGTCTGCGCACACAAAAAGTCGGTGATGAAAGCGATACGTTTCTGCAATTTGACAGCGATGCGCCGTCGGGCATGTTTCGCGCCTTTCATTTGATTCCAAAGGTTCCCGCGGGGCGGCGGGTGCTGGTTTCGTTTGAACTGGTCATCCTTTCCGGCGGCGTCAAAGTGGAGCTGATTCATCCCCAATCCGCAGTCTCAATCGCTTCTCATGCGTTCACGAGCGGGAAATCGGGTCGGCATGTAACGCACATTTCTCCGCAACGGATTCATGTGTGCGGGGTGACGGGAATTGCCGTGGAAAACGAGGAATTATTGTTTCTTTTGTCAAACTTTCATCACGTCAACGAATCCACCCATGTGTTCCTCAACAACGTTGTCATTTCGCTGTATCCGCAGGAACTCGAATATACGCCTTCCGGTGAAGATGATGAATCCAAACTGGAACATGATTTATGAACGATCAGCTGGTATAACACTTATTCATTTAGAGGATTTTCATGAAATATTCAGCTCTTTCTATACAACTTTTTTCCATTTTAGTGCTATCTATGCCTTGTCATGCCAATGATTGGTTTGATGTAAATGCAACCGATGTCCAAACCGTTTTTTGCACGGCCGATAATCAATTCGCCTGGTACAGCGGTCCGGACGGGCAGGAAGAATGGCTGCTGAATTTCGGCGGGAGCGCGCGGACGCGGGTAAAAGGATATCAGGATGTGACCGCCTTGCAATTCGATTTGTCAGAATTTCGCGGGCGGACGGTGACGGAGGCGGAATTGCATCTGGCCAAAGCCGACACGGTTGCGATCTTTGCATTGGTCGCGGCAACGATCAATGCGGAATGGAAGGAAGGAAACGGGTCGGGAACGGAAGCGAGGACAGGAGAAAGCTGTTGGCGCTGGCGCAGTCGTCCCGCGGATGCGAATCGCGCAACTGCGGATAATGAATGGACATTCTCTCACAGCGATTTTTCCAGCGCGTCGTTCGGCAATTTCGGTTCTCTGGTTTCCTTTGGGTACAAAGCCAGCGAAACATTCAACGTTTACACATCCGGGCGGCAAACATGGCTGCGGGTGAAACTCGATCCGGCGCTGATTCATGCGTTGATACTGGATCAATATGGATTGATGGTAACCGATCCGCGCGGCTATCTGTACGACAATCCACGAATTTATACGAAAGAACAAAGCCAGGATTTATGCCCGCGTTTACTTTTGCGATTCGCCGCCGCGCGCGATACGCAAGCGCCGGGCGCAGTAGGGAACTTACAGACGGAAGCAGGCGCATTGGATGGAGAAGTAATCCTTTCGTTCACCGCGTCGGATGATCCACAGGCGGAACGAGCATTTGGTTATACCGTTCGCGTGTCGAATAGCAACCATGTTGAGACGGCGCGAGATGTTGAACGCTGGCGGATACCCCGTCCGGCAAAACCGGGAGTGCGGCAACGACTGTTAATTGAAGGATTGCAGCCGGGCAGCGAGTACTTTTTCTTTGTACAGGCTTACGATCACGCCGGTAATGCGGGAGAAATTGCGAGTATTCGAATGGCGACGCCGCAGGCGCGTCCCGCGGGTGAGTTGATCGACGGTTCGTTTCCAATACCAGGCGTTGAAGGGAAATCCATTCGTGAAATCACTGGAATCATGCGCTATTGGGCATGTTCGGAAGTGTGCAAAGTCAATCCGGCGACGGGAAATCGTATGGAAGACGGATATGCCGGCCGTAATAGTGATGATTATAAAAAAGCAAACGTGGTTTGGGACGCGGAAGACAATATCATTTCCTTGACGGCGGCGCGAAACGAAGTGATGGGTTGTCAACTGATTCTAGAGCGACTGGTCGATGCGCTGACAAACATTCGCGTCGTTGTCAGCGATTTGGAAGGTCCGGAAGGAGCGCTCATTTCCTCAAAAAAGCATACGGAAACATTTTTGCTGCATTACGTCGCAGATAGTGGAAGACGGTACGCGGATGCGGCGATTCCGTTGACGGCTCCTTTCCCTGCTTCGTTTACGATTCCGGATGCGAATCGCAATCCCGGCGGAGTCAATCAATCGGTTTGGATCGATTGGTTTGTGCCAAAGGAATGTCTGACGGGCGATTATCACGGACACGTTACCATCAGCGCCAATGAGTTGCCCGAACCGGTCAGAATTGCAGTACAGATACGAGTTAGCCCGATCGTGATTCCCGATGAATTGTTTTTTATTGTCGATTTGAACGGGTATGGCAATCCATGGGATTATGGCAATGTGAATTTGACTCGGCTGCGCTGGTTTCAGACATGCCACAAGCATCGCCTGTCGTTGAATACGCTGCCTTATGGATGGAATGGAAACGTGACGACAGATCGTGCGCCGAGCGTAAGCGGCGCAGGGGGAGATATCCATATTTCCAGCTGGTCGCGGTTCGATGACGCATACGGCGCGTTTTTTGACGGCTCCGCCTTTTCATCGGAAAATGCTCTAAGTCCCTACGTCGGACCGGGAATGAACACGCCGGTGAGCACTTTTTACACAACATTCTTTGAATCGTGGCCGATTCGCATTCTCGACCGCACCTATGGTTACGACGCAAATGGGAAAGGCGGATCGTATTGGAATAACCTGCTCGACACGAACGCGAGCGCGTTTTGGACGGACGCCCCCGACGTGATGACCGCGTTTTCCGACGGATACAAGGAAGGCGTTCGCAACGTCGCGAAGGAATGGTTCGAACACGCGGAAGAAAGGGGGTGGCATGGAACTAACTTTCAGATATATTTAAATCATAAATATTCATACAATTACTGCGACGCATTGTGGATTCTCGAGGAATGTTCCACCGCCGACGATTTTCGCGCGGTTCGATTTTTCCATTCGCTCTATCGCGAGGGAGCGATGCTCGCGGATGCGCAACATGTGAAATGGCATTGGCGCATCGACATCAGCAGTCGCTGGGGTCAGCATTATGGTCAATTGGATCATGTAATCAATTGGTATTGCATGAACGGCGGCTCCTCCGACTGGCACTGGCCGCATATCCGCTATCGCAATCTTCTCAACGAAAATCAGGAGCAGTGGATATTTTATGGGACCGGCCCTGCGCCCAACGACCCCGGTACAGATCACGCTCAACGCCTTCTGCAGGCATGGGCGCAGGGATTGGATGGGGGCCTGCCGTATTGGGACAACTTCCAAACCAGCTGGACCGACGCCAATGCCTTGTCCACCGTCTATACCGGCCAAAACGTGCCGGGATTCGGTCGCTATGAAGGCCCAATCATGAGCATTCGGGTGAAGATGATGCGACAGGCGCAACAGATCATCGAATTGGCGAATTCGCTGGCAAAACAAAACGGCTGGAACCGCGAGCGCGTCACGAATACGCTTTTATCGAAATACGGTGACGGAAGTTGGGATCGTTCTTTTAATGGATTGGGTGAAACGGAACTATACCGGCTTCGGACGGATTTAATGAAAACGTTGGAGCCCTTTTTTCCTGATGAAACCAACGTCAGGACATATCAATTGATGCGTTAATTAAATACGTATAATACATTATCAATAGATCCAATTTACTGTCTTCCATTTTCCCTATCGGTTGTTTTCTTCCTAAAAAAGATAGAGACCTTTCATGCAGCATTACATTAACACATAATGTGGGAGGAGCAGGAGTCGAAATCAAAATGACTTCTCTCTGTTATGCGATAAACCAAAACGATATTTTTCGTTGATACATTTCATAACCATTTCATGGAAAGGAACAAAAAAAATGACGGATCAGAATTTATCAAGACGTAATTTCATGCAGGCCTCCATGATCGGCGCATCGGCCTTTACCATCGGCATGTCGAAACCGGCGGTGAGCGCCAACGACAAACTACGACTGGCGTGGATCGGCTGCGGCGGACGCGGAAAATATCTCGCGCGACGGGCGTTGACCGTCGACGACATCGATATTGTCGCCGCCTGCGATCTCATTCAACAACGCGCCGATCAGGTGGTTGAGTACGTGCAGGAAGAGCGCGGCAAAAAAATCAATACGTACGTCGATTTTCGTGAAATGTTGGAAAAAGAGAAACTCGACGGCGTGGCGGTCGTCACCGAAGTCGGCAATCACGGCAAAGTCGTCGTTCCCGTGCTGGAAGCGGGGTTGCATTGCTTCTCCGAAAAACCGATGGACGCCAATGTCGAAATGGTGGACAAGATCACGCTGGCCGCCCGCCGAGCCAAAGGCATTTATCAAATCGGATTTCAGCGGCGATCCGACGTGGGTATGCGCGCGGGCATCAAACTCATCCACGAAGGCGCCATCGGCGATGTCAACTTCATGCAAGGACAATGGCATTGGGGCGGACGTCCGCAAGTCGGCGGCTGGGTCGGCAATGTGGATATGTCCGGCGGGAAATTGACCGAACAAGCGTGCCATCACATGGATTTGATGAGCTGGGTCATGAACAACACGGCTCCCACGCATTGCCTGGCGGTCGGTTCGATCACCGCCGAATATAAAAATCCGTACCGCCATCAAGCGGAAAACATGAGTTCGGTCTCCTGGTGGTGGCCGAGCGGCGCGATTCTCTCGTATACCCATCTGCATGGGCTTGTCGCCGAGGAATTTCAGGGCGAGAAATCCTGGGTGATGGGCAAAGACGGCGACCTCGATCTTTTAAAAGGAGTCATTTATCCTCGCGGCGGCGAATCCCGCAAAGTTTCCGACGAGGAACCCGGCTGGGGCGACGCCTCCGTCCGTAATGAGTTCGTCGAGTTTGCCGAATGTTGCCGCTCCGGCGCAACCCCGACCGGCAACCACGAAACCGGGCGTATTTCCACGCTGATGACCTTGATGGCGCAAAAAGCAATGTATCGCCGCGATCAGAATTCGTATGGTCCCGGCATGATCACGTGGGCGGAAATCGGATCGACTACTTGATTCATGGAATCTGTTATGATGATTTGACCAAAGCAAGGGCAGAAACGACGCTGCCCTTGCTTCTTTGTTGCTTCTGCGTGGGTAAAGCAAGCGTCTTGCTTGCCCGGCGATGCAGGCGGGGGCGACTGCTTTACCCGTTGATTCGGCGATGCCGGCGGGGACGCCTGCTCTACCCGTTTTATTTTGTATTTTTTTTCTCCCAACTGACTCTTATTTTTCCGCATGAGAATGTCAACCATTTTCATTTTGTCGATAAAACGGAAACAAGTGGAATCCATGTTTTCCGACACTGCCTCGGCGGTCCGGACAAGGGGATGATTGTCGAAGCGATGGGTTCCGGCGTCGCCGTCGGCGATTATGACAACGACGGCGACGACGATCTGTATTTCGTCAATGGAAGACCCGATGTAAAACAACCGGATCCGGCATGGCTAAACGCCCTTTTTCGTAATGACGGCGGCGTCTTCAAAAACGTAACCGAAGAGGCCGGAGTGGGCGACATGGGCTTCGGCATGTGCGCCATTTTCGGCGACGTGGATAACGACGGCTGGCTCGATTTGTTTGTGGGGAACTACGGGAAAAATGTTCTCTATCACAACAACCGGGATGGGACATTCACGGACATCACGGACGTCGCTGGCGTGGGCGACGAACATTACGCCGCTTCCGCCGCATTTGCGGACATCGACAACGACGGTGATTTGGATTTGTTCGTGGGAAATTACGTTCAATTCGATCCTGATCTGCACGGCGAGCTGCGCGCGACGTATCGGGGAGAGCGTGTGTTCATGGGACCGCAATCGTTCGATTCGCAAAAAGATATTTTATACATCAATAACGGAAACGGAACGTTCACGAATGGTTCCGCGCGCGCGGGGATCAATGTCTCACAAGGCCGCGCGATGGGATCCGCTTTTTTTGATCTCGAAAACGATGGAAATCTCGATTTGTATGTGACGAACGATTCAACCTATAATCATCTCCTGAACAATCGCGGCGACGGCACGTTTGAAGATCTGAGCGTATTGTCCGGTGCGGGATTTTCCGACGGCGGCTGGGGCGGCGCCAGCATGGGCGTTTGCGCCGGCGATTATAACAACGACGGATTTCTTGATCTATATATTACATCCTACGAGCAGGAAACCGACGTGTTGTATCGCAACGAGGGCGATGGGAACTTGACGGATGTCACCGCGCCGATGGGATTGTACGCCGTGACCGGAAATTTGGTGACGTGGGGAAGCGGATTCTGCGACTTCGACGCAGACGGCCTTCTTGATCTTTACACCGCCAATGGCCACGTGTATCCGCAGATAAAGAGGATCGATCCGGACATGAATTCATCCCAAGGCGTTTCGATTTATCAAAACGCGGGCAATCGGTTTTTCGATGTCTCTTCATCCGCGATTCCGATCCACGTTAAAAATCGAACCTGCAGAGGTTCGGCATTGCTGGATTATGACAATGACGGCGATATGGACATCGTCGTCAACTGCATTGACTCTCTGCCGCTGCTGCTGGAAAATCAATGCCGGCGCGGCAACTGGCTGCAAGTGAAATTGGAAGGACTTTCCGCCTATACGTACGGCGTGCGCATCATGGCTCGAAGCGGCGAGACCAGGCAAACTCGTTTCACGGATGGAGGCTCCGGCTATCTTTCCCAGAATTCCCAAATTGTACAGTTTGGCTTCGGAACCGCCGGCGCCGTCGATGAACTGACGATCTTTTGGCGTCACCGGGATCCTCAACGGATTCTCTCTCCGCCAATCAATCAACAAATCTCCATCCCTGTGAATTTGCGGCAATGATTATAATCCAGGTGCTATATTCATGGCGAAAACAGGAAAATGGCGCTTATTGAATTCACTCAAAAGCAATGGTAACAGTCTTGGCAAAATCGTTCGAACATTCCCAGTGTGTACAATACATGTTACAATTTCGCTATCATTACGGACATACTAAATAATGGAGGTTGGAAACGTGAAATTGAAAAAAATAACGACATGGTGTTTTCTGTTGGTTTTTATCGGCGTGAATGTATGCTTGGCGCAATACGACCGGCGGGAACGGCAGGACCGCATCAAGCCGTTTCCCTGGCCGGAAAGAAAACAATGCGCCGTCAGTCTGACGTTCGACGACGCGCGTTTGAGTCAAATCGACGCCGGCATCCCATTGTTGAATCAATATAAGATCAAGGCCACGTTTTATATTTCTCCCGAAAGTCTGAAACGGAGAATCGATGGCTGGAAAGCCGCCGTCGAGGTTGGCCACGAAATCGGGAATCATACGATGAACCATCCCTGTTCGGGTAATTTCGCCTTTGCGCGCGCGAAAGCCCTCGAAGAGTATACGCTCGATCGGATCGAGGAAGAAATGGATGGGGCGAATCAGTTCATCTTTGAAAACCTGGGCGTAAATGCAATCAATTTTGCGTATCCCTGCGGCCAATCCTTTGTGGGACGCGGTGAAAAACTTCAAAGCTATATTCCGCTCGTCGCCAAAAAGTTCATGACCGGCCGCGGTTGGATGGGCGAAGACTCGAACGATCCGTGGTACTGCGATTTCGCGCAACTGTTTGGGATGGAAAGCGACGGAAAATCGTTTGACGAATTACGGCAACTTATTG
Source organism: Candidatus Omnitrophota bacterium (assembly GCA_003598175.1). GTDB lineage: Bacteria > Hinthialibacterota > Hinthialibacteria > Hinthialibacterales > Hinthialibacteraceae > SURF-12. The sequence goes on from QZKN01000163.1 coordinate 32,698, forward strand.
ACAAGGCGAAAAAAGAAAGGCGTTGGCTGGTTCTCGCCGGCCATGAAATCGGGGAAAGAGGGCGGCAGACGACGCTGGTTTCCAGCTTGGAAAAATTATGTCAATACGCGAATAATCCGGAAAACGGAATCTGGATCGATACGGTCGCCGCGGTGGCGGAGCATATACAGAAAGTGAGAGCGCAAGCGGAGACTCAATGAAATCGTAATTACCGCCACACTCACCGAAACGTATACCCACCCGATCCACTATTCAATTCCTCTTTGGCAGACGAACGGTAGATATCGCCGGCGGAGGCGACGCCGTTGGTGAGGTCGTAAAACATCCAGTTGGTGATCTTGTCGGGGCCGGGGCTGACCAGGAACCAGTCGAAGGTTACGCGGGACTGGCCGCCGGGGGTGTTGGGGCCGGCGTAGGCGGGGGTGTCTTCGCAGTTGTAATAGGAATAATCAAGG
>QZKN01000118.1 GCA_003598175.1 Candidatus Omnitrophota bacterium
GGGGCGGTTCGCGAACCGCCCCTACACGGAATTTTCATCCTTTGTCGTGACCTATTTTGGTCATGGCGGTTTCTATGAAAATGCACATTGTAGGGGCAGGTTTGAAACCTGCCCCCGATGAGGTACTTTCATACATCGTTGCAACTTTTCAATAATGTGGAGTTATATAAAAAAACGACAAGGAGTATTTGGAATGTCAAAAAAGGCTTTCACTCTCATCGAACTACTCATCGTTGTCGCCATCATCGGCATTCTGGCCGCCATTGCGGTTCCGAATTTCCTGAATGCGCAACTCAAAGCCAAAGTCGCCCGCACCCAGGCGGACATGCGCAACGTCGCCACCGCCATTCAGACGTTCAACATGGATAAAAATGTCATGTTGCTCGATTTCTGGGATGACGATGAGGCTTTTGCCATTACTCGTTGGCAGGAAAATTTTGCCGGCGTGGGTCCCCGTCCTCCATATACCACGTTCGAAGGTCCTTTCTATCCACTGACATCGCCGGTTTCCTATATTTCCTCTTTACCGCAAGATCCCTTCAGCCCCCGTAAACAGGATGTCGGCTTCGGCGCCAACGAACAGGGATTCAGCTACATCTACTTCGACAACGAACCCGGCCGCGGCGATGACCACGGAATTAATCTTTATCAAACCGGAAACGTCCTCGGCGAGCAACTGGGCATTAAACCGTTAAAAGAAGGCGAATTCGCCATGATCAGTATCGGGCCTGATGGAGTGATGGGAGTCGGTTCAAGTCCCGGAAGCCTTCGTGGCATGCCATACGACGTCAGCAATGGCGTGGTCAGCGACGGAGATATCGTTCGGCGTCAGTAAAATCAAAAAGTAGGGTGGGATGAGCAAAGCGAATCCCACCATTCCTATTGGATTCCTGTTTTTCCCGCTATTTCGTCCATGGTTTCATATATTCAATAAACCGCCTTGCATAACGATCCAGATTTTCCATACTTCCTCCGCCTTGTATCGGCGAACACATTTCATAGGCGACGGTTCCATCGAATCCGATCTCTTGCAACGTATCGAAAAACTGTTTGTAATCGATGAAGCCATCCCCCATCGCCGCGGCTCGTATGTCATCCAATACCTGCTCAAAGACATTGCCGTCGTGGGGGTGGTGATAACGGAAACGTGGGCGTTTGACGTAATCGGCGACGGTGGTATGCACCGTGCGCGATCCCATATGCAACGCCGCTTCGCGCAGGTCGTCGCCATGCAACGCCGGCGACCAGGCGTCAAAGCAGGCCTTGCAATTGGGGCGATCGATCTCGTCAATCAAATCCGCCATCGCCAGATAATGCCCGCCGACGTCGTCATGATTTTGAATGCCGATCGTGACGCCATATTCCGCAGCGATATCGCAAGCCTGCCGCATAAAATCGACGCAACGGTTCCACAACTGCAAATACGGCACACCGTTGTTGTCCAAACCGGTCAAAAGTCGAATGATCGGCGCTTTCAATTGTTTGGCCATCAGCGCATAGAAACGGATATTGACCAGCTGCATTTCACCCAGCGGCGCGAAAGGCCCGGCGGTCGCGGTAAAACCGGCGCTGGGATCACTGTAGCCGGCGAGGGCGGCAACCGTGAGATGATGGTTTTCAAGAAGCTCGACCAATTTCGCGATTTTTTCCTCGCCGTATTCAAGCGGAGAAAGATGCGGCCGTTTGGTCATGAGCATGACGCCGGAATAGCCCAATTCGGCGGCGTGGGGGATGAATTCTTCCAACCTCAAAGTGGCCTGCCCCCAAAATCCGGCGTAACTGACGGAATGCAGAACAGGTTTCATGCTTTACTACCTCCTTATTTGTATGAAAGGTAACGCCGGCATCCTCCCGGCATATTGCCGAGACGACGGCGTTTCATTGCCGGTTACATTTTGTCATGCTTTTGAAGGGATGATAGGTTTGCCTATGCCTTGATTCCACAGATTCATTCCGATTGGTTCTCCCGGTTCTTCAGGAAAGACGATCGTACCGGTCGCTTCGACGGGAACGTCGGTTTCAATGGCGGATCGGAGTGAAGTCGGCGTCGGATCCGCACTGACGACGCCGATAATAATCCACTGGCCGCCCGCGGCGTCCTGCCGGCGGCCCTGTTGTTTCTTGTCCGGCTGGTGGAACTCGATTCCCTTCGAATGGCTATAAACGGCGCTAAAAAATGATAAAGTGTTTTATGAAAAAAAAACGCGGGGAGAGCAGGCGTCCCCGCCTGCATGGTTGTTAAAGGAAATATCCCGGCTTTATCGTGCAAGCGAGGACGCTTGTTCTACCCGCGATACCAGTTTCCAAAAAGAGCAAAGGAAGTCGCTCTTTCCCCATCCATGTTGGGATGCAACAAAAGCGGCTGCTTGACCTGTTCTTACAACTTTGTTTTCGCAGTGAAGGGAGACCCTATACATGAAAAAAATATCCCGCCGTCTATTTTTAACCGGTTCGGCAGCGACATTGGCTGCCGCCGGCTGCTCGACCACCGGAACCCGTCAAACCACCATTTCGAAAAGCGGATTCAAATCACCGAACGAGAAATTGAATATTGCCGCCATCGGCGTCGGCGGGAAGGGGCGCAGCGACGTCGATACCTGCAACAGCGAGAACATCGTTGCGTTGTGCGACGTCGATTGGCGCAGCGCCGCCGGCGCATTCCGTCGTTATCCCGACGCCAGGCAATACAAGGATTTCCGCAAAATGCTCGACGAATGCAAGGAAATCGACGCCGTAACGATTTCCACGCCCGATCACATGCACGCGATCGCCGCCATGCGCTGCATGGAAATGGGCAAGCACGTCTACGTGCAGAAACCGCTGACGCATACCGTCTTCGAAGCGCGCCTATTACGAGAAACCGCGCATAAGCATGGCGTCGCCACTCAAATGGGAAATCAGGGCGCGGCAACGGACATGCATCGCGAAATCTGTGAACTGATCTGGGCGAATTTGATCGGACCCGTGCGCGAGGTGCATTCGTGGACCGACCGCCCGCAAGGTTGGTGGCCGCAGGGGATTCCCGATCCCCTGCCCGAACAGCCGGTTCCCGAACATCTCGATTGGGATTTGTGGCTCGGTCCGGCCCCGTTTCGTCCTTATAATGCCGGTTACTGTCCTTTCAAATGGAGGGGGTGGTGGGATTACGGCTGCGGCGCGCTCGGCGATATTGCCTGTCACAACTTGAGTCCGGTGGTCAAAGCCTTGCGAATGGAATATCCGGCCAGCGTGGAGTGCATTCATTTGAAAGACGCCAACGATCAGACTTTTCCGAACGAATCCATTCTTCGTTACGAATTCCCGCAATGTGGAAATTTCAACGCTTTCACCCTGTTTTGGTATGACGGGAAGCTCAAACCGAAACTTCCCGACGGCGTCTCGGAAGATCTCGAGTTGTTGAATGAAGGCACGGGAACCCTGTTTATCGGCGATAAAGGACTGATCGTGATGAAAGGTGAACTTGCAAAAAATATAGTAGTCATTGATGGCGAGATTATCGAAGACTACGAAAAACCGGCTATGATCATTCCCCGCCTTCCTAATATCCTCGATAAGGATGGGAAATATCAGGATTCCGATCGCATGCACAAATTGGATTGGATTTTATCCTGCAAAACCGGTTCCGTCTCTGGCGCGAACTTCGATCATGCGGGACCGTTGACGGAATGGGTGGTGATGGGAAACATTTCCTTGAAATTCCCGCACCAAAAATTGGAGTGGGACGGCCCGAACATGCGTTTTACAAATTGCAAAGAGGCCAATCGTTACGTGACCAAGAACTATCGCAAAGGCTGGGAACTGACATAAGAAAATCCGGCAAATGTTTAGGGGAGTTCGTGGACGAAGCTTGATCTGCTCCGGCTGTGAAGATCCCGCGGCTCAACGTTTCTGATTCGCGCTGGTCAGGAATCCGGGACCTGCAAAGTAGATATCCCCCCGACTATTCAATCCGTTTGATGCGTTAAACGACAAACCCGCCGAGCTGAAATCCGCTTCCGGCCGCTTGTCGGGGCCCTGCGAGGCGAAATAGTATCGCGTATCCGGCGGCAGGGGAACGGCATTGATGGCGGTGGTCATCCAGCCCCAATGACCCAAGCCGGGTTTGGCAACCCAAAGGTCATAGGTTCTGTACATCCAGGAACCGCTGGTTTGCGTTACCCAGCTGAGACCGTTCGGGGTATCGTAATCCCCGAAGGGATCCTGTGGAAATCCACTGATATAGGCAACCGGCGTTGTCAACGCCGTCCAGCGGCATTCAAGAGGGTTGGTTCCCCATCGAATCAGATCGATCCAGGGATAATCGTTGTTATCCAACCGATACATTTCCATCGCCATGCCATACGACCGCTGGTCGCTCTCCACCCGCGCGATCTTGGCTCGCACCTGCGCGTTCATGAAATTCGGAACGGCAATGGCGGCCAAAATACCGATGATGGCCACGACGATCAACAGTTCGATCAGCGTAAATCCTCGTGTAAAACGTTTCATTGGTTGTACCTCCCACAAATAAAAAAATGACACGATACCATTCCAGCAAAGTATATCGGCAATTTCAAGAGAGAGGGCGCATTCTTTTCAGGAATTGTGTTATAATGGAATACCATTTGCAACAATGGGAAAAAATCGGATTCCTGTGCTAAAACGAAATCCATATACCTTTGTCGTGTTTTTGTTTTTATGTATAATAAATTAAAACCAACCTTTTACCGCGAATCGATACATGATGATTAAACCGAATGTACTTGAAATCGCCCGTGAGAATTCAGAAAATCTACAGCGGCAGTACGAAGAACTTCTTGCCGAAGTCGAAACCAAGCATGTCGAAAACCTGAAAAGATTTACTCGTTGCATCGAACAGGACAGTTCCGTCTCGATCAACATGCGCCAGGAAGTATTGCTTGGCTATCTCACGTCCAATGCATACCATAATATATATGAATGGGTGCGGACGCGTGCGAAGCGATCTTCGAAAACGGAGGAGGAAATTTTGCGAGAGAAGCTGGGGAATTATTACGAAAAGCGATTGGCTTTCGATGAATATTTTGAACGTGGGAAAGAATTTCATTATGGAGCGGTAACTATTGGGGGATTGGGTGCTAAAAAATATGGCGATTATTGTATCGTGTTGAAGGATATTGCGCCTCCCGATACGAATCAAACGGTTTATCTGCAACACGACAGTTTGAATACGTATATGATTGGGAATGAGTTGAATATCGAACGGATTCGGAAAGAGACGGCTCCCCATTCACACCGGCACGTTCTCGTCGCGTGGAAACATGCGGACGAGGTTGCGGAGATGAAGGAAGAGGGATGGCCTGCGTTGTTATTTGCGAATGAGGATTATGTGGAGGCAATATTCACGAAGCAAGTCTCCACTCATGATATTAAAGTGATCAGGATGCTCAAGTTGGATCACGATCTTCTCTTCGATTTTACTTTCGAGGATTTTAGGGGTAAACTGAATGATTGGGAACGATGTTCGACCGAAATGTTTTTCATCATGCTGGATCAACTTGAAAAACATGAAATTCCGTTGGAGGTGGTAAACGATGATTACGCTTCTGGCCGGTGATCTTGCCGATGGTTGGGCTTATGTCAAGCAGGAGGAACAGTTTTATGTGATTCGCCCGCCGTATCGCCATTGGTGCAAAACCACCATCGATGAACATACGATCGAAAAGGCCGTGGCCGATTACGGATTCGAGGTTTTGGAGGGCGAGTTTGAAAACTGGGATGGTTTAATCGGCTTTTTAAAAGTTCAGTTTGTGAAAACCCGCAAAGAGCGAGGACATTCCATTCCTGATCGTGTGCGAATGAGTGAGTTGATTCAAAAAGCGCCGAAAGATATTTTATGGCGCTATCTTGACCGCATCGAAAAGGAATTGATTCCCAACGGTGAATGGGACGCCACGCTGAGTTTACTTACCGATTTGATGAACGCGGATAATGTGAAACAGGATTCCGAACTTGACAATCGTGTTCGCTTTGTTATGAAGTCATTCGAGAAAGCCAAACTGGCAGCGCAAAATGCACCGCGAAAATGCAGGGATGATGGAAGACACATCGTGGTTCAATTTCCGGATATATCCAACCAATGCAAAGATGGGCAACTTTCTGCGTTAATACGGACGATCTCGAATGCCAAACAAGTTTTGCCATTAACCGGGTAAAACAAAAAATAATGCAAACCATCACCTTCTACTCATACAAAGGCGGCGTTGGACGTTCACTCGTGTTGGCGAATGTCGCCATATACCTCGCAAAGTTTGGGCAAAAAGTATTTGCACTTGATTTCGACCTGGAAAGTCCCGGCCTCCACTATAAATTTATCCCCAAACGGAACGAACGGAAGGAGAAAATCAAGCAAGGCGCCGTCGATTTGATCCATCGTTTTGCCGCAACGGATTATGGCAACAACGTGCTGCCGGAATCATTGCTGGATTACACAGTGGAGATCGAACGGCGGGAGGATTCGGGCGGATCGATCACTCTTCTGCCGGCGGGGAACGTGCCGTCAAAAGAGTATTGGCAAAAATTGGCAGGCATCAACTGGAAAGAACTCTTTTATGCGGAAGCGGACGAGTCTTTGCCATTGGGAATTCCTTTTTTCCTCGAATTGAAAGAGCGTATCCGTAATGAGTTTTCGCCGGACTTTCTCCTGATCGATTCCCGCACCGGGATCACGGAAATCGGTGGAATCGCTACCACGATTTTACCGGATAACGTCATCTGCTTGATGGTGAACAATGAGGAAAATCTGGAAGGAGCGCGAGCGGTGCTGCGGGCAATTCGAAAAGCGCCGCGGTTATCAAATCAGACGACGGTTGAAATTTTACCAATATTGACGCGGATTCCGGAAATGGAGAAATCAGAAGAAGAGGAAAAAATAACGGCGGAAATTAAGGCTTTTTTGAATGAGGATGCAGAGGATTTGGCGGATACCTTACATGTGGAAGAAGTGTTGGTTTTGCATTCGGAGCCCGAATTGCAAATAAAGGAAACGATAAGAATCGAAGGCGATAAAACTCTTGATGAATCCTTGCTTTTACGGGATTATCTTTCCTTGATTTCGAAATTGATTCCAAGAGAAATAATCGAAACTCAATTGGAACCACTTATACGAAACGCGCAATTACGAGCATATAAAGATCCTCAAACAGCGAAAATTGAATTGGAACGATTGGCGGATTATTGTCCTCATCACGACACCTTTCACGCATTGCTTGAATTCTATAAATTAAGAAATTTAAGCGGTGTTCTTTCTATTAAAGCGGCCGAGAAATTTTGGAAGTCAACCGGTATATGTGACGATGCGCTTCAAATAAATGCGATTATCGAACAATTTGATATTCCTACACAATGTTCTTCTGCGTTTTTGGAAAAAATATTCAATCTCATCTTAAAAAAAGATTCTACTTATATATTATCATTCTTTAATAAATCAAAATTCCTAACCACTATAAATATTAATCCAAATGATTTTCAAATATGGTTCAATATCATTAATATTATAGAAGATATTAAAATCAAAAAGATGGTTTTGGATAAGAGTTTAGAGAGAATAATAAGAGGAAGAGGTGGTGGTCTTGACAAGTATGTAGCTCAAATTGGGAAGATTTGCAGGGATTTGGGTATGAAATCTGAATTTGATCAATTTATTTCGACGCAAGCTGATCCCAAACAACGTGCACAATTTCTGCATGACTTTAAAAATTTGATGAAATGATTGCAAATCCCCTTGGGGTTGCGCTTTTTCAATCTACCTAAAAATGATGAATAATGCAATGGGTTAAAACGACATAAACAATTCATCGCGGATAGCATTTTTCCTCCATGCATTATTTGATCGTAATACTTCCCTCGCCGGTACTCACGACCATGCTGACCCCCCCGCCATTCAAGGCTCCGACGATCTGCTTTTTGTTTTTGACGCCGGTGAAGTTCTCTTCGGGAATATTGATATCGCCTTCGTTGGTTTGCAGAACCAGATTCAATTTCGCGTCGTCGGGCGCGTCGATGGAGACGTCGCCATCAACGGTTTTGAACGTGCAATTCTCACCCGGCGCGGAATCGAACACGAGGGAGATCGAGCCATCCGTCGTTTGCGCCATGATTTTATTTTTCGCATTGGTAATATCAATATCGCCGTCAACGGTATTGGCCTCGACAGGACCGGGGCATTGTTCCGCCGTGATATCGCCGTCGACGGTTTTCGCCTGGATGGCTCCCGAACAATTTGTTGTCGTGATATCGCCATCCACGGAGTGAAGAACCAGTTGACCGGGGCAATTCGTGACCTCCAAATCACCGTCCGTCGTCTTCAACGCCGCCGGACCGGAGCAATCGATGATACAGATATCCCCATCGGTCGTTGTAAAGGCAATGGACGAAGTGAGTTTGCCGGCGGTGATATCGCCATCGACGGAACTCGCAGCGAGATTGATTCCGGCGGGAACCTTCACTCGCATATCGACATAGGTATCGATTCCCTTCGGCATGGTATTCGGACGTTGAACCCGGACGATGACTTTCCTGTCTTTCGTCTCGACGACGATATCTATTTTTTCCTTCAAGCGAAGCGCTTCCTCTTCCGATATCTCCCTTTTTTTGGTAATTACAATATCCGCATCCACATCGATGGTTTTGACGTCGGGATCGGTCTGACAGGTCATTTCGATATCCCCATCGAGGGTTTTGAACTCGGCGGATTCGATCGATTCCGTTTTGACTTGTAATGCGCGTTTCCAGACATACTTATTATCTTGAATCGTATAACCGTCATTTGGAAACGATGCGTTTGTCGCCAATACGGAATCCGCACCGACTGCGGCCTGCGCACTCGCCGCCGGCATACCGCCGGCGCTATTCTCCCCTTCGGAATTCAACACCATGGTTTCATTCGAGGCGGTCGTTGTGAATGGCAGGATCACCAAAGACAAAACCACCAGGCATATCCCCGCGTGAAACGAAAGGCCGGAACAAAGCGAACGATTGGAATCCAGAATTCTCATAAGTCTCTCCTTTATAATAGTTTTTGAATTGAACATGCCGATGGAAGCCGGCATCCAAAATGGCGTCTGGTTAACTTGTAAAATGATTCCCATCAATCCTTTTCCACATTCGCTGGGCGAGGCGTTCGTACCGAGAACGGCGCTCTCATCGCAGGAAAATTCCCGCTGCAAATCGATGAATTTGTTGGTCAGCCACACGACCGGATGATAAAAAAAGAGGTATTGGCTGAACTTCTGCAGCAAACGAACGGCCGTATCCCACCGCCGAATATGGGCGAGCTCGTGCAAGAAAATCCAACGGATTTGGTTGGGGGAATTTTGCGTAAATAGATTTTCAGGAATGAATAAGTACGGAGAAAAAATACCGTACACGAACGGGGAACGCACCCAGGAATTTGTGGCGAGACGAACGTCTCTCCTGACATTCGCAATGGCGCACAGCTGATCGAAATCGATCGGGAGTTGTTTTGGATCCAGAATGTCCGATTGACGGATGCGAATAGATGTAATCCATTCATGATAAACAAAACGGCTAAACAAAATCCCGACAATAACAATCCAAATCAAGAATAGGCACGAACAGACACTCAAGGATGCAAATGAATTATAAATGGTGCGCTTTTGAGGAGATGGAGAAAACCTTTCCATTTCATCAAGTGTCTGTTTTTCGATAACCGCGGATTGAAAAACAGTCTTCACTTTTTTGTCGGTATTTGCAATTTGTCTGATAGTCGGATCCTTGCGATTGGGAATGAACGATTGAATTGATGAATCATCGTTGCTATCGATATTCCATACTTTCCGCTCCTGCAAACCAACATCGATTGCGGGTATTCGCAGATGATCGAGATAGGGATTCCCATCGAGCATTGAAATCACGAATGGCGGAAGCGATGCTTGGTAGGGAAGCCATAGTTTGACAAGAACCAAAAGGAAAAGCGCATATCCGAAATGAGGAGACAAGTTCTTCCGCAGAAGAAGCCAAATGGCGCCGACGATAAAAAATACGATGGTCGTATCGATCGTCCGCGCCCACATCCATTCCCCCCAAACTTGAGCGCTCTGATTAAACGTCTCTCCATCGATCATGACCGTTCTTCCTTTTCTTTTTGTTCGTCAATTAAGGCTTGCAATTCATCGATGTCGTCTTTCGAGAGGTGGATTTTGCCGGCCATGTAACACAACAATTGCCCTTTGACGCTGTCGACGCTGCGCGCCATCAGCGCGTCGGCGGCTTGCGCCAGCAACTTAAAGGCCGGTTTGGCGGGACTGTAGATGAATTTGTTCCCATCGATTCTGGCTTTCAGGATTTTCTTGTCCACCAGGTTACCGAGAATCGTTTTGACGGTCGTCACCGCCCAATCGTGCCGTATCTTCGCGATTTCATGGATTTCCCGCGACCCCGCATTTCCAAGTTCCCACACGATTTTCATGATGTTCCATTCGGCGGGAGTCAACGGATCGGTCGTTTTTTTTCGCATGGGGATTTCCTTCCCTTCCTGTGATATGTCTATGACTATAGACATAGACGCATAGCCTGTCAAGAGAACATTGGGATTTTTTTTTCAATTTGTTAAACGGGACCGGATGACAATTCGCCGATTGGCGACAATGGACTGGAAGCTCAATCCAACCGAAGTTTGGATTCGTTACACAAATTCGAAGATGTCAGAGAGCGGAATTTCGATATCGGGCAGAGTATGAAGAGGAATCGTGTCGTCCGCATCGAATACGTCGCCTTTGTTGTATTGGCCGTTCTCCATCAATAGGAAACGTTCCGCATACTGCGCGTCCTGATCGATGAGGATATATTCTTTCACGCCAAATTTCTCGTAAAGATGTTTCTTCTCCCAGCGATCCTTTTTAGCAGTGGAAGGGCTCAACACTTCAAAAATGACATCGGGAACGCCGATAATTTTTTCTTTCGTAATGATGCTTTTATCGCAGATCACGAACACGTCGGGTTGCACGAGGTCGTTTTCGGATAAATACACATCGGTCGGAGATAGACCCACTATATAGGCTCTGTTTTTCAAACCGTTGGATAATCGAGTAAGAAGATGGCTGATGATGGTTTGATGATAAAATGTCGGCGCCGGCGTCATATCGTAGGCGATTCCATCAATCAACTCCCAACGTTCTTCCTCCGGCCAGGTCAAATAATCCTGATACGTATAACGACGCTGTTCGTTGGGTAACGGCATGATTCGATCCTCGGCGATGAATTGAAGGTGGAATGATGCATTCTCCATTTAGTATAGATGATTTATTCAGAAAAAAAACGATCCGGAGAAATTACCAAACAAGTGTGTTATCTTCGATTTTCACGAAATTTCCATTACACTGAATCGTTGGTCTATTTTTATCCGGAGAGATCACAATGTCATTGAATCGCAGACGGTTTCTCATGGCGGGAGCGGGAATTCTTGCGTCCCAAAGATTCCCAGTGATAGCGCGCGGCAAAGAATCCGAAAAGCCGAATGTCTTATTCATTTTTTCCGATCAGGAACGGGAACAGGTTCCACGCGAGTTGCTACGGCTGCCGCAGAGGGAACGTTTGGAGCAACACGGAATTCGGTTCACGCATGCATTCTGCACGACGCCGCAATGCTCGGCTTCGCGCGCCACGTTGATGACCGGATTATATCCGCACGAGGCGGGCGTGGCGACAAATGTCGATAATAGTTCATTGGGACGCGCACTTTCGCCGGACCTCCCCTGTTTGGGCAACGTGTTCCGCCGGAACGGCTATGCCGCCGGTTATTTGGGAAAATGGCATTTGGGCAATGATAAAAACGGCCTGGACGATTTTGGTTTTTCACACTACCGGGCGCTGCGCGGGCAGGCATTGGGGAACGCCGCGGCGGAATGGATCCGGTCTCAATCATCACAACCGTGGTTGCTAACGGTTTCGTTCCTCAATCCACATGACATTTATAAAACAAATGAAGCGCTGCAACAAAACCTCCGCGATGGAGTCACGTTGCCCGAAAATCATCACGATGATTTTAAAAACAAACCGAATCCGCAACGGGAATTTCGCGAAAACGACCAGGGCAAAGTCACATTGAGCTGGAGTGAAAAGGAATGGCTGCATTATCGCAGCTATTATCTCGATTTGATCGAAAAGGTCGATTCCCATCTCGAAACGATCCTCAATGCAGTGGAACAAACCGGGCAGAGACAAAATACCATCGTGATTTACACATCGGATCATGGCGATATGGGAGGCGCGCACCAACTGCCTTTCAAAGGACCGTTTATGTATGAGGAATTACTCAACGTGCCGTTGGTCATATCTCACCCGCAGCGATTTTCGCAGACGGTCACATGCGATTCGTTGGTGAGTTTGGTCGATTTCGTACCGACGATATGCGCCATGGCAGGAATCTCATGGCCGGGGAAACTATCCGGCGTGGATTTGAGTCCCTTATTCGAACATCCCGAGTCGGACGTGCGGGAAGAGATTTTTGCCGAATATTTCAGCAAGCAGAAGTGGATCAATCCGATTCGCGCGATTCGCACAAAAGAGTGGAAATATAACCTCTATACCGGCGGCGGCGAGGAATTGTACGACCTGCGACGGGATGCGGGAGAAATGCGGAATATGGCAACCCATCCGTTTTATGAAAGTCAATTACGCGAGATGCAAAATCATTTGCAACGGTGGAGAGTGATGAGTCATGATCCACTATGGTAAACGGTTTTAAAATATCGGTTTTCAGCCGGCCTGCTTGCAAATGTTGTTGGCGGTAATTCGATCAAATACACGGTGTCTTTTTATTGGGATTCCTTTGTTTCGATCCGTATAAATCGAATGTTTATTCCCTTCTCGCAAAAGAAAAAAGTGATTGGATTCCAAATACTTGATCAAGTCACGTCGTTTAACCGACATGATCAAACCTCAACGGGGATTTGTTCAAATAACGCGTTTTCTTTGGGAATCTCTTTATTTAATTGTCGATAAGCGCATATCATTTCCAAAAGCGCATCCTGCAGCATTTCCCGGCATTCCTCCAACGTTTTCCCTTCCGTAATCACTTCCGGCCATTCGACCAGTTGTCCCATATATCCAAGTTTGATTTTCGTGTACTTCGCGGTATAGGTTCGCAACATCCCACATCCTCCCTTCCGAAAGATTGAATCAGAACAAGCGTATTCTACGATAAATTCAATCATTATTCAGTGGGTCTCGTCAGAATCGTTTGGGAATCGTACAGGAAGAAAGCAACCGGGCATTCCTTTTACACACGTTGCACGCCGCGCATCGTCGTGGCATGATATGCGCTATGACATGATTACGGATTCAAGGTAGTTTCGATGATGGGTTTATTGCGCTTGCTCAATCAGTTGATTTATTTGTATCAGATTGTTATCATTGCGGCGGTCGTATTGTCGTGGGTGCAGGCGAATCCGTACAATCCGATCGTGCGGTTCATACGTCAAATCACCGAACCTCTGCTGGAAGCGGTTCGCAATGCGTTTCCGTTTCTGCTTATGGGAGGATTGGATTTGAGTCCGCTCGTGATTCTGTTTCTCTTGCAGTTTACACGAAATATCTTATTTCGCGTGGCGCTTGGCGGGATCACCATCTATTAAAAATGACAATGGAGGTTTTCTTATGAAGTCGAAAACGGTATGTGTATTTGTCGGTCTTGTTATATTCGGGTTGTCCACCATTTCGGTTACCGCGGAAGAACCGCAGGCGATTCGCGTAATGTCTTATAATATTCGTTACAACAATCCCGGCGATGGAATCAACGCCTGGCCGAATCGGAAAGATCATGTGGCCGAGATGATCGGCGCGAAGCACCGAGCCGATTTTGCCGGTCTGCAGGAAGTGCTGAAAGGGCAAATCGACGATCTGGCCGAACGGCTGCCGAACTATGCATGGATTGGCGTCGGACGTGATGACGGATGGCAAAAAGGGGAATTTTCCCCGATTTTTTATCGCAAAGAACAATTTGAACTTCTGCAAACCAATACCTTCTGGCTTGCGGAAACCCCCGAAATTCCGGGCAGCAAGTCGTGGGATACCTCAATCACCCGGGTTGTGACGTGGGGAAAATTCAAGGACTTGAAAACCGATCACGAGTTCTATCATTTCAACACCCATTTCGATCATCGCGGACAAAAAGCGCGGGAGGAAAGCGCCCAGCTCGTGTGGAAAAAAATCAAGGCCATCGCGGGCGACGCGCCGACTTTCTTTACGGGCGATTTCAACACACGGGAAAACTCGAAACCGTATGAGATATTGGCGGGAAAAGACTCCGAATCCGACTTGATCGATGCGCGGTACGTATCCAAAACCGTTCACCGGGGTCCCACCGCTTCCACATCCGGCGCGGAAGGATGGACGAAAATCGGCCCCAATGAAAGTCGGATCGATTATATTTTTATACGGAACGGAATTTCTGTTCTCTCCCATCAGATTTTGGATGACCAATACGACGGCAGATATCCATCGGATCACTTGCCGGTTCTGGCGGAAATCGTCATTGCGGATTAACTCGGTTTTTCCGGTTTGGAAAAGGAGCGGTCGCGTACGTATTCCTTGCGGAATCCCTGGGCAACCTCGTCGGTTTCGCCAAACGTGGCGTATTCGGAGAGAGTGATGACTTCCGGCTGTGTTTGCAACGAGCCGACAAACCTGCCGCCCTTGCGAATATCCAATCGCTTGCGGGCGGTCATGGCCACATTGGCGACGCCTTCGATGATGACATTGAAGGAATCGATTTTCCCCTCGACTTTGCCGCGCACCAAAATACACAACGTATGAGACGTCAGGTCGCCTTTGTAATACCCGGAAATCTCGATCCCCTGCCGAATATCCAATCGCCCTTCCATATACACATCGGAACCGATAAACGAGCGGATAATGGAAGACTCGGTTTCCTCGGCCTCTTCCTGAATGATTTCAAGATCATCTTCGGTGAATGAAAAATCGCCCATAATCGAACCTGATTATCACCCTGAATCAGAATACATACGATTCCACCATCAGACATGCGAACGATGCGATAGAATGCGTAAATGTGTTTTCCACTTCAGAAGGATTATCCCGGTTTTGATTGCAATTTGTCAAGGGTCTACAGAAAAAGGTCACGCCGGCCTTCTCCTATTTCCCTTCCGATTCCACCTGCTTTCGAACGAATCCCATAAAAAGGTAGGAGGCGGCGCCCATCCAAATGGCTTGAAATAGGAGAATAGATATCCATATTCCCCGCGACAATTCATCCTGCAACAAAATGAGATAAAAGGGAGAAATGATCCCCATAAAAGGATAACAATCCTTCTCGCGAACGGGAATGTTAAAAATTTCATGCATCATGAGCAGGAAAAAAGGGAGGATGATCAGAATCATCAACGTGGTGGTGAAGGGAATGGCATAGGCGGTTACGGTTTTTCGAATTCGCGTGGAAAAATACATCCCCATGCTCAAATAAAAACAGGCGGAAACATAACAGAGAAACACACTGACGTATAACATTTCCCGTTGCTTTTCTGCGCGCAGATATTGATTCCATTGCTGGTCGGAAGGCGTGATGGGATAAGTCGAAAAGGATAAGAAAAAACCGATGACGAACAACAAACCGTAAAAAGCCCAGAATTTCCAGTTGAACTGAATAAATCCCGCAAAAAATTTTCCCCGAACGATCTTCCTCGTCGTTAGCGTGCTGGTCGAAAGAATGTCCCACGTGTCCCGATCCCGTTCGCCGCGAAAACTGTTGGCCGCGAAGGGTAAAACGAGTAAGGGCGTAAGAAGAGTGGCATAGGCCGCCATCCCGATATCCCAATCGTTGCCAAACATATCAAATTGGAGAAGTACGAGAAAACCCAACGCCAGGTAAATCAATGTGGAACGCAAAAGTCGGGAGTAGGATTCGCCGAACAACTCGCGCAAATCCTTCAAATAAACCGGATTTTGCCGGTCGCGAAAAATCCAGCGTTTGTCTTTGAAGAGAATCGGTAGGCGAGGGAACCAAAAACGAATGGAAAATTTGCTTTTGGTCTGCTCGGATTCACTCTTTGTTTTTTTAGATAACCAAACGGCGCTAAGAAGGGTGAGAAAGGCGACGACGGCCAGGTTCATGTAAATATGAGCATGGTAGGGATATAACCGCACCCAATTTCCCACTTCATTCGGCAACCGTTCGTTGACAAAATAGACAATCGCGATTACCGCGGGAGAAAGCGCCATTTCCGGGCCGAAATCCTGCTTCCACAAACCGAGTTCGCCGAAAAATACGCGGCAGAATGAGATTCCTAACATATAGAGAAATCCAAAAAAGTAAGCGGCGGTGATGGAATGAATGGTCCGCTTCCAATGAATCGAACAACATATGCCGATCAACCCGATCACCACGATGATTTCGGTAAAAAGCAAAACCGATACAATGACTTCCTGCGGTGAAACGCCTCCCATCGTAATGCAAATCCCGTAAATGGGGAGGAGAGAAAGCAGCAGGATCCATATGAAAAAAACCGAGGATACAAATTTCCCCGCCAAAATCGAGAGAAGGCTTAACGGCGTCGTGGACAGCAGTTCCCACGTTTTTTGTTCGTATTCCAAATTGATCGAGCTCGCGCTGACCAGCGGAACGATCAAACCGATCGCGGATCCCAATACGAAATTCAGAACCATAAACAACTCGCGCGAATACCTTTCCCATCGCAGGGGGTTTGTGTAGCTACGCAAATATTCGAACCAGATCAACAAAAATGTGATATACCCCACGACGAGAAACAGGCCGAGAAAGAAAAAGGACGCCCGATTGCGCAGGCGGTCTACCAGTTCGCGATGAATGACCGGATTGTTGATCAGTCGCGGTCTTTTTCTCCATAAATCGGTTACGATGCGAATATTATTCACGAGTCAATGAACCAATCCTATTCATTTCTTTTTTTGATGGTCTGCAAAATTTGTCCGGCCAGTTCCGCCTTGATTCCCGGCAGCGACGTCATCTCCTCCACGGAGGCGGCGCGCAATCCCTCCAGCGATCCGAATCGCTGAAGCAGCGCGCGCTCCTTCGCCGGACCGATTCCCGGAATATCCCGTAAAAGACTTTTTTTGAATTTTTGCCCTCGTAATTTGCGATGATACGCGATTCCGAAGCGGTGCGACTCATCGCGCACCTGCTGCAACAGCCGCAATCCCGCATTGCGGCGATCCAGCCGAATCGGCGTCGCCAGGCCGGGCAGATAGATTTCCTCTTCCCGCTTGGCCAGGCTGCAGATGGGGAAATGGCGAATCTCCAATTCGTCCAACACTTCCAACGCCGCATTCAATTGCCCTTTGCCGCCGTCGATGAGAAGCAGGTCGGGCGATTCCGCGAATTTTTGCTTTTCCGCTTCTTCTTCCGCGCCATGCAGAAATCGGCGGCGCAGCACTTCCTGTATCATCGCGAAATCGTTGATCTGATCCACGCCTCTAATCCGGAATCGGCGGTATCCCGATTTGAACGGTTTGCCGTCCTGAAACACCACCATCGAACCCACCGCCTCGTCCCCCTGCGTGTTGGAAATGTCGTATCCTTCGATGCGCAGGGGGAGGATTTCCAATTTCAGCGATTCCTGCAGCGTGATCACTTCTTTCGAAACGTTGCGTTTGACTCCGTGTAATTTGCGATAATGCTGTTCCGCGTAATGGGCGGCGTTCTTTTCCGCCAGCTGCAGCATGGCATGTTTCATGCCGCGCTGCGGGATTTTGATCGTCACCGATTTTCCCGCAATCAGCGACAGCCATTTTTCCAGGATTCGCAGCCGTTCGCTGCCGACGGTTGCGGAAAGGTATATTTCTTTGGGGATATCGATATTCTGCGGGTAAAATTGTTCCAGAAATGCATTCAGAATTTCCTGAATATCCGCGTGAGAAACGTCGGCGAGGAAATGACGGGAAGCGCCGACCACGCGTCCGCCCCGCCGGCGGATCACCGCCGTGCAGGCGATGTCGTGAATTCGTCCGTACCCGACGAAATCCTGATTTTCCACCGTTTGCCGCATCATTTTCTGGCGGTGAGCGAATTGCTGCGCCGCTTCGAGAATATCGCGATAAAACGCGGCTTTTTCGAACAGCAGTACCTCCGCGCAATCCCGCATCCGATCCTGCAGCCGTTTGATGACCGTTTCGGAATGGCCTTGCAGAAATTCGATGATGCCCTGGCAAAGCAGCGCATATTCCTCTTTGCTGACGATCTGCCCGCAGGGCGCGCAACAACGCCCCATTTCGTATTCCAGGCAGGGCCGAACTCCCAACAAATCCTGCGAATCGTATTTGCAGGTGCGAATCGGCAGGATTTCGTGCAGCGCGGCAAGAGTCCGCCGCGCCTGCGTCACGTGCGGGTAGGGTCCGAAATAGCGCGCGCCGTCTGCATCTACCGTGCGCGTCAAATATGCGCGCGGAAAATCCTCCTGCATGGTTAATTTGATGTATGGATACCGCTTGTCGTCTTTTAATTTGACGTTGAACGGAGGATTATGTTTTTTGATCAGATTGTATTCCAGCAGCAGCGCCTCGACGTCGCTGTCGGTGATCACCGTTTCGACGGTTTCCACGAGTTCGACGAACGGCGAGGCGTAGCGTCCGTGTTGACGGCGGCAGTGGGATCGCACTCGTTTTTGGATGTCGATGGCTTTGCCGACATAGACGACCTCCTGCCGGGCGTTTTTCATGATGTACACGCCCGGCTCGCCGGGAAGAAGGTTCAATTGTATCGTGTCGATCATATGGCAACGACTGACCATCCATAAATAAATTAAAAAGGCAAGGGGTAAAGCAAGCGTCCCGCTTGCATGAATCACACGTTCAACCGGTTTAACTCTGCATTCTCTAACGAAACATACGCCCAAAATGTAATGGTTATTTCCGGTTTTCAAAAAAATGAATTTATCGATGAGAAGGAAGGTAGCGCAAAACCTTGCATAAGAACAGCGGAAGGGAAAAAAATGGAGTCGCACCGGTCTATAAGTATCGGAAGGGACGGCTTACTCTTTTGAATTTGAGGTATAGCCGTATAGGGCGAGTAAATCGAACGTATCAATGGGATTCTCGATTTTGTCGAGATGGCTGCCGATTTCCACCGTCGGAACCGGCTTGGGAGTTTTTCGTGGAACGAAGGAACACACGGTTTTAGGGATGTTGTAAAGTTCTTCGCGTTTCCCCTTCGTAAAAATGCGTATATCCTTGAATTCCAACGGCGTGTTGTCCAATTTGACAATGTGAATAGCTTTATTGGCAGCAAACCGGGCAACGGAACCGATGGGAAAAGGCGCGATGCGGTAGTTCATGCATTGAACGGCTCTCTCGTTATAAAGCGCCTTGGCATTCGCATTCAAATGAAAAATGGCGTCGAATGGATTTTTTGAGGAACGAAAATATCGCTTGGAAGTCATGCTGAAATACGAATCGGCCACGGCCAGAAGTGGAACGTACGGCTCCAGCTCCTGCCCACTTATTTCCGAGGGATAACCGGAGCCATCCCGTCGTTCGTGATGCCATAAAACGATTTTTGACGTGATGAAATCTTTCTGCCGAAACATGGAATTAACGAATTCGGCGCTGGTTTTGGGATGATTGTGAACGATAGACCACTCCTCGTCCGTCAATTCGCCTTCTTTTTTTAATATCCGTGCAGGAACCTTCATCATGCCGATATCGGCAAACATGCCGGCCACGCCAACCTTATGCAGATCGGCCAATAAGTGCTCGGATTCGCTGAAATAATCATAACCGAGCGCGATGCACGTCAACGCCACATTTTTGGCATGTTCAAAGAGATAATCCTCCAGCGCCCCGACCGTGCGTAGATGAATAACGGATTTGGCGTGCCGTTTGGGCGGCGTGTCGTCGATCGGACGTTCGGTGCGAATGAGTTTCCGGAATTCCATCGCCGCCTGGGCGAGAATATCATACGCTTCTTTCCGAATTTCGAGCGGATCGCCGATAGCATCCTCCTTGAAGGCAAGAAACGTGTTGCGTATCAGACAAAAGACAGCGCTTTCGGTATCCCGGCTGAACGTATAAGGGGGTGGATTGAAGGTTTCGAAAGGCAAGGGAAAGTCGAGATACTTGACTTTGTTCTGGATCAGCAGGCGTTTTGCCTTTTCGGTTAGCGGAACGCCCTTTTTCATCAGCAGACGTTTCCTGCTCTCGTCCTGATAGATATCCGCAGGACTTTCGATATCGGCCACACACATGTCGAGTAGTACACGAACCACAGACCTAGCTCCCCGGATCATTGAATTGGCGCATATTTCATTGTATAAACTGCTTTCCTTTTCATCAAGGAAGCGCCCTTTTACCATTGGATGCAAGATGAACCTCTTTCTCTTCATACTTTGTTGCATCGGCATCAAGAAAATCGCGTTTCATGCATGGGGATCATGCGCTTCATGGTGATTCGGACAGGGGATCGCATGATTACCGTTCTTATTCTCTTTCACTAAGTATCATATTATGATACTATCAACGAAATGAAACAGCTCAGTGGCAAGCATGAAAAAACTCTGAAAAGCATTTTTGCTCATCCCGTTCCGGCAAATATATCTTTTGCCGATGTAGCGTCATTACTCATTGCTTTAGGCGCAGATATGCAAGAACGTGAGGGTTCGCGAGTGCGGTTCATATTGCAGGGAAGAATGTTTCATACACACAAGCCTCATCCGAAAAAAGAAATGGGGAAAATGGCTATTCATGATGTGCGGGAATTTTTAGAAGGGGTAGGGATCCGGCCATGAAGTATAAAGGTTATCATGCCCGAATAGTATATGATGAGTCCATCAAGGAATTTCACGGTCGGATTACCGGCATACGCGATATGGTTAATTTTCATGCAAGCAGCGTCGAGGATTTGGAACGGGAATTTCGTGTTTCCGTCGACGATTATTTATTGTCCTGCAAAGAAACCGGACGCGAACCGGAACGAACATATTCCGGCCAATTCGTGGTGCGATTAAAGCCGGAACTCCACCGAAAAATCGCTTCCTTTGCCGAAGCGCATGGGAAAAGTATGAACGAAGTGATTACTGAAGCCATGGAGACCATGATGGACAGATAAAATCCATTTTGCGAATCACAAGGTTCCACCGAAGCATTGAATCCTAAAAATGAACAAATATTATGTATTTGTCATCAACCCGACGAATATATCTATGATGAATTTAAAAGGAGTGCGCTGATGCGTAAAAAAAACAGCTTCCGATGGATTGTTTTTTGCTTTATTTTGCTGTCGATCTTCCTGCAAATGAGTTCAAGAATGGGTGTTACTCAAACTCTTTATCCGGCGCCGGAAGAGGATGTCACCATTACCGTCGGCGCTCTGCTTCCTCTGACCGGCTCTCTTTCCAGCATGGGAGAAACGGCAAGAGTCACGCTGCAAGTCACGGAAACCGATATTGAAACCGTCTACCCGAGAGTCCATCTGGAAATCGTGATCGAAGATACCGCATCCGATCCGGCAATCGCTTTGCTCAAATTGCAATCGTTGGTGGAGCGAGGTATCCGGATGATCATCGGGCCGTTTTCGAGCGCGGAAGTGTGGGGCGTCAAATCCTACGCTGATGCGCATGATTGTATTTTGATTTCTCCCACCAGCACGGCGCCCTCCTTGTCGCTTGATGATCACATTTTTCGCATCACCACCAGCGATCTGTATCAAACTCTGGCGTTGGCGACGTTTATTCAAGCCAAGGGTGTGGAGCACATAATCCCCCTGGTGCGCAATGATCAATACGGACGCGATTTTATTGAAGCGTTTCAAACCAATTTTCAGGAAATCGGAACAATGTCCGATCCCATTTTTTATGACGGAACCACGACGAACTTCCAAGACGTGATTACCCAGGTAAACCATGCGGCGCAAACCGCGCTTGCGGAAAAACCGCAGGCGAGTATTGGGATTCTCGCCGTATCCTTCGATGAAATCATCCCCATTTTCCAAACGGCGTCGAATCATGACCTCCTCAAAAATCTCCGCTGGTTCGGGACCGACACCACGGCGGAAAATCCACTCATCGCCCAGGATGGGATCGCGGCGACGTTCGCCGCGCAGGTGCAATTTACCGCTTCCGTCTCCAGTACAATCGCCTGGTGTCATCCGTTTGCTCCGTTTTCCATCTCCGATGAAATTCTATTACTCAAAATTTACCCAATCATGAGCGCTCCGAATAAAACCATCATCGCCGGTGTTTTCGACGCTCTTTGGCTCAGCGCCATGATCCAGTTCCATTCTCCTGCAAATTTGAAAGAAGAATTATCGCTCCTCTCTCAGATATATGTAGGTTTGAAGGGAAATATAAGTTTTGATAAAAATGGGGATTGTTCGGATATCATGTATTGCCTGTTTCAATTCGATCCGAACCGAACCTGGGCGGTAGTGGGATCGTATAAGGGCTTTACCTACGACGATGGCAGTTTGACTCATGTCGAATTCTCTGACAAAGCCCTCTATTGGGATGGAACGGATAAAACCGCAAAAATCGGCGTCTTGCTCTCGTTAACCGGTTCCTATGCGGAAACCGGACAACGAATTCTTTCCACATTACAAACCAGCTATGAGGAAATCAATGCGATTTTACGCAACAATTATACTCCCCATTCATCCATCGAATTGATCGTCGAAGACACAGAGTCCGATCCGGCCATCGCCTTACAAAAAATCATGCAATTGCATGACCAGGGGATTCGTTTCGTGATCGGTCCTTTAACCAGCGCCGAATTGGAAAGCGTTTCCGCCTATGCGGTGGAAAATGAGATGATCATCATTTCGCCCACCAGCACCGCTTCGTCCTTAAACCGGGAGGATACGATTTTTCGCCTCATGCTGAACGACCGGAAACAATCCAAAGCGCTGGCCGCGTTGATCATGGATCAACACTATACCCAGGCCGTCGTGTTGTATCGCAATGATACGTATGGAGCCGGTTTTTATCAGGATTTCAAATCATCCTTTGAACTTTTGGGAAATCCTGCGGTTGACGGCGTTCCATATGATGTCAATACGACTGATTTCACACCAATCATACAGCAATTGGAAGCCATAATTCCCGCGCAAAACCGGAATGCAACCGCCATTGTTCTCGTCTCGTATGATGAAGCGGCGGACATCATGAGCGCCATACCGGAAAATTCCATCCTCGCCGGTTTGCGTTGGTTCGGAACCGATAGCACAGCTTTGAATTCCATCATTGCACAGAATGCGGGAGCGGCAGCTTTCGCCGACAGGGCTCATTTTACGGCATCCATCATGTCCATCAAAATGGGGTGGGTGTATATGGTGTCCGACTATGCGTTTTTTCATGAAATGACGAACCGTCTAGGCGGCCTTCCCCGCGCCTCCGATGTCGCCGCGTACGAGGCGGCGTGGCTGTATTTCACGATTTTTTCCGGTCTGGATTGGGAACCGACTCCCGACCTGCAACAGATTCTTGATGTCATATCCGCGGTGACGAACCAATATTCCATCATTGGCGTCATGTCGAATTTCATGTTCGATGCAGGCGGAGATCGGGAATACGGCGTCTTTGATTTTTACCAGTTTCGTCAAGACAATGAACCGGGGGAATGGACGCATTTCGCCAACTATCTGTTCGATTTCATCTCCGGCGAAGAAACGTTAATCTACACCGACCAACCGGTCTCTTCGACCGGGCAATGGGAATTGTACCCTTGATTGTCCAATCATGGCGGAAAAGAATTCCCGCCGGTCCGTCCCCATCATGAAAAGCAAGGATCGACCGAAATGAAATGTCACGAACCTGCTTTCCACTCACGCGCGCCATGAATGATCCCGGTAATCCAAATTTGTTCATATTCTATTCGATACATGATACGATATGCTCCATAAATAATCTCACGGCAATTCGCATCGTTTATTTCCGGAATGATTCGACCGGAACAGGGGAAATCCTGCAAATGTTCAACCGCATCAAATAGACGTCTCACAAATAGAAAGGCGCGTTCAACGGAATCTCTCGCAATGTACTCTGCAATAGAATCAGCGTCCGATAAAGCAGTAGGCGACCAAATTATTTCAACCATTGCTCCATTTTTCTCTTTGCGTCTTCATGAGAAATTCCTCTTCCCTCGTGGATTTCACGTTCGCCTTTTCCAAACTTGATGGTTACATACAAAGCATGTATTATATCATCCATCGTTACGCTTTCCGGTAGTGATTCGATTACCTGTTTTGCATTCTCTTTCACATTCATAATCTTCATCCCCAAGTTGTTTTTCTTTTCCGCATTCCAAAATTCTTTGCAATCAAATTTCCATTGCCGTTACGAGAACGGTAGCAATAATTGCTTATATCACAATAACATTCTTACGCTTCCATTCTATCATCAAGAGACGCTTATATATCCATCGCTTTTCCGGAAACGACACAGTTCGCGATATCGATCGCTCCCATTTTCACTTCGACAAACGGTTTCCCGTTTTTCAAACCCACCGTCCCGAATCCGCTTTCCGTCGATAAAAACGAACGGAAATTCTTCCCCACGTTCGAATCGATAAAGAGCGTCTTTGTCACCGCGTCGTAACGAACGCCGGTCAGTCCTTGCAGCATTCCATAACTGGACATGGCGCGGGCGTACCAATGGCCACACTCGTATTCGTTGAAGGGATTGCGAATGCGACCGTCGTACCGGTCGCGGCAGGTGCGCACGATATCCAGCCCCTCCCTCACGAATCCTTCCAGCATGAGATGCGAGGCAACCTGATATTCGATGCCGGTCCACACTTCATTGCTGTAGACGAAGGGCAGGGACAGCGAATTCCCTTTCGGCCAGGTGCAAAGCAGCAGGCCGCCTTCATTCCCGACCGCGTAAGACGGGCGCTGCGGATTGGCATGTTCGGAGAGATCATGTTTGAGATTGTATTTGTAGATCGCCGACAGATTGCTGCGGATTTTCTCGCGATCCACGATGTTTCCATCCAAACCACACATGTGCGCCAGCCAAAATCCGAGCACGCCGTCGGAAATGCAGCCGTTGCCGTATTGATATTTGGGTCCCTGGTGATTCAATTTCTGAATGATGTCTTCATACCCCGGCCCGTTGTTGGAAACATCCAGCGGCTTGAATTCTTCGTTCAGCCCTTCCGTCGCGATGGTTTGAATGAAATATTCCCCATCGTACAACTGTGTTTCCAGATACTGTTTTCCTTTTTCCAGCAGCGTTTGATAATGGGAAACGTCCTCCCCCATTTCCTTGCCCATTTCAATGGCGGCGGAGAGCGCGCCCAGATAAAAGCTGCTGCACATCCCGTCCGGCCCCCAAAATTCGATATCGTACGTATTGTGATGAGGCTCCTCCAGCACGCCTTTTTCCCGCGGATCGAAGGTTTTTATGCAATAGGCAAGGCTTTCTTTGATTTTCGGCCAAAGCGTTTTCAACCAGATCGTGTCGCCGGAAATGCGCCATTCGCGGTAGGCTTTCATGATGCCGCCCAACTGCCCGTCGCTGGCCGCCCGTCCCCAAAACGCGGATACCGGGCGGATGGGCAATCCGGCGCGGAACGCCTGCAATCCTTCCTTGCTTTGACTTTCGTGATATTCCGTCTGCCGCAGGCTCCGTTCCAGACTCGGAAACAGATGGCAGATCGCCTGCGCGTAATTCCATACGTGCGTGCAGGAACCGTGACAACACCCGCCCAAATCGTGGCAGCCTTCATAACACCACAACCGCCCGTCTGTCTGCCGCTGCACCGTCGGCGATTTCAAAATGGTCAGATTGGCCGCCGCCGCTTCGATCACTTCCTCCGGCAGCGTGGCGTCATAAAATGTATCGCGAAATAAGGCGCTCTTTTTACGCAATTCGTCAAAATTTTGTCGCCAGTAGTCCGCCGCTTCGCTGACGCTGCCGAACCGCCCGGCGTACCACGGGATGTGGAATTTTGATGTGGCGCACTCGCAGGTTTCATCACAGGACTCGTCTTTTCGATCCTCCCCGAAACGGATATTCGTCTTGGGCGCGTACCAACACAATAACAACCGAACAACTTTCTCTTCACGCGGTTGCACTGTGAACGGCGTGTAGAGCGATGCGCCCGGACTGGAGCCGGCTTGCGCGGGATTCGCGATCGATTCCCCCTTTTGAATCGCTTCCCAAACCAACGTGCGCGCATCGAACCATCCGCCGCGAAACCAACAATGATCGACAACCGTACTGCCGTCGTCGACGAACGCCGCGAACGCGCCTTCATTTTCCGGATTCTCTTCTGTTCCATTCTGCCACAGCGCGAATCCGTTGGGGATGGAAAGGATGGAGTCGCCCTTATCCCCGATTTTCATGAAATTCGTGGTGTGAAACGAAAACACCGCTTCAATCGCGTGATTCGTCGGATTGCGAAAATGATATTCCAGCGCGCCCACCGGCAGACTCGAGTTATCCACGTCGCCGGGAATGAACGGACTCCACCCGACGATTTGAACTTTCAGCGGAACGTTCGGATCCTTCAAATCGATCGTCCCGTACGGAAATCGCGCCAGGAACTCGGCTTCCTTGAATCGCGGGAAACCATACGTGCGGTTGCCCGCTCCGTTGCCCGTGCCCGGATTGCCGAACACCTTCCAACCGGGAACCGGCCCTTCGAGAATACGCGCCACATTCGTTTTTCCCTTCACGCACAAAGCGGAAAACGCGAACGGCTCGTTGAAAATATCCATCTTGTTGCGAACGGATACGTGCGACAAAGCCCCCGCGCCCTCCAAACAAACCATCCCCGCTCCGATTCCCCCCAAGGGAAACGCCACCCGATTCAAATACTCGCCGGCATAGGGTCCGTTATAGTCCCGTTTGGATTTCGCCTCCGCACTTACTCCCAATATACAAAAAACGAGAACAACAAAAAGACATCTCCAGGTGATTTTCCGCAGATTCATTTTCTTTCTCCCTTTCATTGACGAAAAGCAGTGTCTCCAGAAATGAAACAAGCAATGTAACAGCAGTTTCTCATCTTTCTTCCCGTTGCTCAAGCGTTCCGATCCCGGACCGTCCTGCCGCTCCTGCCTGGAATCACTCGTCACGAGACCGGTAGAACCTCGCGTCGAGGAAAATGAATCGCTTCGAGGCGGACCGATGCCCCCAGCCAGGGACGCAAGTCGTAGGGTGGCGATGAGCAATGCGAATCCCACCTGCAAACAAACGTAGTCGCCCCAAACGAATTGCCCTGGAAAAACAAATCGTTAGGCGCCCAACAAAATAATTCCATGAATCCACGATGATCAAACCATGATTCATGGTTGCGGAGAACATTCAAACATGTCCCGGTAATAAAACTCAGTTCACTGAATGATTTCAATTTCACCGAAAAAGCTAAAGTGCGGACATCCTTGTCTGGATCAATCGCTTTGCATTTTTATGATATTACTAAAATAATTATATTTATTGGATCGTGAGTGGCAAGAGCAAAGTTTTTCTGCCCTTGCAGCAATTCCCCACGGCGCTCATGCAACAGCGTTTCCACCAACTCCCGGACTAGTCTTGGAGAAGAAAAGAACCTGTGTAAACTGACTTGTTTCTATTCATAAGGCAAAGGGGAGATTCAAATCATGATGAACGAAATTTACACGAATAAAAACAGTGTAAACAAACGGCTGCATTTGCATGCGAAAATAATAATGTTGCTGATTCTGCTGGTTGGGGCGGGAACGGCGAAATTGTCCACATCGGAACAGGTCGGTTCGGAAACGGATGTCGCTCCCTTTGGCTTCGTGACGCAATGGGAAACGGATGGCAAGGATTATGGCATGATGTGGGAGGACTCTCGGGATATTTTTCGCGTCGTGGCTCAATTTGAAAAGGAAATGCCAAAGGCGGAATCGATCCAATTGCAGTATTGGCATTCCACCTGGCCGCAACGGCGGATTCCCCGCGATCAACCCTCCGGCGCGGGCAGTTCGGGCTGGCTGAACATTGGCGACTGGTTTCAAGGCGAATGGAAATCGGCGGATTGCCGCCTCGAAATTGAGGATCACAAGTTCGTCTACACCTTCAATCCCGTCAACGCCAACGAATTTCCCGATCTGACAGACTTTACCGCAACCTATCGCTCCACATTAAAATTACGGCTTTTGTCCGATCATGCGTTGCCCAAAATCACCTCGCTGCTGGCGTATACCCATTCGATCTGGAAATCGGTGGAGGTGGAAATCGAATGGGGAGGAACGTCCGCGCCCGGCGAAAACTGGGAAGGACATCTACAAGCCTTTAACGGACAAATCACGAAAATCGAACCGTTGTCGACTGGAAGCAATATGCGGGTAGAGACGGATTATTCCTGGAAATCGACAGTCTCGGATGGAAGGGATGGCATTCGGGCGCAAATCCGATATGCCGATACGCAAGCATACAACTCGTTCGACGAAACGATCATTACCGTTCGCGCCAGTCAAGCGGAATTTTCGTTTTCCGTATCCGACCTGCTTACCTGGAAACACATGTTCCTACCTGATTTTGGCGTGTTGATTCGCATTGCGGGAGAACCGGCAACCTACGCATCGGCGTTCCAAAACTGGAGCGCAAATGAGAATAAAGACATCTATTCCCGCGTACAAGCCATGTCCGAACAAACGTTCACGCAGGCCTGGAACGATATGCCGCCGAAAGCGCCTCATTACATTCCCTTGAGCTTTGAAGGAGGACGGCAGCATTTTCGCGTCGATGAACATGGAAACGTGGCATGTATCAACAACTGGATATCCAACTTGCGGGGAAAAGATACCGATCGTTGCTTGTGGGAAGGAAACGAGATTCAGTATCGTTTGGGATTGCCCGGATCGGATCCGGTGGAACGCTATTTGGAGAAAGGCTGCCTCCCGATTGTGCACGCCAAATGGGAGAAGGAGGGAATCCGTTATACACAAACAGCATTCGTAATCCCTCTGATGGGTGTGCCCGCTGCCGGCGGTCAAATCTGGGCGGACGATACGCTGGTTCTGATGATGCGGCTGGAAATCGAGAGAATGACGGAGATGGAAAACAACAGTGAAGTCAATCTGGCGATTCGGATTACGCACGGAAAGAACAACGAAACACTGGTCGTGCGGGGAGACAGAATCGAGGCGGATTCACCATCCGGCCCGTTGCCCCGTTTGCGTTGGCATTGTCCGAGCGCGAAAGGAGAGCATGGTTGGAAGGTGGGCGATACAACGCTCGCATTCCGAACGGTATTGCCGAAATTGGGACAAACGGATGTGCTCGAACTGACCATTCCCTATATTACGTTGAATGAAGAACAAGAGTGGAACCGCCTTCGCGGATTGCATTGGCAGGAATCGTTCGATGCGGTGCGGGATTACTGGCGCTCTCGCGTACGAGCGGGAACGCGGATTACCACTCCCGAACCCATGATCAACGACTTTTATAATGCCCACGTTTCTCACTTATTGATCAACACCGAACGGGAAGTGGGAGTGAGCGACCGCTATATGGCGAAAGTCGGAACCTTTGGTTACGGCGTCTATAGCAACGAATCCTGCATGATGATCAGCGACCTCGACCGCCGTGGATTTCACCAGCGCGCCGAACAGGCGTTGGAAACATGGCTGCATTATCAGGGCACGGTGGGATTGCCGGGAGATTTTTCGACCACGGAAGGCCAGTTCTACGGCGCCGGCGGCTACGAACACGGCGGCTACAATCAGCATCACGGCTGGGTGTTGTGGTGCATGGGAGAACATTATTGGTACACCCGCGATTCCGCCTGGTTATCCCACGCCAGACCCTTCATCGTGAAAGCTTGCGAGTGGATTATCCAAGAGCGTAAAAGAACGACGGATATGGCGGCTCAAACGCCGATCCGCGCGATCGAAAAAGGATTGCTGCCGGCGGGTAGCTTGGAGGATATCGGCGACTGGCGTTCCTGGCTCTCGACAAATATCTACACCTGGTGGGGATTCCACAATGCGGCGGCGGCTTTGGCTGCGGACGGACAGGAAGAAGGATTGCATCTCCGGGAAGAGGCGGAAGCCTATCGGCAGGATATCCTGACGGCGTTTACGGAAGCGATGCGCCGCTCGCCGGTGGTGCGCCTGCGGGATGGAAGCTGGATTCCGCACGTCCCGTCGGAAGCGCATCGACGCGGACGATCCTTCGGCTGGCTGACGGAAACGCTGGAAGGCGCCATTCATTTGATCCGCTGTGGCGTGTTGGAGCCGTGGGATCCCATCTCGACGTGGATTATCAAGGATTTCGAAGATAATTTATATCTTTCCGAACAATACGGCTATAACTTACAGGGTTCGGATTTTGACCGGTTGTGGTTCAGTCACGGCGGCATTTCCATGCAGGCCAATCTGCTCTGCAATCCGATTCCCTACTTATACCGCGACGAGCCCAAACACTTTTTGCGCGCCTACTTCAACGCCTTCGCGGCGAGTTACTTTCCCGACACGCGCATGATGACCGAACACGCCCTGCCGAACATCGGCGACTGGCGGGGAGATCACTACAAAGCGTCGGACGAAGCCAATTCCACCTACTGGCTACGATTGATGTTCGTAATGGAAAGAGGGGACGAGTTATGGCTGGGCGCGGCGATTCCGCGCTATTGGCTGGTCGACGGGCAAACAATCGGCATTGAGAACGCGGCGACTTATTTCGGAAAAATGTCAATGGAATTGGAATCGCACGTGGCGGACGGGTATATCACCATGAAAATCACCCCGCCGCTACGGAATCAGCCGAAACGAATTCTGGCGCGCGTTCGCCATCCGGAAGGAAAACGAATGACGCGCTGCGCCGTCAACGGGAAATCCCACAACGATTTCCAAGCCGAGAAGGAATGTGTAGCGCTCAAGAACTTGATTGATCCGACGGTGGTGGAAGTATTTTATGATTGAAGGGGCGACAAGAGCAAGCGAAGGCGATCCTTGGGAACCTTGCCATATTCAAAAAGACGAGAATCGCGCCAAATTTTGGCTCGATCCAATGATTTCTTTGGACTATAATTATGGATTCAAAAGTCAGGAATTGCATCAATTTCACCACCGAATTGCGGAAAATGAAGAGTTGATCAGGAGCAAATGGAATGAGCACTTTAACGTTTGAAGCCTCGGCTACAAACGTCTGGTTTGATCAATATAATATGTGGGTGAATTTTACGGATGGACGGCAGCTCTCCGTTCCATTGGAATTTTTTCCCCGACTTCTTCACGCCAGTCCATCTCAACGAGACAAATACGTATTAAGCGGCAATGGGACTGGCATTCATTGGGAAGAGATCGATGAGGATATCAGCGTCCCCGGCCTGTTAATGGGGAAAAGAGATGTTGCATATTATAAAATATAAATCCACGATCTCGTCGAATGCAATCGCCAATACCCCGATGGCTTGACCGGCATTTTGCTGAATACCGTTTTGATCTCTGCGGCAACCGGTTGATAATCGTTCGTATTGATCGCGTAACGAAAAGATCCTTCGATGACGCTGCAATCACACTTCCTCCACCACCTTGAATCCCATCAAATGGCTCAGATTGCGAACGGCCTGGCTATGATCGCCGTAAAACACGGCGCGGTGGAGCAACGCCATGACGCCGCCTTCCAGCACGCCGCCGCCCCAGTTGAGGAACATACTCTGGGCGTCGGCCACTTCGGTCCAGAATTGCGTTCGGCAGCCGAGTTCATCGTGGGTGACGTCGAAAATTTTACCGGTGGAGAGGAGCATCGTGTCGAGATTGATGAATTTGGCGCAGGTGACCATCTGGCCGATGCGGTTTTCCACGTCGAGCGAGACGCCCTGCTCGCTGTCGCTCTGGTTGCGAATCGTGAAGGGAAGCCGTTCGCCGGACGGGCCATCCATCCGCGTCGCCGAAGTGCAATGGAAGTGAATCAGCGCATTTTTCGCAACGTCGAAGACAGGATCGGTAATGAAACCGGGAACGCCGAATCCATAGGAAAACATCAGCATCGTCAAGGTCGAATCCATATCTCCCTCGCACGCGCCGACCAGGCCGATATCGCAAAGTTTGCTAAACGCCAGGCAGCCTTTGGCGGGAGCGCCCATGCAGTTGGAACTGGTCACGGCGTGCGCGCCTTCACGGATCATGAGGTTTTTAATTGCGAGATAGAATCGCGCGGCGTTGATAATCTCGTCGCGGGTGGGTTCCACGATTTTTTGGGCTTTGCTGATCCAATAGCGTTCCGCTTCCGCTTCCGCTTCCTTGATATCCACCTGCTCGTGCATTTTCAAGGTTTCTTCGACGGTGATGGGAATACATTCGACGCCCAAACGCTTCTTGACCTGCTCGGCCGAACAGGCGGCGGCGGTGCCTT
This sequence comes from Candidatus Omnitrophota bacterium, assembly GCA_003598175.1. GTDB lineage: Bacteria > Hinthialibacterota > Hinthialibacteria > Hinthialibacterales > Hinthialibacteraceae > SURF-12. Next base: position 32,289 of record QZKN01000118.1, read on the forward strand.
GCGGTCCGCGAATGACCAATATTTTGGTTTGCTTCATGCGTGGGGCGACCCGCATCAGTTTCACGACCTTGTCGATCTCGCTCCAATCACTGCTTGGCAACAGCACAACTTTCTTCCCCTCTTTTTGCCAGCGGGGGAAATACATCCATCCATGCCCGCTGAACGGCTGCGAAAACACGGCGGTTTGCAGTCCTTTGTCGATAATGTGCGACATGGCCTGACTGGGCGCGTCTCCGCCGTGGCCGGAAAGGTGGAATAAAATCACGCCGTCGGCGTTGTCCAGCTTGGAAACCACTTCTGACGCGTCGGCCGGCGGGATCAATTCGCCGCCGACGAATTTGACGTCGCCCAGCTGATTCTCCAATTGGGTAAGATAATTTTCAAATTTCTCGATTTCGGCTGTCGGGCGGGACAAATAGATGCCGCCGGTTCGGCCGATATACACCTGATGTATTTTTATCGGAGGCATTTGGGGCGGCCATGGTGCATTCTCCGCCGCTCTTGCCGCGTTGGCGGCCAATAAGACCGCGCTCGCGCCAACCGCGCTCTCCCCTAAAAACTCTCTGCGATTCATTGAAGTCATGATGGATCCCTTTCATCCTTATCCTGGTTGTAGCGTCACTATGCGAATACGGAACTGTGCTGGTTCAGCGTGAAATGGAGAATCGTCCGTGATGAGTTAGCACTTCGTAAAGTGAATATATGAGTTTTTTTAGGCATGGGGAATCTATCAAT
>QZKN01000093.1 GCA_003598175.1 Candidatus Omnitrophota bacterium
CGGCGTCAAGGCAAGACGGAAACGAGCGGGGTGGGATGAAAACTATTTCTTGAATATTATATCCGGGTAATTGCTTGTTTTTTCATGCGATTGCCGTGATCCATCTCCGTCTTCAATTCCTGTTCGATTCGTTGCAACCGATCGGATTTTTCCGCCAGTTTTGAGCGTAGCTCCTGCAACGGATGCGATAAGACCTCCGCCAGCCACGGCAGGAATTGTTCGTACCAGCTGTTGCGAAATTCTTCTTGACCCTCTTTCAACGCCGACCGCGCGCCGCGGGAATAGAGAAGAATCAACCAGACGGTGTAAAAGATCAGCAGAAAACAGAAATTGACCAGCAGCGCCGAGGCGCTGATCAGCGAAATCAGAATTCCGATCAGGTCAAAGAAACTGGCAAACGAAAACCAACTTTCCTCGTGACGGATGAGTTGATAGAGCAGCGGCTGCAGCAGCGGAAACCAAATCAACGGAAAATAGGCCATGAATTTTCTTGCCGGGCCGGGCGCGGTAATGCCCTGCGCCAGCCGCTCCGTCACGCGGTCTTCGTGATCCCGTACCAATTCCCGGCATACGGGATCGAGCAGTTCCGCATAATCTCGCATTTCTCCGAATTCCTGCGCCAACAGTGGAAATCGGTCTTCGATACAATCGCGTATGTCCTGCATCCGCGCCGCAGCGGAGCGGTTTTGAAAGCGCAACAGCTCCTGCGATAAATCCGGCGTCTCTTTTTGTGTATGCGACGACGCGAACCGCCCGCTCAAGACCGAAACCACACCTGCGAGTGGATAAAAAAGGCTGCGCAATACCGGCCAACCTTCCACGCGGCGGGAAAACAACTCGCCGCCGATGCGCTGCCGCCGTTGTTCCAGCGTCAACACGCGCCGGCAGACGGTTTCGCAATAATCGTCGGAAAATTCATCGCCGATCCGAGTGCGGATCAAGTCGAGCGCCTTGTCCACCATCTCGATTTTCGCGGTCAGCGAATAATGTTCGTCGATGCGGGAAAGGTTTTTTTCGAATTCCGCCGTAAGGTTCTTGATTTTGGCTTTGGCGATCTCTTCCGGCGAATGGATGCGAATCAGGCGGTTATGCAGAATGGGAAAATCGTATTTGTCAGGGGAAAGCGCCGAAATCAGCAACAAACGATCGGGCTGCGGAGGCGGAACATGCCGCTTCACGCATTCGCGCGTGAGATATTCCCGCACTTCCTTGCGCACCGTGTTCAAATCCGCCCGCTGTTCCAGCTGGTCGATTTTATTGAGCGCCACATAATAATTTTCGCTGCTTTGCGCCACCGCCGTCAATTGATCCAAAAATTCGTGGTCGCCGTATTTGCGCGGAGAGACGACCCATACGATCGATTGCAAATATTTGCTCAACCGCTGCACGTCGTCGCGATGGGTGATGAAACGGCTGTCGAAATCGGGAAAATCGATCAGCACCACATTGCGCAATTCGTTGCGTTCGTGCGAGATAAAATTCAGATGCTCCTTCATGTCCATCGCCAGACGTTTTCGCAGGTCGGCCAAGTCATTTTTGTGGCAGTACGCGACGGCAATTTTGGTACCTTCATCGAGGATGTCCGTATCGATGGAAATCCGCGCGCCCGCCAGCTGATTGATGAGGGAGGTTTTCCCCACATCTTTCCCGCCGACGATGCCATACAAAAACAGGGAATCCTCCTCGGCCGTTCCCGCTTGAAACGAGAGCGGCGGCGATGCGAGTCCCGTCAGCTGAGCCAATTCCTGATTCAGTTGGTCCAATTGTGTACGCAGCGTTTGAATGTTCATTTGACTCTCGTTTTTATGTGGTATGTTACCGATATTCGCTACATGTTTTCAGCGCGTTCATCAGCGAATCCGATTCGTCCAGAACCGTATTCTTGCAGATTTCCTCCAATTCAAGGCCGATCTCCGCGAGACGTTGCCGGATCAAATCCTGAATCTGTCTTTGAAAGCGGCGTTTTTGCTGTTCAAATTTGCCCAACGGCAAATAATTGAAGGCGCTGGGAACCAGCAGCCAGCTGCCGAATCCCGGCAACGTAAACGTATCGGCGACCAGCGCGACAGCCAAAAAGACGGAAACCAGCGGATCGTTTTTCACCGAACCGGCAAGCGTATCCGACGAGATCAATTCCTTGCATCGCTTTTCGAATTCATTGACGATCACGCTCACCGCATTTTCCAGACTCTCGTCGGTTTCCTTTTTCGGAAAAATGCGAATCGCGGGCGCGATTTCCTGAATGGATTTGTATCCATCGATTTGGCGCGTCGCCGCGGCAATTTTTTCTGCGCATCGAGCGAGGCGATTGCGAATTTCCTTGCACAATTTATCGACGTCGGGTCGCAACACGTGCGATAACAGCTGCTCTCGCTTATCGCCGAACGAGAGTTGAAAACTCTGTTTGATCGAACCGGTATTCACGATGCGCCGCAAAAATTGATACGCATTGCTGACCGCGAAGCGTTTCAATCCCAAATGCCGCAAGACTTGAATCACATCGTCGGGAAGAATGTTTTCAATGGGGATCGTCGTATCTTTGGCGAGGAAATCATCGGTCAAAGAGGCGACGGTTCTCTTCATTTGGCCGAATACCTGCGATCGGCGTTGATTTTCCTTTACCAACGATCGCGCCAGTTCTCCCAATTGTTTGAAAAGCGGCGCGTCAGGCGCGGGCTGCAGCAATCGCGTCAATGCGGTTTTGAATTGTAAAAACGCAAGTTCCTGATCGAATCGGTCTTTTCCAATCAGCAACGGGAGCAGATAAATCGTATCCACGCCGAAAAATGTTTTGGTATTCTGCATATCCGGATGATGCAATTCCACGCGATCCCGTCCGCGATGATTCAAGACGCACAAGCGATGTTGTTGATATTCATTCGCCAGTTGCGCGGGATATTCATAATCGCGGTGATAAATGGTTTCATCGTCGACCAGAAAAATCACCGCATCCAGCCAGGGTTGCAGCTGCAGCGCAACGAGTTTCTCTTCGCGAGAAACCGTGGTGTTGATGTCCGGAAGATCGAACAACAGGAGCTGGTAAAACGCGCTTTTTTCCGTGGATACCAGCGTGATTCCGTTCGGTTTCCCATTCGTGGGCGGCGTATCGACCGTGGAATAGGTTTTTCGCTCGAAGGCCGTAAGCAACAAACGTCCGATGCGCTCTTCCACGATGTTCAGCGCTTGAAAAAAGGTATGATGCGCCAAACCGACCGGTCCGCTGGTGTTATGGGCGCGCCAGCCGGTCACACTGATATCCGCTTCCGCCAGGCTGTTGAACAGGGTGGATTTTCCCGTGCCGGTACAACCGATCAGCCCCATAAAAATAGGGCGATTGGGACCTAATTTATCGCGCAACGTCACGATGGAAGCAACGTTGAGCAACGAATCGGTGATTTCGGGAATCAAAAACAAGCCGCGAAGCCGATCGGCTGACAAAATGAATGACTGAGCAGCATCAAGGACCCGCGCGCTGGAAACCATAATTCGTTTTTTCCCTTTTCCTTTGTATACTCCGCTTTTCGCGGATTTATTTCACTGCTGAACCTTTGAAATGGTCATGACCGGTCGCTTTGTGAATTATGAAAATGATCCAAACAAGGACGGGAAACAACGCTGCCCTTGCCATCCAGGCGCATTTTCATATACAAAGATCATGATCGGTTGATCACACCGAACGACACAAATATTACGCCGCCGTCTCGGCGGTATTTTCTGCAAAAACGCTTGAAAAATTTGATCGTTTGCGAGTAATAGTACGAATGTTACAAGCGATTCGAAAATTGCAAAGCCGTTCTTTTCCATCCGACCGCGAGTTGTGGAATCACGTGGACTCGATGGCGTTGTTTATGCTGTTTTTGTTGGTTTCAGTAACGGTTTTAATTCTTTCTCAATTGGTTTTGCAGGATTTTCCCAACTCGGCCGATGAACATGCCTACCTTTTTCAAGCACAAATTTTTGCCGCGGGAACGATCTCCGTTCCCGCCCAGCCCCAGCAGGAATTTTTCTCTCCATTTTACATCCATACTTACCAAAATACCGTATTTTCCATCTTCCCACCGGGCTGGCCGCTTTTGTTGTCCCTCGGCGTTCGTTGCGGTTATCCGCAAATCGTGAACCCTGTCATTGCGGGGCTTACGGTTCCCGCTCTTTATTTTCTCAGTTGGCTTCTATTTGGACGACGAAACGCATGGATAACGGTTTTATTGGTTATTTTGTCACCCTTTTTTCTGTTCAACAGCGCCTCGTATTTCTCCCATCCCGCCTGTTTTTTGGGAATTCTGCTCATGACGTCGGGTTTCGTGCTCTGGCTGCGGTCGGAACAAGTGATTTTTGCCGTCATGGCGGGTTTTTTCTTTTCTGGCGCGTTTACGATTCGCGAATTGACCGCATCGGCGCTTTCTATCGTCTTGTTTGTATCCATCTTCTCGCAAACGAAAAGAAAACTTATTTTTATTTTGTATTTTTTCATGGGCGCCATGCCGTTGTTGAGCTGGTATCTTTGGTATAACGCCGAATTATCAGGAAGTTGGTTTGTCCCGCCGCGTTTTTTAATGCCCGGCGAGCGGCTCGGTTTTGGCTTTCGAGAAATCCGCGTGTTTGATTATGTCAGGGAGCAATACTTCGGTCCATCGAATGCATTATCGAACCTCATGCTCAATCTTGGCCGTCTTTTGATTTGGACTTTCCCGTTCACGCCCATCCTTGCGGCATACGGTTTGATTCGAAAAAGCAATCAAAAATGGTTCCGAACGTTGGCGTCTGTCTTGATCTGTCTGCCGGCGGTTTACTTTTTTTATCCCTCGGACGGTGGAAATCAATATGGTCCGCGTTTTTATTACGAATCGTTGGGATTTCTAGCCATGCCGGCCGCCGAGGCGATCCTTTTGCTGAAGGAATATGGTAAAAACAGGGCAAAACGACGCCTGATGAAAACCATAGTCTTGTTTATTCTCATCATTCATGTAATAGTGATGGCGCAGATCACCTTTGATTTCGCCCAACAAATATACCAGCGTAGAACTCTTTTTCGCTTGGTGGAACGGCGAAATTTACATCACGCCATCGTTTTTGTCGGCGCTAGCAGCGGAACGATGACGCAGGGTGATTTGATACGGAATCCGCCGGAATTATCCGCTGCGAACGTGCTTTATGCATGGGACCAAGGTAAAAAAAATCGGGAATTGATGGACCGGTTTCCCGAACGTTCGTTTTATTTCTTCGGTTACGACCGGATAAATGGAAGCCATTATATCACTCCGATCCGTCCGAATCCGGAGAAATGAAATGAAGGCTGATCCGACTCCATTTCTCGTACCCTGGAAACGGTTTTCGTATCAGGTAGACTGTAGAATACATAAAACGTGATATATCCCATATTTTAATGGTAACCAGAGAAAGCGGAAAGAAATCAATGTGTAAAACCCTCCCGGCAATCTCCATCAACGGAACGCTTTATTCTCGGGAAAACGCAAACGTATCGGTTTTCGATCATGGTTTTTTGTATGGCGACGGCGTTTTCGAGGGAATTCGAATTTACGGCGGCAAGATATTCCGTGCGGACCGTCATGTCACCCGCTTGTTTCGTTCGGCAAAAGTATTAGACTTACCTATTGGATGGACGCGAGAGGAAATCGTCGAGGAAATTCGCAAAACGGCTCGCGAGTGGGCGGCAATCAACGGCGTGGACGTCAGAAACAATGACGATCCGCTGTATGTCCGCGTGGTGGTCAGCCGCGGCGACGGCGATTTGGGATTGGATCCGCGGAAATGCCCGAAACCAAACGTCGTGGTTATCGTCGACCGGATCAAACTCTATGCAAAAGAGCAATATGAAAACGGCCTGGCATTGGTGACGACCGCCATCCGTCGCAATTTGCCCGATACGCTTCCACCACAAGTCAAATCGCTGAATTATTTGAGTAACGTCCTGGCGAAGTTGGACGCCAACCGAGAAAATGCGGCGGAGGCGATCTTTTTTAACACACAAGGCTACGTCGCGGAAGCGACGGCGGATAATTTGTTCATCGTGAGTAATGGCGAGGTCGTTACTCCGCCGATTTCGGATGGCGCGCTGCCCGGCATCACACGGGAAGCGGTGCTCGAACTGGCCGCGGAACTCTCCATTCCCAGGCGGGAATGGCATATTACGATGCCGGATTTATTCTGCGCCGATGAATGCTTCCTTACGGGCACCGCGGCCAGAGTCGTTCCGGTCACCGCCATCAATGCTCGCACGATCGGAAACGGGCGTCCCGGTCCCATCACGCATCGTTTGATGGAAGCCTTCGTGGATTTGACTTGCCGAGACGGCGTCTGTATTTATGATAAGTGAAACAATGTGGATTTAAGTAAAGAAGTGATTTAGGAAATCATCATGATTTGCGAGGTTTGCAAAAAAAAACCGGCCAAAATTCATGTGACGCAGATTAAGGACAAACAGAAAGTGACGATCCATATCTGTCAGGACTGCGCTCATGCGAAAGGGGTGGCCGGGCCGGCCATCAATACATCGTTTTCCGTCGAGCAATTGTTGGCGGGCTTCATGAAAACGCAAACAAGCGAAAGCGGCGAGATCGCGAATCAGGAAACCTGTCCTTCCTGCGGTTTATCGTATCGCGCGTTTAAGGAAAGCGGCCGCCTGGGATGCTCCCTATGTTATGATACGTTCTCTGTTCAACTCCGGCCGCTGCTGCAAAAAGTACAAAAGGAAATTCGCCATCTGGGAAAAGTTCCCAATAAAGGGGATAATCGGACGACGATGCGACGGAGCGTCTCGGACTTGCGATTGCAGTTGAAAGAAGCCGTCGGCCAGGAAAATTTCGAACTGGCAGCCCATTTGCGTGACCAAATTCGGCAAATGGAGAATCAAATCTCACAATCCAACGAAGTTTGAATTGTATAAATTTACCCGTACGGGTTTACTATTATGGAATTACCCAAATCATTCCTTTCCGGCTGTGGGTGGTTAAAAACCGGCGATCGGAATAACGACCTGGTGATCAGTTCCCGCATTCGTTTGGCCAGGAACATCGAAGGATTCCCGTTTTCGCAATGGGCATCCTCTTCGGATTTGAAACGCATTGCGGAGCAGGTGCGGGAAGCGATCAACCATAGCGCCTGCCTGCGAAACGCCAATCTTATCGCCATCGAAGAACTGGAATCCGTTGACCGCCACTTTCTTGCGGAACGATATATGATCAGTCAGGAGCTGGCGAAGAGCGGGATCGAGCGGTACGTGGCCATCAATCCCGAACAAACGTCCGCATTGATGATCAACGAGGAAGACCATATTCGGCTGCAGGTGTTGATGGCCGGCTCGAATTTGAACCACGTCTGGAACCTGATCAGTTCCATCGATGGTGAATTGGAAGAATCTCTCGATTTCTGCTTTTCCAACACGTTCGGTTATCTTACCGCTTGTCCCACGAATGTGGGAACGGGAATCCGCTGTTCGGTCATGGTTCATCTTCCGGCGCTGGTCATTACCCGAAAAATTGAAAAAGTATTGAGCGCGGTCACCCAAATCGGGTTGACCGTCCGCGGTTTGTCCGGCGAAGGCAGCGACATCGCCGGAAATCTTTTTCAAATCTCCAATCAATGGACCCTGGGCATTTCCGAAAAAGAAACCATCGAGAAAATCGGGAAAATATTACATCAAATCGTCGAGCAGGAACGGTTGGCGCAGAAACAAATGATGGACGACAACCGCGTCGCTCTCGAAGATAAAATCTGGCGCGCCTATGCGCTCTTGCGCTACGCGAAGGTCATCAGTTCCAACGAAGCCGTCGAACTGCTTTCTTCCATCCGTTTCGGAAGAAATATGGGAATCCTGAAAGCGCCTTCGTATGAACAACTGAACGAAATGTTGATTCAGGTTCGTCCGGCGCACTTGCAGAAACGAGCTGGGAAACAATTAACGATGGTGGAACGCGACGAATACCGCGCCGAACTGATTCGCGGATGGATGGAAAACGGGCAATCAACAGCATAATGCGATATCCATACATGGTGGAACGATAGTAGAGGGATTTCTCTTTTGCGAGTGATCTCAAGAAAGAGGAGAGGGGTGGGTTTGTTTCCCATCCGATTTTTCAGGAGTAGAGAATTATGATGTTCGATCGGTTGACAGAGCGAGCGCGGCTGGTGATGAAGCGCGCCAAGGAGGAAGCGGCCCGCATCGGCAGCAGCCATGCGGCGACCGAGCATATTTTGCTTGGTTTGATCGCGGAAGGCGAGGGGGTGGCCGCCACCGCGATGAGAAACATGGGACTCAATCTGGACGCTCTGCGGACCGAAATTCTGAAAAATATCAGCCGGGATTCCGGCGGCAGCGTAACCGACAGCACGATTTCGCTTTCTCCGAGCGGCAAACGGGCCATTGAGTTCGCCTATCAGGAAGCGCAGGCCTTCGGCGTGAATTTCATCGGCACCGAGCACCTTCTGCTGGGCGTGATCCGCGAAAACGAGGGATTGGCTGCGCGAATTCTCGCCAGTCACGGCATCGACCTGATCAAGGCCCGAAGTGAAATTCTGCGTTTAATGGGCGGAGGATCTCAGGAAGCCGTCGCCGCCGGCAAAACCAAAAGTAAAACACCGGCGCTGGACGCCTTCGGCACGGATTTGACCGAACTGGCCCGGTTGGGAAAATTGGATCCGGTTATCGGCCGGCAGGATGAAATTGAACGCGTCATTCAAATTCTTTGCCGCCGCACCAAAAACAATCCGGTCCTCATCGGGGAGGCCGGTGTGGGAAAAACCGCCATCGCCGAAGGCCTGGCGCAACAAATCGAATCCCGATCGGTTCCCGATTTGCTGATGAACCGCCGCCTGATCACACTGGATCTGGCCGGGCTGGTGGCCGGGACGAAATATCGGGGACAATTTGAAGAACGCTTAAAAGCCGTGCTGGAGGAAATCCGCCGATCCAATAGCACCATTCTTTTCGTGGACGAGTTGCACACGCTGGTCGGCGCGGGCGCGGCGGAAGGATCCATGGACGCCTCGAACATGCTCAAACCGGCGTTGGCGCGAGGCGAATTGCAATGCATCGGCGCGACCACGCTTGACGAATACCGCAAATACATCGAAAAAGACAGCGCTCTCGAGCGGCGTTTCCAGACCGTTATGGTCGATCCGCCCAATGTGGATGAAACCATCCGCATCCTGGAAGGACTGCGAGACAAATACGAAGCCCATCATCGCGTCCGGTTTACCGAACGCGCCATTCGTTTCGCCGCGGAATTATCGGATCGCTATGTAACCGACCGCTATTTACCCGACAAAGCCATCGATCTCATCGACGAAGCCGGTTCCCGCGCCCGATTGCAGGCAACCACGCGGCCCAAGGGATTGCGTGAAATCGATGACCAGATCGAACAAATCATGAAAGAAATCGAAGCGGCCACGGTGGCGGAAGAATTTGAAAAATGTCTGGAATTAAAACAAAAACGGGAAAAACTGCGCGAACAACAAACGAAATTATCGCATGAATGGGAAGAATCCCGCAACAAAGCCGGCCAGGAAGCCATCGTGGACGAAAATGAAATTGCGTATATCGTTTCCAAATGGACCGGAATTCCCATTGTTCGGATCGAGGAGAAGGAATCCGAACGCTTGTTGCGGATCGAAGAGGAATTGCATCGAAAAGTAATCAGCCAGGATGAGGCCATCCATATCATCGCCAAAGCGATTCGGCGGTCACGAGCAGGACTTGCCAATCAAAAACGTCCCATCGGCTCTTTTCTGTTTTTAGGACCGACCGGAACCGGAAAAACCCATCTGGCAAAAACGTTGGCTGAATTTCTGTTTGGCAACGAGGATGCGCTCATCAGCGTGGATATGTCCGAATATATGGAGAAATTTGCCGTATCGCGGTTGGTTGGCGCTCCGCCGGGCTACATTGGCCACGATGAAGGAGGGCAGTTGACGGAAAAAGTACGGAGAAAACCCTATTCGGTCATTTGTCTGGACGAAATCGAAAAAGCCCATCCCGATGTTTATAATATTCTGCTGCAGGTGCTGGAAGAAGGCCGATTGACCGACACGACCGGAAGGAAAGTGGATTTTCGCCATACGGTCCTGATTATGACCTCCAATATCGGTTCGCAGGAAATTACCAAACGCGTTTCTCTCGGATTTGCCGCGGACAATGCCGATTCCAGCTACGGCACAATGAAGGACAAGGTCATGAGCGAACTAAAAAAAACATTCCGACCCGAATTTTTGAACCGCGTGGACGAAGTTGTTGTTTTTCATGAGCTGGAGAGGGATGATGTTCTGCAAATTTGTGATATCATGTTGGCCGAAGTGCAAAAAAGGCTGGATCCGATGTGTCTGAAACTCGTCCTGACCGATGCGGCCAAGACGTTTCTGGTTGACAAAGGCTTCGATAAGGCGTATGGTGCTCGCCCATTGAAGCGTACCATTCAAAAATATCTCGAAGATCCTCTTTCGGAAGAAGTGTTGAAAGGCCGATTCAAAGGCAAGGAAGAGGTGTTGGTGGATGTGGGCAAAGAGGAATTGCTTTTTCGTGAAGCCTCGCCAAGGGAGGTGATGGTCTGAAATCACATATCTTTCATCGGAATCTTTTCCTGGTATCGTTATTGACTTTCTGCCATCCTGCCGGAGCCGCCGAGCTAATCAACCGGGTGCTGGTGGAAGGAAACATACACGTAACCGAGCAGGAAATTTTGGACGTCGTCGAGACCAAAATCGGGGATGATCTAAGCGCTCGTTCCACTGTGAAACAATTGCGCGACGATTTTCGCGCCGTTTTTGCACTGGGCTATTTTTCCAATCTCGTTCTGGAACGAGTTCGCGAAGGAACCGGTTTCAATCTGGTTTTTCACGTCGAGGAAAAACCGATTATCTCCGATTTCAATTACGAAGGAAATCAACGATACAAAAAAAAGAAATTGAATGAAGAAATCAAGTTCACCGGCAAAGAACGGATTTTCTTCGACGAAAATATCGCGGAAACGTACAAGAAAGCCATTCTCGAGTATTACACGAGACAATCGTTTCCCAATACGACCATCACGTGGCGCAAGGAAGAACTGGAAAGTCCCGATAAAGTCGTGATCGTCTTCGAAATTCAAGAGGGAAAACGATTACCGGTCAAAAAAATCGTATTCGAAGGCAATGCGGCGCTGAATGGCAAGCAACTGCGAAAGAAAATTCAAACGAAACAATCCTGGTGGTTCATTATCAAACACCATTACGATCCGATTTTGGCCGAGCAGGATCTCGATAACATCAAGCTGGCATATTGGGATATCGGTTATTTGGACGCGAAAGCGAAGCTAGGCCCCATCGATGAAATCAAGGACGGATTGCAAGTCACCTTTCTCGTGGAAGAGGGAGAACCTTATACCGTCGGAGAAATCACGGTCGAAAACAATTCCATTTTTTCGTCCGAGGAATTGTTGGCCAACATCCGTCTCAAACCGGGCGACACGTTTTCCGCCAGCGTCCTCACGGCGGATGAGATCAGCATGATCAACATGTATCGCGGTCAAGGCTACCTCGACACGCGGGTACCGCCTATGGACGAGCAATTTATAAAAGATCAAACCAATCGCATTGTCGATATTCGCATTCCCTTCCGCGAATCCCCGCGAAAGTATCTTGGGAAAGTGGAAATTCAAGGCGTCGTCATCCTGGATGACGGGACGGTCGTTCCCACGCGGGAAAAAGAGTTTAAAACCAAAGAATTCGTGATTCGCCGCGAAATCGAATTGAGCGAGGGCGAACCACTGGACTGGACGAAGGTCATTGAAAGCGACCGCAATCTCGTCAATTTGAACTTCTTCCGGACGCGCGGAGTTACATTGCCGAATCAGGTCAACCTCGCGCCGGGTTTCGAACGCCGGCCAACCAACGATCCGAATGTAGAAAACCTGCTTTTGCGCTTGGAAGAAACGCAAACCGGCATGTTCACTTTCGGCGGCGGTTTCAGCACGACATTCGGTCCTTCCATTTTTGCCACCATCAGTGAACGAAATCTATTCGGGTATGGCGTTCGAGGTTCCATAACAGGAGAAATCGGAAAATACCGCAATCGGTTGGTGCTGAATATATTTGAACCCCATTTATTGAATTCCGATTACAGTTTGGATTGGGATATCTATTATATCGACCGGCGCGCGTACGGCGGACGCTCTTTTGATGAAGAACGCATTGGCTCCTCCGTCACGTTCGGCAAGGAAATCACCGATGAATTGACGCTGTTGCTTGGCCTAAAAGGGGAAGTGACGGACTTGCGCCTCAAATCCCGATCCCATTACCGAATCTTCCCCGGGGGTGATCCCGTAGCTTTCGGATTCCCGGATTACTATATCAACTATCATAATTTGTGGAATTATCGAATTCCGGATGAATTCAATTTGGGACAAAACACGACGACCAGCCTTCTTTTCGGCGCGGTGAATGACTATCGGGATTTTCGACTTGATCCGACCTCCGGACATTACGAACGCGCGACGATTGAATTGGCCGGCCTTACGGACAACGAATTCGTCAAATTGGAATCCGAGGTCAATTATTACTACCCCATTTACAAAAAACTGGTGTTGGCCATTTCCAATGAACTGGATTTGGCCTATGCCTATGGCGGTACGGAAACGCTGCCGTTGCAGGAACGATTTTTCATTGGCGGCGCAAGAACGATTCGTGGATTCGATGAAGGCGGGATCGGTCCCCAATCCCGAATTCACTATTTGTATGGTACGCCCGGCGCCCCCCATGGTTTTCGCACATTTTTGGGAGGGGAAGCGGCCTACGTCGGAAGCGCCGAGGTGCGTTATCCCTTTACGGAAATCTTTCAAGGCGTGGTATTCTTCGATATGGGAACCGCATGGGAAAAAATCGAAGACATCGATCCTTCGGAATTTCGTTTTAGCACCGGTTTGGGCTTGCGCGTGAGAATTCCGGGATTGAATGCCATTCTGCGTCTTGATTTCCCCGTCGTTCTGCGTAAATTTGATGATGACGATACCCAATTTCTTCACTTCAGTTTCGGTCAAACCTTTTAATTTGAACGTTTCCGATCGATTAAAACATGGTTAGAGGGTGTTTTTTTACGCTTACGCGGCTAAAATAAACCAATTGCATGATTTTTGTTGGAGGCATGTTTATGTTGTCACACCGTATTCATCAAATCAACCTTATCGCGTTGTTTGGTATTATCTTAATCGGGTTTGCCGCGCCGAATGTCAGGGCGCAGCAACCTTTGAAGATTGGATTCGTCGAACTATCCGAGGTATTTGACAAAGGAGCAAAGTTCAAACAAACCCGCAACGAGCTCAAACAAATCCTGGGTGAGAAGCGGGACAAATTGCAACAACTTGCGCGGAACTTTCTTGAAGACCGCGAAAAATTCGTTCTGCAACAAGAACTCCTGCCCGCGGACACGGCTCGAGAGCGTGCACAGAACTTGAAGGAAAGAGGCGATCAGCTGAAAGAATTGGAAATGACGGAGCAGGTGGATTTTGAAAAGATCAAACAGGAAAAAATCGATCCGTTAATCAAAGAAATCATCACCGTCGTCGAAGCGGTCGCCAAAGACGAGGGATACACGATGGTTCTTCACAAATCTTCCCTGTTATACGGCCATCCGCAATTCGATTTGACGGCGAAGGTTATCGAACGAATCAACAAAAATTAACCTTGAATTTGAACAGGATTAAGGATTATTTACGATTCATCTCAGGTTTCACATTACAAAAAAAAGAATAAAGGATTTTTCATCCGTTCAACAGACGGGGAATGAGGAAATCTCTCATTGAACAATGTGGTCAAAGGGTGCAGTGGGGCCGATTTCGCCGCATGATGGGAAACCGAAGAAAATAAGGTATAACCGGTGCCGATTTTTACGTTGCATGAACTTTGCGCCAAACTTGGAGAATCGTACGAAGGCGATGGTTCGATCCAGGTTCTCGGGGTTGCCGAAATCATGGCCGCGCAGAAAGGCGACCTCTCTTTCGTTTCCAATCCCAAATATGTCGGGAAAATTCCCCATTGCCTGGCATCCGCATTGATTATCCCGAAAGATTTGCATACGGATTTTCGGCCGGTGATTCGAGCGGGAAATCCCTATCTTACCTTTACCAAAGCGCTTCACCTCTTTCACCAGGACAATCGGAGGATTTCCTGTGGGATCCATCCGACCAGTCAGGTGGCCGAAGATGTGCAGTTGGGTAACGACGTCACGATAATGCCTCACGCCATTATCGAAGAAGGAAGCATAATTGGCGATCGCACCGTGATTTATCCCGGCGTATATATCGGCCGCAGGGTACGCATCGCGAACGAGGTTACCTTGTATCCTCAAGTATCCGTCTATGACGGTTGTGTAATCGGCGACCGCTCCATTCTTCACGCGGGATGCCGTATCGGCTCTTCAACCGTGGAAGACATAATCAGCGCCGCGAATCCGGTGCAGCTGCTATCGGATGTGGAATTGGGCGCAAATGTTGTGATATCCGGCTCACCCCTGGCGCCTACGCGAATTTGCGACGGCGTGAAAATCGACAATTTGGTGCATATCGGGTATGGCGCGACCATTGGCCCGCATTGCATTATCGTCTCGCAGGTGACCATCGGAGATGATGCCGTTCTTCAGGAACGAGTCACCGTGGCGGGTCAAGTTGTCATCTCGCCGAGGGTGACCGTGGGAGCGCGTTCCCGCATCGGCGCGAAAAGCGTCGTTGTGGATAACGTGCCTGAAGACGCTGATTATTGGGGCGCGCCGGCTCAACCGCATCGCGATGAAAAACGGTTGAAAGCCCATTTGCATCGCCTTCCGAAAATGTTTGATAAAATTCGTTCTCTCGAAGAGAAACTATCTGAACAAAAATAGATTGTAATTATGGTTGAATATCAAAAAACGATAGCCAGTGAAGTAACCATTCGTGGCGTGGGACTGCATACCGGCCAGGAAACGACCATTACGTTCAAACCCTCATCCGCCGACAGCGGAATCAGTTTCGTGCGTGGTGATCTTCCGGACAAACCCGTCATCGAAGTGAAAGCGGAAAATGCGGTTTTGGAAGAATCCCTTTATTTGACCGCCTTGGGAAAAAACGGTTTGCAAGTGCTGACCGTGGAACACGTCCTGGCGGCGTGTACCGGCCTGGGCGTCGATAACATTCTTTTGGAACTGTCTTCCAGTGAACCGCCGATTTGCGACGGCAGCGCGTTGCCGTTTGTCGAAGCGATCAAAAAAGCGGGGATCGTCACCCTGGATCGGCCTAAAAAATTCATCGAAGTGCAAGAACCCATTTGGCTCTTTGAAAATGGACTTGAGTTGGCGATCATCCCATCCAAACGTCTCGAAGTGACCTATAAAATCGACTATGATCACCCCGCCGTGGGAATTCGTTCCGCTTCCTTTCTGATCACGGAAGAGATTTTTGCGAAAAAAATCGCCCCGGCGCGAACGTTCTGCTTTCTGAAAGATGTGGACATTCTTCGCCAGGAAGGGAAAATCAAAGGCGGCAGTCTGGAAAACGCCATTGTCATCGGCGAGCATGATTTTTTGAATCAGGAATTGCGTTTTGAAGATGAGATCGTTCGGCACAAAATTCTGGACGTGATCGGCGATTTGTCGTTACTCGGCAATCCTTTGAAAGGACATGTCATTGCGGTGCGCTCCGGCCATGCATTCAATATTCGCTTCGTTCAAAAAGTTCTCAAGACATTAAACGGCCATACCGGCAACGGCGTTCCCGCGTTGCCGATATTGGCGCAGGAAATCCGGCGGATTCTTCCCCATCGCTATCCATTTTTGTTGATCGATAGAGTCATCGAGATGGATTATTCCGACATGCGCGTCGTGGCCATCAAAAATGTCACGAATAACGAAGAATTTTTTTCCGGACATTTTCCCGAAGCGCCGGTTATGCCCGGCGTCCTTTTGATCGAGGCGATGGCGCAGGCGGGCGGCGTTCTTCTTCTTTCCATTGAAGAAAATCGGGGAAGAATCGCCTATTTGGTTGGCATCGACAAGGCGAAAATCCGCCGTCCGGTGGTTCCCGGCGATCAATTGGTCATTGAAACAAAATTCACCAAAATTAAAAAGCGAATGGGAAAGGTGACCAGCGTCATCCGCGTGGATGGCGCGGTAGCCGCGGAAGCGGAACTTTTCTTTTCGGTCGGTGATAAATCCTCTTCCGGAAGCAGCGGAAATGGATAATAATGAAAATATCGATTTTTTTCTTTACGAAATGACTGTTTCTTCTTGCCAAATGTGGTAAAATTTGGGAAACTGATTCCTCTCTTGTTTGATTTTAAATCAGGGAGTACCATCTCTCGATAGAAAGTGGAAAGAAATTCATGCCCTTTGTCGCCGATTCCGCCGTAGTTCACCCTCGCGCAGAAATAGCAGAAGATGTAGAAATTGGACCATTCACCGTAGTCGGGGAGAATGTCAAGATCGGCGCCGGGTCGAAAATCAGTTCTCACGTCGTATTGGAAGGATGGACCCGAATCGGTCGAAATTGCCGAATCAATGTCGGCGCGGTGCTCGGCAGCGATCCGCAAGACATGAAGTTTCGGGGAGATGAAAGTTATGTAATTATCGGCGACAACACGACGATCCGAGAATACGCCACCATCAATCGCGGCACGTTCGAGGGCGAATCGACGATTGTTGGAAATAATTGCATGGTGATGTCGTATTGCCACATCGCTCACAACTGCGTTCTTGAGGATCGGGTCATCATGTCGAGCTTTGCCGGATTGGCTGGCCATATCACGATCGAGCAGAATGCGATCATCGGCGGTTTGGTCGGCATCCATCAATTCGTTCGGATTGGCCAAAACGCGATCGTGGGCGGAGGATCGGCGGTTCGTCAGGATATTCTTCCGTTTACCGTCGCCGGCGGGAATCCCTGTAAAACCAAAGGATTGAATATCGTAGGATTAAGAAGGCATAATTTCTCTCCGGAACGCATTTCGCAGATGAAACGGGCGTATAAAATCGTCTTTCGCTCGAAATTGAGCGAAAAGGAATCTCTTGAACGTCTTAACGAGGAAATGAAAGACGTAATCGAAGTGCGGCATATGGCCGAATTCATCGAGAAATCGAAGCGCGGATTGGCTCGAGGATGATATTTTCCTGATTGATACAAGAAGATTGTACAAAACCAAATGCCCGGTGAAATCCGGGCATTTGGTTTTGAAATTCAAGGTGGTTCAAACCCATATTTTCATGGCGATGCTTGTATGAATTCCACCGGGCCGGCAGAATAAACCGGACCGTGGATATCACGCGGTTCGAGACTGACGACCGCATAGACGAGAAATCGATACCGATGTCCGAATTGCGGTCCCGCCGAAAAGATCGGATTGATGCCGGCAGCATTTTCCTTCCATACCAGATAATCCACATCTCCTTTGTTGGTTCGACCAAGAAAAACCGCATTTGCCGTGTCGGCCTGCACATAAACGTGGTAGTCAATCACGTCGGGTTGTGGCAAATTCCAACGAACCACCAATTCGCGATCGTTTTCTTCATCCTCATCCTGTACGTTGCTCAAGTCGGCGTAGGTCGTAAGATTGTCCGACACGACGACGTGATTGAACGGAACCAACGGAGTCGGCGTGGGCGTGGGCGTCGCGGTCGGCGGCGACGTCGGTGTGACGGTGGGCGTCAACGTGGGCGTCGGCGTGGGCGTCGATTGGATAAAGTAGACGGAGTTTCGCGCATCGAGACGCAACAGTTGGTTGTTACTTTTGACCGCATACACGATGAAGAAATACGTATGGTTGAATTGAGGACCGCCGGCGAAGGCCGGAGCGAGATAATTTGCGCCTTCCCGCCACTCGTAATACGTGGTGATGCCGTTCGTGGTGTGCGCCAGGAATTTGGCTTGTTCTTCTCCCACGCCATTGACCAACACGTAAATATGATAATCCAAAATCCCTCCCTCCGAAAAATTCCAACGTAGGGCCAGCGCGCGATCGTCGGGATAATCGGCATCCACGCGTAGATTTTCGGTGGATTGCAGATCGTCGGTCACAATGAGGGAATTGGGTGAGACGGAAATGAGCACCGGCGTCAACGTTGGCGTCGGCGTGAATGTCGGCGTTGGCGTCGGCGTGAAGGTATTCACCGGCGTCGGCGACGGTGTGGGGCTGTCCGTGCTCAAATAAAGAACCGGTGCCTGCATGACGGCGATCAGAGGATTCTGTCCAATGCGAATTCCGTACACGGTGAATTGGTAGCGATTGCCGTATTGTGGCCCATTCGTGAAATTGGGATGCAGGTTGGCCGCGCCTTGCCGCCATTCGTAATAGAAAACACGACCGGTTGTTGTGCGAGCCAGGAAAACCGGCTGCGTGCTGTTTACGCTGACATACACGTGAAAATCGGAAAACGACTGCGAATCGAAATTCCAGCGAATCGCCAAGGCCTTGTCGATCGGATTATCCATGTCGAACGAACCGGTCAAATCGACGGACGTATTCAGATCGTCAGTCACGATAACGTGATTTGCCGGTAATTGCACCGGAAGGGGGGTGGGAGTCGGCGTCGGATCGCTGCTGCTGATGAATAGAACGGATTTGTCCGTGCTGGCGGAAACCGGCGAGGCGTCTCGGCGCAATCCAAAAACGACAAATTGGTAAAAATTACCGAATTGTGGGCCATCGGAAAAATTGGGATGCAGGAACGATGCGCCTTGCCTCCATTCATACAATTTCAGCTCGCCGGTCGAAGTGCGACCGAGAAATGTGGGATCGGCGCCGTTGATTTGAACGTAGATGTGAAAATCGGTAAATTCCTCTTCCGCAAATTTCCAGCGAATTACGAGCAAACGATCCAAAGGCGAATCCGCATCGAATTTTCCCACCAGATTCTCGCCCGACGAGAGAGAATCGGTTACGATGACGAAGTTGTCCGGCAAATCGACAGGCACGGGTGTAAATGTGGGCGTCGGCGTCGGTGTGGGATCGTCCTGAGAAATGAACAAAACGAACGATTCGGTCGTGATGGAGAGAGCCGGCAGTCCTTGACGAAGTCCGAAAATTCGGAATCCGTATTTTTTACCGAACTGCGGACCGTTCGCAAACGCAGACGCGAGAAAAGCGGCGTTGGCTTTCCATTCGAAATAGCTGACGTTGGAATTTCCGATGCGGGCGAGATAGGCGTAGTCGCCTCCGTCGACGCTTACATAAATATGGAAATCGGTGAAGGTGGTTTGCGTGAATTTCCAACGGATCGCCAATCTGCGGTTTTCACTCATATCGGCGTCGAACGATCCGATCAGGTTCACCGTGGAATACAGATCGTCCGTGACTATGACCTGATTGGCGGGAACATCAACGGCAATGGGGGTCGCCGTCGCCGTCGCGGTGGGAGTGGGATCGTCTGAAGCAATGAACAAAACCGATCCTCTCGCCGTCGCCGAGACGCTCAAACCGGTCGAGCGCAATCCATAAACGATGAATTGATAATTTTTCCCGAATTGCGGCCCATCGACAAAAGCGGGAGCGAGATTCGGCGCATTTTTTCGCCATTCGAAATAGGAAACCGATACGTCCGTGGTGCGCGCCAAAAAGGTTTGATCGGCGCCGTTGATTTTCATATAAATATGGTATTCGAAGACCTGTTCGTCGGGAATATTCCACCGAATCGCCAACTTCCGCGCGTCTGTACTATCCTTATCGTATATGCCGATCAAATCCGCGGTGGATTGCAAATCATCCGTCACGATCACCGCATAGGCCGGCACATCGATGAGCATGGGAAGCGGGGTAAAGGTGGGCGTGAAGGTGGGCGTCGGAGTGGAAGTGGATGTCGGAGTGGAAGTAGGTGTCGGAGTGTGCGACGGAGTGGAGGTCGGCGTATTTGTCGGCGTGGATTCATCCGCCGCGATGAGTAAAACCGTCCCTGCAGTCCGCAATTCCGGCGGCGACATGTTTTCCACCAATCCATAAATGGTAAATAGATATTGATTTCCGAATTGGGGGCCCGTGGCAAATGCCATGGATAGATTCTGCGCCCCTTGCCGCCATTCAAAATAGGAAATATCCGGACCTGACGTTTGCCCCAGATAGGCGCTGGTTGCGCCGTTGACGCTTATGTAAACGTGAAATCCGCTGAATGCGCCTTCCCCGAAATTCCAGCGAATGGCCAGTGCTCGATCCGTCGGCGTATCGGCGTCGAATCGACCGACCAGATTCCGCGTGGATTGAAGATCATCGGTTACGACAACCGTGTTTTCCGGAATATCGAATAGAACCGGCGTGTTGGTCGGCGTGGGGGTTGCCGTGTAGATGGGCGTGGGCGTGGCGGTATTGGTGGGCGTGGAAGTATTCGTCGGCGTCGACGTGGGCGTAAACGTGGGCGTGAAGGTATGCGTGGGAGTGGGAGTGGCCAAAACGATGTGCGTCACGTCGCGAACGTGAACGGAACCATCTTCACTGCAACTGAGAATTCGGCTGTTATCTTTTGAAAAGGCAACGGCGTTGATCACAGCGGTATGGCCGGTAAAGAACTGCGGATTGAATTCCGCCTGAAGATCCCATAGATATAAATTTTGCCCGGAGCCGATCAAGACCCACCGACCGTTGGGAGACGCATCGAGGGCGTTCACGGAAACGCCACGACTATCGAATGTTTTGGCGATGTTTCCGCCGGACACGGACCACATGATTACCGATCCGTCTGCGCCGCCGGTAAAGGCATGATTCTCGTCGGAAGAGAAGTCGACGGCGTTGACGGCGCCGACGTGGCCGTTGAAGGTGAGCAGCACCGAGCCGGTGTCGATGCTCCATATTTTAGCGGTTCCGTCCGCACTGCCGGTCAGCGCTTTTGTCCCATTCGCAGAAAACGCGACCGACGTAACCGCGTTCGAATGTCCGGACAACGTAAGAAGAGGAGAACCGGACTGAAGATTCCACAAAATGGCGGTGTGGTCGCTGCTGCCGGTCAAGGCCATGCTTCCATCGGGAGAAAAAGCCGTGGAGGTAACATCGTTTTTATGCGCCTGCAGGATGCGTATGACTTCTCCCGTATTGATATCCCACAAAGCGGCGGTGTCATCCGTGCTGCCGGTAAGAGCGCGAGTACCATTCGTCGAATAGGCGACGGAGGTCACGGCGCCGGTATGTACTTGCAATATTTTTTGTACCTTCCCGGCGGCGAGATCCCAAATCCTTCCTTGATTATCATCGCTTCCGATAAGCATAGTATTTCCGGAGGGCGAAAATTCCGCGTCGTTGATCGGGCTGGTGTGGCCGGTGAATGCGCGCAACTCCTGCCCCGTGTCGATGGTCCAGAGACGAATCTGATTGTCATCGCTGGCGGTCATGGCAACGTCGCCGGCGGGGGAGAAATCAACGGCCATCACGCGCCGGGAGTCGCTGATCAACGCGCGTACCTGTGCGCCGGTTAACGTGTTCCATAATTTGGCGCTGCCGACGCAGCCGGTCAGGATCCTGCCGTTGTCGGGTGAAAAGGCGACGGATTCCACCGCGCCGCTTCGGAACAGATGGATTTGCGCGCCGGATTCCGCGTCCCACAAAATCGCGGTGGTGTCGGTGCTGCCGGTCAAAATCTGTTTTCCATCCGAGGAAAAGGCGACGGCGCGGACGGTTCCATTATGCGCGCTGAAGGTGCGCAAAACCTGGCCGGTATTGACGTTCCACAGTTTGGCGCTTTTATCCTTGCTGCCGGTTAAGATTTGATTTCCATCGGGAGAAAAGGCGACGGAATAAATTCCGCTGCCGTGATTGGCAAAGGTGCGAATCAACTGGCCGGACGAGGCATCCCACAATTTGGCGGTTTGATCATCGCTGCCGGTAAGAATACGCGTCCCATCGGATGAAATGGCGACGCACAGTACGGATTCGGTATGGTCGGAGAGAGTGCGAATCAACTGGCCGGTTTCTACATTCCATATTTTAACGGTTTTGTCTTTACTTCCCGTCACCAGTTGTGCGTTGTTGGAGGAAAATAGTAAAGAAGTGACTTCCCCTTCATGCCCGGTAAAGCGGCGAATCAAAGCGGCGTTATCCGCATTCCATAAAAACGCGCCCTGTCCGCCGCCGCTGGCGATATAACGGCCGTTGGGTGAATAATCCGCTGACGTTAAGGTGCCGAGTCCGAAAATCAATTCCCCCGACGCGCCGGTCACCACCGGCGCGACGATGGGAGTGGGGGTGGGAGTTGCCGTCGCCGTCGCCGTCGGGGTGAACGTGGGAATATTGGCAGGGCGGCCATCGGCGAAAAACACGGACAACAAATAATCACGAACGGTCGTGGAGGAAGCGCCCTGTGGTTTTTTCACCGCCAGATAAAATACCCCCGCGGTTTCCGGATTGTAGCGTAGTTCGGGAAATTCTTCATCTTCACTCGATCGAATCAGCTGAAGTTGGCTGTTATAGAGTTCAATCCGTGCGGATTGATTCAGGATGGAGCCGGTGCTCAACGTGCACAATAGTTCACGGCCGAGATCTGCGTTGATAATACGAAAATTATACCAATCCTGCGAATCTTCGAACGTTTCGGCGAGCGTGGTGGAACCGGCGGCGGTGGACGAGAGCGCGCCCAGCGTATTCATGCCGATCTGGATGTTCATGCTTTGCGTCGAATTATTATTCGGCTCCACTTCCTGAAATAATTTGCTTTGCACTTGTTGCGTGTAGGTATTGTGCTCGGTGATTGCCTGTGTGAGCAGCGTTTGCGCGCCGTCGTAGTTGTATCGCGCATAATAATGCGCAAGATACGCTTTGATGGGCGGCGGGATATCCGGGTATAGCGCATACGTCGGCGCGTCATCGGTCATGAAGGAATTGATGAAACCGCGACTCCAGCCGGATTGGGCGAAGTTTTCGCCGCCGTACAAAAAGGAACGATTGGCCGGGGGAATGCCTTTGATCGTCGGCCACGCGAGCCAATCGATCAAATATTCTTCCGACCGACCGTCCCGGGCATTGATGAACGCCTGCCAGGGGGAAATCAAGCCGGTCAGATGGCCGATCTCCCGATGGATGAGAACGCTGATGGGAAGAAGTTCCGCCGAAATGTTATTGGTATCCCTGCCGGAAAAAGAGGAACGCGGAAAAAGAAAGGCGTACGGATTGCCGGGAGGACGGCGAGCGACGGCGGTGGGCGCGTTATTGTCGAGTAAAGTGGAAAATGCGCCGAATCGCGTATACGTGCTGCGGAGCATGAAAACCGGCGAAAACTCGCTCCATGCGCCGAATAACGTCGCCTGGCTCAAATTGTCCGCGCTCTCAAAACCGGTGGAAGTCGCCTGAAACAGGACGTGATAGTTATCGCCGGCGGTTTCGAGAAATTCCAATCCGACATTCGTGAGAACCGCGTTCCACAATGCCACGCACCGACGCAATTCGGTTTCAAACGTCTGTACCTGCTGCGTCGTGTACCCGCCATCCCGTTGAAATGCGGAGAAATCAATCTTGTAACGGCATTCATACAGTCCGTTTCCATTCGAATCGGTGCGATCGCCGGCCACGCGAAAGTAAAACGTCGGCCAACGGGAGACGCTGTTCAGGCGCAGGTCGTTTCCCTGCGACCAAAATCGGTCGGGAACCAGTTGCGGATGGCTCATCACCTTTTTACCGGCTTGGATTCGTTCATATTGCTTGAATAGAAACTCATCGGTGCCGCTTAGAAAGACGGGTTGCGTTGAAATCGCGGAAGGGGTATCCGATGCAAGCGCCCATGCGGAATTCCATGTCTCACAAAGGATCGAAAGACCAAGGAACAGCGCAATAATCATGCATGAAAAAATTATTTTACTCGTAAATTGGCGCGCACATGGACATCGATAGGCAGTTCTTGGGGAAGGCCTCATTTTTTTTCTCCTCAACCAAAAGCATAATTACCCACTGTAATTGTTTATCACATTTGATATTATGTCAAGTGAAATTTTATGGTATATTGGCTAACTCAAGTATTTGTAACAGGTTATATTTCCACCATCAGGAATGAAATTCACCAGGATCATTTAACTCTCTAAATTGTATAAGTAATTTGCTTATCAATCATGCGGTTCGCAAAGAGTCTCTGTTTATCTTGACGGAACCTGGCAAGGAGCGATACTACTAATAAATACAAGGAGTCTGTTTATGCCATCCCCCCCAAAAGCCTTTACCTTAATCGAATTACTCATCGTCGTGGCCATTATCGGGATACTGGCCGCCATTGCGGTCCCGAATTTTCTCAACGCGCAGATGCGGGCGAAGCTCAGCCGGGTGAAAGCGGACTTTCGCACGATCAGCACGGCAATGTCGATGTATCAACTCGACAATAACGCCTATATGCCCGATCCGGGCGGACCGTGCATCGACGTCATCGCCTATGCGCGGTTAACCACGCCGGTTTCGTATATGACGTCAATCGAATCGTTTAAGGATTTCTTTACCAGCGAGACGCCGACGGGAGCGATTGGAGCGGCTTGTGCGTGGAATTATTACGATTATGGAATGGTGCCGTATATCACGGAATCGGGCGTAGGGTATGTGGTCATCAGTTTTGGTCCCGATCTCGACCTGGATATGGGTTGGAATTCCACTTCAATGGAAATCTTGAAAACCGGAGACGCGCGGCGCTCGACATTTCTTTACAATCCGTCGAACGGGCTGGTTTCGTCCGGCGATCTGATTCTCACCGCTCTTCGGGTTCATAACGACTGATGATTACCAACGACGCCGTCGTGCTGGGCCTGCTTTGCGTCATTCTTGCAATGGTGTTCGGCACGGCGTCGAGCCGACGCCCGGTTTTTCGCGCTTTCTACAAGTACGTCCCTTCGATTCTTCTCTGCTATTTTATTCCCGCGTTGTTAAGCAGCGCCGGAATCATTTCCGACGAACATTCGAACCTGTATTTCATCGCATCACGCTATCTGTTGCCGGCTTGTCTCGTTCTTTTGACGTTGAGCATCGATTTGAAAGCGGTTGTGCGTCTGGGACCGAAACTGATGGTTCTGTTCTTGACCGGCACGATCGGCGTTATCCTCGGCGGGCCGTTGGCCATTTTGATCGTATCGATATTCAGCCCGGAAACGGTCGGCGGGCAAGGTCCCGATGCGGTTTGGCGAGGGCTGACGACGGTGGCGGGCAGTTGGATCGGCGGGGGCGCCAATCAGGCGGCCATGAAAGAAGTGTTCGAAGTGGGAGACGACATTTTCGGCGCGTTGATCGCGGTGGATGTGCTTGTAGCAAACCTATGGATGGCGGTTCTGTTGCTGATGGCCGGGAACGCGCAGAGCATCGATCGATGGAACAAAGCCAATACTGCCGATATCGAAATTTTGCGCCGCAAAATGGAAGAATACAAATCGCGGATCGATGCGATTCCGTCGTTGAGCGATACGATGATGGTTCTGGCGGCGGGATTCGGCGTCACCGCGATTGCGCATGGGTGCGCCGATTATCTCAGCGAGACCATTGACGCCTCCTATCCCGCGCTTGCCCGTTTCAGTTTGACCAGTTCCTTCTTTTGGCTGGTTGTTATCGCCACTTCCGGTGGACTGTTGCTTTCCTTCACGCCCGCGCGGCGACTGGAAGGGGTGGGAGCGTCGCGGATCGGATCGGTTTTTCTTTATTTATTGGTCGCCACGATCGGGATGAAAATGAACGTGACGTCGGTGGTGGAATATCCGGGACTATACGTGGTAGGTCTGATTTGGATTGCGATTCATGCCGCGCTTCTCCTCATCGTTGCGCGGTTGATCCGAGCGCCGGTTTTTTTTCTGGCTGTGGGCAGCCAGGCCAACATCGGCGGCGCGGCTTCCGCGCCCATCGTGGCGAGCGCATTCCATCCCGTCCTCGCGCCGGTGGGAGTATTGGTGGCGGTATTGGGGTATGCGTTGGGGACCTATGGAGCGTGGATTTGCGGTCAGTTGATGCGGCTGACGGCGCCGATGTGATTTGGTTCGCTTTCCGGCTTTCGGCTCCTACGTCCGTGGGGAGCATCCCTCTGATCATGAAACGCCAATTCCGGGACGAAAAATGGTTTCCCCTCCCGGCTTCGAATTCACCCGCGTCAATTCCGTGCTCACCGAAACGCCTCAAATACTGACGCTTGTGCATTTTTGATGAGAGCGGTACACCGCATGGATTACGCGCAGAAATTTCATCTCATCATCGCCGGACGTAATCGGCGTGGTATTTTTACGAATCGCTTCGACAAAATTTTGCGCCACACAGAGCAATACGTTGCAGTTTTCAAAATTGGTATCGGGCGCGATCGTCACCGGTTTACCACTTCGATCTTCGTACATTTCAAAAAAAACATTTTTAGGCCACGTCAACGGATCGAATGCCACGCCCGCGCGGGAACCGTAAATGCGGATGCGGTTGCGCCGGTTCATGTGAGCCGCCCAGGACCGCTCCCAAAAGACGGACAAACCGCCTTTGCAGCGTAAAATCGCGCCGCCGTGCTCTTCCACGTCGAACACGGCCTTATCCAAATCCGGCTCGTCGATTCCACGAAAACAAAATCCATCCACGCGTTCCACCTTCAAATCTTCGATCAAGCCGAACAGAATATTGAGGTCATAAATCCCCCAATCCAGCAGCGCCCCGCCTCCCGCCTGGCTCTTTTGCAACGACCATTTCGCCGCCGGATGATAATCAAGGCCGGGCCGGCTTCGCCGCGAAATGCCGGAAATATAAATGTGATAAATGTCGCCCAATTCGCCGGAATCGATGATTTCCTTCGCCTTTAAAACCGTGGGGCTGAACCGGAACCGGGACGAGCAGGAGGCCAGGATTTTTCCGGATTTTCTGGCGCGTTTGACCATTCTCTGCACGGATTCAGGCGTCATGCCGATCGGTTTTTCACTTAAAACATGTTTGCCGGCCGCCAAGGACGCGAGGACCAATTCCTCGTGCGCAAAAGGCGGCGCGCAAATCACCACCGCGTCCAACTCCTCCATTGCCAGCATATCCTTATAATTGGAGAACGAATAGGAAATGGCAAACTCATCAACCACTTTTATCAACGCTTCTTCATTGGAATCGGCAACCGCGGTAACGGAACACCGTGGAATCGCGCGAAATGCGCGAATGTGTTCCACGCCGATCATCCCGACTCCGATTACGCCCACGTACAATTCATGTTTGGATTTCATCAGGAACCACACTCCTTGCCGCCGAAATTCGAATTTCCATTTCTGGGGCCGGCCGATCTCATCCTTTTTTCTTTATTGTACCTTCCGTCCACAAGTTCGGGGATAGATGGGATACGTCATTCAAATAATTCAGGCAAAACATCGTTTCCGACTGAACGTCCAGGCGGGTAAAGGCGGCATTGCGCTGGTGAAAATACAGGTTCCGGTCATATTTCATGCCGAATAATCCCTGCAACATGGCGTTTCCCATTTCAATATGGCTGATCAAGCCCACGCATTGATTTTCCCCGCGGTGGTTTTGCATAATCAGGTCCCATACGGCGCGAGCGCGCGCCTCGATTTGGGATTCCTCTTCCGCCTGTCGCGGCCACCATTGGCCATTGGACATGGATGGGGGAAACGACGCCCAGCGAAAACGAATCTGTAGTTCCTCGACGGGACGAGCGCGCCAGTTTTCTCCCCAGATTTCACAAAACAACGGAGAAATGACCGGTTCGAAAGAAAGAGAATCACGGCAAATTTCCATCGTTTCCAGCGCGCGATACAGCGGACTTCCGTATAAGTGGGTAATTCCTTCCGATTGCAATCGTCGCGCGGCCTGATGAATTTGTTTTACCCCGAGGGGCGTCAACGGCGGATCCAATCCGGCTTTTCCCAGAACATTTCCTTTTGATTGGCCGTGCCGTATGAGATAGAGGATCATTCATTTTCTCCCGGATGCAATTCGAATACAATTCTTTCTCTATTATATCAATAATTCGGAAAACCGGTTTTGAGAAGTCGAGCAGGTAGGAAAGGAGAGGATATTTATATTGGATTGCATTCACGGAAGCGCAACGATTCATTTGTTTCGTGCTTATTGGCCAGGCGAAAATATACTCTTGCGCTCAAAAGCAGGAAAGGTATTGGACTTGAAGGTCCCTATAAAGCGTTCACAAAGTCTATCAGCTCTCCAAAGGAGCGATCTGTTTTTATTATCTTTTTTATATCCTTCAATTTTTCAATCGAAGTGATTTTCCGGATTTTTGAATATAATGTAAGTCCATCATTGCCATATTTCAACTCCAGAGCCAATTCAAGCATTTCCAACATGCCTTCGCGACCTTCTTCGCGACCTTCTTCGCGACCTTCTTCACGACCTTCTTCACGACCTTCTTCACGACCTTCTTCTTTTATTTGTTCAAACAGCGTTGGCATAAGTACTCCTCCTGCCTGGGGAAGGGCCTTTTTCACCCCTTCCCGTACTTGCTCTCGGGTAATCCTATCCGATGCATTACCCACATATTCTAATACACTGCGCAAGAATTCCAATGCGGTTCTTTCATTTCTCAACTCCGCCAACAACTCACAGATATGAATAAACTGTTCACCAAAGTTGTCGTCATAGATGTGTTTAAGCAGTAATAAAATCACCCGTGACAAAATGGCGCCCTTGATCTCATCGTCACTATACCGGGAAAGATCAAACAGATAGTAGTTGAAGTGAGGCACATACTCCTCCATACCCGGCGGCACATCCACCAATGAGGCGAAGTTGGTCTCCGAGGTCCATCGTGATTTCCCATGATAGATAACGATAGGAAGAATGAACGGCAGCCGTTCTCCGGGTACTTTTACTTTGTTCCATATTTGCATCATATACCCGTTCAAATCGAATGAGACATCCGGTTTGTGAAAACTTTTGTGTTCCAGTAGAAGATAAAGAAAGACATTACCATCATTGTTACGACGGGCTTTGAGCAGAATATCGGAATAATATCTTCCCAATTCCGGATTCACCAGTTTTTCCCCGGTATTTTCAAAAGTTCCGGAAACAATGAGGGCGGCAAGCGCTGGAACGTTGTTGATCAGGATATCCTCGACGATCTCCATACGAGAAAATGCCTTGGTAAAAAAGCGATCGTGTGGTTGAGTAAGATCAGACATGGTTAATCCCATCCATATATTTATACCTGCAATCGTATGAGCGCTTTAACATACACTGAAGCGATGAATGGAGCAGGTGCGTTACATTTTTCCTGTTCCTGCAAAACAATGAAATTCATACAATAATATAATCAGTTCAACTTGTTCCTTTGCTGTCTATTTTTGAAATAATCTATTTCAAAGCAAAGTTCTTCTCACATCTCCCGAATAAACCGCCCCGCATAACTCCGCACAACCTTCCCATTCAGCACGTGAAACACCCGCAGGCGGTCCACCAGTTGCTGGGAAAAGCGGGACAGCGGAATAGGAATGATTTTTTTTCGGTATTTGCGCGCCAGTAATTTCCACGCCGCCAGCGGCGGGCGGGGGCTGACGACGGCGACGTTTTTTTGTTCGGAGTGAAAGAATGCGCCGGCCAGTAGGCGTTCTTCCAATGTATGGTACTGCATGAATTCACGCTCACGCCAGATGTCGGGCAGGTAACGGGGTGGGAAGAGAAAGAAACAGCCGCCGTAAAGGCATTGGGCGACGCCGGGACCTACGAACTGTTCGCCGATGGGGGTGGAGTAAAAGCTGAGAGTGGATTCCTCTTCATGCTCGGCGTACCAGGTCGTGCAAAACGTGTATTTTTGGGGATCGGCGGGAAGGTCGAAGAGGAAGACGACCATTTCGACGGTTCCGCGCGAGGGCGGGATTTCCTTCACATAGAGATTGTTGGTGTACCAATTGCGGAACGTCTCGCGGATATCAAGCCCGTCTTTCAGGGAAGACGTGAATTTTTCGCTGCGCGCGAGTCCCGCGCCGATCAGCGCCTGCGCCGTTTCGCGCACGTGCGTATTGAAACTCTCGATGCGGCGGTCTTCCGGCGGCCACGAGCAGATGCCGAACGGATTCCATCGCTGCCGCCACTGCGTCTGTTTCTCTTTTTCCGGGATTCGTTTGAGCGGCAGGTTTTTCCACACCACCGGCGCGCCTTCGAGCCGATTTTTCACAACTCCCACATCGCCGGCGGGAAACGACGCCTTGCCGACGCCGAACGCCGCGCCTTCCTGATCGTCGATGTGTTGGAACGGATAGAGTTTCGCGGTTTCCACCAGCGAAACAGCGTAGGTATCGCCGCAAACCTGCTTGGCCGCCAACGCCAACGTGTATAAATCAGGTGTGAGTCGCGCATTCATCAATGTCAGGTTGCGTACGTATTGCAAAAGAACCTGCAAGCGCAACGGCGTGACCCAATTGTGTAGCGGTTCGTGCTTGCGCAGCCATTCCCCGCGCGATTCGATCACCAGTTCCTTGATCCCGTCAATGGACAGGTTCTCGTCGGGCAGCAGTTCCCGCCGCGAGCGTTCATACAAATAAGTGATATAAGGCAATTCGCCCAAAACAAAGGCAAGAGAGCGTTCCCGAACGGGATACGAATGAACCGGCGCATAAAACGGCTCCGATTCCGGCGCGCCGGTTCTTGCGTGATACGCATCGCGCAGCCAGGGCCAATGCGCCAGCGAACAAAGGCACAAAATGTTTTTGTACTGCGAACGCAGTTGATGCAATTCGTTCGTCATCGTCAGTATCCGCGCGTGTTGTTGACTGCCCGGTATCGGCGACTGAATGGTGGGAAGAACCGCCGCGCAGAATTTTTCCAGCGACACCGTCTTCAACGAATACGGATCCGGAAACACGTACGATTCCGGCTCATAAATTTGTGTTTCCCGATCGATGAATTCGATGGAGAGATACTCTTCCAACGCAATGCGAATCGCCATGATCACCGGCTGGCAGGGATCGATGGGAACGTAATTCCACATGGAATCGTTATCGTTGCCTTCTTCCGCCGCCACAACGCTGATGAGAGGCAACATACGAACCGCGGTCAGGACTTCCGCGCGAAACGAAGAGGGGAGAGGAATCGCCAGGCAATCCCAACGGGAATTCAGCAGAAATCGCCGCACTTCCAACGCAAAATCCCCGCTGCCATGTAAAACAGGCAGCAGAGCAACGCCATCATCCAATCGAAACACACAATGCACCATCTCGGTAACAAACCTACTATCAACAGTCTACTGGCTACTGGCTACTGACTACTACTTCCAATCATTCTCCTCATCATCCGGCCGCAGCGGATCGTCGTCCTCGAAGAAAAAATCATCGAGCCCCATCGGCGGGTACTGCTCGCCGGACGCTCTGCGGCGTTTGGCGGACAGCCGCTCCAAATCCATCGCTCCCTCGCCGAGCACGGAAATCAACGACTCGAACCACGCATGATCGCGAGACAGGGGATGCGACGTATCCTGCCGCATGCGCTTGATGGCGTAACGGATGATGTGGATGCCGTCGCGGGTGGAGTAATCGAGATCCAGTTGGTGCGCCTTCTGCAAAAACTCCACCGTCATCAGCAGCAATTCCGCTTCCGCGAAAGGAAGATGATATTTGAGTATTTCGATTTCATCACGGCGGGAGGGAAACGGCACTCGAATCGTGGGTTGCAGTCGCGATTGAATATAATCGGGCACCTCGAATGTGGATTCGTCCTCGTTCATGGTTACACAAGCGCGAAAATTCTCGTGCGCATGGATGGTAATGCCGGCAATGATCGATTCGACGTAGCGCCGATGATCGAGCAGCGGCGCGATGGAAGCCCAGCTCTTTTCATTCATGCGGTTGCCTTCGTCGAGAATACATACGCTGCCGGTGATCATGGCCGTCACCAACGGCGATGCATGATACGCGATCTTCCCCGATTCCGCCAGCACGGGCGTGACCAGCAGATCTTCCGGCCGCGTGTCGCTGGTGCATTGATATATGTACAAATCCTGATGACGGGTTTTGGCCGCCGCCATCCCCAGCGAGGTTTTTCCAACGCCTGGCGGCCCAATTAATTTCGGCGACAGCGGCAGATCCCGCTCATCAACCACCATCCAACAGGCCAGCACCTGTTCAAGCGTCTCCGTCTGTCCCACCCATTCCGTTTTTGTATGATCGGGCTCGGAAAGATGCAGCGTTATCGTGTCAATAATTTTTGTTTTTGTCATGGACCATTTCTTTGATGTTTTTTTAACCCATTTACTATACACGGAACGGGATGAATTTCAAAATCCATGTGGAAATCGTAGTCGATTAGACTAAAGACGGATATACTGTACCCCAAAATTTGGACAGGGATTTAAGGTGGGAAACCTCGAAGCCGAAGACAAGAAAAAGAGGTGAACCCAATGAAAAGAATGCGAAAAAGTTTTGATGGAAGTGTGAAAGCGAAGGTGGCCTTGGAGGCGATGAAAGGAGAAAAAACCCTGTCCCAGATCGCCAGCGAGTATAAAATCCATGTCAATCAAATTCGACAATGGAAACAACGGGTACTGGAAGAATTGCCCGGCTTGTTTTCCCGGAAACGAGAAAAAAGCCAGGCGGAAGCCGAAGAACGGACAGCGGAACTCTACCGCCAGATTGGCCAGTTGAAAGTGGAACTGGACTGGGTAAAAAAAAAGTCAGACCCGTTCGGTTGAAGAAAAACGAAGGTGGATCGAAACCGATCATCCC
>QZKN01000107.1 GCA_003598175.1 Candidatus Omnitrophota bacterium
GCTATTTTCTTAGACGTAATTAGGGAGAACAAAAATCCTTTAGTCTTGTAAAATCAAAGGATTATATTGAATTAGGGGGTCTCAAGTGGTAAAGTCAGGTTGAAAAGATGGATTTTTCTCTCTGATCCGTATTTGCTGAATCCGATAAAGTTTTTTGACGTCGATTATCAATTCATGGGTAAAGCAGGCGTCCTCGCCTGCGTTCATGGGCAAGCGGAACGCTTTCGTTCAATTATGTAAGGTAGAAATTGTTGTCAGGAGTATTGTTGATAAAGGAGATTGTGGCGATGGCAATGATTCGCAGAGATTTTTTGAAACAAACAACGTATACTGCGTCCTCTCTGATTGTCGGCAATTCATACTCTCGCGCGGCGGATACCATGCGACCGAACATTGTCTGGATTATTGCCGAAGATCTGTGTCCGGATCTGGGGTGTTACGGCAATACGTTGGTCCATACTCCCAATATCGACCGCCTGGCCGGTGAGGGAGTACGTTTCACCAACGCATTTACCACCGCGCCGGTTTGCTCGGCGTCCCGCTCGGCTTTCAATACGGGCATGTACCAAACATCCATCGACGTGCACCATCACCGCAGCCACCGCCAGGATGGATATCGGCTGCCGGAAGACGTCCATTTGATTACGGACTATTTCCGTCGAGCGGGATATTTCACCTGCAATGTGAAAGATGTGACTCCGTCCGTGAAAGGCACGCAAAAAACCGATTACAATTTCAGCGTCGAAAAGCCGTTTGATGGAACGGATTGGAATCAGCGCAAGGAGGGGCAGCCGTTTTACGTGCAAATCAATTTTCCCGAAGCGCATCGGGATTTCAAACGGGCAAAGGAACATCCCGTCGATCCGGATAAGGTGGATATCCCTCCCTACTATCCCGACCATCCTCTCACGCGTCGCGACTGGGCGGATTATCTGGACACGATCGGCTTTTTGGACGAAAAAGTGGGCGCTGTCCTCAACCGTCTCGAAAACGAAGGATTGGCGGAAAATACCATCGTCTTCTTCTTCGGTGATCATGGCCGATGTCACGTGCGCGGCAAACAATGGCTGTATGACGAAGGCATCCATATTCCTCTGCTCGTTCGCCGTCCGGGAACACTCGCAGCCGGGAGCGTTCGCGATGACTTGATCAGCGCCATCGATTTGGCTCCCGCCTCTTTGATAATCGCAGGCGTCGAAGTTCCGGAAAATATGGAAGGGCAGGATTTTCTGAGTTCGTCCGCGCCAAAACGTGAATTCATCATTGCTGCACGGGATCGCTGCGACGAAACGGTGGATCGCATTCGCTGCGTACGCACCCCACGCTGGAAATATATCCGCAATTTCATGCCCAATCGCCCCTATTCTCAGCTGAATCGCTATAAGGAATGTCAATATCCGGTTTTACGGCTCATGCGCCGCCTGCACGAGCAAGGCAAACTCACCCCCGCGCAGGAACGGTTCATGGCCGAAGCCAGGCCGATGGAAGAACTATACGATCTTCAAAACGATCCGCACGAAATCCACAATCTCGCGGTTTCGCACGAACATGCTGCTGTTCTTAAGGAAATGCGCATGATCCTCGACCGATGGATCGTGGAAACCGGCGACCAGGGCGAAATTCCCGAAGATCCGGCGATTGCGAAACAGTTTGAAGCGGAGATGATGAAACTGTATGATCAAAAGATCAAGGAGCATGATCGAAAAGAAAACAGGGAGTAATGCCTCCTTTTCTAAAACTTGAAATCCACACCCGTCATCAACATGTTGTCCGAATCCCACAAATTTTTGCGCACTCGGTTGGTTTCCAATTGATATCCCAACGTCCATGACATGTGCTTGAACAGCGGAAATTTCAGGCCGGTTCCAAAGCGATGGCGGTTGAACCGATTTATGGCGGTGTCGTAATTGATTTCGTTCATGATATAAAAACTGATGGGGCGGTCTTGTATGGTCAGCGGGAGAGGATGGGAAAATTGAATCATCGGGCGATATCGTTCCGTTATCCCGTCCTGCGCGTGGAAATTGCGGATGTCGAACCGAAAACGGAACTTGAATGACCAGTCGGAATCGAAAATTCGGTTGCGGCTATATCCCAAATCGAGATGAAATCGTTCTTCATCGTTACCCGGCTCATAATCGACGTGTTGCCAGACCGGCATGAGCGTCCAGTTTGGCAGCCAGGGCAGGTCGAATTGAATCCCCAAACGTTGATGAAATTGAAACAGGTAACTCGCATCCCGATCAAATCGATTCACATTTTCCAAATACAATTGGGTATTGTCCGGCAGACCGATTTTGGAGATATCAATCGATAATGATTCCCACGTCCACAACTCAAAATCATGCTCCTGGGCAAAAGAAATGCGGGGAAAATATGGGAAAAGGCAAAGCGTGAAAATCAAGAAGGGCATTCGGGTTCGAAAAAGAGAGGAATAAACCTTTTTTATCATATGGTCAGGAATTCCTCCTATTCCGTAGTTCCTTGCAGTCATTTTTTTCTGAAGATAGAATCTCAATTACCAATAAATTAACATAAAAGTCATGTCAACGCAATATTATGGATAAATAAATAACGATGTTTTGTTTGATGGTATCCAAAATACGGCAATGTAACAGATTGACAAGCGTTGAATTTTGTTGATAATCGCCAAAATAGCATCAAATGACGAGAAATACGGATAGGGGCGTCAATGTGCGTTTGGATCGCAACAGACCGGTATTTTCTCACATTTATGCTCATTAACGTTCCTCAGGAAAGGTGGAATCGATCATGAACAAATGGGTTTTGATCTTGTTGGCATTGGTATTATTTCCCGCTTTCGCGCAGGCGCAGATGTTCGCTCCCGGCAACATTATTTTCGCGGATCCGTTTTACACGCCGGACGGGCAGATCGTGGAATTGAAAATCAACGAAGCGGCCGGAACGGCTGAAATCATCAACGCGGTTCGCTGGGATTTGGGCGGTTTCGAACGTCGCCGGGCGTTGGGACTCGATGTGGATCCGAACGGCAATGTGTGGATTGGCATCACCGCCACCGGCGACACGGCAGCGGAATTCCCGTTGGGTTTGGGCGAGGCGTTGCGCATCGAAAGAGATGGAACGCAGACCTTTTTCCAAACGGATACGATCAAAATTACGTTTTTGGCAGCAATCGGTCCGAACAAAGTAATCGTAAACAGCAACGCGACGGATGCGGCGCTGGCGCAATTGGTGGATGTTTCCAGCGGAAGCGCGGTGCTCACCAACTTTAACAAGACGAGCCATGGCGAAGCCTTAAAACTGCCGGATGGCCGCATCTTGATGGGAGATAATGGCAATTCCGGAATCCTGATTTATGAGGAAACAGGTGGAGGGCCGGTGGGAAAATTCTATGATGATGGCCGGACGATTCGTTCCTTGACGTATAGCGATGAAATTGGCGCGATTGTCGCTTCGCTGCAAAATGAACGAACGTTATTGCGCATTGGTATGGACGGAATTCTGCAAGAGGAATATGATGCTGCGGCGGATGATTTTACCGGGCTTTGGGGAGTCGCGCAGATTCCGGGAACCACAAAAGTTATCGTCGGCAGTCATAACATTGCAAAAGTATATAATGAAATGGCAATTTATAATGCTCTCAACCTGGCCGAACCGCCGACCGTTATCGAAATCACCGGCGGATTCGAAGCTGCGGGATTGCCGGCGGATCACGTATTTCGCTCCTTCTTCAACATAGCGGTCGTGCCGGAAATCACGGATATACCCGCCTGGGAACTGTATTGATGCAAGGCGGGCAAGGAATGGATTCCTGCTTTTAGTTGGGAATTCCCTGTTTGTTGGTCGGCATTCGGGTTGTATTGGGTGGAAATGTTAGTCTTCCGCGGGCAAGGAAGATCGCATGTCCGTTGTTCTTCATTTCCGTCTTGATGATTTCGAATCCATCCGCGCCATCCGCACCGATTTCTTTTTCAATGTGTGATCTTCGACCGGCGGCGGCTGTGTTCCGGCGGCGTCCAGTCGGTTCAACTCATCCATTTTATTCACGAATTCCTGCATGGAACTGATCGCCTTCCATATTTCCTCGAATTGAGCGCGGCGTTTTTCGATCCGTTCTTTCATCTCCTCCACTGCCTGTGTAAGCGCCATCCGGGTGCGATGCAGAAGATTCGCCGTGAGTTCCACAATCCCGTCCAAACCGAGATTCGCGTTTGCATTGCCTTTTAGAACCGCATAAATGGTATTGATTTCATCCACGTTGAGATTGAAAGGGACGGCTTTACGACGAATCTCCTCGAATGTGACTGTAATGAAATTCGATGCGCAATCGGAGAAGATATCGCCCAAATCCACTTCCTTTTTGTAAACCTGATGCAGTATTTTCAATTGGTAAATTACCCAGTTATGATACTCGATCACAACGGAACGAGTGGAAGGAGTGCGAATGGAATCGGTATTTTTCCTTAACGCAATGATTTGTTCTTTATAGGTACTTAATTTTACCGTGGCTTTTGCGCCGAGACGCATTTGATTCTCCAGATGGTCCCGCTCCCGTTTCCATCCGACTTTGTCATAATAGTTGAACGGCGAGGAAACCAGGCAATCGAGCATTAATTTGGAATATTCAATGGAAAGGCAACATTCTTTCCATCGTTGATTTTCATGGATGGCCAGATTCTCGAATAAACTGCGCGCGTTTTCCAGCGACTGGCTGAATCCTTTCGTGATTTTCATCTCGGCCAGAAAGGTCGCCAAATCGGAAAAGATAAGTTTCCCGTCTTTGCAGGCCATAATCACTTCCTGCTTGCTAACGCCGGGATTCTGCTTCAAATATTCATCGACGAGGGCGTTGCGGATTTCTTCCTGGGCCGTTTCGAATGGTTTACTCATTATAATCAGCAATCTTTTTTATCAGGTTTTGTCTTTTATTGTAAAAGTGGAAGAGGGTATTGTAAACATTTATTAAAACCTCTTAGCGATATCTTAACTCATTTCTGTCGCGAAATAAATTATTGTTACAATATGTGGTCAATAATTGTGAGAGATTTTAACAAATTGCAGGATTGTATCGCATCAATCGTTGTTCGGCAGACTGTCTTATTTGGCGAATGCAGGTAAAATCCGTGAGAGGGTGATACAACAGAAAACGGAGGAATGTACACTTGAAACGAGCCTTTACTTTGATTGAACTATTGATCGTCGTAGCCATTATCGGCATTCTGGCGGCCATTGCCGTGCCGAATTTTCTCAATGCGCAGACGCGCGCGAAAGTGACCCGCACCTGGGCCGATCTTCGCACGATGGTCAATGCCCTCGAACAATATCGGCTCGACAAGAATTCGTATATTCCCGATTTCGACGGCATCGGGCAGAGTCAATCCGGATCGGAAATCGATACCTTCAAACAATTGACCACGCCGGTGGCTTACCTCACTTCAATCCCGCTGGACGTCTGGATTCCACGCCGTGAGGAGGCGCAACAAATTTTACGAGGAAAAAACGAGCGATACTTCGAATATTGGGGCGCAGGTCTGGGGATCACCACCAACGCGGTGATGATCCGACATGGTTTGGGATACGTCATGCGTTCGGTTGGGCCGGACAAGCTGGAAACCTGGCTGGGCGACTATGACGCGCTCGGACGAAAAACCGGTCAGTATACGTACGATCCCAGCAATGGATTGACTTCGATCGGCGATATTATGGCGAGCAATCGGGGATTGGAATAAAAAATCAGGTCTGGTCTGCCCCGTAATGGATGTCTGCATTCGGTTTCGTTCCCCAAACCAGCGCCGCGCCGCCGAGGATTCGCGGCCGGAAGGCGTACCCGGTCTGAATGAAACCGCATTGTTGGAATAATGCGCATAATTCCGCCGGGGAATGAAACGCTTTCGCCGAAGCGGACAGGTAGGAATACATCTCTTCGGACCCCGCCAGGTATTTGCCTACTAATGGAACGATAGCGGACATATAGAGGCGATACAACGGTTGGAAAATCTTCCATTCACAACCGGCGGTGTCGAGATTGACGAACAGACCGCCCGGTTTCAATACTCGCCGCACTTCCTTTATTACATCCTCTATGGCAACGACGTTTCGCAAACCGAATCCGACCACCACGCCGTCGAATCGATTGTCCGAAAAAGGTAGAATGGAGGCGTCTCCACGAATCCGGACCACGTTTCCGGAGTTGGAAAGCGCCTTACGCCTCATGCCGGCGGCCATCATGTTCGGGGAAAAATCCAACGCCGCCGCCATGCCTCTTTCCGTACAAGCGCGAGCGGCCAGGAACGCCAGATCCCCGGTTCCGCTGCATAGATCTAGAACCTTTCCCCCCGGTTGCAGGCGCAATCGGCGAATGGCTTCCCGCTTCCATCGTCGATGCAGGCCGATCGTCATCACGTCGTTTAAACGATCGTAGTGCGCCGCAATGGCATCGAAGCCTTTGCGCACGTAGTCGGCTTTGGAATCTCGCTCCGGCGGAATATTCATGAATTCGTATCGCTACAACGCAATTGTCGGTACCACGCATCCCCATCCCCGCTTCCGTAATAAAAATGGAGAAACGTGGACAAGGAATCCGGCAAAATGATTTGCTCCGGCGGAATTCCCAAATCGAGAAAACCGTTTTTCTCCGGCAGATGAAAGTGTTCCAGCCATTTGATCGTTGGTGCGCCCGTGGGCATGGATTCCTGATGTATTGGTGGTTTCTGCAGTAGAACTGCCGTGTTGCCATCGGGCGTTTCGCTGATGTCGATGGGTTCGGCGAAATAGTGATTATGGATAAAGTGAACCGTATTTTGATCGGCAGGCAGAAGATTACAGACGGATAACGTTGCATTGCCGGTTTGTATAAATTGATTGTTGATCAATAACACATGCTCAATCGAAAGCGGTGGAGCCGCATCGGGATAATCGCGTAGACTCTCAATAAAAAATCCTATTTCCGGATGCCCGAGAAACAGGTTGTTCCCCAGCAGAACCTGTTTGCAACCGACCAGGCGCAGCATGGAACGGCTTTGCGTGTGCAGGAACACATTATTGAGTATCGCCAGATCGAATGGCTCATCCCCGGCTGTAATTCCTCCGCCGAGTTGGAGAATACTGCTTTCGTTTTCCTGACTCGAGTTGAAGAAGAGATTGGCTTCAATCAGAATCCGCCGGGATTGCCATTGGATCTTCACCATTGCTTTTTGACTGGGAGAGTGATGGCGATAGAGAACATTCCTACGAATGACAACGTCATGAACGCCTTCTTCAATGTCGATTTCTTCGTCCATGGCGTCATAAATCAGATTCTCTTCAATCAGCACGTGATGGACATCGCGATGTATTTTTATGGCGTCAGCGCTGATATAGC
Organism: Candidatus Omnitrophota bacterium; assembly: GCA_003598175.1. GTDB lineage: Bacteria > Hinthialibacterota > Hinthialibacteria > Hinthialibacterales > Hinthialibacteraceae > SURF-12. The sequence continues at coordinate 7,343 of QZKN01000107.1, forward strand.
CGGCTTGTCCATGCGTGATAATATTGTTCGCAATGCGCAGGTGAGAAGCGCCGCCCAATAGTTGCACCGCGTTGGAGGGACTCGGATTGTTGCGATTGTCGATGACGAATCCTTCGAGAACCAGATTTTGAGCGCGGTTGAACAGAACCGGCCCGCGTTTTTCGCCGGGCGTGATGACGGATTGATGGGGAGACGCGGCGCGGATGATCACCGGTTTCTCAAATTGGCGCGTGGTGCTGAATTGCGTGTACTCGCCGGGTGCGACCAGAATCACGGCATGACCTGCCGGTGGAATTTGAGACAAGGCGAACGTGATGTTTCGCCAGTCCTGTGATTGTCCGTCCCGGGATTGGTCGTCGATCCCGTCGGGGGAGACGTGATACGTGGCCGGCGTCTCAATCTCCCCTCTCGTCGTGGCCGATAGCGTCTGGTTCACGTCGGTAACCAGCGGTATACAGAAGGATAGTACGAAAACCGGAAAGCCGAAAAACCGGCTCGCTTTCGGCTGGAATGATGATCTCATGGTGTGCTGCCTGATTTTCCTTTGTTTTATGATGGCGATGAGAGCGACAAAATGAAAGGTCCTGCCTGTTCCTTGACGAACTCGTACGATTGGTTGAGATAATTTTTCACGTCGAGAAAATTGACGATCGGATCGAAAAATTGTGCGTTGTTTTCCAAATAAAACATTTTCAGGTCGCGAAAATAAGGTTCGATCCGCAGATGAAAGGTCGAATGGTGTTCCGGCGTGGCGGGGAACACCAATTTCAAACCGACGCCGGTTGTGGGACGCTCGAAACGATCCAACCGCTGACAGGCGTTGGACATAATGGTTTTATGAAAATATTCGACGACGTTGTCCTCGCCTTGGAAAGGCATCAGTAAACGAATCAGTACTTTATTGTGAAGCAAAACCGGGATTTTGAATAGTTCGCGGAGGTGGATCACAATTTGGTGTATGTCTTCTTCAAACGTTTCATAAGCGCCTTGAGTAAAATCGTCTCGAAACACGAATCGGTCCTGTCCGATGGTGAGATGACGGTTGTTCCCCTCCGCCAACCGCGCGCCTTGCCCCTCGCCCAGCTGGCGAAATTCGGCGAAACGGCAAGGATCGGCCAGCCGCACATACAACTCACGCAGCTGCGAGGCGGACAAAGACATCGGCGGATACAACGATTCGAGTCCAAAAGCTAAAGGAATGTAGACCGGCATTTTTCCGCTTTCTTGTGATCATGTTGATGAGAGTGAATCCGAAGTCCAATCTTATCATTATATACACGAGTTTCCAGTTTCGAATCGGCGTCGAAGATCACGGTTTGGAAAAGTGGAAGGATGTTTGGTTTTACGATGTGGTTCGAGCAATGGGTGTTGGTAACGCTCTGTGTGAAAGCGCCTCTTCAATGGGTTCTCTCTCCGGGTACGGATGGAGATCAAGTATTTGATTTCGTGTCTGCAACGGCAGGCCGGATTTGATGAAGCGTCTCGTTCATGCTCCCCGTGCGATAGCCAAGCAGGTCCATGGCTACGTAGGCGAAACCGGCCTTTCGAATCAGACGTGTAATGTCTTCCCGCAGCAAAATCACTTTCGCCATTTCATTCGGCAACACTTCAATACGGGCGATATTGTCGTGAGAACGGACGCGAAATTGACGGAATCCCAATTCTCGTAAAACACTTTCCGCCTGTCCGACCCGTTCCAATTTTTCTTTGGAGATTTCTTCTCCGTATGGAAAACGGGACGCCAGGCAGGCGAACGATGGCTTATCCCATGTTGGGATGCCCAGTTGTTTGGAAAGATGGCGAATATCGTCCTTTGTCATTTCCGCTTCGACCATCGGAAAACGCGCGCCGCCCTCCTTCGCCGCCGCCTGACCGGGACGGTAATCGCCGAGATCGTCCAGATTGGTTCCAAGAGCGATTTCCTTGACGCCGTGTTCGTCGGCGACGGCGCGAAGACGCCGAACCAGTTCCTGTTTGCAGTAAAAGCAGCGGTTGGGATCATTTTTTCGATAGTCGGGATTGTCCAATTCGGACGTATCGATCGTGATGTAATTCAGTCCCAGATTACGGGCGAATTTCTCCGCCTCTTCTCGTTCGTGTTGCGGAAAACTATCGCTGATGGCGGCGACGGAGAGCGCGTTGCCGCCCAATACGTCGGCGGCGATTTTTGCTAGAAACGTACTGTCCACTCCCCCGGAATAACCGACGGCCACGCTGTCCATTTCTTTCAAAATGGACAGTAATCGCTGGTATTTTTCTTCCACAGTCTTCATTTGACAATCCTTGTTTTCATGATTCCTTTGACGTTTCCACAGAAACAGTGTATGAACCCGGTGAAAAGTGGTCAAGTATGTTTTAGCCTGGTCGGATAACGGTTTTTGCCTACGCTCATGGGCAAGGGGAGGTCGGAAAGATGCTTCTTATCGCGATTCCATCCTGTATGCGATGAAAAAACTATAATAAATAGGGTATGATCAAAAAGAATACGGAATACAATAGAACCATTGGATTTGCGTGCTTTGTATGAAAATTCATCGTTGTAATCCACTGATCATGCCGGTTTATATGTAAATGTCCCTCTCCCCGTCAACGGGGAGGGAGCCTATTTCCCCCCGTTGACGGGGGGATTAAGGGGGAAAATGGAGCACACATTTTTATCCTTCGGTGTGATCAATCAGTCATGACCGTTGAAGAAATATAATTGATGTCCGATGATAATGGAAGAACGCTTTTAATGTCGCCATTTCGATCTCGGCAGGGCGGGGATGGAGAAGAAAGATGGATCAACATGTAAGGATTGTTGGGGTTTTGCACATTATTGCCGGCGCGTTTGGAATTCTGATTGGTATCATCGTTTTATTTGTCATGGGTGGAGTGGCGTTTATCGTCGGCGTCTCGGCGGAAACCGGCGGCTCGGAAATTGCAATACCAATATTGATGGCGATCGGAGTGATTTTTGCCGGTTTTGCCATGATAACGTCGATTCCGGGAATTTTGGCCGGACTGGGTTTGCTAAAACGGCAGAGTTGGGCGCGTTTTTTGGCAATTTTTATTTCCATTCTTTATATTCCTTTGCATGTTCCTTTGGGAACCGCTCTGGGTGTATACAGCTTATGGGTATTATTTTCAAAAGAGACGGAACTTCTGTTCAATCAAAAAAATAGTTAGTTTATCAGCGCTATTATTGTATAATAATTTTCTATTTTTGCAATTTGTGTAAATATATGATACATGCTTTGGAATCAAAGTAATGATGCGGAAAGGAAATTGGGATTGGTTGTACTCAGGGATGGATCCCTGATTCGCCTCTCGCGCGCCGTCCATTTCGTTTTCAATTCGATAGTATCAATCACGGTGAATCGGCTTAAACGGATGCTCCGTGATTGTGGTTTGCAGGAAATTCCTGGGAAGAGTCTTGGCGCTTTCGACATAAATTAGCTAAAATAGCTGTGAACACCTTGGTTTTTTAAAAGAAATGCAGAATAATGGCTATAGCAAGTTTTGGAAGTGCGAATGAAAAAGTCCCCCGTCATTTTCTTCGTGAAGAAATGATGGAGAGAGTTATGGCAAGAATCTTGGTTTTATTTGTTGTAATGTTGTTGACAATAACTGTAGAAACCATTAGAGTTTAGGTTAGTGTGAATACCACAGAAATGTGATTCGGTTTTCCGGTTTCTTGCCGGGTGGGCGTGGATGCCACAACGAATACGTTTGAAATATAAGGAGTGCGGTTTTAAATGTCAGGAATGAATAGTATTGAAAAAATTCATGCCCGTGAAATACTCGATTCACGCGGCAATCCGACTGTGGAAGTGGATGTACTCTTGCAGGCGGGAATCATGGGACGCGCGGCGGTTCCCTCGGGCGCTTCGACCGGAGAACATGAAGCGATTGAATTGCGGGATGGCGATGCGAAACGATATGTCGGTAAAGGCGTAACCAAAGCGGTCAATAACGTGAATGAAACAATTGCGCCCAAACTGGCGGGATTTGACGCACTCGATCAACGCGGCGTTGATAAATTCATGCTGGAATTGGATGGTACCCCCAACAAATCGAAACTGGGCGCCAACGCGATATTGGGAGTCTCCCTTGCCGTGGCGCGAGCCGCCGCCAACCTGCGGCGTTTGCCGTTTTACCGCTATTTGGGCGGCGCCAACAGCCACGTATTACCCGTGCCTTTAATGAATATCCTCAATGGCGGCGCTCATGCGGATAATAATCTTGACATCCAGGAATGCATGATTGTGCCTCACGGCGCCTGCTGTTTTAAAGAAGCGTTGCGGATGGGCGCCGAAGTGTTCCATACGCTGAAAAAAGTGCTGAGCAGCCAGGGGAAAAACACGGCGGTCGGAGATGAGGGCGGTTTCGCCCCCGCCGTCGATTCGAACGAAGATGGCCTTTCCGTGATCCTGCAGGCCATTGAAAAGGCGGGATACAAACCGGGCGAGCAAATTTCTCTCGCCCTGGATGTCGCTTCTTCTGAATTTTTTAACAAGGAAAAGAAATTATACGTTTTGGCCGCCGAAGCGAAACCGGAAAAAACGGCGGAGGAATTGGTCGAATATTACGTCGGATTGTGCAACAAATACCCGGTGGTTTCCATCGAAGATGGGATGGACGAAAACGATTGGGATGGCTGGAAACTGCTGACGGACAAATTGGGCGGAAAAATTCAACTGGTCGGCGATGATTTGTTCGTGACTAATCGCGAACGGCTTTGCCGTGGAATTGAAGAAGGAATTGCGAACTCCATCCTGATCAAACTGAACCAAATCGGCTCCCTGACGGAAACGCTGGATGTGATCGAAATCGCGAAACGCGCGAAATATACCAACGTAATTTCCCATCGCAGTGGAGAAACCGAAGATTCCACCATTGCCGATCTCGCCGTGGCGACGAACGCCGGGCAGATCAAAACCGGTTCTCTTTGCCGAACCGACCGGATGGCGAAATACAACCAATTGCTGCGCATCGAGGAAGAACTCGGTGATTGCGCCGAATATATGGGTAAAAAAGCAATCGTGAACTGATGATTCATTATGATTCAAGTTCTCAACGCTCTTATTCGTGATACGCTGTCATGGGTATTGTTGTTTTTGGTGATTGGTATTCTGAGCGCGGGGATGACGGCGATTTTTAATCGCTATGACCGCGTCGATTGTTTTCAAAATCGTTTGCTTTTACTCGAATATGATATCCGCGTTTTGCAGCAGGATATCGAAAAGAAAAAAGAATGGTGTTTGCATCTGCAAAATGATGTCACGGCATGGGAACAGGTGGCGCGGGAACGGATGAACTATCTGATGCCGGATGAAATACTCGTAACATTTGCGCCATCGTAAGAGGCGGCGTTGCAATGGATTCGAGGCTGTTCGCGCGAGCGTATTTTGCAACTACCCTGAAATCAGGGGATTTAGCTCATTCTTTTTACGTAGAAACAGCAAAAATTCCTTGACAATCGAAGGGCAATGCGTTAACGTTAAATGGTTTAGAATCAGGAGTTCGTTTTTTAAGTTTTAACGCATTACAATAGAGAGAAATCAGTGACGCGGGGTGGAGCAGTGGTAGCTCGTCGGGCTCATAACCCGGAGGTCGTGGGTTCAAATCCCATCCCCGCAACTTTTTTTCGCTCGAATCGTTTTCTTTCCATGAAAGCTTTGGATAAAACGATCGATAGAAAATGAATGGGCGAATGGAAGAGCAGAAATTCTGTTTCAGGAAAGAAATTCGGGAGAGCGATTCGAGTGACAAAAAAAGATATAATCGAAATCGTTTCTCAAACAGCGAAACTGAAAAAAAACCACACGAAAGCGATTGTGGAGTGTGTTTTTGAAGTGTTTATTGATATATTGGCGCGTGAAGGTAGAATAGAGGTGCGGAACTTTGGTGTGTTTAAAGTGAAGCGCACCCCGGCGCGCGTGGGACGAAATCCCGTGACGAAGGAATCCGCGGATGTGCCGGCCAGAAATATTATCCAATTCAAGGCCGGAAAGTTTATGAAAGATCGCGTGTCGAATCAATGATGATCGAGGGAAATGAAAAAATACCGCGCGACCTGGGAGAAATCGGAGTCTCCAACGAAGTGTTCGAAACCATCGCGGTAACCTGCACGCGCAAAATTTCCGGCGTGGCCGGAATGGAGACCACCGATGGATTGGTGGATAGCCTCTCCAAAGTGTGGGGACGCGGCGACGCTCCGAAAGGAGTGCGAGTGACAACCGGAGAAGAAGATGTCACGGTTGACATGACGGTTATATTGGAAGAGGGATTTGCCATCCCGCAAGTGACCGGAACGATTCAACACGAAGTGAAAACGGTGATTGAAGAAATGACCGGTCATGCGGTGAAATCCGTGAACATTCTTGTAGCGGATGTTCAGCCTTCCAGCACGCTTCCAAAAGATGTCGTCCGGGACGATGAATCTTGAGTGTGAAATTTTGGTTTTTTGAATAAAAGCGTTGGTGGATGGGCGCACCTAGGAATGATGAGGCTTTCCACCATCTCGAATGGGATGAAAGGACTGAATGAACGATCCTCTCATTCAATTCGTGAGAGTAAAAGATTTTTTAACGCATGGAATAACGTAATCGGGGTGTGGGATTTGGAACTCCGATTGTGTCGAATGAACGAAAATAAATGAAACTTCCTGAAAACCCGTCTTGAATCGGTTCCTGCGAGACGGCACCAGTTGAGGAGGATGCATGATGTTACAACGAAAGGGGCTGTTGTGTGTGGTCAAGGCGATGGCTATTATTCTGCTTATGGCACTGGCCATGCCAACCCCGGTGTCCGCTCAATCCGATATGGCCGCCAGAGTGAAAATCCAAGGTGCACAAGGGATGTTTGGCGATGTGTTGTTAGTCCGGGATACGGATAATGGGGTTATTGTGGTTTACGGACTGAATGGCGCGGCGCCAGGCCAGGGCCAGGTTACCATCACTCCCAAAGATGCAAACGGCGTGAATACCCAAAGCCCGATGACCGTGAATACCTCGTTTATAGGGAAATTCCCGATCCGAAGAATCAATCCTATCCGTATCGACACAGTGAATGCGACGCCAGTTACCGCGACGATCAATGCTCTTCGGAATGGGGTAGTGATCGGAACCGGCGCATTTACGCTGGAAATTTCCGGAGAGGATGTGCGAAAGGCACGCCTGGCAAATCCGAATGATCCGAATTATATGCCGCCTCACCGATTGCTTGATGTTCAAGTTGCGCCCGGATTTGATGCCTCGTCGGCTTTTGTCGGTAAAATTCTGCTCACGCAAAGAGTGGTCGTTCCGGGGCCAGGCGGCGTCATTCTGGATGAATTCGAGGGAATATCCAACAGCGTTGTGCCTGGCAGCGGTCTCGCGGAACGAATCCGCAGTGTGACTCCATTCTCTCAGATCGGCGTATACAGCAAACCGGTGGATGTTGTTTCCCCGGATCGTGTTTTTCGTATCGCGACGATATCGACGGAGACGTTTTTTGATGGCGCTTTTGAGAGCAACGGCGCTTTTATGCCGTTCACCATTGCGAACGTCAACAGTTTCAACCGGGACATGATTAATAGCGACATATTGTCTGCGGCGGGATTGGCGCCTTCTCCGACCGATTATCTCTACTTCCGTATTCAGGCCATGCGCGACAATGATTTGACAACGGGCAGTCCGCCGCGACAATTACTCGCCGTATTGCCGAATGATATTACCGCCGGAATCGTGGAAATTACCGGCGTGGTGAATAACAACCCGGTGAACGGCCAGGTCGACGCCAATGCTCCGGGCAGCGGTATTATTGCGGTCATTTCCGGAAAAGCGGATCCTTATTCCCTGATTACCGCGCATATCCAAAATGCGACTACCGCCGCGATTCCGGAAATGGCGGTGACTGTCGATCAAAACACGGGCGCCACGGCGATTTTGGCCGCTACGGCCAGAGCCAATGCCGCCGGCGAATTTACCTTACCGGTTCCGGCCCAGGAAGTATCGAAGTTGATAGCGCAGGGAATTTTACCGGATACGTTCAGCACCGTTCCGGAAAGAGCTTATTTGCCTCTGCCGGAAGTTTACCTGATTGTTTCCGATCCGTTCGGCAACGTCAGCGCTTATCACCCGGGCGAATCCCTCTATCCGGTGGAAATCGATAGATCCTCCTATTTGAATATTCCCAATAATCCCGCGCCCCCGGCTCAGGCTTCCCCTACGGCGCTTTATTCTCTTTCCGGTGTTGCCGAACCTGAATCTCTCGTTCTTGCAGTGGGTGTAACTCGATTTGAGTTGACGGAAAATGCAAACGATCCGATTTGGCAGCAGTGGCAGGCGCTAAAAAATGATTCCTGGTGGAGCGGCATCATCAATAATTTGGTGGGGACCGGCAACAAGGCGATCTATGAAACCGGTTTCGCTCGCGCCGATGCAACCGGCAATTTTGTTGTCTCCGCATCGTCGGCTTATCAATATGCGGTTATTGCAGTCGATCAGGCCGGGAATATGCATACGTCCGGAATTTTACCCGGAAAACAATCTACTCAAAATCCCGTAGTACCGAACACGGGTGTTTCATCGGCATATCCGTTTATTCAAGTAACCGGTACGGCTGAACCCTTCGCAAATATTCGAGTCTATGGATTCCCTGCGGGAGAATTGCCGGTTACGGATGCCGCGGTGGATGTACTACCCGCCGGCGCGGCGTATCTGGGAGATGCAGAAGCGGGTTCAACCACGCAAGCGGATGGAAATGGCAATTTCACATTGGTTGTTCCGAGTTTGGTCAGTCGAGCGATATTCGTGCAAGCGATTGATTTTCTTGGTAATGAAAGCCAGTTTGTGCGTGTGGAATTGGTCGATCCGACGACGGGCGAACCGCTGACGTCGCAATTGATCAAGCTGGCCAACATCACGGTCGTCAATAATCCTCCACGGGTTTCAGATATCGTGAGAGGCCAGCTCGTCGATCCGATCACCAATGCGCCGATTTTAAATCCACAAGGCCTTTTGAAAGTTTCCGCATTTAGCGGTTTACTGACGGATATAAACACGGCTATCACGGCGGATATGGTTGCGAACGGACAATTGTTGGATGTCACCTTCCCCTTCGTGGATGAAATTGGGGACATGGTGGACGTGAATCCCGATGGAACGTTTGAAGTATACGTTCGTGAACGTTCTCGTTTAACCAATCAATTCATTTCTTCGTTCTTTGTCGTCGCGTTGGAAACCGTGGTTGATTTCGATACGGGCCTTACTTTTGTGCGCCCAATCGGTTTTGAACCCATTGACGCCAACGATGGCTTGGATCGAATTGGTCCGCGGATTGTGTTGGCCCCCGCTTCCACCGATATCCGTTTGACGGAAAAGGGTGCCGGTGAGAATGACATCATGGATATTCGCAAGATTTATCCGGCGGAAATGCGGATGGGAGACGCTTCCTTACCCGCGGATGCCTCGCCATTTATCGTCGTATTTGCGGATGATACGGTAAGGCGTTCGACCTATTTCAAGAATTCAATGATAACCGACGTTGCTTATGAGCAAAATGTTTTGACTTACACGCTCAATACGGCGGGTTATATCAGTGAACTCGATGTACGGATTGATGTCAATTCACTCAACAATCGGATCCTGGATATTCAACCCTTGAATGCGCTGACTGGTTTGCAGTACGGCTTGGGTTATTTGCCGATTCCGGGAGTAACCGGATTGAATTTGGGCCAAAATTATTGGGATCGCACGACTCAATCGATTTCCGGCTATGCGGTTGTCTTTGTTGCATTGATTGATTCCAGCGGAAATATGAGTCCGAATCCGATTCCTATATTTCTGGATGTCAACGTACAAAATCCGGATATATCGAAAATCACGGCAGGATCCAATTCCGTTGTCGGAGAGATCGGCGCCGTAGAACCGAATTCGGTTGTCAGTCTTTACGAAAGTTCCGACCGAACCGGATGGATTGCCACGACGCAGGCAAATGAACTCGGTGGTTTTGCTTTCAACAATTTGACCTTCAACAAAGATGAGATATTTATTGCTACCCGCGATTTGGCTGGTAATGAAAGTGTGTCCGCTAGGATTGCAGTGAATGCCAATGCGCCGCAGTTTACGCAATTCCTGATTTTGGATTGTTTTGGAATGATTCACACTCGTTCGGCTTCAATCCCGACAGAACCATTCCAAACGAGGGAAGGCTATGCACGCGCTTTGGCAGGAGTGGAACTGACTTCACCGACATACCAATCCAAATTGGATGCCGATTCGCCGTTATATGTAATAGCCGCTAATGGTAAAATTACAAAGATCGGGGATATGGGAAAACTGCCGCTTGTTGCAGAACAAATATCAATCGCAGGTCAATTTGCACGAGATGTAGAGGTAATCAGTTCGAATCCATTCAAAGGGTATATATTGTTGGGGAATGGTACTGTCATTCCTCTGGGCGGCGCGCCGTTCTATGGCGATATTGTTACCCTTCAGCGTGGAGATCAAACGATCCCGGCCAGAACCAGGTTAACCGGAAACAACATCCTTTATAGTTATGATGGAACTGCTGTGAACATCAGTTTCAGCGGCGCCAATCTCCTATTCGATGATGTGAATGGGAATGGAAAGATCGAAACGGAAGATAAAAATCAAAACGGCCAATTGGATATTGTCGTTTTGCCTGGCGGCTCTGTTCGCAATGAAGATGTGAACGGCAATAACCAATTGGATAGCGAAGTGGTGAATTTGGATGTCTTGGGCCAGGGTTTCTATATCGATATCGCAAGAGATTTGGAACTGGTTCGCAATGCCTCCGGCGATGTGCTGGGTTATGTGATTCTGGATGGGAATGGTATTTTATGGCCCTTCTTCAAGGATCAAGCCGAGCAGACCAGGCAACAGGCGTTTTATCAGGCGTTGTCGCTGCCGACCGCCGGTTTTTCCGTGGAAGATTTGTTCCAGGCATTTGAATTAATTCTGGATGAAACCGGATTGATTCAAGATTACATTTTGCTGAATGGGTATGGCCACGTATATGGCGTCCCGGGTGGACTGATGGGCGCCGGGGAAAGCACGGATGTGGATAACCGTGGAATCCTGACGGGTGTGATGAACGCCAAAATATTTGATGTCAATATTGCGCGTGACATCAGGCAGAATTTGGTGGATTCCAATAATGATGGCGTATTGAATTGGCTGGATGGATTCTATGTTCTTGATGGGTACGGCGGCATTAATCCGATCGGCGGCGCTCCTGTGATTAAGGGTGCACCGTTCCTGGGCTTGGACATTGCCACGGATTTGGAATTCGGCGCTCAACCCATTCGGTAAAATCGAGTTGTTTCTATTCATTCGGAAGAGGCAAAGCCAACATCGCTTTGCCTCTTTTCTATGAAAATGCCGGAGCGCGGACGTCTCGTCCGCATCTTCAACAGTAAACTTTTTTCATCCATCGTTGTGATCAATTGATCATGATGGTTTTTATGATTGAATTCCGAGATTGAGTTGGGAAGAAATGGAAAAAATCGTGAATTCCATTTGACCTTTCTTCGGATTTTGTTTAAAATGAACTAATATTTTTGTGATGTTGTTTTCAGGGTTATTAGACTGGTATTCGTGAAAACGGGTTGAGGTTTTTGGTGTAGTGATTTATTTCTACTTGTGGTTAGCTGCGTCTATTTGAATTTGCTTATCCCTCAACCTCATTCTATTTGCAGCGGTGACAAATAGCGGTTGGTCCGTATTCTCTCGATTCTGTGCAAAAATAGTAGTCGTAAAATCCTTCACTCTATCTGGAATAAAGGAACATTTTTACTATTACGATTCCAGCATCGGTAGGATGAAGAGAACAGAGGGATACATTCAAGGCATGAGTATGCGTCTCAAGATTTCATTAATCAGTTCCTGCCTGATCTCCGTCGTGATGTTGCTCAGTTTTCTAATCTTACTGGCAATTATCCGGCAGAAGCAAATTGAAGATATTGCAAGTCATTCGATAAACTTGTCAAAACAAGTTGTATCTTCACCTGCAGTACGTTCCTATCTCGAAGAGCAGTTGAATGCTCCGAGTCGTGAGAGTATTGAACAATATTTACACTCGCTTCTTGAAGGTAATCCCTATGTCGATGAATTGACCTTGATCGATCATTTCGGGAAAATCCCTTTTCGAATCGAGCAGCAACAGGTGAAGCAGAACAAAAAAACTCCACTGCGCGCTTACTTGTCCATTCAAGATGTGATCTCGTCGCAAAAACCCTCCTTGAACGAGGAAAGTTGGGAATATTTTGTCCCGTTATCGTTGAACCAAAACACATTTTGGGGCGCCATGCGCTTGCGCTGGCGGCCGGAAGCGACGTGGATGTACTTTGATCTGTTAAAAAAAGGGATTTTATGCGTATGCGGCGGATGCTTTATCATTACATTTATATTTACGTATTTATTTTTGCTTCGCTCCTATACCAGCGAGTATTCCCGCATGGTAAAAACGTTGTCGCTGATTAGCGGCAGTGATTATTCGCAACGGATCGATATTCATTCCTTTTCAAGGCACGTGTCGGAAATCGGCGTTTTTCTCAATCGATTGCTCGCGGAGATTCAGACGGAAAAGAAAAAAGTGGCCGGATTGGATGAATCGTTGCGAGATATTGAAAAAAGCTACGCCAACTATCGCAAACTATTGGAAATGAAAACGAAGGAGTTGAATACTTGCCGCAAGGAAATGCGACAGGGAATATTGATTTTGTTTGATTTGCTCTGGTGCGGCGTCGTTGTGATCGACGATACATATCGTATTCACTATATCAATGAAAAGGCGGAAAGGCTGCTTCGCTTTGCACGATTCGAAGAAGATGTCATCGTTGACGAAACCCTCAAAAATTGCCTGGCGCCGTTGGTTCGATACGATACGGTCGAGCGCATCGAGGATTTGTGCGTTTGGTCACAGACGGATCAGCAACGTTCGGTTTCCTGCCGCATACGGGCGACTTCGATTCCGGCGGATGATCACCTCCGCCTATTTTATTTATTGCTGAATGAAGAGAGCGGCTTTCCGCGACAGCGGGATTCAATGTATTTTTCCGAACGGTTGGTGATCGATATTCTTGCGCGGGGAAGAAGCGACAAGGAAACGTTCGATTCGCTTCATTCCTCGCAACAGGTGGTGGGATTCGCCATTGAGAACCGTTTTCGAGAATGTTTGCGACGGATCGAGGATTTTCGCAACCTCGAGTGCAGTCAATTCGGGCAGATTGTTCCGATTCGACTGGCCGCCTGGCTGCAGAAACGATTTGAAGCCGATGATCTGTTTTCCGAAAATTTGAATATCGTAACCATGATGCAGGAAGTGGATATTACGATGTATGTTCCGGAATTATGTTTGCGGGAACTCATTGATAGCGCGATATTCCTCATCACATATTTAAGCGGAAACGGAAATAACGGCGCGATGAAAACCTTGGCGGTTCGCGCTTCCGTCGATTCGCGCGGAAAACCGGTGGTTACCTTTACCATTCCCCATATTTCCCGAAAGGATACACATAATCTACAAGACGTGTTCGGCGAACGAGGCCGTTTGATTTGTGAAAGCGGCGAAGAAAAGCAACTTTCGCTGGACGAACTGGAACATGACATCTGTGTTTCGCTCTATCTGTGCATCAAAAAAATCATGAAAATCAAAACGGATTGTATCTATTCCGAAAACAAACAATTGGCTACCCTACGTTTTACGATCGAGAAACACATTTTTCCCACACCTTCCTCGGAAATGCCTTCGCAAGCGGAGACGGTTCAAGAAGTGCGTGATCTCGTTCGGGATTATTTAAAACGAGCATGATCGGGATCGGCCCAAACGATTGTTGCCCATCCGTCTTGATTCTCCGGAGCCGTTAAATTATATTAAAACAATCGGTTAGTAATGCACGGGTGTGGAAACGTCATAGTTGGATCCAATTTCCCTGACCGGGTATCATGGGGAATGTTTGTATCCATACCCTTATCCATCTTCTTGGTTTATACGATGTTTCTATTCATAATCAGCCGGTTCCGGCGATGGGATGTATACGATGGCATGGAACAGGCCATTGTATGTGTTGTTTGACCTTTGCTTCTTGACGTGATAACAAATGAATCTCGGTTATTTTCAATGATAGTTTAACTGGATGAAAAATATGTTGGTTCATCAAGATTTGCCGGAAAAAATTATTCGCGAGATCAAGGAAATTCCTCCTTTGCCGGATATCGTGGTGCGCGTGTTGAAATTGACTCGAAATCCGGACGTGTCGGCGCAGGAACTCACGCAAGTGATTTCACAGGATCAGGCGTTGACCGGCAATATTCTGCGTTTGTGCAATTCCTCCTATTATGGCCTGCCGCGCGTCGTTTCCTCGTTGACCCAGGCCGTGATGTATTTGGGCTTTTATACCGTCCGCAATTTGGTTTTGACCTGTTCCGTCTCGCAGATGTATAGCACGGATACGGAAATTTATGGATATCGTAAAGGCGGTCTATGGTTCCATGCCGTTGCCTGTGCGATGGCCAGCGAAATTTTGTGTAAACGAGTGCGGCCGGATATCCACGATACCGCGTTCACGGCCGGATTGCTTCATGATATCGGTCAAATCATTATGGGAATCCGGATCAAGGATACGGCGGAAACGATTGTCGATTTGATGACGAATGGCGGGCTCAGTGAGATCGACGCCGAAAAAGAGGCGGTCGGATTTTCTCACGATGAATTGGGCGCCATGATTGCGGATAATTGGAATTTTCCGGAAGAATTGGTTCATGCGATTCGTTTTCATCAGTTTCCGGAAAAAGCGCAAACCAAATCCCTGCTGACCGCGATTGTTCATATTGCCGATGCGATCGTGTTGAAATTGGGGTATGGTGTGGAGTTGGAGCAAATGAAACATCCGATCAGTTCCTTTGCCCTCAAAGCTACCGGCATAAAAGAAGGGGAATTGGATACGATAGAGGAAAAAGTTGTTAAAATTGTTGATGAAAATTGTGAATTATTCATGCATGTGACATAATCATTTTGAATTGCTTCGCGTTGACAAGCCGAAAACCGTTTGCGCATTTCTGCAGGTAAGATGCGCTATATCCTCGCCTCTTTCTTCCCGAATCTGCGCTATTTTCTTCACCGTTTCAATGATCATTTCCGGTTTGCAGATTTTTCCGCGAAAGGGAACCGGCGCCAGATAGGGCGCGTCCGTTTCGACCAGAAGATTTGCATCCGGAACCTTCGCGGCCAGCTCGTGCAGGGATTTGGCGTTTTTGAAGGTGACGATTCCGGAAAAAGAAATATAAAATCCACGTTCAACGGCAGCATTCATTACGTCTTCGGAGGCCGTAAAACAATGAAGGATGGCGGAGGATGCCGGAAAGGTTTTTAAAAGACGCAGAAAATCCTCGTCCGCCTCGCGCAGATGGATGATCAGCGGTTTTTGAACTCGTTCGGCCAACTCTGCCTGCCGTAAGAATTGCTGTATTTGCATTTCCTTTGGGCCTGCCGGATAGTGATACTCCAAACCGGCTTCTCCGATGGCAACGACTCGCGGATGGTTGGCCATGGTTTTCAACTGCTCGAGGTAATCGTCAGGCGCTTTTAAAATATCGTGAGGAGAGACGCCGACGCCGGCATATAATCCTTCCAGCGTCTCCGCCAGCCGGATGGCCCTGGCGCTGCTCTCGATGTCGTACCCGACGACGACTCCTTCGCATACGCCCGCCTCGTTGGCGTCCTGCCAGGTTTGTGATTCCCTGCCATGAAAATCCGCATGGTTCAAATGAAGATGGCTGTCGAAAACAATCATAGTAGGATTTTATTGCCCTGATTTCAGATGAAAATATTGTGGTGCAGCCCGGAGGTCCGCACCACAATGTTACATCCCTCGCTGTGATCAACCGATCAGGGTCGTTTATGTGAAAAGATGATAAGTGAAACGGATCGGATCCACTCCGCTGATCAATTTTAAGCCGATCAAAAACAAAATCGTATAAATGACGGCGTTGAATACCTGTTCGTTCAAGTTTTTGTTCATCCATACGCCGAGAAAGGTGCCGATGGGAACCAGCGGGAGTAACACCAGGCTGGTGGAGATCCGTTCGAGGTTGATCATGCCGTGATAGAAATATGGAATCAATTTGACCGCATTGACCACCGTGAAAAACCAGACGGTGGTTCCGACAAACAACCGGCGTCCCAGATTCTGCGGCAGGAGAAACATCGTGGCCACCGGACCGGCGGCATGGGCCATGGTCGAAGTGATTCCTGCGGTGACGCCGAACAACCACCCGTGCCAATTTTTGGGATGATAATCCTTAAGTTCTTTTAGTATCCAGGCTTTCCCGAGTTGATAACCGACAAAAGCGATGGAAATGACGCCGATCCAGAATTGCAGGTTATCCTCTTGATTCTTTGAAATGAATCCTAGAAAAAATCCGGCGACGGTGATGCCCAAAACGGCGCCCGGCAACATGCGATACAAATTGGCCGCATCGAACGTGGTGCGATAGTGATAAATGGAAAACCAATCGCAAACGCAAAGGATGGGCAGCATGATGCCCAGGGCTTCGGTCGATGGAACGACCAGAATCATCAACGGCGTGGCGACGATCCCCACACCCCCGCCGAAACCCGCTTTCGCGATTCCGGTGATGATGACGGCCAGGCCGGCAACAGCATAAAATACCATAGTGAAGTGCCTGCGTTTAGAATTCGGAGACCAACTTGGGAATACCGGCGGACTCGTTCGGATTGGCAAACGTGCGCGTGTTGTATTCGAGAAGATATTGTAAGTGTTCTTCGTCCAACGGGTAGTGCTCGGCGCGGCCGTAAGGATAGATCGACATGGCCTTGAACGGCAGCGGCTCGACCGTCGAGCCGTGGGCGGTGATATGATCGGCGTCTTTTACCCAACCGACGACGCGCAGAAAATAAGTTGTTGCCTGGTTGGATGGCTCCTTTGCGGCTTGAAATCGCAACGCTATCTCATCCCCGTGCTGCATGATGACGTAGCGATCATCGAAACCTCGCAATAGCGACAAAACATCGCCGAAACGGGTAAATAGACCGGTTTGGTAGTCCCAGCGGGAATTGGTGGTGCGTACGCCATAGTCATACCACGTGGGACCTCTGCCGGCGAGATCGTAGGATTGGCTGTAACCGCCGTACCGCAAATCTGCAGAAATTAATGGATGATTGGTGATCGTGAACGGCGTGAGAACGGGACTCGTGTCCACCAAAATCCGATCCCAATGAATTTGTAGAGTCGAAACGATGCGAATGCAACGATCGTCCGTCAGGAAAATATCGGAAATATCCAGCGGAACGGTTTTCAATTTTCCCGCCGGAAAGCCCATCGGATCGCGAACGGTTTCCCACTCCCCTTTTTTGTTTTTTACCTGCAAATAAGGCATGACGAAATCGAGCGATGGATTTTGCTCCAGCGCCAGCGCTTCGCTCGAACTGGGCCAATCGACGTAACCGGTCATGAAAAGATAAATGGTTTTCGCATCGCCGAGGTCGCCGAGGTCGAGTTCGAACCAATGTTCTTCTCCGATGCCGGTGTATCGGCCGGGAGTGAAGGGACGCGGGTACTGGTTGTCGTTTATGCTCAACAACTCGGCAACGTCGTTGCCGTGATTGTCAAATGCGCGTCGCGGCGGGCGGGCGTTCGGCGACATGCCGATCAATTGGAATTCGGGGAAGGGAGGCGTGGTAAAACGCTCGTTGGCATAGACTTCGATTTCCGGCGGATGGGTGACGGAAATCATCTCCGCTTCGTCGAAATAGAGGATTTCTCGCAGTTCTTCACGAATGCGAATATCCAACTCGCCGTTTTTCGCCCGCAGTTGGTCGCCGCGAATGCGAATGTATTCTTCCGGATCGGGCGGAAAATATCCGCCGCCCACATACAATCCGATCGGAGCGGTGCACAGAGAGTCGGCAATGAATTCGAATTGTTTGCCGTTCCACGAATAGACGAATGCGCACGAACCGACATAGCCGGGTTTTTCGGTAACCGCAAGAATTTGATCGGCGGCGGCGTGAATTACGTTTTGAAAGATGCCGTTCGGCCAGGTGATGCGGATCACGTCGACCTGGTCGCGATTGCCGAGCCCAAGATGGATGAAGGACGATGTGATTTCGTGTTTTTGCCGAAACAAATCGTCTTTGATCATGATTTTCGAGCCGTATCCGTCTTTCGAATTTTTATTGCCTTTGATTTTCATGGAAATCCAGTGATTTTGATTTCCATCCAAATTTTCGAGCAATAAGTATTTGCCTTCCGTGGATACCGCGGCAACATCCAAATCGCCGTCGAAATCGAGGTCCGCCGCGATCGCGGAAGAGAGGCGAGCAGTGGGAATCGGATGAGAATTCGCTTGGAGTGAAAGCGGAAATTGGTTCAAGAACAGGGAAGGGGATTCGCCGCCGTCGCAATCGAGAAGAATATCCTCGAATCCGTCGTTGTTGGCGTCAAAAACCGCGCGGATTTGTTGGGACGCATCCGATTCCAGCATAAAAGGCTTGGACGGAGTGAGCGTCCAATCCGGATTGACTTTATACACAATCGAGTGGGAAGAATCTTCTCTCGAAAACCGGTCGCTCGAGACATTCGTTAAGATGATGTCCATCTTTCCATCGTGATCGAAATCGCGACAAAGGATTTTTATGTTTTCGGATGGATTCACGGGACCGGGCAGGACGTGCTCATGAACTTTCGTGAAACGGCTTTGGCGCAGGTTGGAGAATATTTCGAGCCGATTTTGTTTGTCGATTCGAATGAAATCGAGATCGTTATCGTTATCGAGATCGGTGAAGACAATCGCCGGACCGGCCTCGAATTCAAGCCCTTCCACTTTGCCGCTAACGTTCGTGAAACTGCCGTCGCCGTTGTTTTGATAGATGAAATGGGCGGAATCCTTGCCGGCGAGGAGTAGATCCAAGTCGCCTTCGTGATCGAAATCGGCCCAAACCGCATCGAGAGAGCCGCCGGGATGCAAGCCGATGGTTTCGCTGACATCCGTGCATTGCCAGCTGCCCTCATTGCGCAGCAATACGGTTCTCTCGCCGGAATAAAACAACAAATCGATGTTTTCATCATTATCATAATCGGCGAAAGCGCAGCCACGCCATTCCGATGTGCTCGTCAGGAGTCGCGTTTGCATCACGCTTGCATCCGAGGCAAGTGAAACGGCGTAGGTTCCGTTTTCGCAGGCGATGATCAAGTCGGTTTGCTTTTGAATCAGGTCGGGGATGACGGCGAGAAAGCGCCCGTGATCGGTTTGGATCGCGTCGGCGATGGATTGACTCCATTCGTTGTTGCGAACCAGGCGAACCGCGAGATCGGAGGTGAAATTGGGCAAATCCTCGCGAGGGATCTCGAATTCGATGGGACCGAGAAATTTGCCTTCATCCACCGCGTCGGGCGGACGCTGTTCTTCCGCGCTTTTTAAATCGCGAAATTTCTTTTGCAGTTCCAGCGCTTTTTCACGCTGACGGCTGCGGGTGGCGTGCATCATCAGCTGATAATACGAACTGGAGTGATTCGGATCGATTTTGATGGTGCGTTCGAACCACGGCACAGCGTCGTCCGCGCGGCCAATTTTGGATAACGCCAAACCGACGTTGTAATTCACGGCGGCGTCCGTTGCATCCTTTTCCGCCACGCGTTGAAAATACTCCAACGCCTGCGTGGATTCACCGATCTTTTTATTCGCCAATCCCAACGTATAAAAAGCGAATACATTTTCCGCGTCCAGTTTTAGTGATTTTTCCAGCGTGCGAATGGCCTCTTCGTTTTTGTCGCCGTGATAATAGGCGATCCCCAAATTGACGAGGTCGGACGCGGACGCGGGCGCAAGAGCCGTGGCCTGGCTGTAGGTCTCGATCGCATGGGGAAAATCTTCCTCTTCCATATACGCCTGACCGAGCGCGCGTAAACGATTGAGCGCCGAATCGGACTGCGCGGCGAGAGTGTTTTCCTCTATCCCTCCGAAAAACAAAGAAAACACGAAGAGAAAACAAAACCGATGGCTTTTATTGGTATTCACGGCGATACACTCCGAATCAAGATGATGATTTTACAGATTTTTGGTAAGATCAAAGTATATGGACAGCGAAATTGGTTGAAAAGGCCGTTGGATCACGCCGCCGCATCGAATGGAGCGGGATTTGCGTCCTGACTGGTAAAAGAAAGAGCGATCCCTCTTGATCCGGATATCATTGTTGGCGGATCAATCGCTGCTGTTTTATCTTCATTGCGTATTTTTCCCCATCCCTTTATACTACGCATGGGGCGTGAGCCGAAATGATTTCGCTTCGCTCATTCTCCCCTGCATAAGCAAAAACAAGGAGGCAGCGCGAATCATGAAACGTCGAACCTTTTTGAAAACCGGCGTGCTGGCCGGCGCCGCGATGTCCGCCCCCGCCGTCCTGACGCAGGCGCGGGACAAGAAATATAAAACCGCGACCATCGGCAGCGGCTGGTGGGGCATGAACATCACCCGCTACGCCATCGAATCCGGCGCGTGCCAGGTCGTCGGACTCTGCGATGTGGACCGCAATCATCTCGATCCCGCCGCGGAAGAAGTCGAAAAACTGTCCGGCGACCAACCACGAAAATACGGCGATTATCGCGAGATGCTGGAAAAGGAAAAACCGGAAATCGTCATCGTCGGCACGCCCGATCATTGGCACCCGCTCTGCGCCATCGCCGCCGTCGATGCGGGCGCGCACATCTACGTCGAAAAACCGATCAGCCACACCATCCGGGAAGGCCGAGCAATGGTTAACGCAGCCCGCGCCGCAAACCGGATTGTCCAGGTTGGCACTCATCGCCGCGTCGGCGTTCACAACGTTTCCGCCTTGCGGTTTTTGCGCTCCGGCAAGGTCGGACAAATCGGCATGGTGCGCGCCTTCGTGCATTATCACGGCGGCTCCGGCGAACCGACGCCTGATTCCGAGCCGCCCGCAGGTCTGGATTGGGATATGTGGTGCGGTCCCGCGCCGCTGCGCCCGTTCAATCCCCGCATCCATCCGCGCGGTTTTCGCCGTTTTCTCGATTACGCCAACGGCCAGCTGGGCGATTGGGGCATCCACTGGCTCGACCAGATTTTGTGGTGGACGGAAGAAAAATATCCCAAAAAAGTTTGCTCGATGGGCGGACGTCACATCGCAAAAGATAACTCCGACGCGCCGGACACACAGATCGTGACGTACGAATTCGACTCCTTCACCGCCACGTGGGAACATCGCTGGTTCGCCGGCAACGACAGCGAAAAACACAACATCGGCGTCTATTTTTATGGAACCGACGGAGTCTTTCATCTGGGGTGGACGGACGGCTGGACCTTTTATCCCCGCAACGGCGATCCGATTCACGAGGATTGCGTTTTTCACAATAAAGACAATGAAAACATTCGCGAACTCTTCGCGGACTTTTTGGAAAGCATCCAAACCGGCTTCCTCCCCGTCTGCGACATCGAAATCGGCCACCGCTCCACCACCATGAGCCTGCTCGGCATGTTGTCGCTCCGATACGGCCATTCCATCGATTGGGATGGAGAGAAAGAATTGATCACCGATCATCCGGACGCCAACAAACTGCTCAGCCGCGTCTATCGCGCGCCGTGGAAATACCCGGGAGTATGATTTTCATACGTTTTTCCAATTCACGGGTAGAGCAGGCGTCCCCGCCTGCATGATTAATTTTGTAGGGTGGGATGAATGAAATGAATCCCACCATTCGGTATAAAAATGGGGTGGATTTCACTCCGTTCAATCCACCCTGCGTTCTTCATAAAAGAAAGGAACACCAATGAAACTAATCCGCTTCGGAGAAAAACAACAGGAAAAACCGGGAATCCTGAACGCCGCGAGCGAACGGATCGACGTCTCGGCTTTCGTGCAGGATTACAACGAATCGTTTTTTGCAAATGACGGCGTTGCGAAACTGGCCGAATGGCTGCAGTCGAACGAAAACGCCGCTCCAAGGATTCCCAACGACGCGCGGTTGGGCCCGCCGATTGCTCGTCCCAGCAAAATTATCTGCGTCGGCCTGAACTATTCCGACCACGCCAAAGAATCCGGCGCGGAAGTGCCAAAAGAACCGGTTCTGTTTTCCAAAGCCAGCACCGCCTTGAGCGGTCCCTATGATCCCATCGAGATTCCCCGCAACTCCAAAAAAACGGATTGGGAAGTGGAACTCGCCTTCGTCATCGGCAAGCGGGCAAAATACGTTGCGGAAACCGATGCCCTCTCCTACGTCGCGGGCTACGCCGTCATGAACGACGTCAGCGAACGTGAATTCCAGGCCGAACGCTGCGGCCAATGGGTCAAAGGCAAAAGCCACGACACCTTCGCCCCCCTCGGTCCTTATCTTGTCACTCCCGACGAAGCCGGCAACATGCAGAACCTGGCCATGCATCTCGACGTGAACGGCCAACGAATGCAAACCGGCAACACCAACACCATGATTTACGGCGTACGGATGCTCGTGAGTTACATCAGCCAATTCATGACGCTGCTGCCGGGCGATCTCATCAGCACCGGCACCCCGCCCGGCGTCGGCTTCGGTAAAAAACCGCCCGTCTACCTCAAAGTAGGTGACGTCGTCGAACTGGCAGTGGCAGGATTAGGATCGCAACGACAATCTGTCATTGTTACAGAATAAAAGCGCAATGCGCGATTATCTCAATGGTCTTCACCATGAGGATCAAGCATGATTCGCGGAGATGTGTATATCGCGGATTTGAATCCGACTCGTGGTTCTGAACAATCCGGCATTCGTCCGGTTTATTCCTCCGTCGAAACCACCACGGCGGTCCCATAAACATAGAGTTCCGCCGCGCCCTGCGTCACCGCGCTGGTGCTGAAACGAACGTTGACCACCGCGTTCGCTCCCAACCGCTCCGCTTGCGCCAGCATGCGCTCGATGGCCTCCCGCCGCGCCTCGATCAACAGTTCCGTATACCCTTTCAACTCGCCGCCCAGAATATTTTTCAAACTCGCGGCGATATCCCTGCCGATATTTTTCGCGCGCACCGTATTCCCTTCCACCAAACCTTTCACGTCCACAATCCGCTTTCCCGCGATGGTTTCCGTATTCACGACGATCATGTTTTTTCTCCTTGCACAACGCCGTCATCGTTGTGGCGAATGTTTTTCAATCAACAATCAAACTCTATCTCAACCATCTTCAATCAATCATTCACAATGTCAAGCGCTATCCATGCGATCCTTGTTCCTCCCGGTGCGATGAAAAGCGTGGAATCCAATCCGAATTCATGCTACATTGCTTCCATCGTTTGTATATTCACAAATCGGAGGTACTGCCATGCATTCCATCGTTCGCGCCTGCATCGTCATGCTTTCGTTTCTTGCCATTCTTCCCGTATGGTCGCTGGATCACCCCGTCAACGCTTATGCCAAATGGCAAAACGGCCCGCCATCCGATCCTGGCTACTTCCCCATCGCCGTCTGGCTGCAAAGTCCCAATAACGCCGCGCGATACAAGGCCGCCGGAATCAATCTTTACGTCGGCTTGTGGAAAGGACCGATCGACGAGCAACTCGCGGCCTTGAAAAAGGCCGGAATGCAGGTGATCTGCTCCCAAAATAAAACCGGCCTGGCGCATCGGCTGGATCAAACCATCGTTGGCTGGATGCACGGCGACGAACCGGATAACGCCCAGCCCGTCACTGATCCCCAAACCGGCAAACGCACCTACGGTCCGCCGATCCCCCCGCAAAAAATCGTCGACGACTACCACAAACTCGCCGCCAACGATCCGACCCGGCCGATTCTGCTCAATCTCGGCCAGGGCGTCGCCAACGACGAATGGAAAGGGCGAGGAATCTGGGGAAAACCGGAAGACTATCTGACCTACGTCAAAGGCTGCGATATCGTTTCCTACGACGTCTATCCCGTCGCCGGCATACGCAAGGCGGACGGCGAAAACTATTTATGGTATGTTGCAAAAGGAGTGGATCGGCTGCGCCAATGGAGCGAAGGCCAAAAAATTATTTGGAACTGCATCGAATGCACCCACATTAGCGACGTGGAACACAAAGCCACCCCGCATCAGGTCCGCGCCGAAGTGTGGATGTCCATCATCCACGGTTCGACGGGGATTATTTATTTCGTGCACGAATTCGAGCCCAAATTCAACGAACACGCGCTGCTCGACGATGCGGACATGCTCGCGAGCGTTACCACAACCAATCAACAGATCCATAAATTCGCCCCCATCCTCAACAGCCGAACACTTGACGGTAAAGTCACGGTGAAAACATCAAATGAAAACGTTCCCGTCGATGTGATGGTCAAGCAAGGGGAAAACGCACGCTATATTTTCGCCGTCGGAATGCGAAACGCGCAAACCGACGCGACCTTTTTCCTGCAGGATCATGCAGCCGACGCGAAGGTTGAAGTGGTGGATGAAAATCGAACACTCGAAATCAACGATGGGCAATTTCAAGATCAATTTGCTCCTTACGATGTACATGTATACAAAATCGATATTAAATAGAAGGGGTAAATCTGGCAACTGTGCTTGTGGTTCAAAAAGATTGACTCGCGTTACGTTACGCGATACAATACATTATGATCCGATCGTTCCGACATAAAGGATTGCGCCGGCTATATGAGAAAGGAGATACGAAAGATCTTCCCGCTGGCGTGATTGTAAAAATCGAAAACATGCTCGGTGTTATCGATCAGGCGAAAAAGATCGAAGAAATCGGTTTGTTTCCGGGCTGGCGTTTGCACAATTTAAAAGGTGGCCATGAAGGTTCCTGGAGTCTAACCGTTACTGGCAATTGGCGATTGATATTTCGTTTTGAAAACGGAGACGCCTTCGATTTGGATTACAAAGATTATCATTGAAAGGAATATAAATGAATCCCATGAAAAATCCGCCACATCCCGGCCGGATCATTCGCGACGAAGTGCTCGCGCCTCTCGCACTGGACGTAAAAAACTCCGCCCACATTCTCGGCGTGGCTCGCTCCACTCTGTCCAGACTCCTGAATGAGCGGGCAAGCCTGTCCGCGGAAATGGCCCTGCGGATCGAGAAGGCTTTCGGACCGCAAGCCGATCATCTCATGCGGCTACAACTAGCGTACGACATGGCCCAGGCCCGATGTCACGAAGACCAAATCCAGGTCACCCGTTATCACCCGTCTACGTCCTGAATC
>QZKN01000159.1 GCA_003598175.1 Candidatus Omnitrophota bacterium
AAACCATTCAGCCGCAAGGATAAAAAACAACGAAACCTTTGGCGCTCGCGTTACAAAACGTTACAAGCCAAATAATGGGTCAAACGGCGTGACCCATTCAATAAACCTGCCTTGTTCTTCTTGCAAATCAAATTGCATTGTCCCCACGACAATGCAAAACAGGAGAAAAGAAATAACAACACATCCGATTCCGGATACACAAAATCGGATGTTTCACGCCTTCTACATATACTATATACCAAGATAAAGTCCGTGTCAAGAAAAAATTCAAGGGATTTAAAAAAAATATTGCAAACCGTCATTGCGAGCCATTGCAGATATCGATAAGAACGTGATGGGAGAAGCAATGAAAATCGGCCATGCGCATGAGCCGTGTTATTTTTGCTCATGCGTGACTTTCCCATGCCTTTGAACCGGAATCATCAGGATTTCGCTTAACCGGCCCATCCAACGTAACCACGAAACTCTCTATAATCAACGATATTGCCAAACCGGCAATCATCATCACGTGAGGTGAAAAATATGTCCCCCTATCGTTTTATGCGCACCATGATTTTGCTCGTTGTCATTTTTCCGAATACCATTTCGGTTCCATGCAGTGAGGAGAAAAACAAAAACGAAGCCCTCCATCGCGATGGGATTATCTCTGTTCTCGATTTTGGCGCGAAGGGCGACGCTCAAAGTGACGATACCACCGCTATCCAGAACGCCATCGACGCCGCTGTGAAGTCGGGAGGGATCGTGCGCGTGCCGCCGGGTAAATTTCTCGTCGCCGGCAGCCTGACGATCAAGCCGGGCGTGGCGTTGACGGGCGTGCACGAAGCGCCGATGGCCATTGCGCCCCTGATCGGTTCGATCATTCTCGCCACCGGCGGCAGAGGCGACGAATCCGCGCCGGCGCTGTTTGAAATGGGGCATTCCAGCACGGTCAAGGGATTGACGGTATGGTATCCCGAACAGAAACCGACCGATATCGTTCCGTATCCGTGGACCTTTCATTTGCAGGGATTCGACAACACGGTCGAGAACGTCACGCTGATCAACAGCTATAACGGCATTCGCGTGGGGCCGGAAAACAACGTGCGTCACCGCATTCGCAGCGTGTACGGCTGCGTCCTGCGCCGGGGACTGTTCGTGGATTTCTGCACGGATATCGGGCGGGTGGAAAATGTGCAGTTTCATTGCCATTGGTGGTCGGACGCGGCGACCGGCGGCAGCTGGGATCCGGTCTTCAAATACATGAGCGAGAATCTGGAAGCCTTCGTGTTTGGACGGACGGATTGGGAATACGTGACGAACAATTTTGTTTTTCCGGCCAAAATCGGATATCGTTTTATTCAAACGGAAAACGGCGCCTGCAACGGGCAATTCACCGGCATCGGCGCGGACGCCTGTCAGATCGCGGTGCAGGTCGACGCCATCCAGCCGATGGGCTTGCTGATCACCGGCGGCCAGTTCGTATCATTCATCGGCGAACGCCCGGTGGAGTTGATCGTCAGCCCCACCTGCAACGGCAGCGTGCGTCTGGTCAACTGCGCGTTTTGGGGACCGGCCATCCATAACGCCATCATCGAAGGAACCGGTTTCGTCTCGTTGAGCGACTGTTATTTCAGCAATTGGAAAGAAGGCACGGACGACAAACCGCTGGTGGTGGTGAAATCGGGACGAATCCAGATTCACAATTCATCCTTCGCCACCGCCCAGCCCAGCGTGGAACTGGGAGAGGGAGTTCAACACGCCATCATCGCGGGAAACAACGGTATCCGCGGCGTGCGCGTGATCAATCACACGAAACGCGCGATTATCGAGAGGAATGAGGAATTCGTAGAGTTGCAATGAAAAATTATATTTCCAACCGCTTTTCCGCTTCCTGAACCGCTTCAAGCAATTTCCGATACCGTTTTTCCAAAATTTTGCCTCTCTCATTTTCCTGCGCATCGGCCGGACCGAGCTTCAGAAACTCGAAGACCTCTTTCGGCGCGCCGTATTCGATCAAATATTCCGCAACCGGATCGGAAAAAATGCGGATGCGGTACTCGTCCGATTGCGCTTCCAATTGCCGGATGGAAATGTTGTCGTGATAGGACAGGCGTTCGAGTCCTTCACGGGCGACAGCAACGGAACGGTTCAAGACGTCAAGCAGCGATTGGCGAATGGAGGCAACGGAAACCGTGGATTGGCCGGCAAGCCGTTTTCGGACCGTATCCATGATGACGGGAAGCGAAATGGAATCCTTTTTTTCTTTTTCAATGGTCTCGGCCAAGGTTTGAATGCGGGCGCCTGGAATTTTTGCGCCGCCTTCCGTCGCGTCGATCACGGCGATGGTCGAGTTGCGGATGTCATCCTCCATCATGCGTAAATAGATCAGGAAACTTTGCATGGTGGGAACCGGTTTGCCGTCGACTCCTTCCACCCAGTACAGCGGTTCGCGGTTGGTTTTTTGTAGGGAATTCGGAAGGGGCACATCGATGTGATTTTTATCGTTTTCAATGAATTGCAAATTTCGGCGTTGGGCGGTGTCGACGGCGTGCGTCGCGCCGTCGACCGGATCGAGAGCCAAATCCTGACCAATGAAAATGATCGGATAACAACCGAAATAAGCGGCGGCGTAAAACCCCGCCTGCGAAACCATCCCGCCTTTTTTGATGGACCCTTTTCCGCCGGTTTGGCGATCGAGCCATTCGAAAAAGGGATGCTTGTCGGTCATATAACTGACGCGTACTGGGAATTTCCGCACAATATCCGGATGCGATTCCGGATCGAATAGTAGAATTGTATCCGGACCGTATTGCGCGGAGGGGAAATGCGAGAGGTTCAACTGCGTCGGATCGACCGTAACGACAAAGTGGGGGATTATGCCGTGTTTCAACAATTTATGGTAGGCCGTGTCGGTCGCAATAATGAGAAATTGATTTTGAATCGGTTGCAGTTGCGTGATATTTTTTTCCAACGACGGCCCGGCGGCGACAATGATCGCGGGGATGTCGCTGAAAACATTTCTGATTGTTCCGATGCCGGGGCTGGTGGTGATCGCTTCCAGATTTTTGATAAGATTCGTCAGACAGAGTGGCCCGTCCTTGAATTTGGTCAACAGCCCGCTCTGCCCGAAATGCATGAGTTCCTGAATTTGTTTTCGGGCGGATTGCGCCCAATCCGGAAAGGTCGAAGTGGAAGGAGGAACATCGATCAGCAGCAATGAATTGGCTAAAATCTCCATCAGATGGGGCATCAGGGCGCGGTAGATATCGCCGCGCTGATTTTCGATCAGGAACGTAACGGCGGGATTTTTAAGCAGCGGCGTCAAATCCACGGTTTGCATCGCCGCCCGAAAAACGGAAAGTGACGGTTCGAGAATGAAAAACCGGCGCGGGCAGGGACGCTGTTGCAGAATCAATAACGGCAGGTAGCCAAGCCCACACCCCAATAGCGCGATATTTTGCGCGCAACGCAAATCCCGGATGGATGCGAGAAACGTTTGACTGTGACCGATGGGATCCTGGGGATGATGCAGCGCGAGGGATTGATTCTCTTTGCGCACCAATAGAGTCGGCATTCCGGATTGAGTTTGCTGAACCTGGATATCCGCGTCTTCATACCCGCCGGCGATTTGCTCCGCCAGAAATGGGTCTTTTGTCTGCAGGCAATTTAAATTTTGTTCGTAAATGGACATGGTGTTTTCCGAATTTTTGATACTATCATATATGCGGAAAGGTAAACGGAGCAGGTTGACTGACTTCTTCTCCTGACTTGCGAATGGTTACACGAAAATGAATGATCCGGCGGCGCGTTTCTTGTCTGAAATCAAAACCATATTGATCAACGTATTTCGCGAGCAAACCTGTGAAATCTACCTGTTCGGCTCAAGAGCCGTTGGTAACGCCTCGATGACGTCCGATTTCGACATTGCCATTTCCTCGCCGAATGAAATCGATAGGGAAATATCTCACGCACGTGAAATATTGGATGAATCCAACATTCCCTATATGGTCGATTTGGTCGATCTCAAATCTGCATCGGCGCCGTTTCGCAATCGCATAATGCAAGAGGGGATTTTATTATGGAGAAATTGAATGAACAAATCAAAACGTATGCTCGAGCAGTGAATACATTGAAGGAAGCCGTGGAAATGCCATTCAGCGTCATTGTGCGCGACGCCGCCATCCAACGTTTTGAATATACGTTCGAGACCATGTGGAAATTGCTGAAACAGTATTTGAAGGAAATAGAAGGATTGGTATGTAATTCTCCCAAAAGTTGTTTTCGGTTTGCTTTTCAAAACGGTTTGATTCCTTTTGGCGATATCGAGACATTTTTACAGATGACGGATGATCGTAATTCGACTTCCTATACGTATATCGAAGCGATTGCGGATGCGATCTACCGAAAATTGCCCGCCTATTTGAAACGAATGGAATTATTGCTGGAAACCATCAGAGACCGTCAGTAAAATGAGGCACTGAAACACCATAAAATTTGACTACCTATGAAACGTACGAACAAATGGGAAAGCGCGCATTGCTTTTCAATCCCTGGATTACCGATTTCGCGGCGTTTGATCATTGGACGCGCCCACTGAATTTGTTGCGCCTGGCCGCGTTGCTCCGGCACTGCGGTTTGCAGGTGGATTTTTATGACTGCCTGAATCGGCGCTCTCCCTCTCTTGCCGGATTGCGGATTTCCAACCATCGACTGAATCCGTTCGGCTGCGGGCATTATTACCGCGATACAATTCCCACTCCCGCGATTCTGGAGTGGATTCCACGTGCGTACAAACGCTACGGCATCCCCGCCGACCGCGTTGAAAATACTGTAATGCAATACGAGCCGCCGGATGTGATCATCATCCCCTGCATGATGACGTATTGGTATCTTGGCGTGTTCGAGGCAATCCGTATGATGCGGCGATTATTTCCAAAGGCGCGGATTATTCTCGGCGGGACGTACGCCACACTGTGCCGAGAACATGCGCAGGCTTTTTCCGGCGCCGATGCGGTTGTAGCGGGAAGCCATTGGCCGGAAATCGTAAATCAAATCCTTGAAATGATTCAATTTCAAGGGAATCGTTGTACAGGCGATCAAAGCACATGGATTGAACCGGCTTATGATTTACTACCCGGCGAAACCTGCCTGCCATTGCTGACTACAAGCGGCTGCCCTTGCCATTGCACCTATTGCGCGACTCATGCGTTGTGGCCGAAATTCGTGTTATATGATTGGAAAAGGGCGGCCGATTCGATTGAACGAGCAGTAAATGAGTGTGGAGCGCGCGATTTGGCATTTTATGACGATGCCTTGCTGGTGAAAAAGGAGCATCATTTTACTCCGTTGATGCAAGAGATCATTCGGCGCGGGATCTCCGTTCGTTTTCATACCCCAAACGCCTTGCACGTGCGGCAAATCGATTTCGCTACCGCGATTCTGTTTAAACAGGCCGGATTTACGACGGTTCGACTCGGTTTGGAGGTGGTTCAGGAGGATTGGCAGCGGAAAACAGGCGCAAAAGTATATACGCACGAATATCTGGAAGCGATGCACAATTTGCGTAATGCCGGTTTCACCGCGCGTGAGATCGGCACGTATCTCCTGCTTGGCCTGCCGCATCAATCCCTCGAAGCGGTGTGGGAGGCCTGTGAAATCGTTGTGAATGCCGGCAGCGAGATCAAACTGGCGATGTATTCTCCCATCCCCGGCACGCCGTTGTATCAGGCGTGGCAACCGGACTTTCGCTTCGATCATCGCTCGGATCCGTTATATCATAACAACTCGCTTTCTCCCTTTCGTTCGCGCTCTCTCGAACATGAAAAGTATTCGCAATTGAAGCGATTTGTGGCGGATTCCAATCATGAATTGCGTACAAAATCAGTGAAAACCGCCTGTTTATAGGGGTAAAACAGGAAAAATAGTGAAAAAAAGCCAAAATATGGGCTTTTTTTTCACTTTTTATCTTGACCTGTGGTGAGATGTTGCTAAATTACATCCGATGTAATTTAACTCGTGTAAAGGAGAATCATGATGAAAAAGGCAGCGGAGAAAGCCACTTCCAAAAAGGCGGCGCCGAAAATGATGACAAAGAACCAGTTGGTCGCTCATATGTCAGAGTCGTGTGAGCTCACCAAAAAGCAGGTCCAGACTTTTTTTGAAGAACTCGCGCAAGTGGGGTACAGAGAAGCCAAAAAGGGATTTACACTTCCCGGATTCGGAAAACTCGTCATTCAGAAACGAAAAGCTCGAACCGGCCGAAATCCCTCAACCGGCGAAACAATTAAGATTCCAGCCAAGACGGTCGTGAAATTCCGCATCGCGAAAGCATGTAAGGATGCGATCATTCCTCCACCGAAGAAATAACTTTTGCCGGTTTGCATGAGCGTGGAATGATGAGCTAGAGTCGCGATATGTTTGTGGCGGTAGACGTTGTTTGTTTCACTGAGTGATGAGATGGAAATTGTGACTCCGCGAGAAATT
The DNA here is from genome assembly GCA_003598175.1 of Candidatus Omnitrophota bacterium. Lineage (GTDB taxonomy): Bacteria > Hinthialibacterota > Hinthialibacteria > Hinthialibacterales > Hinthialibacteraceae > SURF-12. The sequence continues at coordinate 6,463 of QZKN01000159.1, forward strand.
GATAGGGGTTGGCGGTAGCGTTGTTTATTCTATCAATTTCAGTGAACGCCGCCGTCTCGGCGGCATTTCCTGTAAAGCCGGCAGATTGCCGGCGCTACAAAATGTGGGAGTGAATCTTTTCTGGGTCCTTGTTCTCCTTTTGTGAGGATTTGTTTTTTTTGTGGATGCCTTTTCGTCCTTGTTGTTTATTGATGTGAATTGGGAGTTATGTGCTACAACCTGTGCATCCCCATCATCCGGCGGGTTTGAAGTAAAACCGGTGGAGAAGGGGGTGTTTTTGTTTCATCGAAAGATTTGAATATTTTTTTTCAAATTTCACCCCAATTCCGGTCCACTGATTCCATAGATGAGTTCCGGGATTCCGGGAAAATCATTTTTCCCACGAAACATGCGTATGAACGGGCGTTGTTGTTGAAAACCGTACGATTCGAGAAGAGATCGGGAGTGTGGATTCGGATCGATGATGTCGATAAACGTTCGTTGCGGTTTTCGATAATGGATCATTCGATCCAGCAAGGCCCGCGCCGTATCCGCATCCTCAGCCGCCCACGGTCCGATATGAAACGCGTGCGTTCCTTCCCTTGCTAAAATATAGCCACGTATTTTTTGTCCATCCCGAAACGTGAAACCCAGCTCCGGATAATGATGCAGATAGGATGCCAGCACTTGTTTTCTCGAAGCGCCGAAAATCGGCGCATCGTATGCGTCCAAATCGTCCAGATCACGCATGGTCAGCGATTCGCATGGCATTGGCGAAGCATGAGGTACAATTTCATTTGTTTCCCAGCGGGCCAGTCCGTATTCATCGACGAAACCGATCGTATCATACAATAATTTCCCCGCCGGCGTGGCGTCCAGTTTGACCGCCAGTCCTTTTCGTTCCAAATGTTCGAATCCGGCGTACAACAGAGCCTTGCCGATTCCTTGCCGTTGCCGAGCCGGATCGACGATGACCATGGCGATCCAACCGAAACGGTCTTCATATGAAATGGTGCAGGCGGTTCCGACGACGATTCCATCCGACACGGCAACGAAACATCCTTGCGGGTCGTAATCGAGAAAGCGTTGCCAGTCCGTCAATGTTTGGTTCCAACCGACCTGTTCTCGCAGCCATTGGCATCGAGGAAAGTCGTTTGGATTCATTTCCCGTAATTGGATCGATCGACAAGGTTGGTTTTCCATGGATTTACCTTTTTTTAGGGGTTTAGGTTGAAGGCTGAAGGGTAGATCAGGCGTCTCCGCCTGCACAAATGGAAGGGTAGATCAGGCGTCCTCGCCTGTGTTATTTCCAGAGATGCAAGCGAGACGCTTGCTCTACCCTTCAGTCTTCAGCCTTTAACCATCCTAATTCATAACCGTTCATTCCGGAAGCAGATAAAATGCTTCTGATTCATTTTTTATCTTCAGGAACTCACGTCGGGTTGGAAAAAGCGAAACAAAACAAGTATCCTATACCCGGTTATCGTCTTTTGTTTAAAAACCGATCAGAACTGATTCTCTTATGACTATGAATGCTGAAATTCGAACCTATTTGGAACGGGCGAAAAGTTATTACAATCGTATGAACGCGGATTTTACGCGTGAGATGAAACTGTCGCTGGAATCGGCGGATTGCATCTATAACCTTCGCCGCATCAAAATAGCGGTTGCCTATCGCAAATCGGATCAAAACATGACACAGGAAGACAATGAAGCCATCCAGGAAATCCGTCATTTGTGCGAAACGGCGGAAGTGATCTGGTCGGAGTTACATGAAAAACAAACCCTCGGTCAAAAAACGAAGCCTTAAAAGCAGTGGATAGGGATTAGGGTCCACGGGTTAGGGTGGTGAAAAGAGAAGTCTCCTGCCCCACCGCTGGATTGCATTCATCTCAGTGGGGCCTTCATAAAATCAAAATATCCGTGTAATTCGTGATTAAAAAAACGTAGAGACGAACCATTTTTCTCTCTACTTACTTGACAGCAGGTCTAAATTGTATTACTGTAACATTACAGTGATTCTCTTTCGGGCGGCAAGGGCAACGTTTTTTTTCTGCCCTTGTAGAAAGCAATAACAGGTCTTGTGAGTACATATTATCGATACTGGTGATGAATCATGCTCATTCAAATCGATCTTACGAACGGCGTTCCGATATTTCTGCAAATCGTGCGACAGGTGAAATATAAAGTGGCCGTTGGCGCATTGATGCCCGGCGATCAACTGCCCTCCGTGCGGCAGTTGGCCGGTGATTTGCGGATCAATCCGAATACCGTCGCCAAATCATATACGGAATTGGAACGCGCCGGCATTATCGTAACAAAAAGAGGAGCGGGATGCTTCGTGGCGGAGAAAACCGTCATCATCGAAAAGGAAGAACGGCTGAAAATCATCGCCGCGCATGTCGATCGCGCTTTGACGGAAGCGTTTCATTTGGATATTCCTCTCAAGGAAGTCGAAACCTTGTTTCATCAACGCATGGAACATGTAAAAGAAAGGAGCGGACAATGAACCGGAATTCCATCCAATTACAGAATTTGACCAAAGTGTTTCGCCACAATGTCGCGGTGCACAATCTGTCGTTGAAAGTGGAAGTGGGGAAAGTGTATGGCCTCGTCGGCGACAATGGCGCAGGCAAAACCACGACGATCAAGATGATGTTGGGGCTGCTTCATCCCACGCAAGGGATGATTGAGGTATTGGGTTACGATCCCTGGCGTGATGGGCCGAATCTCAAACGATTGGTCGGTTATGTGTCCGAAAAGCGGGAAATGTATGGGTGGATGAGCGTGGAGGAAATCCTATGGTTCAATGCGCAGTTTTATGAAACATGGGATGAACGCTACGCCGATGAAATCTGCCGAAAAATGGAATTGCCGAAAATCGCGAAAGTGAAACAACTCTCGCGCGGGATGCGGGCGAAACTGGCGCTGCTCCTGGCGATGGGACATCGTCCTGAACTTCTCATTCTGGACGAACCGTCATCCGGGCTGGACGCCATCGTTCGCCGCGAAATTTTGGAAAACATCATCAGCGTCATTCAAACCGAAGGCCGGACGGTGTTCTTTTCCTCCCACCTGCTTGACGAAGTGGAACGCATCGCCGACCACGTGGGCATCATCAGTAGAGGACAGCTGCTCAAAGACGCTCCGCTTGAGGTATTGAAAGAAAAATCCAGGCGTATCCGCGTCGTTTGGAATGGCAATATGCCGACGACAGAACGCTTGCACAACGTACGTCTGATGCAAGGCGCGGGGAAAGAGGAAGCGTACTACACGGACGATTTCCGTGAAGACCTGCTCGATCAGTTTAAAGCGTATCAACCGAAATGTCTCGAGGTGGAAACGCTGTCGTTGGAAGAAATTTTCGTGGAAACGATCCGCGCGGCGAAAGAAAGCCAATGGAGATGATCATGCAAAGAACATGGATGATCTTCAAAGCCATTTTTTGGAAAGAGTATCGAGAATCCCGTTCTGTTCTCCTTTCCCTGGCGCTGTTGATTGTTGCGGCGGCGATTTATGTGGAATGGTATTATCCTTATTACATCACGTCGATAATGACTTCCCGCCGAGTGCGACTTCCCGCTTTACCCTTATATTTGTTTTATCACTATTACACTGCCGCGATCAGCGCAATCGCTCTTTGTTTCTTTTTGCCTCTCCTTTCACGCGAGACGGAGCGAGAAACCCTGTCTATCCAGGCGCTGAAACCGATTACGCCGGACCTTGCAGGAATCCTGCAGTGGATTTCCGCATTTCTGCTTTCCTTGATTCCTTTTCTGGTGTTTTTCTTTGCCCTTTGCGTTCGGTTTTCGGATATGGCAAAACAGGTCGCTCTCAATCCCGGCAGGAATGCGATGTTATTGTTTTTATTATCCGATCGTTTATTCTGGTTCAGTTTCGGAATCGGGATTCTGATCACAGCCGGTGTGTTTTTTTATCTCTTTTCGATGTTCGGCGCGAATCGAATCCAAAGCCTGGCCATTGCCTTGATCGGTATTGCCTGTTTGTATACGGGTTATTTTTTACTTGATAATACATTTTTTTCCTTACGCGTCACGTATTGGTTTAAAATGAAAATAGCCAGCCAGATGAATCCGTTCACGGTTTTTGGTCTTGCTTTTCTCGCTCTGATCACCTGTTCCCTGTTCCTGCAACGTCGGCGGCTGTTCAATCGGGTGGTATATCGCCGGCGGTATGGCGCAGTGATCGCGGCTTGCTGCGGATGTTTCACGATATTGGTCTGGAGCGCGGTCACCAACAAGAATCTGACGCAAATGGAAATGGATCGAAACGCAATTCCCGCGCCGATCATCGAAATGATATTGTCTGAACAACAAATCGCGCGGGAAAAACAAGTTCTCTCGGTCGTCCAGGATTTTAATCCCCAGAATAATGAAACGGAGCAATCCACAAGTGAATCACCCAACCAAGAGTATCGGGTGTTGTCGGATAGTCCCCAAAGCAGTTTTTCATTGGATTTTAAAGTGCATTCGTATGATCAACTACCTGGCGGAAAAGTGATCTTCAAACATCCGATTATTGACCGCGTCCTGTTAAAAAAATATGGTCCCTCTTCCACTTTATCCTACCTGACCGTTCCCGGTCGCATCGTCGCCGCCAGGAAGCGGGGCGTCATTATAAAAAGCATGAAATCCGGCGTCAGAAGTAACGAGTTGCCCACGTTTATTCTCAACCAGTTTGAACTCGGAGAAGAAATCAAGTTGACGCCGGTAAAGACAATAGAGATGAAACTCCATTTCTCCGGCGAGAGTTTTTCATCGAGCGTACAGATGGATCAATCCGGCGTATGCACCTCCGCTGATCTTTCCCAATTGGTTGAAGCCTTTGTCAAGAAAAGTACATTCCATCATTCCAATCCTGAGATGCAAACCATCATCATGGATCTTATCGAAAAATATTGTACGACGTGGAGTGGTGTTCATGACGCTTGGGTTGACAATCACACGAGTGAACGACATTACTGGTTTTTCACCATTCAATTTCCACAATCTTCTCCAATGCCGATCCTTGCGTCCTTTGATTTTTCGGATTTGGATACATTGAACGTGAATCTGTGGGAATTCGACGCCATTCCGCAATCATCCCTGACTTATTCCTCCATCGCGCGAATCAATGGGACGGAAATCAAAGCGTTCAATCAATTCTGTGTCGATACGAATTCACTCGTTCTGAATTACAACGCGCCGAACGGCGAAGAATTGATGGCGTTGGATTTGTCGGATAACGCCGCGCTAAAACCAACCGTTACATTCCAAAATCCCTTTAACGATCAGCGCCGGCAGCGTTTGTATTGGCCCGCACAGCAACAAATGATCTTCGATGAGAAAAAATTGATCTTGTGGAACAAGGAGCTTCTCTGCATTTATACCATCGAACGTGGCGGTTCTCTGTCTCTCTTCGCTCGATTGATCAATCAGGATCCGCAAATCATGATCCGGAATGTGAAAGCGGAAGGAGAAATCCTCTACGTGCAATGGACAGCGCTTGACGTCGGCTATAACTTTTATACCAGTCATCGGATGGGTACGGACGGAATCGAGGATGGCGCCGACATTGCACCGTTATGGGATTATGAGGTGTTTCCTCAAATGCGCGACTCTAACTCGCGTAACCTTTTTTTATCGGGAATCGAAACGCCATCCCCGCAGAGAGGAGAACGATAATGGACACACGCATGAACAAAGCCGTGGCATGGAAAGAATATCGGCAGATGATCGGGATTGTCGTCGCGTTTATCTTCATCACTTTTCTGATGATTTTACAACTTTATTTATGCAGGCATCCCAGGCCCTATCACGTCATGAATACCAACAAAGCGTTGTTGCTGTACGCCTTCATCGGCACAGCCTGTTTGTCATTTTTACTGGCGGCCGGCAATCGAGTGATCGAGGCCAGCCAGGGATTGGAATCGTTTTTGTTCGTTCGCCCCATTCGCCGTTTCAAATTGTTCAAAACCTATTATATAACCGGATTTCTGGGCTGGCTGATATGGGCGACAGCCTTTCTGGTTATACAAAGCGCATTTTTCGGCGTCCGGACAACCTTTTCCGACGCCCTGACGGGACTGCTCCCGGAGTATCTGCGCGTTTTTACCGTATTCGTGGTTGTGTATTCCATCACCTTTTGCGTGGGATTGCTCAAACCGAATTTGACGATAACGGTCACGACTTGTCTGCTCAGTTTCGTTCTCGTCATGGCGGTTTCCGATATTTCCGTGGATTCCATTGCTCAACTGGCATCCCGTTTATGGACATTCGTTTGGTGGGTTCTTCCCTTCCTCACGCTATTCCTCCTTTTCGCCGGTTTTTTGTTTGTGACGTATTGGTTTTACGAACGCAGACAGGTCGGTTGAATCCACCACGTCACAATCGGAAAAGAACTTCTATAAAATTCTTCCTTCTTGTCCACAACACGTTATAATACTCCCGTGAAAACGTAACGCCGGCATCCTGCCGGCTGAATAGGAATTGTTGCCAGGATGGCGGTGTTACAACGTCGCGTCTAACCGGCTATACAAAATTTAAATGAGGCTTGGCCTCGCGGGTTGAGGAGTATCATGCGGAAAAATTTTTCTTTTTTTTATCTTTTCATGGGATTATCTTTGGCTTTCGGGTGCAATCATCGCGTTCCATCCACACCGCCGGTTGCGGATCAGGAGGATTTTACACGTCAGGTTTCCGTTCCCTCCAACATTCGCATCGTCGAAATCAATCACGAAAACGGCGATTTGATCGTCAAAGGGTGGGAACAGCCCTTTATTTTGTTGGAGGGAACCAAAAAAGTAGTGGCGAAATCCGTGGGGGACGCGCGCTATGCATTGCAGGAAATTCAAATCGTCGCTTATGAAACGCCCCCGAATCGGTTGGTGTTGAATTATCAGGATACGGGATCGGGCGCGCGGAAAAACACTGTCGATGAACGGATCACCTATACCGCGAATATCCCTCGCGAACTGGCTCTGGATATCAAATTACGCCATGCATCCATCACTGTGGAACAGGTGGCGAATCACGTCTCCATCGACCATCGTTTCGGCGATGTGAAGGCGGATGCGATCAACGGAAAATTACAAATTCGTTCGCAGGGAGGCGTTGTCGGCGTTCACAACGCCCAGAAATCAGTAAAAATTGATTCACGGGAATGCGATTTACATATCGATCGTGTCGGCGGCGATGTGGCCATTCAGCATCAATGGGGTGAAATTGAATTGTCAAATGTCAATGGAACGGCAATTCTCAATTGCCAGAATTCGCAAATTGCGTTAAAAGATATCCATGGCCGGCTCGAAATCGACAACCGCCGCGGCGACGTCGTTTGTGACGGTTTTCGGGAAGGCATCCGCGCCTACGTGCTGCACGGAACGCTGAAATTAGCCCCGCAGGTTCCCGTTCCGCAGAGTTACTATTGCGACGTGGACAACGGGAATATCATTTTACGTGTTCCGGAAGAATCGAGTATGCTGCTCGACGTGAGAGCGGAACAGGGCCGCATTCATTCCGATTTCCCAATGAATGTCGGCGCGGAAGGCGGCGTGTCGTATGGAAAGGGAGTGAACAACGAAGGCCGGTTCGAAGTGCGCCTGCGGGTGCGCAACGGCAGCGCCACCATCCTGCGAAGCATCCAACTTCCCACCGTGGATTCCGGCAAAATGGAAACTCAACCGGAAATCCTGTCCTCATCCGATTCCATCGTGAATTCCGCATCGTCCAATCCAACCTTCTCGGAAACTTCTCTCAACTGATTTCTTCCTTTCTTTTCTCCTGCAAGTGGTTGATAATAATTCAGTAGACAGCACTCGTTGTTTATGTTATCGGTATGGATATCCGGATTCGGGCAGAATAGGAGATAAGTTTTGGGATGGCCTATATTGAAATTTCATTGGTTATTGTGGATTCTTGTCGGCTTGACGCATTGTTTGACCGCAATACCGGCTATGAGCGAAATCGTGATCAATGAGATCATGTATCGTCCGAGTTCGTTGAACACGGATGACGAATATATTGAACTCCATAATTCCGGTCCGGAGCCGGTGAATCTCTCCGGCTGGTCCTTTCGTCGGGGAATTTCCTTCACTTTTCCGCCGAACACATGGATACAAACCGGCGGATTCTTGATCGTCTCACCTTCCCCGTCCGCTTTTCATCGGTTGTATGAGTCGGAAATTGCGTTGGGGCCCTATCAAGGACATCTCGACAATAGCGGCGAGACGGTAGAACTGGTTGATGCCATAGGCCGTATCATCGATCGACTCACCTACAAAGATGAGTCAGGCTGGCCGGCTGCCGCGAATGGTTTGGGACCTTCACTCGAACGCATCCATCCGGATATGCCTTCCGATCAACCGCAGAGTTGGAATGCGGGGCCGAACGGCGGAACGCCCGGCCAATCAAATGCAACCGCAGTCGAGAGAACATTTCCAATTGTTGCCGAAGTCCGGCAGAGTCCGGTCGCGCCGAATTCCGGCCAATCCGTTCATGTCCAATGCCGCATCCTTCACAATCGCGCCATTGACGCCGCGTCCCTTTTTTATAAATCGGAAACCGACAGTCACTTTGTTCGCGCGGATATGTTTGACGATGGCCGTCATGCGGACGGGTTGTCCCATGACGGCATTTTTGCCGGAGACGTTCCTCCCTTCCCGACCGGAACGATCGTGGAGTTTTATGTGGAAGCGGTGGATGGAGAAAATGCCGTAGGACGTTTTCCCCTCGAAGGGGAGCAACGCGCCGCGATTTATCGCGTCGATGACGTGCAATACAATCCCACGCTTTCATTCTATCGTATCGTCATGCGAACCGCCGACGAACGTACGTTGCGCACCCGCAGCGTCACCAGCAATGTGGAACTGGATGGCTCGTTTATCCATGAAAATGAGATTTATTATAACGTGGGAATCCGATTTCGTGGGAAAGGTTCCAGACACACCGAGCCGAAATCGTACCGCGTCAATTTTTCCGAGTCCTCGCGTTATTTCGGAGCCATCCGGAAATTGAATTTGAACGCCAAAGATCCGGATCGACAATTTATCGGATTGGAAACGTTCAAACTTCTGCGAATGCCGGTTCCCGAAAAACGGATGGTTTCGTTGCTGTTTAACGGCGCATTGGTTCCCAATTACATACAAGTCGAACGCACCGATCAAATGATGATGGAACGGATTTTCGGCGACGGCGGCGGCAACCTCTATCGCGGCGTCGAGCAGGCGAATTTCGATTATCGCGGAGAAGATGCAAATCGTTATCGTTCCAATTATCAGAAGGAAACCAATGAATTGCAGGATGATTTTTCCGACATCATCCGCTTATGCGACGCGTTTTCGAACAGCGACGAAGAAGCGTTCACGCAAAAGATATCCGAACACATCCACACACGACAATGGATTCGCTGGTTCGCGATCAAGGAACTATTGAACGATCGTGAAGGGGGTCTATCGCTCGAGCGCGGCGATGATTATTATATATACAAAAATCCTCGCGATAACCGCTTTTATTTGCTGCCGTGGGATTTGGATACGGTCATTGTCGAACCGTATACCGCCATTCATCATCATGGCGTGTATCCGGTGCAACATCTGCTGCGCCATCCCGATCTGGCCCGCTTTTATTATCAGGAACTGCTGAATATTCTCGATAATGAACTGCCGCAGTCGGTGCTCGATGCAATCATTGATCGCACGGCGCCAATCTCAACTCCCTCGCGTATTCAATCTTTAAAAGAAATCTCTCGCCGTTTGCGCGCATCACATTATGCCGAAATCCCACGATCACTTACCGTACACATCGATGCGCCGGGATCGGGGGCATCCACGCCGCTGGTCGCCGAAGACAACGAATGGCGTTTTTTCCGCGGCCGGCGAGATCCTTCGGACGGTTCGATGGACTGGACTCTTCCGTCGTTCGACGATACGCGATGGGAAAGCGGCCAGGGCGGTTTCGGTTATGGAGACGGAGACGATCGCACCGTGCTTTCCGATATGCAGTATAATTATTCAACTGTTTTTATTCGCAAATCGTTCCCCATGGATTCACCGGATGATTTTTCCGGCCTCGAACTCTCGGTTCGCGTCGATGACGGTTTCGTCGCGTATTTGAACGGCGTGGAAATCGCGCGCGCCAATTGTACCGGAACGCCGCGATTCAGTTCCACGGCGAGTGGTTCTCTGGAAGCCGGAAATCCCCTGGTATTTCCCATCGAGTATCCCGCCTCTCTTCTTCTGCCGGGAAAAAACACACTGGCGGTAGTCGGATTGAACAACAGCTTGTCCAGTTCGGATCTGAGTCTGGCCGTCAATTTGAACGGATACCGAAACACAACGGGCGTTGCACAGATAAGCGGATTCGCTCATGCGGGAAAAACCCGCTGGATTCGGATCAACGGTGAACCGGCGGATTACACGCCGTGGCAGGCGCGTTGGCAACATACGAATCCGTTACGAGACGGGAGAAACGTTTTTCAAATCGAAGCCCTGGCCGCCGACGAATCCATCGTGGAAACCACTCGCATCGTCGTTTACCAAAATGCCTCACCACCCGCCGACGGCATCGAAACCGCCGGCGACGAAGTGTGGTCAAAAGCAAATAGCCCGGTCACACTCGAACGCAACTTGATCATCCCGCAAGGCGATTCGCTCACAATTCAACCCGGCGTAATTGTGCGGATGGCAACGGGAACCTCGATCGTGGTGTTCGGATCGCTGCATGTAGCCGGCGCGGAGAGCGAACCGGTTCGTTTCGAGTCGCTCGTTCCTCAATCGCGCTGGGGCAACATCATCGTGGCCAACGCCGAGGGACCGGTCACCATTTCTCATGCGCAGCTGATCAATACACAGCCGGTTCGTTTTCGGGACCGTCAATATTCCGGCGCAATCACCGTACAGGACGGCACGGTAGCAGTCGAGCATTCACTCTTCGCCAATTGCAGAGGTATCGCGATCGACGCGGCGAATTCGTATTTGACCGTCCGTTCCAATACGTTCCGTTCCGATTCCGATCTCCCCCCGGCGGATGGAGAAGGTGTGCACTGCCAGAGTTCGTACGCCATCCTGGAATACAACCAGTTCCTGAATTTGAAAGGATACAGCGATGCTATCGATATCGATTATGAGCTGGACCGTCCATCGATCATTCGCGGGAATCTTATTGACGGCTCGGAAGACGACGGCATCGACATCGGTTTCGCCTCGCCTCTCATCGAAGGCAACCGCATTATGAACTGCGCAGACAAAGCCATCTCCCTCGAAGGAGAAAGCCGGCCGAAAGTGTATAACAATCTGATTCTGAATGCGGAAACCGGCGTGGCGGTCAAAGACCAATGCAAGGCCGAATTGATTCACAACACGATTTCCGACGTGACGTTCGGCGTGTCTGTTTACGAGAAGAACGCAGGAATGGGCGGCGCGGAGGCGGCAATCACCAACTGTGTGATCTGGAATACGGTTCAAAGCATCGATGCGGACGCCGATTCGCATTACACCATCGAGTACTGTGACTTGATGCAGTCGCCGGTCGCCGAGGGAACGAATTTTTCTCTCGATCCGTTATTTGCCAATCCTGCCGCATTGAACTTTCGCCTCTTGCCGGATTCGCCGCTGATCGACGCGGGAATAAAGACTGCGATTGACTATGATATGGAAGGGACATTACGGCCGCTGGGATCGGGTGTGGATATTGGGGCGTATGAAATTGTGCTGGAAACGACGGTGACTGACTGGATATTGAAATAAATTTTATTTATTAATAAATTTATAAGTGAGGATAAAAAATATCACCTTTTTTAAGTATCGATAGATCGAACGATTTATCACCTAAACATTTGATAAAATAGGTATCATGAAAATTGAAATATCACTTGAAACCGGATTGAACACTGCTAAACTACCGCAAATAATAGAATTGGTATTGTTCATCAACGGCTAGTGGGGAAAATCATGACATTCCGTCTAGTAAAACAGAATAACATGCAAGTGGTGTCAATCATCAACTACAAGGGCGGTGTAGGTAAAACCACTATTACTGCAAATCTTGCTGCAGAATTGGCTTTTCGTGGGTACAATATTCTTGCTATTGATCTTGATCCTCAAGCCAGTCTTACGTTTTCTTTTGTAAGTGTCGATGAATGGAGAGAAAAGTATGAAAAAAGTGTAACCATCAAGAATTGGTATGACGCTTTTATTGATGAAGACTCCGACTTGGACTTATCAAGTCTAATTATCAGACCTCAAACCGTGAATCGTGATATTAAAAAAGGAAAAGTTGATTTGATTTGCTCGCATTTGGCTCTAATAAACGTGGACTTGGAACTCGCAACTCGTTTGAGTGGAGCATCTCAAAGACAAGTACGAAACAATTACTTGCGCGTGTATTCAAGACTGAAGCAAGGACTTTCCACGCTGGAAGAAGGAAAGTACAACTTTGTCTTGATAGACTGTCCCCCCAATTTCAATATTGTAACGAAAAATGCTTTGGTGGCAAGCAACAGTTATCTTGTTCCAGCAAAGCCAGACTATTTATCCACGCTTGGTATTGAACAACTACGACGACATGTATCGGAACTCGTAAAAGACTATAATCATTATGTAGACGAAACAAATAATCTTCAATGGGAAAAAATTTCTCCTCTCATGCTTGGCGTGTTATTCACAATGATAACAATACGCAACCAATCTGCTATTTCCGCCCAAAAACAATACATTGAACAAGTCAAGGGATTAAACATCCCAATCATACAGACTTCCATTCGTGAAAATAATACCATTTACGCGGAAGCGCCGGAATATGGTGTTCCCGTTGTGCTTCAACGAGTATCCGGTAAAACGTATAAAGAAATACAGGATGAACTTGAGAAATTAACTACTGAGTTTTTGAATATTACAAATGAAAAATAAAAATGAAATAGCAAAAATACTACAGTCATTGGCAGAAACGCTCAATGATATGACTGACACCGAGTATGATCAATTTTTGAATGGTATGGGATATCTCAAGTTTTTTTCTTCTAAAAAAAACAGAAAAAAGTGCGTAAAGAGTAATTCGAGGGCAAGCGTTGAGGAATTGGAGACACTGGCAACTCATCTTCGTGACAGTAAAACTCGCGGTGAAGCAAAAGAATTGCTCTACAAAGATCCTCGCATACCTCTTAAAGAGAATCTTGGTCAACTTGCGCGACTGCTGAAAGTGCACGTTAATAAACATGATACACGTGACGCTGTCGAAGAAAAAATTATTCAGTCAGTAGTTGGAGTAAAACTCCGTTCTGAAGCGATTCAAGGATTGAGTTTGAAAGGGGGTACATCACAGGAAACAGCGTAGGTTTTTGAAATGAAGGCATGCCCTATATCTTCCTGACGTGGAAAAATACGTAATTATATGCGTATCCATGAATAGCTCAATCAAAGACTCAAAAAAAAACACTGCTTGCTCACCATCCAGTTTAAAGCGGATATTTCCCCCGATGCGGAAAGTGAGACTGTACCGTAAGTGATTGATTTAAAGGGATTTGCGCTGGTCCTGCATTTTTTTTCTCGTGACTACACGAACATTTCTACACAGAAAAACCTCCGGTAATTTAATTTGTAACGCCTGGAGGAGTTGTTGCAAATCTTCTCTCGGCGTAGGAATCTTTTGACACGAGGCTTTTCCTTGGATTCGCACCTCGATGGAACACAAGGTGGTCAATTGCTTCAGCCCTTCTTCCACCCAACTCAAATCCCCTCGGTGAACGGGTGCCAAGGAGGTGATCGAAAGTATTCGTATTATCCGAAAAGAAAACCGGTTCCCAATCAACTGGGTGGGTCACACCAACCCGACTCCCGGTGGGTCAAATGTACCCGGCTATTGACATCTGTTGCAAAGTGCGAATCAGAAGATAAGCCAGCATGACCACCAGTACATGGCCGTAGATGTTTTCTTGGGTGCGGACATATAATAAAATCCTATTGTTTTTTTCCTTTCTTCCCGTCGCGATTGTATCCGAAAGCCGCCAACTCGTTCTGGTCGCCTTCCCGATACGTACTGGTTACGTCATACAAAAACAGGTTCGGTTTTTGCCGGCCTCGCCGATGCGCGAACAACCGCCGTTCGATGGCCTCTTGTTGAGTGGACAGCCACGTCAGGTTTTCGTACAAATCGTTTTCATCGAACCCGCGTTCCATCCCCAGGACGTCACAGCCGGCATGGGTTTGAGCCAGGCGAACGGCTGACAATCGCGACCCCTGATCGATGACGCGGGCCATCACTTGCCACAGCGCCAATTTTCCTTCCCGACCGGTTCCCAAGGCGTCCTCAATCCCCAGACGTTTGGCGAGTTGATAGACCGTCCAAACCGCTCCCACCGAAAATCCTTGTTGCAACTGGAGGGAGGGAAGCGTCTGGGGCAACGCCGCGAAGTCGCCTTTATGTTTGAGCGCGAATTCGATGGCGGCCACTTCTTTGGGTTTACAATGGGTCAAATTGGCGATGGTGCGATTTTTGACTTTCCCGTCCTCGCGATAGGATTCCCGCAAGAGGATGCTCTGATAGGTCTTGCCATTTTTGGATGTGCGAATAGGTTTGGTGATATACATGACTACTATAATACATTTTTACACCAGATAATCAAGGGCTATATGCAAAATATTCGTGACTACATTTTAAGGCCAAAATTCACCAATCCGCTTGATTCCTTATAATTTATACTATTTGATAGGGGGGAATATCCGTTTTATGATAAATGATTTTCATGAACGTTTTTCAAGTTTCGCAAATAAGGTATAACATCCGTTTCTTCGAGTGGGGGACTACAATTGATTCCCTGTCTGCATTCATCCGCCATCCGATTCAATTCCATTTCTTCCTCAAGTGAAATTTCTTCGTCTGACGGTGAAATGGAATTCACATAATCGGCAACTTTTCGGATCTTGTCGAGTGGTAGTTCATTGATAATTATTATTGCGTCTTCCGCTGTCTTCATAGCAATACTCTCCATGGATTTTACTACATTCCTGATCACTACGATCATTCTATTCTATTTTTAATTGGGGATAATGGGAGTGACGGACAGGAGCATCAAGTCGAATCTTGTATATTTAAAAACACAAGCTAAAATTCATTTTACCAACGCATGGAAACGATGTCAGGAATCCGATGCGGCGTTCGTATCTCGCTTTTCCAACACCTGCCGAAAGTGCTCATTCGCTTTTTGAATATACAGAAATCGCGGAAGCAGTTTGCGACGGACCTGCCGTTGATATTTGCGTGGGATTCTGCCGGTTTTGATGAATGCTCCGCCCGCCGATCGCGCCGCCGCAAAGATGGGATCTATCTTCATGCCCATTTCCATCATCGGCTTGAGCGCGCCGGCATGTGGGCGGACCAATGCGCCGACATACCTCCAATTTGTATTTTTACAAAACGCTTTCATGTGGACGATCATTGGCTTGAAGTTATCCGTTTCCCAAAATCCGCAGCTGGAGATCAGCGCAAATGTTTTCGGCTTGCCGCCATCCCGCGCCGGATGCCGGCAATGACCGCGCCGCATTTCGATGAACGGCTCCGCGATCGGAATCATGCGATCCATCAAATTTTTCATCGGCCCCGTGACGCCGTCGCAATATACGGGCACGGCAAAAACTATGGCGTCCGCCTCTTTCAATTTGGGAAGCACCTCCCGCATATCGTCATGTTGCAGACATACGCCCGGCGATTTCAACCAACAGGCATACTCTCCCAGGCACGGTTTGACGTCCAATTTGCGGGAATACAGAATTTCCACCTCGGCCCCGGCTTCCGTCGCTCCTTCCAGAAACGGTTGCAGAATCAAGGCCGTGTTTCCCCGATCCATATTCGGACTGCAATTGAAAACCAGTAGTTTCATGATCACTTCTTCACTTTCGGTATCGGTTTCGGCCATGCGATCACACCGCCATCCAGGTATTTTACATTTGGGAATCCCAGTTGCTTCAATATCCGATAAGCGATTGATCCTCTTAGACCTAACCCACATGAGCTGATAATTTCTTTATCTTTCGGCAATTCGGAATATCGTTTTCTCAGTTGCGGAAGCGGAATGTTCGTCGATTTTTCCAGGCAAACCGCATCTATTTCATCCGGATTTCGCACATCGAGTAAAACGAAATCATCGCCTCGTTTTTCTTTCTCGAGAATTTCCGAAGGCAGAATGCCTTCCGTCTTGCGATCGAGTTTATTTTGCAAAACGTTCGCCGCGGTGACCGCATTCCCCAGCGGTGGGGCAAATGGCGGGGCATAGGCCAGATCCAATTGCGTGGCGTCATCAACCGTCGCTTCGAACGTCATCGCCGTGGCTATGGTATCGATCGTTTTATCCACTTTGCCGGGTCCCCACACCTGTGCGCCGATAATCCGCCGCGTTTTTCGATCCGCCAGCATTTTAATGACAACGTTTTTCCCTCCCGGCATGTAATGCGGCAGGTCGCTGACCGGCACGATGACAATCTCGTAATCGATGCCTTCTTCTTTTGCCTCTTTTTCCGTCAGGCCGGTCCGGGCCACGTTGAGTTCGAAAATACGAAAGATGCTTGTGCCCAAAATGCCGGGAAATTTTGCGTTGCCGCCAGCCACATTGACGCCCAGGACTCGTCCCTGCCGATTGGCGGTGGATCCGAGGGGTACCCAGACCGGCTTACGAGTCACCATTTGCATGGTCTCCGCACAATCGCCCGCCGCATAGATGAATGGATAATTCGTCTGCAATTCGTCATTCACCTGAATCGCGCCGGTTTTGCCAAGAACCACGCCGGCTTCCTTGGCCAATTCCGTATTGGGACGAACGCCGCAGGAAATCAGAACGAGATCGGCGGGATATTCACTTCCCGCAATTTTGACGGCCTTTAGATTGCCGTTTTCGTCGCCGATCATGGCTTCGAGCGGGGAATTGAGCATGACTGTAACGCCGCGACTTTCCACCGCGCGTTGGATATGCGCGGCCAAATCGGCGTCATATTGCGGAGCCAGCTGCGGCAGCATTTCCACCAGCGTGACGTTCACTCCGCGCGCCGTCAGGCTTTCCACCATTTCGAGTCCGATGAAACCGCCGCCGATCACGAACGCCTCTTTCACCGTTCCGGTTTCCACATGTTCGCGAATCCGGACCGCATCCGGCACGGTGCGCAAAGTATAAACGCCTCGCAAATCGATGCCGGGCAAACGCGGGACAATCGGTCTCGCTCCCGTTGCCAGAACCAGCACATCGAACGGCTCCGTTCGCTTCGCGTCGGTTTTGCAATCGATTACGTCGATGGTTTTCGCATTCGCATCGATACGGGTAACGCGATGTTGAGTATGAATATCAATGCAAAAAACGGCCTTGAACTGTTCCGGTGTGCGGGCCAGTAGTTGATCGCGTTCCTGTACTTCGCCGCTGATAAAATATGGCTCCCCGCAACCTGCATAGGAGATGAATTCTTCGTCCGTGAAGACGTGAATCTCCGCGTTCGGATCTTCCCGGCGTGCCTTGGCGGCGGTTTTCGCGCCGGCGGCCACTCCTCCGACGATGACAATTCGTTTGTTATTGTTTTGTTGCATTGGACTTTTTTCTCTCCTCCTTTTTGATTTGGCACGCCCCTGTCATGCAGGTGGGAATCCCGCAGGCCGGTAAAATATAACGCATCAACGCATACCAGACGATTACAAATCCAAAAAACCATAACGCATCATGAAACATTTGTGTTTTCCTTTCCAGATTCACAAGAGGGAATATTGCATTTTTTCAGGATCACTTCCAACGGGCAATAATTGGTGAAACCCGATTGAAACAGGTTCAAACCGACAAACGCGGTAAAACAAAACCACCAGTGCGAGTGCAACCAGCCCAATGACAGACTGATCAAAACAAACGCGCCGGCCACTATTCGAACAATTCGTTCGCTCGTCATGACGAAACCTCCGTAGTTATATGTTTATGGGCGAATAACAAGTAGTAAATCACGGGAATCACCAAAAGCGTAAATGCGGTCGAAGCAAAAATGCCGAAAATGATCGACCAGGCCAATCCGCTGAAGATGGGATCCAGTGTGATCACCACATTTCCCAGCAGCGCGGTTCCCGCCGTCAGCAGAATCGGGCGAAAACGCACCGCGCCCGATTCGATCAAAGCGTCGCGCAACGATTTACCGTCGCGTAAAGCATGATGTATGAAGTCGATCAAAAGAATCGAATTTCGCACGACGATTCCCGAGAGGGCAATCATGCCGATCATCGCGGTCGCGGTAAAGAACGTCGGATCTTCATACCCGCCCGCCGGAACATTGGTCAACACATTGAGCAGATAAAATCCCGGCATGATTCCGATCATCGTCAGCGGGATAGCGATCATGATCACGATCGGCATGAAGAACGAACCGGTCTCGATGATCAACAAAACGTAGATTCCCACCAATGCCGCGCCGAATGCAAGGCCGAGGTCGCGAAACACGTCCAACGTGATTTTCCATTCCCCTTCTCCGCTCCACACCAGCGTGAAACCGGGCGGCAACGGATTCTCCTTGAAATAAGATTGCAGTTCCAGAATCGCTTCGGCGGGCGCGCGTCCGGCCATTTCTCCGAAAACGTATACCACCCGTTCGAGATTTTTGTGATAAATGGAGATATCCTGCGTGGTCTCGACAAAATAACCCAATTCCGCCATCTGCACCAACGCGCCGGTTTCTCCTCTTACCGCGATATGAGAGAGATCCTCTTTGCCGGACCGTTCGGAACGAGGTAATTGCAGTAGAATGGTCAACGGATTGCGCTCGGAAGGAACGTGAACCACGCCGGCATCCTGCCCGCCGAGCGCCAGGGCCAATGTCTGAGCGATCTGCTCGGATGAAATACCGTTCAACGCCGCTTTTTCACGATCCACTTCGAAAACCAGCTTCGTTTGCGCTGCTTCGACCATGTCGTCCACGTCAACCATCGCGCGAACGGATTCCATCCTGCGGCGAACGATTTTGGCCGCCGCCGCCATTTCATCGTAGGTTTTGTCCGGCGCGCCGTAAATTTCGGCCACGACCGTCGAAATGACCGGCGGGCCGGGCGGCGTTTCCACGATTTTGACGTTGGCGCCGTATTGGTTACCAATCGCGGTGATGTCATTTCGCAACCGCAGCGCGATAGTGTGGCTTTGTTGTTTGCGGAAATCCTTCTCGACGAGATTGATGCGAATGTCGGCCAGATGGCTTCCCTTCCGGAAGTAGTAATGACGCACCATCCCATTAAAATCAATCGGCGACGCGACTCCGACGTACGATGCGAAGTCGGTGATTTCCGGTACGCGCCGTAAAAAATCCTCATACTCGCGAACCACGGCGTCGGTTTCTTCCAACGTGGTTCCTTCCGGCATGTCGATCAGAATCTGAAACTCGTTTTTGTTATCGAACGGAAGCATTTTCAGAGGCACAAAACCGGTCAAAGCCGGAACGGCTGAGATTACCAGCAATACGGCGACGCCCGTCAGCAATACATAGGATAATTTTTTCGAATCGATGAACGGTCCGATGATTCGGCTGTAGATCCGATACGTGAGAGTCTCTTGCAATACATATTTTTCTTTCTTGGCGACGCCGTATTCCCCTTTCAACACGTGATACGTCATCCAGGGTGTGATGGTAAACGCCACCAGCAGCGACATCAGCATGGCCAACGGCACGTTCAACGCCATCGGGGCCATATAAGGTCCCATCATACCTGTGATGAAAAACATGGGAACAAAAGAAATGATAACCGCCAGCGTCGCCAGAATGATCGGCGGCCGCACTTCGTCGACGGCGTAAAGAACCGATTCCCGCGGCCCGCGAATTTTCATGGTGAAATGGCGGTAAATGTTCTCCACATCGACGATCGGATCATCCACCACCAATCCCAGCGAAAGCGTCAACGCGAACAGCGTCACCCGGTTGATGGTGTAACCGAGCATCATATTGAAAAACAGCGTCAATGCGAACGTGATCGGAACCGCAAACGCGACGATCAATCCTTCCCGCCAACCCAGCAAATAAGCGATCAGGGCGATGACCGTGATAATGGCGACCACCAGTCCTTCGACCAGTTCGTTGACTTTTTCGTCGGCGGATTCGCCGTAATTGCGGGTAACCAGAACTTCGATATTGTCCGGAATGACATGTTCCTTTAACTCATCCAGCTTATCCAGAACCTCTTCCACCACCCATACCGCGTTCGTCCCTTTCTTTTTGGCAAGCGCAATGGTGACGGAGGGGTAACTTTGATCCTTGAATTCTTCGGAATAACTTACTTTATGATGCGCCGCCGGTCCGAATCCGATTCGCGTGTAATTCTCCCGTTCTGCCGGACCATCGGTGATGACAGCGACATCTTTCAAATGCACCGGCTGCGATCGAAACACCCCCACAACCAAATCCTCGAGTTCCCGAATCGACGAAAAAACCTGCGAAGCTTCGACCAAAAATTGCGTATTATTACGCTCGAACGAACCGGCAAGAATATTCACGTTGGTCGCGCGAATTTTTTGATCGATTTCAAGCGGCGTCAGTGAATGCGCCCGCAATCGCTCACTGTCCAATTCGACTCGAATTTGACGCGGAGGTCCGCCGACGATGCACGTTCGGCCCGTGTTTTTCACTCCCTGCAAACGGTCGATCACTTCTTCGGACACGCGCCGAAGAGTGTATCCATCCGCTTCATTGCTATGCAATGTCAGCGTCAAAATCGGAACATCATCGATTTCAATCGGTTTGACCACCCAGCCGGCGACGACGGGAGGAACCTGATCGATATTTGACTCGATTTTGTTATATAACTTTAAAAGACTGTTCTCGCGGTCTTCACCGACGTAAAAACGAACCGTCACCACCGCCTGGCCGGGACTGGAAGTCGAATACACATACTCCACGCCGTCGATTTGCCACAGCAATTTTTCCAACCGCGTGGCCACGAGTCGCTCCACTTCTTCCGATGAAGCGCCCGGCACGGAAACAAAAATATCGGCGAATGGAACCACTATCTGCGGCTCCTCTTCACGCGGCGTGATGAGAAGAGCCGCCGCGCCGACCAACAGCGAAAGCAAAATCAGGACAATTGAAAGATTGCCATCCAAAAATACGGCAACAATTTTGCTGAACGGAGATAGTTTCACGTTTTCACTCATTATCGTTTACGCCTCCGCCGCCGGGACCACGACTTCGTCTCCTTCATTCAATCCGGATAATACCTCAATGTCGCCATTCCATTGCCTGCCGGTTCGCACCGCTCGTGTATTTATTTTTTTGTCCACTTTTAATGTGACCATTTCCAATTGGCCCACTTTACGCACCGATTTGGCGGGAATCACCAAAAATTTGACTGGCTCCAGCGGAATGCTGATTCTGCCGAACATGCCGGGAAAAATGCCCGATTCTCGCGGGATGCCGACTTTCATCAAAACCGATCGGCTGGCCTGGTCGGCGGACGGAACGATTTCCTCCACCGTACCCGTCATTTCCTTCGAAATCGCATCGATCATGACCCGGACCTGATCGCCGATCTTCAATCGTCCCGCCAATCGTTCACGAACCGCCACTTCCACTCGCAAATTGCCCGGATCGTACATGGTAAGCAACGATTGACCCGGCGAAGCCAAATCGCCGGGATCACACGACTTTTCGATGATGACGCCGTTCGAAGTGGCGAAAATTTTCGCGTGTGAGCGCATGACTTCCGCCTCGCGCACCTGTTGTTGCGCCTGATCCAACCGCGCTTTGGCGATTCGTTCCGCACTGACCATGTCGTCATAGGCGTTCTGCGTGATCGATTGAGTTTTCAGCAAGGATTCGTATCGTTCTCGGTCCCGAGTGGCCTTATCGAGAGTTGCCTTGGCCGCATCCACGGCATTGCGTGATTGCTCCAGGCGGGAATTCAAATCCCGATCGTCCAACGTGATCAATAGATCCCCCTTTTTGACCGCATCGCCCGGCTTTACATTAACCGTCAGGATCGATGCCAGTATCTTGCTGGCGATGTTGGTTGTGCTTTTGGATTGGATCGAACCTACCGCCTCGGCGGTGTGATCCATCTCCTTATAATGAGCGGTTACGACGACCACATTTTCCGTCGCATGACTTTTTTCCGAAAGCAAACCGGGTTCGACTCTACCGGGAGTGAATGATCCCTGCATCCAAAACAGTAGAGCCAGCAACACCAACAATCCAACAACGACGATAACGATGTTTTTTATCAGATCCATCGAAGTGATTCCTCCCAAACTCTTTTTTTTCCATGAAAATGTCGATTCATCGCATTCCTATGCGGGCAGGATGCCCGCGCTCCGACTCGAACCGGAGCGCGGACGTCTCGTCCGCTTCTGTAAACATTCATGTTCCTCTTTCGTTGTAACCATCCGGTCATGGGCGGTTATCTGTTTTAAACTTTGGCAGCGATTGAAGAAAAAGTAAACATCAACCCCTTCAATTCAATAATTTACTATAGTATAATAGTACTTAAGTATATTGCAAGAGGAAAAATAAAAAAACTTCATGTTTCCACTTCGAAACCGACAGACGCGAGGACAGGGAATGTATCAAAACGATGAATTACTGGATCTGATTGCACAACGGCTGAAAGCGATGGCGGAACCGACGCGAATGAAAATTCTAAATCTTTTAAAAAACAGAGAATTTAGCGTGGGAGAAATAGCGGAACAATTGGGATTGAAGCATGGCACCGCATCCGCCAATTTGAACGCTCTTCATAAAGCAGGATTGGTCTCGTTTCGCAAAGACGGAACGCGGGCGTTGTACCGCATCAGCAGCGATATGGTGTTTAAAGTGTGCCACGCCGTTTGCGAGACGTTGAAGGAGGAATTCGAAGAAAAAGCGAAATTGACTCAAGTCATGCCATCGCGCGGGAAGTGACTTTTGCATGAGATTATCCCACTTTAATCACCGCATTGGGTTTCGGGGAATAGAATAAGGTCGCAAAATTTTCAAAAAGATCCCAACCGACGTGATCCAAAAACTCTTTTTTGATAATTTTCAACGAATCGAAAGTCGGATGACGCACACGATACGACTGCTGCGTATTGAGAGCATCAAATGTTTCCGCCAACGAACAAATCCGCGCATAAACGCTGATTTGTTTTTCCCGCAAACCAAACGGATATCCGCTTCCGTCGCCGCGTTCGTGATGCTGCAAAACAATCTTCATCGCGTCGGTGGAAAGATTAAGATTTGATAAAATTTCGGCGCCGATTTTCGGATGGTTTCTGATCCGTTGCATTTCTTCCTGCGTAAGTCTGCCCCTTCGTTCGAGAATTTCACGCGGAAGAGATAACATGCCGATGTCGTGAAAGAAAAACCCGGGACCGATTTCACGAATAAGTTTTTCCTTGTTTTCTCCCAACAATCGATGCGTCAGAGCCAATCCGAACACGCAAACATGAATGGCATGAGTGTGAAATTCATGAAATAGTCTACTCTGCAACGCCAATTGATGCGCCGCTCGCCGGTCCTGGAACATCAATTTCACCACCGATTGCATGATATTTTCAGTGGCATTCAACACATCGGATGAAAAATCCTGATCAAAAATCCACTTGGCAATGGTCGAAGACAAATCCAACGTTTTTTCACATTTTTCTTCAATGGAAATGGTTTCATCATCCACTACTTTTTCAAGTTTTTTATTGATAAATTGTTGATATTTTTCCAAATCCTCCGGCGCCACCCACAGATCCGAAACATGATTCTTTTTTAACGCGCCGATATTGTCGGACGTGATCGGCGTGGACATTTTGCGGTATAAAATATATCGATCGCCTCTTCGCATATAAATATCGAATTCGGCGAGGTCGCCCGCGCCGAGTTCCGCAATAGGGAGAGGCATATACTCGTCGGCCATACCGATTACTTTCAGTACAAAGAAGAATACGAAAATCTTTATTTACGAACCGTGAATGAACATAAAAATCGATTCTGATTTAAACTAGCAATTTGGATGCCAGTTGATAGAATCTGAGTGGCGTCGATGAAATGGAATGGCCGCGGTTTGATGCGTTTTTTGCGGGTGGTGTATATATATCTTATTAGGAAGCTTTCAGGAAATGGTTATTCCAAAAACGAGCCAGCATGGCAAGCATGTTTTTGATAACAGGCCAATGCTTTTTATTTTTGGGAACGTCAACGAGCATACACTGATTTCTTCGTGTAAAATGCTGAAACGTGGCAATTTGCACGGAATCCCTTGGAATACAATAGCGATTTTTGTATTTCCGCATTAGAGTACCTTCATAATTCGCACTTATTCATTCGCACCAATCGATTGATTCCTGATTGGTTCGATCTATAAACGATTGAAAGGTAAAGTAGTAATCATCAAATCCTTCCACAGGTGAATTTAAGCAAATGGAAGGCCAAAAATCATTGGTTATGATAACCATTTGATTCACAACGAGTTTAACGATTCAATCAAGTCGTCTTTCGATTGAGTGCTATTCAGATTTCCACTCAAAATGAAAGTTTCTCAAAAATGGAAAATTATTTTGATAGACTCCTGCCTTTTTTTTGAGATTTGTGAAGAATAGAGATCCAGAAGTGTAATCCACAACGTTACACGGTCATGATTCCAATGCAAGCATTTCTTTAAGAACTTCCAATGGATGAGATGCGGTTTCCAGATTGTCCAGACGGGCAAGCATCGCAAAATCCGATGCATATTTTTTTCGAAACCGTTTCATGTATGCATCCTTGAGTATTTCGAGTAAATCATCCAATTCATACGGTTTGGGTAGATAACTGAACGCGCCGAGTTCCTTGCACTCCGTCGCAAAATCCAACGATCCGTGTCCGGTTAAAATGATGACTTCGAGAAACGCATGTTCCTCTTTGAGGATTTTCAACACCTGACAACCATCCAGGCCCGGCATCTTTAAATCGAGAAGAGCGATGTCGATTTCCGTCTGCTTTGCCGCATCGATTGCTTCTTGCCCGTTGGCGGCTTTGGCGACTTCGAAATTTCTCATTTCCAACCGCTGCGCGATGGAATTTAGAAATTTCACTTCGTCATCGACTATGAGGAGTCTCACTTTTTTAGACACAGCGAATCACCGTCCTTATGCTACAGAACCGTTGATGAATCCCATCCATCGCCAATATCCCAAAAATACCCATAACCACATCACAAGAAAAGAAAGGATGAGAATGCAAAAACCATGCTTAAAGAAATCGCCAAGCGTAACCAACTGCTCGCCCGTCAACGGATCCTTGGCCATAGTGTAAGCGATAGCGTTGTTCGGCGTGCCGATAATGAACATGTGGGCAAAGGACGAGGCGAAGGCGGTGGCCAGTCCGACCATCAACGGGGAGGTCTGGGAAATGATCGCCATCGGCACGGTAATCGGGCCGATGGCGGAAACCGTCGCGCCGTCGCTCATGAAATTGGTGGCAATGCCGGTGAACAGGCTGGTGGCCATGGCGAGTCCCGTGCCGGAATGCATGAAATCGGGTAAAATCGCGACAAAACGATCGGCCAGATACAGCGCCGCGCCGGTGGCTTCCAACCCTTTGCCCATCGCGCAGGCGCTGGCATAAAGAGCCACGACCTCCCATTGAATTTTCGAAATGTCCTGCCAGCGGAGAATGCGAAAGATGTTGAGCAGCACAATACATAAAATAACGGGACCGCCCATGCCAAAGCGATCGCTGCACGTGACCCACAAAACGATCAGAAGAATCAGAACCGCGGCCGTGATATATTCTTTCCGCGTCATCGGTCCGATCTTTCGTGAAGCCTGACGAACCAACGTAGAAATATTCAAACTTTTCACCTGAATCCGGCGGCGGAAAGCAAAATAAAAATACAGGCCGACGACGAGAGCCATGACGGGAACGAAGGGAAGACCGTATTTGACCCATTCGCCGAATGTGGG
>QZKN01000176.1 GCA_003598175.1 Candidatus Omnitrophota bacterium
GATTGATAGATTCCCCATGCCTAAAAAAACTCATATATTCACTTTACGAAGTGCTAACTCATCACGGACGATTCTCCATTTCACGCTGAACCAGCACAATTGAGAATTCATTTATTGATTACGTACACTATACGAATCCCGATGATGGTTGGAAGGGGGATTGTAGTAAAAATTTGTGCAAGAAAAGGGTATTCATACTCCTTTTGTTTCTGGTTTTGCGTGATAGTGTATGCTAGAGAAAAAAATCGGAACCAATAATTTTATCGCGAAACGAGTCGGAATTATACTGTTGGCGGTCGAGCCTGTGCAACTCCTTTGCCGGCAGAATGTTATGCCGGTAGAATCCCTTCTCGGCCGTTGCTCACATACTACGCAAAATTTTTTATCGATTCAAACATGGTATTCTTTGATTTCCGAACGAGTTTTTCTTGTATTTCCAGCGTCGGTGTACGTATATTTCTTTTAGGAATCGCGATCATACTGGTAGCGCTCACGATTATACCTGTCAGGGCAGGGAATCCGTTTGTCACGCCCTCGGGTGCGGTCTATTTCTGGCCGTCCTGTGAAAATATGTATCAAATCGATACGGGAACGCTCGGCCCCTATTCCGAAAAAATTGCGCAAGAACTGGTCATTCGCGCGTTTACCGAATGGTCGACGATCCGCTATTCGAAAATGACGTGGACGTTCGGTAATACACTGACATCCAAGCCCTCTCCCGAAGCGTTACTTCATTACATGCAAAAACTTTTGGACTCACGTCCGGAGCAGGCGGAAAATTATCATAATGCCGTAATTTTTGATACCGACGGATCATTCATTGATTTTTATCAGGGCGAGGGCGCATCGAATTATGTGCTGGGTTTTTCGACTCCCATTTGTATGAATACCGGAGAAATTCTCGGTTCCGTGGCTGTCATCAACGGAAAAATTCTCACCGGCGAATCGGGTGAAATTCAGGAATTATATGTCACGATTCTGCACGAAATCGGTCATTTCATCGGACTCGGACATTCCCAGCTCTACCACGAATTTGCATTCGATGACGATCCCTATAACAATCTCTTTTTGCCGGTGATGTTTCCCATTGCTCCGACGGATGGCGTCAACCCGATGAGTTTAAGCCAGGACGACAAGGTCACGCTGGCGTCTCTTTATTCGACAGAAGAATTTCGGACGCGGCTCGGAACGATTTCGGGCAGTGTGTTCCGTCCGTACGGAGCGCCGGTGCAGGGCGCGAACGTGGTTGCCGTCAACGTGAAAGATCCATACGTCAATGCGTTTTCCGTGGTTTCCGATCTCGAAAAAATGAATACCGGGGAATTCACCTTTTCCGGCCTACCGAAAGGAACGTACGAACTCTTTATTGAACCGATTCTTCCCGATTTCGTTGGCGTTTCTTCCGTCGGGCCGTTTTCTCTGGATGCAAATTCGCCATCTTTCATTAACCCGGTGGAAAAGGAGTATTATAATGGAGAGAGAGAGTCCGGTTCTCGCATCAGCGATCACGCGGAGGACCGCGAACTCATAACGGTTGAGGAAGGAATGACCGTCACCGGAATCGATTTGATTTCGAATGAAGAGAACACCGGCGTTCATGAGTGGCCTCTTTTTTAGGAACAAATCGTTCCTTTTACGGTCGGCGCTGCCGAAAGGGAACCGTTGTGTGTGGCCTGACGGCGGCAATTTCTGCGAAAAGGAGGAAATCCACATGCAGATTCATATCACCAGCCGCGGACACGATCTTTCCGATCATCTTCAAAGTTATATCGAAGAAAAAGTCCAAAAACTGGCAAAATATTCACACGGTAACTGCGAAGTGCACGTCGTGATGGAACGCGGATCGCCCGGTCAGATCGTGGAAATCACTTTTTATGGATTGCACAAAACCATGCACGGGCGCGAATTGGGCGATAACGTGCGTGGATGTATTGACAAAGCGGTGAGCAAACTCGAAGCGCAAATCCGCAAACAAAAAGAAAAACTAACAGAACGAAGGGTTTGAAAAAACTATGCACCCACTCGAACGAATCATCAACGAAGCCAAACGGGACATGCAGCGAATCGTTTTACCCGAATCGACGGATTCCCGCATGTTGGAGGCGGCCCGCAGAGCCACAGACGAAAAAATCGCCTGCGTCTCGTTGCTGGGAACGCCGGCGGACATCGAAAAGACGGCACAAACCTGCGGCGTTTCGCTTGCCGGTGTGAATGTCGTGGACATCGCCGCCCATCCGCAAAAAGAGAATTGGGCGAAAACATTTGCCGAGAGACGAAAAAGCAAAGGCTTGACGAAAGAACAGGCGGCGGAAATCCTGGCCGATCCCCTCTTTTACGGGGCCATGATGGTGCGGGAAGGTGAAATGGATGGAATGGTGGCCGGCGCGGTCAATTCCACCAGCAACGTGTTGCGCGCCAGTTTGCAGATCATCGGCAGCCAGCCGGGGATTAAGACGGTTTCCTCCTGTTTCCTGATGATCGTGCCGGATTGTCCTTACGGCGCGAACGGAACGCTGATGTACGGCGACGCCGGCGTCGTTCCCGATCCCAATGAAGAACAACTGGCGGATATTGCCATTTCCACCGCCGAATCGATGCAGGTGTTGGTCGGCGTCGAGCCCATCGTCGCCATGCTTTCCTTCTCCACGTACGGCAGCGCCCAGCATCCGCGCATCGATAAAGTCAAAAATGCGTTGAAAATCGCCAAAGAAAAGCGTCCCGATCTCATTATCGACGGCGAATTGCAAGGCGACGCCGCGCTGATTGAATCCATCGGCAAACGCAAATGCCCCGGCAGCCCGGTCGCGGGGAAAGCCAACACCTTGATTTTCCCCGATCTGGACGCCGGCAATATCGCCTACAAACTCACCGAACGGCTGGCGAAAGCGGAAGCGTACGGTCCGTTGCTGCAAGGTCTCGCCTTGCCGGTCAACGATCTCTCCCGCGGCTGCAGCGCCAACGATATTTACAACACCATCGCCATTACCAGCGTGCAGGCGCAGGCCGCTAAAAAACGCAAAGCGTAAATATACCGATCCATTTCATTCCATCCATCTTGCAGGTTACCTCGCGTGGAAGCGACTTTTTTATCGAATTTGTGGTACATTCTCGCCATCGCCGTTGCACTCGGGACCGATGCATTCTCCGTTGCATTGGGTGTGGGATCGGGCAAGCGGTATAAAGGACAGAAATTTCGTCTGGGATTTCATTTCGGCCTGTTTCAGGGTTTGATGCCCCTGATCGGATGGTGTATCGGCAGCATTGCAGTGGAGTGGGTGCATCAATGGGATCATTGGCTGGCGTCGAGCGTGCTTTTCGTCGTGGCGTTGCATACGTTTTATGAAGCGATTTGGCCGGAAACGATGGAGCGGGAACGCGATCTCTCTCGCGGATGGTTTTTAGTCTCTCTTTCCGTCGCCACCAGCATTGACGCGCTTGCGGTGGGGTTGGTGTTCGGGGTGTTGGCCATTTCGCCGATTCTTCCCGCTTTGCTGATCGGCCTGGTCGCCGGCGGCATGACTTTGACCGGCTTGTTTCTCGGTCGTTATCTACGCGCTTGTTACGGCCGTATCGTCGGCGTCCTCGGCGGTGTTCTTCTTTTATTTGTATCCTTTAAATTTCTAGCGATCTAAACACTTATTTGGCATGATTGATGATCGGCAGAGAATCCTCATGCATCTCTATCACGCTTCGACTGGCTTCTATAATGATTTCGTCCAATTCCTTATGCGCTTCCTCCACCATTCCATTTCGCAAGAGGGAAAGCGCCCGCGACGAAACCATGCGATCGAAGATCAGCTGGCGTTTTTGCTGGGTGGGGAACATTTCGATGACTTTCGATCGTAACAGCGAGGCCAATTCCAGAAACATGCCGTATTCCTCGCCATACGCCATTTCCAACTCCTGGCGAATGCTGGACGCGAGCGAGGGGCTGATTCCCGAGGTCGAAATCGCGATGGTCAACAAGCCGCGCTCAATGGAGCTGGGAACAATGAATGAACCTTCTTCGGGCGCGTCCACGACGTTACATAAAATTTCCCGCTTTCTACAAATCTCGCCGATTTGATGGTTGACGTCGCGGTTGTCCGTGGCGGCCACGACCAGGTAAGCGCCATCCAGGTCGGAGAGTTGAAATTCTTCTTTTTTCCACTGAATTTCTTTTTGAAACGCCATATACTCCAAAACGGATTCCAATTTCGGACTGATGACCGTAACGCGCCCACCCGCATCGTTCAACGAAGCGACTTTTCGTCTGGCGACCTCGCCGCCGCCTACAACCACGCAAGGTTTGTTATGGATGTTTACACAAATGGTGTAATAAGGCTTCTTCCCGGAAATCGAATCATTCATAAAACGTCCTCCACAATCATACGCACTCCATTGTACTCTAAAACCGAAAAAGAAGGAACACGTTGCATATCATCTTCGATTAGTTGCGCTTCATTTTATTCGGTTTAGGTACAATTCAAAACATTTCCAGCCAATACGGTTCATTTCGCGAAGCGAAAGCACGCCGCCATCGTGAACCATCGATTTTCATTTCTCTACAGCACTGTTTTCGAATCCCCAACGCTAAAACTT
Organism: Candidatus Omnitrophota bacterium; assembly: GCA_003598175.1. GTDB lineage: Bacteria > Hinthialibacterota > Hinthialibacteria > Hinthialibacterales > Hinthialibacteraceae > SURF-12. The sequence continues at coordinate 4,582 of QZKN01000176.1, forward strand.
GAGATTCGGATATCACGAAAGCATGGTTGCTTACTTGACTGAATTGATCAGCTTGTAAATATTTCGAAAAGTATTATCATTAAGTTAGTAAATGCTATTCTGCGTTACAATACAAGGGTTTCAATCCGGTCACATTTCCACGGCGAATGAAACACGTGGATCCTGTAACCGCAAGGAAGAGTGCATCGTGTTCGGTCCGGCATCGCAAGGATTAAACAATGAGAATTTCAGCAAAAGGTGAATATGCAATTTTAGCCATTTTGGATCTGGCGGAAGTGTATGAAACAGGTGAAATACACACGCTTGAGGAAATTTCGAAGGATCAATCCATTCCTCACCCATTCCTGGTACAAATCTTGCTAGAATTGAAGCGAGCGGGGATCGTCGAAAGCCGCCGAGGCGCAGGAGGAGGATACCGTTTGGCCATGCATCCCCGCGACATCAGCTTGGGCGAGGTGATTCGACAGATCGAAGGACCGTTGCTTCCCTTCAAATGCATACTTCCCACCGTTGAATCACACGAATGTCCCCATCACGGGAATTGTGTGTTGACCGCGGTATGGCGCGATGTTCGCCGCGCGATTGAAACTGTGATCGACAACGTTTCGTTCGAAGATTTGGCCCGCCGGCGTGAAAATTTGAGTTCTCCCATGTTCCACATTTAGTTTCGACTTACGCGATTCTTTCTCCATCCTTTATTATTCGATGATCGATTGCCTTCCAGTCAGTTCCAAATATACCTGATAAAATTTATCATTTTTATCTAGATTATATTGACAATGTCTATAACCTATATAGAATATAGACATCAGTGCAACTTTGTTGAGAATTACCGCCGATTCGCCTGTGCGAGAAAACCATGAATCAAACAGGAATGGATTTACATCCCTCTTAAAAACATTGAATGAGAAAGGAACGAACATATTATGAATGCAATCGCTTTGATGCCACAAATGATGCCCCAATCGAAGTCCTGCCAATATCAAGGATTTACGATATGGTTTACCGGCTTATCCGGCGCGGGAAAAAGCACGATCAGCGCGGTTCTCCACGATGAATTGAAACGGCGAGACATTAAACATGAAATTCTCGACGGCGATGTAGTGCGCACCAATTTGAGCAAAGGGTTGAGTTTCAGCAAGGAAGACCGAGACACGAATATCAGACGAATCGGATTTGTTTGCAATTTATTGTCGCGAAATGGCATTATTGCCATTGCCGCCGCTATTTCACCCTATCGGGAAGTGCGGGAACAGGTTCGTGATCAGATTGATCATTTTGTGGAAGTCTTTGTCAAATGCCCACTCGAAGTTTGTGAGGAACGAGACGTCAAAGGATTGTACAAAAAGGCCAGAAATGGAGAGATTTCCCATTTTACCGGCATATCGGATCCCTATGAACCGCCTATGGATCCCGAAGTCGTGTGTGAAACTCAGAATGAGACGCCGCGGGAAAGCGCGGATAAAATCCTGGCCAAGCTGCGTGAACTCGGCTATATTGAATGGTGAATCAATCCGCCTTGAGTCAATTGATCGAGGGCTTTTTATTCAGAAAGCCCTCGATTTCTTCCCAAACAGAGTATCTGAGATGATAAGCTCTACCGTTTCCATTCCAAATTGAATACAATCGTTACACTCAACAAAATGGATACGAATACGACTTCAATCTGATTCGAACAACGAATCGCAGAAACCATGAGTGGAAAATGAATCCGAAACGAATCGATTTACATACTCATACCCATTGCTCGGATGGAACGTTGTCCCCGACCGAGCTGATCCGAAAAGCGGCCGAAGCCGGATTGGCCGCCGTCGCCATCACCGATCATGACACCACCGCCGGAATCGCCGAAGCGATGCAAGCCGGCAGGAAATTTGGGGTGGAGGTGATTCCCGGCGTGGAAATCAGCGCGATTTATCCGCGAGGCACCCTTCACATTCTCGGTTATTATTTTGATATGGCGGATTCGGATTTGCAATTGAAACTCAGAGAATACATCAATGCCCGCAATCGGCGAAATCCGCTAATTCTAAATCTACTCAAAAAATATGGTTATTCCCTCGAAATGGAGGAAGTCGTTTCGCTGGCGGGAGGGGATGTCATCAATCGACCCCATATCGCACAGGCGATGCTCAATCGAGGGTATGTGCAATCCAATCAGGAAGCCTTCGATCGGTTTTTGGGTTCGGGCGCTTTGGCATACGTTCCCAAAGAAGTGTACACGCCGCAGGAATCGGTGGACATCATTCACGAAGCCGGGGGACTGGCGGTTTTGGCGCACCCCGACCAGCTTCAGTCGGGGGGATTGGAAAAAACCTTGTGTGAAATCCGAACGTTGAGTGAAATCGGCATCGACGGAATCGAAGCGTTTCACGGTAAATGTTTGACGGAACACGCGCAGGCGTTTGCGAACTGCGCGGAAGAATTGGGACTATTCCTTACCGGCGGATCGGATTATCACGGCGACTTGAAACACGATGTGGAATTGGGGCAGGTCCGATCCTTGCCGTATATTCCTTATGAATTCGTGGAACGAATGAAAACCAGTTTGGCGGATGCCGCGCATTCTTGTTGCTGATCGACTGCGTCGAATACTCCAATGTTTTCCTTTCATCCTACATGATTCGATCTACGGCATCGATTTTCTTTTTCCGATCCGAACCATCACTATTGAAAATCCCTCCCAATCCCACGACAATGGTGATCGCAAGATTTTCACTGGAATCCTGACAATTCGGATACTGTTTTCGGTGGGTGCGAGAGATCGTAGAGAATCGAATTCCAGCATTTCTTACCGATCATGAACAAAGAGAAAGGAATAACAACATGTTGCGAGTATCAAGTCTGTTTTTATTGCCCGTTATTTTCGCGGTCGGCCTGGCGCAAGCGGCGGAACCCAACATCCCGGTTTACGGAAACTGGCAGGGGGAATTCACCAGTCCAGAATGGCAAAATCGAACGATCCGCGCCCAAATCGTGGGAGAAAGTTGGGATTCGTATCGAGCGGTGCTGTACGTCGGCGCGAAAGAGGGGGAAGAACAACGGGTGGAAGTGAAAGGCAAAACGCAGAAAAATGTCACCCATTTTGAAGGCCAGGTGGATCTGGGCGCGGATTTGGGCGGCGTATTCACTGTTTCCGGCCATGTGACGAAGGGGGATTTTAAAGGCGCGTTGAAAGGAGAGGGCGGCTACGGCATTTTCGAATTGAAACGGGTGGAACTGAAATCGCCGACGCTGGGCATGAAACCGCCGGAAGGGGCGATCGTGTTGCTGAATGATTCGTCGGAACTATCCCGCGAGCAAAAACGAGACATTTTTCATACGAATTTTCATATTTCTCCTCGCTGGGATGTGATGGAGGACGGATCGATTCAGATGGTCGGCAGTTCCGTGATTACGAAACAGGAGTTCGGCGACGCGCAAATTCACATCGAGTTTCGCACGCCGTACATGCCGAACGAACGCGGACAGGCGCGCGGGAACAGCGGCGTGTATGTGCAGGGACGTTATGAAATTCAAGTGCTCGACAGTTTCGCGGACAAACCCGCGGACAATCTTTGCGGCGGAATTTATCAAATCGCCACGCCGCTCGTGGAGGCCTGTCTGCCGCCGTTGGAATGGCAAACCTACGATATCACGTTTTATACGCCTCGATTCGACGCGGACGGCAAAAAAATCAAGAATGCCGAAATCACCATCGTGCACAATGGAAAAACCATTCACGATACATTGAGCCTGCCGAGAGCCACCCCCGGCGGCGTCAGCACGAGAGAAGCGTTGACGGGTCCTTTCCTGTTGCAGGATCATGGCGATTATCCACGGTTTCGAAATTTCTGGGTGAAGCCGCTCAATTAACTGGTAAATCCGGCGTTTCTATAAGTAAAATATTATTGCAGCGCCGGCGGTGGAATCGCTTCCCCCCGCGCCTGCGCGATTTGCTCCGGTATGCTATATGCGCCATAAAAGGAGGCGTTCCCATCCAGCCAGAGATAAAATGTCCATAGTTCCTCGTCGCTCAATTTCACTTTGCCGACCTGCATGTGCATATCCAGGATGTCCGACAACGGACTGACGTCGCTGGGCATCTGGCCGGGTTTGGTGACGATAGGATGGATGGTTGCGTCGCCCCACTCATACCATCGAACGTAGGGTCGCAAATTTACGTAAGAAACCGAGAACGTAGCCGACGCATCGCCAATCAAGGCGGGCGACGTTCCCTCACTCGAACCGTTGTGGCATTGGACGCAATGCCGATTCAGCAAGGGCTGAACCAAACGCGGGAAACTCCACGGATGCGAGCCATCCGGCCCAGGCTGAATGATGGAAGGTTCACGCAGCATGGCCAGCGACCGTTGCGATTTGACCACAGCTTTGCGCGGCTCGTGGCAGCCGATGCAGCCGCGTTGTTCGCCCCGCTGCAGATAGGACACGCTGCGCATGGTCTGCACCGCTTTTCCCTTTTCATCGACGGCTTGGAAATAAATCGGTTTCCGCGCCGGCGCGCGGAAATAGGCGGAGCCGTCCGCCTCGACCGGAACCGCGCCCAGCAACATGCGGGCGGATTCGGCGTTGGCGTAACCCAAACGCGGCTGATTGGCGACGTGCGTTTCGGTTTTGGGCAGAACCTGGAAGATGCGCAATTCACGAATCGGCCGCGATTCCGGCAATTCGAAGTGACTCACGCGAACATCGGTCAGCATATATTCTCCCTCATCGCCCAATTTCGGATCCAACGTGCTGGGGATGACGGGCGGAACCGATCGCGGCTGCAACGGAATCGGATACATGCTGGAAATTCCCTCCGCGCGATACAGCAGTTCCAGATTGCCAAAACGATCCATATAATAAATTCCGGTTTTCGTATCCTCCTTCACTTTTGATCCCATGCCGGGCAGCGGATCGAAACTGAACGAGACGAGATAATAATTTTCCGAGAGCGGCCAAGGGCTGTGAAAATAACTTTTCGGCCAGCCGACGCCTTCGGGAAAGCAGATTTCCGGCGTCAATACTTCAAGCGAGTCGAAACTGTCCTGGCCGGACTCTTTATCAAATTCGGCGCGCTTCGGATCGACGATGACCAAGGATCCGCCCACATCGGCGTGATGCGCGCCGGCAACGAACAGGATGCGATCGGAGCCGGGAATGGGGTGGGGCTGATAGCAGGCGTTGATCTGCATGGTGTAACTGCCGAAAAGAACCAGCGGATTACTGCCATCGGGATTGCTGACCCACAAGCCGTGAAAATTGGCGGCATTACGATCAACGTAATCCCAACGAATATACACAATGCGTCCATCGTGAAGCACGTTGGGATGCCATTCGTTGGTTTCGTGGAACGAAAGCGTTTGGACGTTCGTCCCATCCCGATTCATGCGATGCAGCGTATACGCGGGCAGCGGTTCCCACACATTGTGGCAGCGCCCGAAGCCGCCGCGGCGGGTGGACATGAAAGCGAGTCCGCCGTCCGGCAACTCGCAGGGATCGAAATCGTCTTCCACCCCATCCGTCAGTTTTCGTAAATGATTCCCCTCCGCATCCATGGCGTAAATGTGAAACGTACGCCGTTCCGGCGAATAATAATCCGGCTTTTCCGCGGCCCGTTCGGCGAATGCGAAGTAAATCGTGGACGCATCGAAGGAAAGGGAAAGCGTGGTGAAATTTCCACGAGGCAATCGGTCACGAATCAAATCCCGAACCGCGAAGGAATGACCGGGATGTTCAAGCAGGTAGACGCCGCCGCCCGCGATGTCCTCGTAATCATAATAATAGCCCAAATACTCGTGAAGCATCTGGCAGATGAAGCGTTTGCGCTGCATGAATACGATCGGTTTCGATGCGAACAGCGGATTTTGCAAAGCGAGTTCCCGATTGAACCAGCGAATCTCCTTATATAACGCCAAACGTTCCGATTCTCCGAGTGAGTCCGCTGTATTTACCTTTTCACGTAATTTTTGGAATGCATCTTCGTCGTATTGTACGTTCGAATCATCTGGCTCGATCACAAGATCAGCAATAAGCCTCTCTCCTCGTTGCATCGCATCGTGAATGGCAGATAAATCGTCGGGAGTCCGCCCCATCCGAAATTCCTGCGAAGCCCAATCCGTTTCGACGGAGGCAAGAAATGTATCCTGCTCAACGGCGAAAACCACCGATGCGAAATTGAGAATAACAACAAAGATCGTAAAAAAGACCATCCGATGCTTTTTTTGCTTCATCTTTTCCTCCCTCATCAACCCATGCGGATTTGTTTCGTTTTTTGCATGTGATCATTATACCGTTTTCGGCCATTTGGGGAAAAAGCGAGGAACCTGCGCGCAGTAGTCTTCGTATTCCTTTCCCCATCGCCGCCGCAATTCTCTTTCTTCTATGATAACGATAAAATAGATGCCGATCCACGACGCCAACGTCAAATAATAGAGCGCGGGATATTGAACGATCAATGACCACCCCAACAGGCCCAACGCCCCTTCCGTATAACGCGGATGACGGATTTTGCCATAAATACCGTCGCGCAGCAAAACGCCGGGATGCCCTTGCGGATCCAATTCGGGAAATCCGAATAATATGCCGAACTTCAGTTTCCGCCGCCATTGCACGGCAATGATACGCGAAAAGGAAAATAGAAGAATCCCGGCGGCGAATACCCACCAGTTCATATCATAGGCGCGATTCAGCACGATTTCTCGAATCCGATACATGCCGATTCCTACTAAAACCATAATCCCAAACGTGATCATATAAGTCGAAGCGGCGCCGATTCGCCGCCACAATCGAATGAACGGATGGATCAAAAACCAGAAAACCAGGCCGGGGGGTATGGCAATCACAAACATCAAAGCCATGAAATATCGCAATCCATCAAAATAAGATTCAATCGGCGAAGGTTCAAGCATGGCGCTATTCTTCTTTGGTATCATGTATGCGCCTTGAATATATTGCGGAAATCGGGGATTTACAAGTTTCCCTTCCATCTACCTCAGCGGATTTTTGGACGAGGAATTGAAGGAAAAGGCGCTTTCGTTCGATTATGGCGCGTATTATACCGTCAAGAAGCCGTTTCAACCGGACGAACTGATAAGGAAGGTGCTGATTTGTTTGAAGAAGGGGGGAAGAAACTGGGCAAATAAGATGATCAGGGATTACGCCGATACCCATCGGGATCCTGAATCGAAAAAGAAAAAAAATCAAACGGGAAGTCCGCCTTTTCAATATCTACGAATGGATTGATAAGGAATCCGGCAAATGGACGACCGGGATGCTGGCGCGGGATTTGGATGTGACGCCACGAACCATCCAGGCGGACATATGCAGACTCATGGAACCGGGAAAACCGATTTATACGGTTGGGAAAAAACTTTTTCTCCGGAAAGATGAAAATAAGGCGAAGTGAGGCGCTTCGCGTTTGCGAAAATTTTGAAAATTTCTGTTGACAAACACAGAAGATTTGTATTTAACTACTTTATATACACGGAAAAACACGGATTATCCAATTGTGATCCGTTATCGTGTTCCCTATATCTTAATGGAGGAATGTTTCATGAAAATCATTCGATCGATAATAAGTTTCATATGTGTTGCCATTTTTTTAATGGTTCATTTTTCTGGATTTCAAGCATATTGTGATCTTCCGGGAGGAGAAAATTATACGGGAGATAATCCTTATTGCGATTATTATACGACGATAGAGCAACCAGTGATCATGTGGTGGACAAATAAAGGAACTTCGTCGCCTTCGGAAGCAAACTGGGTAAGCGAATATCTCGAGGATTGGACATATTCGGCTCAGCGTCTGGCTTATGAAACGTGTGTTGATTGGGCAACGCGTCCATTTGATAGGCGGGATGATCCTACTAATAATCGTGTGGCTTGGAGTGATACGTGGGGGATATGTGTTTATTTTTCCAATGCGGGCGTTAATCGAAATGTTGTAGTCGACGATAACCATCCTGATCCAATAACAAGCTATGCTGATTTGGAAAAATGGCACAATAGCACAGTTGCGGGTGTTGATGTGAATATATGGAGAGTTGTTGCGATTGACAATTTTACCGATGAGCTTGTGGGGACAAACGGAATTACAGGCGATATCTATAAAATGTCATGGGTTAAAAAAAATCAAGCAGATAAAATATGGCTTCACGAATATGGACATACTGATGATTCCCGCACTTCGGGAACAGGACAATATCAGTGGCCGGACTTCAACGATGGAGAATATGGAATACCTGATAATCATGAAAGAAATTATAACATGAATTATATGAATTTTGATAATGCTTGTGGTCTTGACGGAGATGAAAATTATAAAATCAATCAAAATCCTTGGACTGGCAGTTATCCAGGTACTAAAAGAGAATGTGAAAATTGGGATTAATTCATAACAAGGAGTCAATACGATGAAAAATTTTAGTCTTATAACACTTTTACTTGCATTTATCACCATTGTTCCTCAATGTGCTGTTTCGTATACTATCGATGGAAAGGAAGTCGACATTTTTGAAGTCTTGAGTATTTTTGAAGATATGAAAGGGGCGGCTCGAGTTTCACAAATTGCGTTGATTTTACAATCTCGCGGACTAAATTTAAGGGAATTTTCCGACGAAGTATTGTCAGATCTCGCTTATTTGGATTATTGGAATAATGCTCAGTATTTTTTAGCCGCTCATTATAAGGATAACCTCGGTGAACTGGCAAAGGAAATGTTATCCCTGTTGAAACGGGATGAAAAGCATATGGTCGATGGAGCGCGAGCAGTAAAAATAGGAAGTTTAAATATCCTGGGAGGCATACTCGGCCCAAATTCATTCGAAAATCCTGAGCTGAAGCATATTATTTTGAATGACTTGGATACAATGTTTCAAAACTCGAATATCTTAACTTCCGAATACTGGGCAAAGGAGTTTCAGGTGGAAGATTTGTGGAATTTACCCAAAGAAAGTCTCACTTACGAGCAATCCAATTCTCGCGGACAAGCTGCAACTGCTGCCAGAATGTGTGTGCAAATTGCCGCCCGATTATATTTTTTGACACAAGAATCGAAATATAAGGCTGCACTTGAGAAGTATTCAGCCTCGGGAGGTATATTTTATATATCCAAGGAATTCGAAGATGCGTGGCTCTCCGGTCGACTCGATTTATTCGCGTATCTCAATCCGCCAAAACGGAATGGACCACCGAGGGAATCGATTGCCGAAAAAGTTAGAGAAGTGGTAAGACAAAGACATCAGAACGATCAAAACTGAAATCGATGTTTCCGTTGTTTTGCCGGGAATTCAAGAGTCATTCTTCCGTTATGAATTTCAAATATTTTGCTTCAACGGGTAGAAAAATGTTTCATCCGGTATGTAAATTGTGTTTTTTATGGTTTTGGATTTTGTATCCTGGTTTGACCTTTTCTTCACAACCGTTACAAGTTCCACTATTTGAATTCGGAGAAGTGCAATCCGGAGAAATTGTTTATGTCACCGGTGAGGTCGTGAACACTGGTTCAAATGATGTGGTGATCGAATCCATCGAAACATCCTGCCCCTGTTTCACCGTATTGAAAAAAGAACAAATATGTCCTGCAAATAAGCGGATCGATGTACCTATCCGCGTCGATACGGCAGGACATGTCGGGGAAACCACTCAGACAATGATTCTGATGACGAATTGCGGCGCATACAAAACCACCATTCATGGAAAGGCGCTGGCGGATGTCCAATCAGCGCCTTCCCGCATGATTTTTTTCGATCCGGAAAACAAGAAAAAATCAGAGAAAGTGTATATATGGTCGGAACAGGAAACATTTCAAATCACCGGCATCGATTATGATGAGGAAGTGTTTGACATCGCCGTGGATAGCGAAATTCCAGCTTTTTTGGCGCCGAAAAAAGACGATCATCTTACATCTTATGTATTAAAAATACGTTTAAATGAAGCATTGACAAGCAAGGAAAGAAAAAATATTGAACGAAACGTTGTCATTCATTCCGATTCGAACAAACGAAGCTTTATTTGTGTCGAAACAAAAGTACATATTCGAGAAAGTCCAATCCTGACCTGTATTCCACCTTCCTGGATTAATAACAGGAAGAAAAAAGACAATGACTTTCTCATCGTATTGCATGATGAAAAAGTAAAAATTATAGAAATAAATTGCAGTATATCAGGCCTTGTCCTTGATTATCATCATGACAGCGAAAAACCGAATCACGTGCACGTGAAGTCTCGTTTGGCGAACATGAACGATTCTACTTCTCGTAAGGTCGATTCGGGAAAAGTCACTATAAAAACAAATCTCAATACCATTCAGGTTCCAATATTGGTAATTCAATGAAACACATAAAAAACATAATTTATTTACTTCCATTTTGTATTGTATTCTTAGGAATCATGATATGGATTACTTCTCATCCATTTGGTTTCCAAAAACAAAGTAGGCAAGCAAAGAATCCGTTCATGAACGATCCGTCTGAAAAATCGGTTCAAGCAAATCTTGCCGATGATTCCAATGCCATATCGGTGGGAAGTATTGATAACCGCGATATTTCCATGGAATCAAACCTGATGGCGATACAGGCAAAATTCATCGTGAGAGATGCCGATAAACCGATTACGATTTACACTCGGCTGACAGATGTTTCCGATTCCATTTCACAAGAAAAAACAATTTCAACCGTAATCTCCGAAGCAACATGTGTTTTTGCCAGTCTGAAAAGTGAACACACCTATAATTTGATCGCAGCCGCAAGCGGATATGTTTCCTGCCGAAAAACAATTTCTTCCGGAACAACGGAAATCACATTGGAACTACTCAAAAATCCAATCCTCTCATTGCGCATTGTCGCGGATGGTGATATACCCGTTCCCGGCGCACAAGTTGAAATCCGATCGACGGATCATGGCATTTATGCACAAAATTTTTTGACCACAAAAGAGGGAATAATTCAAATAGAATTGCCTCGTCTCGGTTTATATTCGATCAAGACATCCCATCCGAGGTTTAACGACGTTTCCATAAATGAAATACCCATCGAATACAATCCAAATGAACTCAAACTCACGTTATCCGGAATCAACGGATCGATTATCGGAACCGTTCGCAATCAAAATGAGGAATCGATAGAAAATGCTACTCTAACGCTACTACAAGAAAATGGGGGAACCATCATCGGGAAGACAAGAACGGACACAAATGGTCGCTATGCGTTATCCGACATTAAAACCGGACAATATTATCTTCTCTGCGACGCCGGAAAAGGCTATTTGCAAAGTGATTTGTACTATTCTTCCTCCGGCAAAGAGGATGCATTGAGGAAACGGATCGTCATCGATCCGGATCATAATACAAGACAAATCGATTTTTATGTCGAACGTGCGTTGATGATCAACGGAGTTGTCCGGAATGAAAAAGGAGAAACGGTTGCCCATGCGGAAATCAGAGGAAACATGCAAGGCCAACGAGAGTATGTGCTGCGTCCGACGGGGGAATCAACCAAATCCAATGAGTCCGGAGAATTTACGCTCGCATTGACGAAACGTGTCATATCGTGGAACACGATCTTATTGACCGCCATACATCCCGATTATGAACATGGCGTATGTGAAATCAAAAACATGGATTGGCGTTCCAATCCACCCGACGCAACTGTCATTCTGCCGGAAATCACCGGAAAACTCATCGGAATGGTCAAAGACAGTGATACGGATGCTCCGATTGCATATAAAGTATTGAAAATTCTCAATAAATCCGCGAAATTCCAACCGGAATTCACGAAAACGATTGAAACCGGCCCGCAAGGCCAATTCGAATTGCCCATAGCCTGCGGTGATTATGTCTTTGCCTGTGACGGATATGCGCTGCACTATCCAAAACAGATTTATGTGAAAGTGGGATCGATTGAAAATGTCGAAATCCTTTTCAAAAAAGAGAGAGAAGCGGATCTCACGTTCAGCGGAAAAGTCGTGGCAAAAAGCGACGGGACTCCAATTTACAATGCCGGTGTTTATCTCACTCCGCTTTCCCCTGCGGCAAATAATGCAAGGAATTCGGCGCATACGTTTTCCGCGCCGGATGGGACATTTAAACTCGCAACATTTTCAGAGTCTATTCGCGAAGACACCGAATTACAGATTTTCCACAAAAATTACCAACCCTTCACCGAACTGGCATCCAAATGGAACGAACGCGAGCGGACAACCGTTGAAATGGAGGAATTTCCATGCGCGATTAAAGTCATACTCAGCGGCGTGGCAGACGATAACGGCATACGCATTTATCTGAAGAAGGGTGATCAGGATGATCCGGTGGAATTCACGAAAAGATGGATGAATCAAGTTGCTGTATTGGATAAAATTGATCCGTCAAAAGGTCCCTTTACTATTCTCGCCGGCAATGCGGAATATATCGGAATCTCTCCGATTTTCGACTTCAACAATTCTCAATCGCAATATCATGAAATTGTATTACCAATGAAAAAGAGAGAGATGAAGACGTATTTGTATTATCAAATAGTGGACGCCAATTCCGGTCAACCGATTCCGGCGGCGCGTGTGGAAATTCGTGGGTGTTCTCTGAGTGAATATGCCTTTCCCATTACCGTATCCGTGAAAACCGTGACCAACGCCGATGGGATGGCGGAATTCAAGGATATGCCATTGTTTGTGGGAGAAATTAACGTCTCTCACGGACTTTACAAACCATTTCAACAAGCTATCCATCATGGCGCAATGATAAACGAAATAAGAGAATTTATTTCTCTTGAAAAAAGAAATTTCCAATAAGTAATTTGAAAAACCTTCGTATTCTCCACAAAGAAACGCTAGACCAAATCTAAGAGCCTTGCGTCGCGGATCCGCCTTGTCTCGATGTTGGATTCCTATTTTGTTGAATAAAAAATGTATGTTTACTCTTTACATGATCTTTATAATTATATATAGTTCAGATGTTCCTGAATTCCGTACTCACGCAAAAGAGGAATTCATGATGGCGTCAAAATCCAAAACCATTCTCGTGATCGACGACGATGAGAGCCTGTTTCGTTCGCTTCGCGCTTTATTCCATGCAGAAATCGGCAAGGATGTGTTGATAATGCACGCCCCAACCGGACGGACAGCTCTTGCGGTGCTGGAAAAGGAATTTGTGACAGTCTGTATCGTGGATCATAAACTGCCGGATATGGACGGACTGGATGTGCTGAAAGTACTGCACGATCGCTATTCGTATATCCCATCCATCTACCTCAGCGGATTTTTGGATGAGAAATTGAAGGAAAAGGCGCTTTCGTTCGATTATGGCGCGTATTATACCGCCGAAAAGCCGTTTCAACCGGACGAACTGATTCGGAAAACGCTGATTTGTTTGAAGAAGGGGGGAAGAAACTGGGCGAATAAGATGATCAGGGATTACGCCGATACCCATTGGGATCCTGCATCGAAAAAGAAAAAAATCAAACGAGAAGCCTGCCTTTTCACAATCTGCGAACGAATTGATAAGGCATCCGGTCAATGGACAAGCGGGATGCTGGCGCGGGATTTGGAGGTGACGCCACGAACCATCCAGACGGACATACGCAGACTCATGGAACTGGGAAAACCGATTTATAAGGTTGGGAAAAAACTTTTTCTCCGGAAAGATGAAAATAAGGCGAAGTGAGGCGCTTCGCGTTTGCGAAAAAATTTTCCTTTCCGCAACAGGAACTAGTTAGTTCAAAGCAGGCAACGTTACCAAAGTTTTACTTATCCTTCGCTTTAACTTTACATTCGATTGCTATCATCCACTTTATATGTTTCGAGTTTATCACTACTTACCAAACCATCGTATTTGCGCTTTCACGCGCAATCACAAGTAGGAAGGTGAAAGCATTTAAGGTGGAAAATGAAGGAGTTAATTATGGGTTTGATCCTGTTGATTGTTCTGATTGTAGTGCTCTTAGGCTCTGTGCCCAGTTGGCCCCATAGCCGGAATTGGGGTTATGGTCCAAGCGGTTTCTTTGGGCTGGTGCTGATGATTGTGGTTATTCTCTTGCTATTGGGTTACCTCCCTGTGGCAGGAATCCACATGCGCAACATCTAACATAATAAAAGCATACCAGTTAGGTCGGCTAAATGTTGCGTAGAGATTTTCTGGAATTGGTAAGGGGATTGGTGCAATCGGATTTGCCAACTCCCATTTTGGTGGTCGAATTAGGCTCTTTTGAGTGCCAAGGAGGCATTAGTAATGAAACAATTTGTATCTTTGATTGCCGTTGTTTGCTTCTGTGTAATATTTTCCAGATGCGCCGGTGTTTTAATGGCCGGTGGCGCGGCTGCAGGAACAGTGGCTTACATCAACGGAGAACTCAAGCAGTTTGAGGCTGTTGGAATCGATCATTTATGGCTGGCAACTCAGACCGCATCGAAAGCAATGGAATTACATACAGTGGAAAGTGAAAAAGATGCACTTACCGCTCGGTTGCAATTAAAAGGTGCGAACGACCAGGATATCTATATCAATTTGAAGAGTATGGCTGTAAATCGAACAGAAATTCGGATACGTATCAATGTCTTTGGTGATGAAAAATCATCACAGCGCATTTTATCTGAAATTGAAAAACGGCTGTAAATTGATATGGTTTGATTTATATAGATGCGCATAAATATTTCGACATAAGGTTTAGCAAAAAAGACGAAGCAACCAGAACCTTATTTTCGTCTTCGCGGATAAAAAAGGTACTTTTTGTCAATAGCCAGGTATATTTGACCCCTCTGGAGTCGGTTGAGTATGACCCGTCTGGTGAAAAAAACAGGACCGATTCTACGAAATAAGAGAATTTATCTCTCTTGAACAGATTGATTTCCAATAAGAAATTGGGAAAACCTTCATATTCTCCACAAAGAATCGCTTATTCGAATCTAAGAGCCATGCGTCGCGGATCCGCCCTGCCTCGGTGTTCGATTCCTATTCCGTTGAATAAAAAATAATTTACAATGAGTGGGAACATTCGATCCCCGACGGATGTTTCATTCTGAATTTTTGGAGATGACCATGCCCCGAGCGCATAAGCGATTTCGATGGATTGGAATGACATTATGGATTTCCATTCTTTCTTGCCCCGTCGGTTTTTCCGAAAACTCGACAACTGCGGAACGTGAACCATTTTCCATCGTTCTGTTACCCGACACGCAGTATTATTCGGAGAAATTTCCCGAAACCTACAAAATTCAAACCAAATGGATTCGCGCGAACGCGATCACTAAAAATATAAAATTTGTCATTCATTTGGGTGATATTGTGCAGAACCGCCACGAGCGGGAAACGGAATGGTACATCGCCCGGTATGCGCACAAATTGCTAGACGGCGTCGTTCCGTACAGCGTCGCGCCGGGAAATCACGATATGGTGGTCGAACCACGCGACACGTCGTTGTTTAACAAGTATTTCCCGAGCAGCGATTACGATTTTTGGGACTGGTATGGCGGCAATTTCGGCGACAAAAACGATAGCAATTATTGTTTTTTCAATGCGGCGGGGATGTCATTCCTGATTCTGAATCTCGAATATGCGCCGGGCGATGATGTGCTTGCCTGGGCCAATACGATTGTGGAAAAATACAAACATCATCGAACCATCGTGGCGACTCACCACTATTTGCGGCCGGGAGGACGTGGAGAAGTCGGTGAAAGGATGTGGAACACATTCGTCAAAAACCATAAAAATATTTTTCTGGTCGTCTGCGGCCATGTCGGCGCGTTGACGCTGCAAAACAGCATCAATGACGCAGGAAACATGGTGTACGAAATCCTCACCGATTATCAAGGCATGGAGAACGGAGGAAACGGTTGGTTGCGGATTCTTACATTTACGCCGGATAAGAATGTAATCGAAGTGCAGGAATATTCTCCGCTTTTAAAGCAATCGCGACGGGCGATTTCTCATAATTACCGGCTCTATTACGATATGCGCAATGCCAATTGAAATTCCGCGCCGCATTATAAATATAAGCGGGGAGAGCAAGCGTCCCGCTCGCGCTTTGTCTTACAACGATTTCAAAAAAACTTCCAAATCCGCCAATTCCTCCGGCGTGAGATGCGAAGTTCGACCATGTTTATCGTCGCGATTGCCGGTCGTCAGGATATCCAGGATGGCGGCGGCGCTTCCGTCATGCAAATAAGGCGCGGTTCGCCACAATTCGATGAGGGTGGGAGTGTCGAACACATCGTGTTTGCCGAATTTTCCCCGCGTTCCCACGTCATATGATTGCAAATCCGTATACAACGCGCCGCCGTGGCAGGATGCGCACCCCACTTCCGCGCGATGAAAAATCTCTTCGCCTCGTCTTGCCGCTTCACTCAAATTGCCATTCTCCAAAAACGGGCTCGGCAACGGGCGCATGGCTTTTAAATATTCGTCAATCGCCACCGCCTCCTGTTCCGGCCGTTCCAAAAATAAAATGTGGCGAATGCCGGAACGAACAGCGGCCTCGGCGTCGGCGCGCACGCCGGTTCCCATCGCGGGAGGCGTCTGATGGGAAAGCAACAGGCT
Organism: Candidatus Omnitrophota bacterium; assembly: GCA_003598175.1. GTDB lineage: Bacteria > Hinthialibacterota > Hinthialibacteria > Hinthialibacterales > Hinthialibacteraceae > SURF-12. The sequence continues at coordinate 21,086 of QZKN01000176.1, forward strand.
TTTGGTGTTTTTGGGATTCCCCACTCCGTCGTTGAGTAAATCCCAATTCAAACCATCCACGCGTCCGTCAGGATGGCAGCTGGCGCAGCTTTGCCATTTTTGAAAACACAACCGTGCGTCATGGAAGAGCATTTCCCCACGCCGCACGAGAGTGGGGTTGAGATTCCTGCCCAGCGGAATCGTGCTCTCGCTCCATTTCTGTTCATTGCCGAGTTCGATAACGCTCAAATTATCAGAAAAATAGTTCGCAACAAAAACACGCGAACCGGCAATCGCCAACGCCCGCGGACCGTTTCCGGTTATCGGAATCCGACGGCGGAAAGGGGCGAGAAACGAGAGATCGTTCGGAACGTCGTCGGCGTTCACCGACGCGGCGGAATATCGAGTATTTTCCGCTACCGTTTTGGATTCCCGCAATCGAATCAATTGTTCCAGCAACGCCGGCCAGCGAATCACACTCAACTCGTGAGTTCCGGCATGACTTACGCAAAGCAATTGCCCGTCAGGCGAGCAGGCCACATCCCACGGATTGGCCGCTCCGTGATCCACGTCATCCAACAGCACGGTATTCAACAAGTCCTGCGTCTCCACATCGATGATGCTCAATGCATTCGTGTTCATCCAACCGCGTTCCAGCTGAAACGTCGGCATTTGATAACGAGCAAGAATGTGGGGAACGAAAACATAACGGCCATCAGCGGAAATGCAAATTCCCCGCATGTTGGTGCTGCCGTTGAGTAGAGAAATTTCTTTGACAACTTTGAATTGCATGGCATCCACGATGGAAACCGTCGCGGAAATGAAATCGGCGTCCGACGGACCATACGGCAAATGATGCGCAACGAACAGAAAACGTCCGTCATGAGTAAGAACCGCAGCGATCGGCTCCCGCGCCAGTGGAATTTGAATGATCGGATCATTCGTTTGCAAATCAAAAACGGAAAGAGTGTTCTCAAAACGGTTGCAAAGAAAAAGCCGTTCGTTCGAAGGGCTCAACACCGGCGAACATACTCCATACCCTGCAGGTATGGTTTTAATAATCTCAAGGCTTTGCGTATCGAGAACACAAACCCGTCCCGCCGGTTCCGCACAGGTAATGTATAATGTGCGATCATCAGCCGATAAAGCCAGACCAGTCGATTCGGCGGGCAAGGAAAGCGTTTTCACGACTTCCCCTTTCTCCACATCGACAAGCGCGAATTGTTCGGCGGTTTGTTCCGCGACATACAACCTGTTTCCATCGCTGGAAATGACTAAAGAAGAGGGAGAAAGGTCTATCGCGTTTATTTCGGCGTCCGTTTGCGCATAGGCGGAATCAATCAGAGGACAGATGAGTCCGACAACAAGTGAAAAAGATACAATCATTGTTCTCATCGAATATGAATCCTTTTGCAATCAATATTCCGTTGAAATAATCTGGTTCGGTTTTGATTTTTGGGAGATCAACCGGCGTATTTCTTTTTCGGTTTCCCCTTGTTCATTGTACTTTTTTAAAACTTTCAAATCCGCGTCGGAAAGACGCGCGCCGGGCATGTCCATGCGCGGTTTTTGTTCCAGACGCTCTTTTCCTTTGCCAATAATTTGTAAGGCGGTTTGATAGGAATCCGGATCGTTGGCTTTCACGGCGGCCAGACAAGGGCTGAATTCCGGACGGGTGAAATTGACTTGGGAACCGAGCAATTCCGTGCTGATATCTCCGACCTGCACGCCGGTCAAACGCCGCAACGCCTCGATTTCCTGATCATTAAGCGGCGAACGGCCGAAAACGTTGTCGGGATACACGCTGGCGTAGGAACCGTAATAGGGCGCGTTCATGTCGATCCAGGTGATGACGCGATCCCGGCTTTCCTGATCCACCGTAATCCCATGATGCTTGCCGCGTATAACTTCCGCCAGACGGCTGCGATGCGATCCCCATGAATACGGCGGCAACACTTCCGCCGGACCGTCATCGACCGCTTTGACGAGCAGTTTATGGCCGCCGGGAGCGTCGGGAAACCAGCGCAATGCGGATTTGGTTCGCAATTCCAAATACGATGTGTTGAAGACAAGCCCCAAATCGCCGCTGAGGTTAAGCGTTTCCCCCGCTTCCTTCCCGTAATCGTGGCAACGGACGCAATAGCGGTCGAAGACCGGCTGCACTTCCGTCAAATAATTGAAATCACGCGGAGGACCATACCACGGCTTGATTTCGCTGGGGGCGCGCATCATGGCCAGGGGAAATTTACGGTTTTCGATCGTGGTCAACCGATTCTCATGGCAGCCGACGCAGCCGATCGTCTCGCCGGGCTGCACCATCGTACCGCTTCTCATGCTATGAATCATCATTCCGTTTTCATCCAACAATTGAAAGAAAACAAACGTATCCGCGGGAACGGCAAAATAAGCGGAGCCGTCGGCCTCGACCGGCGCATCGCCCAAAATTCGTTTGTTATTCGTGCAGTTGAAATTCATGGCGGGCGCCTGGGTGGCGTCCAGATTCCAATTGGTTTGTGTCCAGAACAATTTGACCGGCGCTTCGACAATACGCAAGGTTTTCGCCGCGCCGCGCGCCACGTTTTCCATCCCGTCTCCCTTATAAACGTCGGCTACGTAAAAATAACCGTCCTGTTTCGCATAATCCGTGCGATTCGTGATGACGGGAGGACGAGCACGGGGGCGTAACGGCATGGGATCATAACATCCCGGCCCTTCGCTATGCAACAAAATTTCATTGCCGAACGTATCCAGCAGAAAAATCCCCATCCGTTCCCCTTCGATAGTGCGGGAACACAAAAAATACTTTTCGGATAGCGGAAAGGGATCTTCGTATTTAATGGGTAATCCGGTGAAATTATCGATCTGTCCGCCGGCGGGATGATGGCGGCTTTTGCCATCGCCGTAATCCTGTCGATTGGTGAGATAATGATCGATGTCTGCAGGCCAACTGCGGATCACCGGATAGGTTCCATCCAAACCGTACCGGCGATCGACAATCGCAATCGCCCCCCACGGGCGGTCGTGGCATGAACCGAAGGTGGCGACCACCTGCTGCGTTCCCGCAATCGCGCGCGCATCCAGAATCGCGCCGGGCGACCATGCGTTGTTGCCATAATACACCGCGTGATTCGTGCCGTCGGGATTGACGGTCCACAAGCCGAACGCCGGGCCGAAATGTTTGTCGACATATTCCCAACGGGCATAAAGAATCCGCCCGTCCGGCAGCAAACTCGGATGCCCTTCAAATAACGTATTGCGCCCGATCTGGCGAATGTTCGCGCCATTTGCATCCATTTTGAACAGGTTGCCCATGATGTGGCGATTGCACTGGCAATATTTCGGCTCCCGCGTGGATACGAACACGATTTGGCCGTCGGGCAGGTACATCGGATCGATATCGGTCAGCCCGGAACCGAACGTCAATTGTCTCACGCCCGTTCCACAAAGATCGAGCTCGTGGATGTGGTAATCGTCGTTGATACGATGGCGCAGTGAAAACAGAATTTTCATGCCGTCGAAATCGATCTCCGGGTCGCGAACAATCCCTTCGGGAGCCTCAAGCAACGTTTGAACCACACCGCCATTGCCGAAATGAATGGTTTTCAACGCGCCGCCGCCGCGAAAACTATTGGTATTGATCTCTCCGGTTTGAAACATCGTTGCCGTGCTGTGATGGTCCGGCAGATACTGCGGACGCACGACGAACAGAATCGGTTGTTCCCGCACCAGCGGATTCGCGAGCAAAGCTTCTCTCCGCAGACGTGAAAATTTCATTTCCAGCTGTTCAAGATGTTCTGTCGGAGAAGCGGCAATTTCTTTTTCAATGCGTTCCAAATCGGATAAAAATTGCGCACCTTTTGCGTAGCGTTCCGCATAGGTCGCCATCAAATCAAAAACGGCGTCGCGCACATTCGCGATTTGTGCGCGCAACGATTCTTGTTTTTCATTGCATCGGATTTCTTCATCGCCGGCAGAAACCACACCGGTTATCATGATAAAAATTACAAGGAAACAGCTCATTGTAAACGATCGAATCACCATACACTTCTCCCGTAGAAAAACATGGTTTCATCATATTTGCGAATAAGAAAGAAATGTAGGCGTTTATCTCAAATTTCACAACCGGATTGTCGGATCATTTTCTCCACAAAAGGTTTCCTCATCGAATGCAAACAGAAAAAAAATTCTTCCGGTTGCAAACACTGGACTATTTATCCAAACAATTCTACATTGCCAATGAATCTTGAATATCCAATTCGAGTGGATTTCACAAAGAGGAGGAGACACGATGGTCACGGCAATCATTCTGATCAACGCCGAGCGCGACCGCATCGCGCCGGCGGCGCAGGAGATTCTGCAAATGAAGGGCATCAGCGAAGTGTACAGCGTCGCCGGGGAGTGCGATCTTGTGGCGATTGCACGGGTACGAGAGAACGAGGAATTGGCGAAATTAATGACGGAAGATCTGATCAAGGTGAAGGGGATTACGAAAACGGAAACTCTCATCGCCTTTCGTCAGTACAGCAATTATGATTTGGATCGTATCTTTAATTTGGGTGCGGAATCGTAAATCAGACAGCACCATAGAAAAGGAAACATGATGAGAATTCACTTTCTTGGCGCCGCCGGCGGCGTCACTGGTTCGATGCATTTGCTGGAAGTGAACGGAAAACGGATCCTGCTTGATTGCGGATTGCATCAGGGACGTCGGGATGAATCCAATCGCCTGAATCGCAGTCTTCCCTTCGCTCCCGAAAATGTGGACGTGATGGTGTTATCCCACGCTCACATCGATCACAGCGGCAATATCCCCCTGCTGTGTCGCAAATATGACGGCGACATCATCACCACGCTGGCCACCCGCGATCTCTGCGCCGTCATGCTGATGGACAGCGCCCACATTCAGGAAAAAGACGCGGAATTTTTCAACAAAAAAATCGCCGACGCCCCTGATAAACAGATATCGCCCATTTACAGCTACGCCGATGTGGACAAATGTTTGACCCAATTCATCGCCATAAACTATGGACGGCCGTTTCCTCTCACCGACGGCGTGAAAATGACATTGTATGACGCCGGCCATGTTTTGGGTTCGGCTGTCGTTGTGCTCGACATTAAGGAAGAGAATAAAAAACTCCGGCTGGTCTACAGCGGCGATATCGGACGCAAACGGCTCCCCATCCTGCAGGACCCGACGCTGATCCACGATGCGGAAATCATGCTGCTGGAAAGCACGTACGGCAACCGCAAACATGATCCCATCGAAACGGCGGACGAGCATCTGGCGGACGCAATCCACACGATATACAAGCGAAAAAGCAAACTCATCATCCCCTCTTTCGCGCTCGAACGCGCGCAGGAAATTGTGTACAGCATTCGCAAATTACTCAAACAAAACCGCATTCCGCGCCTTCCTGTTTACGTCGACAGCCCGCTGGCTATCCGCGTCACCGAAATTTTCCGCCTGCATCCGGAATGCTTCGACGAGGAAATCCTCACCATGTTCGACAACCACGAAGATCCTTTTGATTTTTCGGATTTGGAAATGGTGCGCAGCAAAGAGAATTCACAATCCCTCAATGAACAGGATGGCCCGATGGTTATCATCTCCGCGTCCGGCATGTGCGAGGCGGGCCGTATCCTGCATCACTTGCGCAATAACATCGGCAATCCGAACAACATGATTCTCATCGTCGGTTTCCAGGCGCAACATACGCTGGGCCGAAAAATTGTGGAACGCCAGTCCACCGTTCGCATTTTCGGCCTGGAGCATTCATTAGAAGCGGAAGTGCGGGTCATCAACGCCTTCAGCGGTCATGCGGACAAAGACGGCCTCGACGATTTTGCCCTTGCTTCCAAAAACACATTAAACAAATTGTTCCTGATCCACGGCGAGCCCGATCAAAGCCAAGCTATGGCGGAACGGTTACGATCGAAAGGTTTGAATGACATTCACGTTCCCGAACGCGGCGAATATGTGGATCTATGAGAGGAGAAATTAAATATACAACGATTTACAAAAAGGAATGATAAAAGTCTTTCACCCCGCAATTTTAACGGGCGTACGCCGATTGACTTCCTCGACTCGTTTCCGATATTCCGCATCCCGTACGGCGCGTATGCGCTCACGCTTGATCATATCGAACTCTTCACGGCTGCCGGGCATCAGAATCCCGTTTACGCTTCCCAGCTGTTGATAGGAACGCATTTGTTTGATAACCTTGCGTGATTCGCCGCCGACGCGAATTGAATTATATAACGCTTCTCGAATTTCCTCTTCCGGACAGTATTGCGTTACTTCAGATTCGACGCAGCGATACTCTTGCGCCAATTGTTCCATCACGTAACGGGTTTCATTGGGATGATTTCGTTGACATTCCGTAATGATCTCTCGAATGGACTTTTGCGGTGAATGATATCGTTTCAGCAGCTGGCCGGCGCGTAAAAAAAGCGGAAGCAATATGTCCAACGAGTCGATCGTGGGAAAACGATTTAAAATTTCAGACGCAGAAAGTTCCTTGCGCTTGATTGTGATTTTATCGTAAAAAAGCCGAGGATGGTTTCGGCTGCCTTCATAAGGGACATCGCCGAGCCAAAACTCGAATCCCTTGCCCGAATTGGAACGAATATGGATAAACAATCCTTCGGCGTGATGATCGTCTTTGTATTTCAACCGAATCGGACCGATGGAGCTGTTGATAAAGGAGGATGTGCGTGAAAACGTGTTTCTCTTGTTGAGATAATCCAACATCGGCGGAATATAAACACGCAAATTCAGAAGCAGTTCATAAAAATCCTCTTTCCAAATGCCCGTGAGCTGACCGTCTGCGGTCTCCGGTTCGATTCCGAATTCGTGGCCGTCTGCGGTGCGACCGTAGGGCGCAAGCAGCAAACCTGCCGGATTATCGATATTGTTCTCTCTCTGCCGGTTCATCATCTCAATGCGCGCATCCAGGCAGGACATGACCTCTTCGTCATGCTCATGATCGATCAGAAAAATGGAGTTGGCCAGTGAAATCAACGTGGAAAGCACTGCATTGGTCGGATCGACTCGGTTGAAATAGGTTCGAATCTGCTCCGAACCGGCGATATTGATACAATCGATATTCTCTTCGGAAAACCGTGGAATGCCGTCTTTGACGGTATACTCTTTAAACACAAGATTATAGACAAAACCGTAATTCGGGGATTTTTCCAGATACAACAACGAGGCTGTGGTCTCACCCGGCTGCAATTGAATAACGGAAGGACCGAACGTCGTCGCCGGAATTCCATGCAACGTGTTATGGTCATAAAAATAATGAAAAGCCCGCCTCAAACCCGGAAAATTCAGGATCGATTCCAGCGTGTTCAACTGCGAAGTCGATGCCGCCGGATCCGCAAGACTCGCCAGTGAAACGACATGATTCAATTGCGAGTCCACCACGGAGATTCCCTCCAACGTGTGCAAGGGCAGAAAATTCGGCGTTGATTCAAAAGCAGGTTTCATTCTGAGAGACTCCAAACATAACCAATAATGTGAACTGTTATATAGCAATTTCAATGCCGAATCATTGCCGGAGAATGCAGGCATCCTAACACGTTCAATTTTAAGGAGTTATTCATAAATCTTTCAACATGGATTTCAGAATAAGAACCTGAGATTCAATCAGAATGAGAAGAATTATCATTTTGCATGACAGTTGGCATGAAGAACGAGTTGTTCTCGTTATCTGATTCGTGCATAGGCTGAATCCTCACCGTGATTGTCCCGGTAAAACCGACCTGCGCGTATCATCAAAAAACCGTTTATAAATTTGAAAATGTTCCGTGTTCTCGTAGGAGATCGGACGAATCTGTTCCGCATCGAAATTGAGGATTGTCGCGTTCGTACAGGCCATGAGAAGGGGTGAATGCGTGGCCATGATGAATTGCGCGTGTCCTGCCTGGCTCAAATCAGCCAACAGATCGAGCAATTCCAACTGACTTTTGGGTGAAAGAGCCGTTTCCGGTTCGTCCAGCAGGTACAGTCCCTTGATTTTGTATCGCGCCTTGAAAAAGGAAAGAATGGACTGGCCGTGCGATTGGGTGAGCAGTGATTTCCCGCCGAAATACTTCAACTGGCCAGGATCGGACACAGCCCATTCGTCCAAAATCCGCGTAAAATCCTTAAATATGTCCGAACCGAAATAGGAGCCGGGGACGCTGCCGTTGCTCCATTTCATTTCCAGATAGCGATACAATAAATACTCATACGGATTGTTGTCAATTCGCGGTCTCGGCGCATTTTGCCAAATGTGAATTCCGCATTTACGCGAAATCGCTTCCAATAACGTGGTTTTTCCCGAACCGTTCTCGCCCACAAAAATGGTGACGATCGAGTCAAGACTGATTTTTTCGGTTCGGTGGAAAAGAGTGTGATTAAATGGATAAAATCGTTGTGTGGGATAGTCGTCGGGATGAAACCGGATTTCTTTGAGATGCATTCCTGTACCCTCATGCCATGTATACATCAATCCAGGAATGATACCTGCTTATCGGTTGAGGTCGAAGTGTAATACAACCGTTTTTGTCGTCATGAATGGATACAGAACCACCGCGTAGGATTAGGCGGTATTGATCTGTCTTTGCTATCTACAAAACCAAGAAACTGCTTTCCATCCCGATACGCAGTACCGCGTCACGACTGATCATTCCTTTGAAGAATCCTTGTTCATCCACCACCGGCAGGCGTTTGAGCCGTTTTTCGGTCATGAGGTTGATCGCTTCCTGAACGGATTCGTATTCCGTAATGGCAATCGGATTGGCGATCATGATGTCGGACGCCGTCTTTGCCCGGCCGGATTTGACGATTTCTTCATAAAAACGATTCGATTTCAAAAGCGGCACCTTACTCATGAGGATCGGCCACAAACCGGCGCGTTGTGCGGAAAACTGAGCGAATACATCCCGATCGGACACAATGCCGATTAGTTTTCCGTCCGTATCCACCACGGCTACCCGATGCGAATCGCGCTGATCGATGATGCGGATAATTTCATCGATCGGGGTTTCCGGATAGACGGTCTGCGTGTCTCGCTGCATCACATCCCTCACAAAACGCAAATTATCGATTTTCACATGATGTTTCGCAAAGGATCGCCAATCGGGAGATTCCCGCATGACCGTCTTGAACACGTCCAAACGGGCAAGCATTCCGCTCAATCGGCCCTGATCGTCCACAACGGGCAGCCGTTTCAAATTATGTTTGAGCATCAACGTAACCGCCTCGCTTAAATCATGATTCTGCGGGATGGTCTGAACGGGTGAGCTCATGATTTCTCGGGAAGGTTTTTGGGCGAGCGTTTCTATGAATTCTTCGATTTTTTCGGATGGAAATTCACTCAGGAGTCCCAACCGAATAGGAAGGCCGCCCCGCGCAATTAAATCTCCCTGCGTGATGATTCCGATGGGGCGACCGTCGTCCGCTATGACTGGGACGCCGTTGAATCCTCCTCGAATCATAAGGGTGATCACTTCCGTGAGCGGTGATTGTTCTTTCACCGCCTGCGGATTGTGAGTCATGACATCATTGACTTTCAAGTGGCGGGGAATAAGGCGAGAACGGGTTTTGTGAACCCAGGCGTCCTGTTCCTCGATCATCAGAATCCCATCATCGACCATCTCTTCCAATTGGGGGAGAATCACGTCTAGTTCGGACGCCGGCAAAACGATTTCCATTTTTAGGGGAAGATTATAACTCAATATTTCAATTCCGCTTGTGGCGATATCGCCCGTCTCATAACAACCCGCGATTCCCCGCGTCACCAGGCAGCGGGCGGCAATCCCTAATTGGGAAACGAATTCGACGACCGCTTTCGTCGCCGGTTTGCCATGCCACCGCGCCTCTTCGCTCGTGAAGATTTCGATTACCGCATATCGAATTGACATGAATAGATTCTCCCCTTTAGAATAGTTTTACCATCCAAATTCCGGCCAGCACCAATGCGAATCCCACCATATTATTTGCCATTACGTTGATCAGCGCCGGAAGCGGCTCTCCCTGCAATGCCAGTGTTACGCTTTCCAGGCCATAACTGGAAAACGTGGTGAATCCCCCCAATAAACCGGTCATCAGAAACAAGCGAGTGGAAGGGGAGAGAATTCTGGAATCCTGGGTGAGAGAATAAACGATTCCAATAAGGAAACACCCTAAAAGATTGACGAACAGGGTTCCTACGGGAAAACCTCCGCCCCAGAATTGGGTGATGAACCAAGAAAATCCATAACGGCAAAGAGCGCCGATTCCACCGCCGATGAAAACGAGAAGGATGGGGGGCAAGATCACCTCCGAGTGATTTTTTATAAAAATGGAACGCCGACATCCTGCCGGTTTTGCGGAGAATGTCTCCGAGACGGTGACGTTGCGTTAGGATGAATTCTCTTTCCCGTCATACAACATCTGGAACAGCATGAAAAGGATTCCGGCAAGTATCAAAACCGAGGCGAATCCGATGGCTATTCCAATCCCAAAGCCGTCTCACGGTGAAACGGCTGAACCAATCTTCGATCCCGGTTACCACCGCCAAAGCGCCATATCCTCGACCTCACATTGTAATCAGTTACTTTTATCTTGCAATCAATGCGGAACAGGGCGCATAACTGAGGACCCGCTTCGAGACCGATCCGAGTAGCCATCGCTGAACGATGCTTTTTCCTCGATGACCCATTACAATTAAATCTGCATGAATTTCTCTTCAAAATGCTCTTTGGCTGAATCCAATAACGCTATAATGTAGTCATGTACATCGAAACCGTTCGCAATCGCAATTCGCCCCCCTGCATTCTTCTGCGCGAATCCTATCGCGTGGGGAACCAGGTCTGGAAACGCACTCTCCTCAATCTCACTCACTGGCCGCCCCAGTTGGTGGAAGAGTTCCGCGCCCTCTTGAAAGGCGGCTCCGTGGTGGAAAACCTGAAAGACAGTTTCGACATCGTCCGCAGCCGCTCGCATGGGCACGTCGCCG
>QZKN01000047.1 GCA_003598175.1 Candidatus Omnitrophota bacterium
AAAAATATAGCCATTTCTCGCTCAACAAGGACAAGAAAACGCATCTGATTTATTTAGGGAAAAAACGGGAAGCCAAAGCCAGGGAATACTCTGGAAATTACAAAAAATTACTTGACATCATCGAAGAGATGACTATTCTCAACATGACTCTCTAGAAAGAAAATGATCCTCTCTAAAATTGGTTATATAGAGGGTAGAACTTTTGTCTGTCGAGTATCGTGAATGCGAAAAAATAGGATTGATATCATTCATAACGAGGGGAACAGAATGGAATTCGGGGAACGAATCATACAAAGAGGGATGACCGGGGCGGACGTTGCTGAACTGCAAATGCGTTTGGCCGGATTTCGCGGAACACTGCCGGACGGCGTTTTCGGACCGGGAACCGAACTGCAGGTGGTTCAATTTCAACGGGATTTCATGAAACAGAATCCGCCTTCCGGGATCGTGGATGGAGATACGATGAGGGCGACCGAGGCGTTCGCCCGGCAATATCCGATCGATTTTGAGTCATTAAAATGTCCGTGCGGCGTTTGTAGCGGCTTCGGTCGGGGATTGTTCAAGGGAAAATATTATTCAAATGGTCCAAAAATCGAACGGAACTACCGTTATGAATATCCGGGTATTCATCGTATGCTTTTATGGGCGGTGCGCGCGGTTTATTTTTATCATCCGGAATATGAATTTTCGATCACTTCGGGATACCGTTGCAGTGAACGAAACAGGCAGAAAGGCCGAACCTCGACAAATCACTGTGGAAAGGCTGTCGATTTCGACGTTCCGCTGGAAGCGGGAGAAGACAAACGAGACGATATGGAACGTTGTGATCGAATCCGGGGCAGGATTGTGGAATTTGCCAACGCGCAAATCGGCTGGTATGCCGCGAATCGCAAGGCGTTGGAACCATCCGATCTGGCCCCCACCTGGATTCATATGGATGTGCGATGTTATGAACGGAATTATTTGGCGGATCGATATTTTTGTACTACGTTGGAAACGCTGGATAATCAAAAAGAGATTGAAGTATGACAGGCTGGATGACCGCGCCACGATGTTTTTTTTTGCCGTAACCCCTTACTTTTGATCGTAAGCGTGCTGCGCGGTAAGATGGTGCGAACAGCCGGTCATTAAGGAAAAAAGATGATTCCAGGGAGTCCAGGATGGATCATCCCATTTTGCAAACGCGCCGAAAACGTAGTGTTCGCGACAGGCAATCATGATTTTGCCCAGCGAGCGGTTATCAAAGCCGAATACCTGCATATTCGAATAAGGCATGTCGACGCTTTCGCTGCGTTTGGCGAGCGCGGTTTCCAACTGCTGAAAGACGGCATTCGCTTTTTCACGATTCGGACATCTCGAAACGAATAGAACGGCGGTGATGGATTCCACGCGGTAGGACGCGCTGACCGCTTTCGTCAGAAAATCGAATCCAAGATAATCTTTTTCCGTATACAGCTCGGAATTCTTCACTTTTCCTTGTTCCGGAAGCAGTTTCAGGATTTTCGGGTAGGCGTCGTTTCCCGGGATGTCGGACATGATGGAACGCGCCAATGTTTCTAACGCCTGTGCGGTGGTTTCATCGTCGCGATCTCCGGACAAAGAGATGTAAAAGCGACCTTTCCAGGCCGAGACGATGGAACCGGAGCGGTATCCCTGCGTTCCGAAGGCCTGGAAATTTTCGTTGGCGTGGCGGGAAGAGGAATAGACGCCGTATCCCCCTTCCACGCTGCCCTGATCGTAAATATAGGCGGTGATGCCCATCCCCGCATCCGTTTCGTTGACGTAACGCGCGTAGGCCTGTTCACGAAATCCGTACGACAGATAAAGTGTGGCGGCGCCGTTGATGATTTCATACAAGGTTTCCGGCGTGTAGATTTCAGGACCTTCCTCGATCTTCCAATGTTCCAGGAAACCGCTTTGGGGAACCAGATCGATGACGCGAATATCGGTATCCGCGAAGGTTTTTGTCCCGAAAAGCGTAAGAATGAAGAATATTATCAGGCAACGGAAATGGTATTTGCACATTTGAGCAACCTCTTGGCTTCGAGCAATCCTTCCCGCACGGACCGTTGATGCGGGCATCTCTTTTCGCAGGGAGCGGGGCAATTTTCACAGGCGTCCGGGCGGCATTCGAACGGCAATTGCGCGTACAATTGCATCGCCTCTTTTTCCATTTTGTAATATTTGAAATACATCGAGTATCTCATCACGTTCGCGACGGAAACGCCATATGGACAATGCGGTTCGCAGGTTGAACAATAGCGGCAATAGGTTTGATCCACCGCCTGCGCGTAACGGCGAAGCAGTTCCACATCGGCCTGGCTGAGTTTTTTCGTTACCGCCTCGCAATACTCGTTGATCTGGTTGAAATTACGGATCGTGACGCATACGCTGGATACGTCCTGGTTGGATAACGCCCAACGAATGCCTGCTTGTCCGACGCTGAATCCTTTTTCCTCCAATCCGCGGATTTCGTCCTGCATGTTTCCCGCGCCGATCTTGAATACGATGGCTCCGATTCCTTGTTTCGCCGCTTCCTCGAATAACTTCTTTTGGGCGGGAAATTCCATGAAGTTGTATTTGCATTGAATCACGTCGAAAGTGTTTTTCTCGATCGCTTTCTTCAGAATGTCCTCAAGATTTCCACTATGCACCGAAAGGGAGAGAAAGCCTGCTTTCCCGGCTTTTTTTGCTGCTTCGAATGCCGCATATTGCTCGTCGTTGTCCAGCCATGCCGGATCTTCGATGAAATGGGATTTGATGATGTCGATGTAGTCGGTTTGCAGGCGTTTTAAACTCTCGTCCAGCGTTTTTAAGAGTTCCTCTTTTTTGGAATTGGGGCGGCACCTCCAACCGGTGAAGAGAATCGCGTCTTTGCGGCGTGTTTTCATTACGCGGCCGATGGCTTCTTCCGCGACGCCGCGTTGATATTCGGCGGCGGTGCAGATCAAATTGACGCCTTTGTCCAACGCTTCCTGCAGCAATTCGGAATTGTTAAAACCGTAGGATCCGAAACTCACTTCGGAAACTTTCAAGCCGGTTCTGCCCAAGGTTCGATACTTCATGCCCTCCGAGGCGGATTTTTCCTCTTCGTTCGCCATCGCAGCGGCGGCCATGCCCGACGCCATGCCCATCCCCGCACCCAATTTTACGAAATTACGCCGATTCAACATCATTTCCTGATCTGTCATGTTACACCTCGCTCGATTTTGAAATCTCTGTATCCATTCTTTGCCCATTCAAGATTTCCATCTTTGTTTACTATCTTACATCAGTGCGATCATTTTGACGAGAATGAAAGCAACAATTGGGGCGAGAATGAGAACCAGCAACAACCACAGACAAAGAAACTCCGAATCACGCTTGTTTCAATCCGCTCCTCACCAAGGCAAAAAGGTGATATGGATCTCTATTTTCTTACTCGAGACAAATTCCGTATCATTGACAGGTACAGATTGGTTTCGCATTTCACCGGTTATTCGTTCGGGTTGATATGTTACCCCCACTTCCAAGAGAGGACTCCTGTATTTTTACAAACGATGAGATTGATTTTACTGTTAAACTGTGTTAAAATTTGGCGCATATTGTAATAACCTTTGGAGGTTTCGTCATGAATCTATCTCGTGCGAAATTCTTGCGGATTTCAGCGGCGGCTTTGGGGGCGGTTCTCTCCCCCCTCCCCGCGATGTCATGCTTTGGATTGGGAAGGATGATCAATGTGAAAGATTTGACCTATGCAACCTTTGCTCCTCATGTGAACACTTTATTTCGGATTACCCGGAACGACCGGAGTGTGATCGATCTGGAATTGGTGGAGGTGATTGACCAATCCGGACAACATAACCATCGCTCCGGGACGCCGCAAATGGAAACGTTTTCCTTGTTATTTCGTGGTCCCTTGGGTGAGTATATTTCTCAAGAAACCTATCCGTTTTCCCATCCGGAATTGGGGAGTTTTCGCATTTTTATTACGCCGGTGGTTGGGAAGGACTCAAAAGGATTTTATTACCAAGCCTTGTTTAATCGCTTGGTTTCTGATTCCGGCGATCACTCTGCAGATAAGGAGATTCTCTGATGCCCGATAATTTTATAGGAGAAATTAAGGCTTGGGCTCCCAACTTCGCGCCAGTGGATTGGGCTTTTTGTGACGGGGCATTGTTGCCAGTCGCACAAAATTCAACACTATTTGCTCTCATTGGGGCAAAATTTGGCGGTGATGGCGCACAAAACTTCGCTTTGCCGGATCTCCGGGGCCGGGTTATCGTGGGCGCGGGGCAAGGGCCGGGACTGACGAATCGTTCATTAGGAGAAACGGGGGGAATGGAATCTGTGGTTTTATCTATGGATCAACTACCCGCTCATACTCATTCGTTTCAAATTCCCGTTTCCGCGAACCGGGCGACAACGGATAATCCGGTCGGTAATGTGCCCGCCAAAGGGGATATGGATTTGTATACCACGACCGGATCTCCGTCTCAAAATAGCGTTGCCTCGTCCGCAACGGGGGCGAATCAACCGATTTCTGTTATGCAACCCTATTTTGTTGTGAATTATATTATTTGTATCAATGGAATATTGCCAATCCGAAGTTAACAAAACTCGCCCCAGGAGGCTTTCTGATGGAAGACTATACTTTAGGAACGATCATGCCTTGGCCGGCGGATTTCGCACCTCAATATTGGGCTTTTTGCCATGGGCAGATGATGGCAGTCAGGCAAAACCAAGCTTTGTTCTCTCTTATTGGTTCGATGTATGGTGGGGACGGCAGGGTGACTTTTGCCTTACCGGATTTACGAGGCCGGGTGATCGTGGCATTCGGTTCAGCCTATCGACAAGGAGCGAATGGGGGATATGAATGGATCGTTCCGCCTGTCAATGCTTTACCCGCTCATTCCCATTCTTTCCAATTCGCGGCCTCTTCCGATGCGGAAGCAAACACGAATGATCCAACGATCGGATCCGGAGTCTATGCCCAATCCGCCCGGAATGCCTACGCGTTCTCCGGTCAACAGGCTATGCAAGCGGTGACATCAACCTCCACCGGTTTCAGTCAACCGGTCACAGTGATGCAACCGTTTCTCGCCTTGAACTACATTATTTGTCTCGATGGGTATTTCCCTTCCCGGCAGTAGAGTCCGGAATCGTGTCATGGCCTTGCCTTCAAGGAGTCAATCGTATGAAACAAATAAGACAGTCGTCTTTCTATTTTTTTTTCTTGGTTTTATCTATATTTTTCTCCCATCCCTTGGCTGGCTTGGCTCAATTGACGCCGGTTGGAAGTAATTTGACGGTTCAATCCGCCGCTTCGACTACCGCGGGGGAACCCCGTGTCGCCGTCGCGGAAAACGGCATAACCGCCGTGGTCTGGGAGCAGGGAACGGCAAACGAGGATGTGTTTCTGCGCTTGTATCATAAGTCGGCTGCGCCGCTTACAGCGTCTATGCAAGTGAACACGACGATCGCGTCCGATCAACGCGAACCGGATATTGCCGTTCAAACGAGACAAGCCCTTTTCGCGGTGGTATGGGAAAGCATGAATCAGGCGAATGCCTCCTCCGGTTTGGATATCGTTCTGCGCATCTATGATTCCACCGGCGCGGCGGTTACCTCGGAAATTCCGGTGAATGACATTGCCTCTGGAAATCAAAAAAATCCCCGGGTGGAAATTGATCAAAACAGCGGCACGATTCTCGTCGTTTGGCAATCCGATCTGACTGGAATTTATGGAATCTATGCCCGCCGTTTCTCGTTGCAAGGCGTCAGTATGGGAGAGGATCAGTTGATCGCGCAGATGAACGAAGACTGCGTTCATCCCGAACTGGCCATTGGACCTAGTGGGAAAAGTGTGATCGCCTGGGAACAAGGTTCACGGAACAGACGCACTGTTTCGTTCAAACGTTTTCATGCAGATGGAAGCGCGATGGATACCACGCCTCAATCCGTCGGCAATCCATGCTTACCCTATGGGCATGATGTGGAGATGCTCGGATCTGATCAGATCGTTTTCGCCATGGCCCTGGATGGGGCAATTCATTGCAGCCTGATTTCTGATACGGGAAAGGAGTTATTGAATCAGGCGGTTCCCAACGCCGGCGGCAAGAGCCCAAAACTGGCGGCTCTGGGTAGGAATCATTTTGTATTGACATGGACCGGTCAGAACCATACAATTCAATCCACCGTTTATTCAATCGAGTCTTCCACTTTTTCCGACGCTGTTTCTGTCAGTTCAATTTCACCATGGAATGAGCTCAGCGCGATCGCGTGCAATCGTGATCGTGGAAAAATCGGGGTGGTGTGGGAGGCGAGCCATGCGAGCGAAGGATTGGGCGCCATCCATGCGCAATTGTATACAGGCAATGTTCCTCTGCCTCTTTTCCAGACGAATGTAATGGAAATTACGCCCAGAACCGGAGACTTGGCCCGTATGGGAAATCAAGTGGAAAAAGGGATCACTCAGGCTTTTTCCGATATGGACCTCGCATCGAAATCAATCTCACTCATCGTGAACGACAATCAAAGCGCCGTTACCAAGAGCGCGGAATTAGCGCAAACCGCTATTACCGATTCTTCTTATTTGGCGATCCTGGGCGCGGTGGCTTCCAAAAACACAATGGCCATCGCCCAGGAAAATCAAAACGCCGCGGATCCGCTGGTGCAATTCACGTTTTCTTCCTCCCAACAGTTGGATACGATGCCCCGTTTGGTAAAAGTCGCGCCCCTGGATGATTATCAAGTGGACGTGATGGCTTCCGTTTTGGCCTATAACGGCTTGTCTAAGATTTTTCTATTGGTAGAAAATTCCACCTATGGGCTTGGATTTGAGCGTTTGAAAAATAAGACAGGAATCCAGGTCGTTGAGGAACTCGTCTTCCAGAGTGGGGCCTTGGATGCCTCTCAGGTCATCGCCAGGATGGCCTCGGCGATTGCCGCGGGAGCGCAAGTAGGCGTCATGGCCGGTTATGACACGGACGCCCGCACGTTATTACAGGCGCTGGCGACTCAAACCGACGCTTCGCTTCGTAATTTTAGTTGGATCTTTTCGGACGCCATCACCACGGATTCGGTGTTACAAGGTTTACCCTTCGATCGCACGTTGTTCTATCATCCGGTGATCATGGGATTGACGCCCAGCATCACGAATCAATTGCAGACCTCCATTCAATTCAAAGCCGCCTATCAAGCCGCTAATAATGGGGAAATCCCGGAATGGCCCGCCTATTATGCGTACGATACGGTCGCGGCGTTCAATGCCATGTTGAATGCCTCGGCGAGCCAAACCCGCGCCGATTTATGGGCTACCGTTTCCGGCCTTCGATTCGAAGGGGTAACCGGGGCCAAATGGCTGGATGACAAGGGTTCGTTGCAAAGCGCGATTTATGATGTGAATTATGTCATTTTGGGCAAGTTCCACATCATCGGAGAAGATCGGGTGAAACAACCGGATTCAGCGGGTGGTGGCGCGGCCAAATCAGCGACGAGAAGTACCCCATTAACCGTAAACGATTCGCTGATTTACGACAATTTCGTTTATGAACTGGCCGGCGACAATCCGCTGATCAGTCACGCCGCCGGCGGTCCCGATGGTAACGGCAATTGGGTGGCGCAATCCCGGGATATGGAACTGGGGTGGGTGCTGGTGGCCTATTACGAAGACGCCCATCGCAAATTGACGACCGACGGGAAAGCGTTTGGATTCAAGGACGGCAACCACTATACGCTTCAGTTTGTTCTCAGCCGGGAAAACCTGTCATCGCCTCAGCCCAATGGCGCGATTTTGGAAATTGAAGTGAGCTCTCACTCTCAACTCAGCGATGGGGAAGGTCAATCCGGATACATTTCTCAAGTCTTGGAAAATACCATCATTTCGTTCTCGGATTGGGCGACGCCTGGTCCTCTGCTCGTCCAGATTCCCTTTCTGTATGAAAGCCAGGCGCCGGATTGGTATCCACCGGAATACGCGAACGATCTGTTGAATTGGGAACTACGCCTGCTCAATTCGGCGCATCAGAAGCTGACTTTATCGTCCGTAACCATTCTTGCGGGAGATCACACAAGCATCGGCGATTTTATACTGTATTGATTGCCTACAAATCCGCCAATCCAAGCGCACTTGCTTCGATTCCTCCAACCGCAACCTCACCCTATTTACGGGTCGTGGCATCCGTGGAAAGCGGCGTATGATCCCCACCTGCAGCACATGATACAGGAAAAGGCTTATTTCGCAGCTACTTCTATTCGGCCTTGTTGTCGTCCTGGATCACCGTATCGATGAGACTGCGCAGAATTTTTTCATCTTTTGGTCGTAACTTCCTGTTTTCTAACAGATAATCGACAAGCGGGGTGGGATTGTCGCGCAATATGCCGCGAAAGAGGTGATCCAGCACGCGCCCCAGCACTTTGCCGAGGGGTAATTTGGGTTTATAGCGGTAACGATGGCTCCGCTTGACGCGGTCCACATAGCCTTTGGCGTGTAATTTGGACAGAAAATTCTCGACGCTGGTGTACTGCCAGTCTTTTTCGTTTTTTATGTACTCGAGAACATCGTATACGTCCGCTTCGCCCAGCTCATAAATAATGGAAAGCACCACCGTTTCGTTCGGCGTCAACTCTTCTTTATTCAATGTGATAATCCTTGTTCATATAAAACCATATATCTGTGAAAGCTAATGGAGAGTTGCGAATAATCAAGTCTTTGGAGGGGAATCTTTAATTTTCCGTGAATTTGTGGATTTTCTTTGATTTCGTTTCATGGCATCAGTTCTTACTTATTGATTTTATTTGCTTTATGTGCTTCCTTGATTATAAATTTAAGTTTCATGAGTGATTTTTCCATTTTTTTTTTTTTACTTGACAGGATTGTTGTTATGGTATATTGTTCCCTTTGTTAATCAAAAAAGGCCAAATTGTTCAATCATTTTTCTGTTTCCGAGGTTTTATTATAAAAAAAATTTTACGGAGAATGAATCGGGGAATCGACGGGAGTTTTTGATCAATTTATTGAAGGCGGGCGGGGAATTGGGAGTGGCAATGGTTGCGGAGACTTCGTTCCCTTTATGTGCGAATGCATACGAAAAATTTATAGGTGAGCAAACACCTCTCAAGAAGTGGGGTCGAAATAGTGGGAAACCACATTCCATTAGAACAAGGATTCAACCGCTTTTGCGCAAAGATGGATTATATGCGTGGATCGGCCTGCGTTTTTTTCTCATTTGAAAGGAAGCGATTTGATCCAGCCGTCTGCTTTTGCTTTATTGAGCAATTTGTTCATTTTATCTTTGTTAAGATTAAGTTGCGATTGTGCAATTTCTTTAAGAAGCATCATGTAATTTTTTTGCTGAAAATAATGCGCCAAATAATAAATCAATTCTGAAATGGATTCTGGCGGCTCGTCAGTAACTTTTTTACAAGATTCAGGCTCTTCATCTTTTCCAGCAAACACCGGCCTGATTTCGAGGGATTTCACGAATTCCTCTTATTTTTTATTATATAATCCAACAGAACTTGCTTAGGCATTTATGATCTCCTGCAAATCAATGTACGGGAACACGCATTTGTATGGCCGATGGCCAGCCATGAAAACGATCCCTTGGGTATTATTTAGTCGAGTCAGGTCTATCTCCTGATCCTTGCTCAATTTTAAAAGTTCCCTTACATATCTCAAATCTATAGGATTTGTCATCTGTTTGAACACTTGGCAATAAAGATTGCTCAGCAATAGGTCATCAAGCACGGTCGTGTGTGAAGTAAAGGCAAGAGATACTCCGTATTCTCGTCCTTTTCTGGCACAGTCGGCAAAAACGCTGTATTCACCTGGTGGCATCTTTGGAGCAAGGTGATGAATCTCTTCGTAGCCAAAAACAACATTGTTGGCGTTTATTTTTTTATCAACGTTTTTGTCCCTGAGTTCAATCAGGTACAAGTTAAAGTAGCCCCAAAAAATCCTGTAAACCGGGTCTGGAATGTCTGGATAGAGAAAGATGCACGAATTTTCTGATTCAATGATCTCATCTAGAGAATATCCTGTCAGAAGTTCTTGCGAAACTAATTTTCCGACAAAATTTACCAAGTCTTCAAATACAGACATGCACCTAAGATGTTTCTCTTTTTCACCAAATTGCGATGGCGGCTTTTGCCTGCAAACAAACTCATATAGTTCGTGGATTGTGAACAACTCTTTTTTGTCTTTCTCAAGCGTCTCAAGAAATCTGTCAAAAGTAATGCGAAAGAAGCGCTTTTCTCCCTCAAAAAATCGATAGACTGAGCAAATCAAATTGGTCATGATGTTGAACCAATCCTGCTGAAATACGTTTTTAGGCGGTATGAATGGATTGCATAAGAACTGAGGAAATCTGATCAAAGGATTATGTGAAAGCTTGAATATGGGCGCATCAAATAGTACTGACAAACGAAGCGCGTCAAAATGCTTGTTTATAATCCCTTAATTCGCTTGTATGGCAGCCGGCTGAGGCCACCGTAAAACCTGTTGGATGCGATTTTGCAGTTTCATGACTTTCCGGTTCCGCAGCTGTTCGATTTCCTGTAGGAGTTGCGCATTCGCGGTCTGCAATTGATCGATGAAAATATCTTTGTGTAAATATTCGGAATTGTGGACGAATACAGCTTTGTAAAGTGAGCGTTCCATCATCTCAAGGGGCGTCGGATCGTTGCGCAGGGCTTCGTTTTCGAGCAGCGTTGGGAACATTTCACGCGGAATCTGCGGATAGCGAGTGAGACGCAGCAGCGATAGCCAGAATCGCAGATAGGGAGTATTTTCGGGCGTAATGGAGGCGTTGGTCCCCTTTACGTGTTGCACTTGATCGTCCGCATCGGCGGCATGCAGATCTTTGGTGAGTTTATAGTTGCGGTAATAAATGATCGGCCAGACATTCAGCCCGAACGGCTCGGGAATCTGTAGGATCAAGCGTAAACTTTCACGCAGCTGTTCTTCCGTTTCCAGCGGAATGCCGACCAGCATGTCGTAAATGGTGAATATGCCGAGATCCTTGAGCGTCTTGCCGGCGGTCAACACTTTTTGTGGCGACATTTGGCGATCGTACAGTTCCCGCAGGACGCTTTCGGAACCGCTTTGAATACCCATGTGCACATAGATCAGCCCGACATCACGCAGTTGCCGCAGTATTTCGGGATCACACATGTCTGGATACGTATACACCCAAAACGGGATATGGATTTCTTTTTTATAGGCAGCGGCGAATTCCGCGATCCATTTGCGGTCGTAGGTGAATACGTCGTCATAGAACATGATCTGCGAAGTGTATGGTTTCCGGCGTTTGTGTTCGAGCAATTCCCCGATCACATTTTTCACCGATCGTCGGCGCAGGTATTTCCCTTTTCCTTTTGCCATTTCATGGCCAAGGCCGTGAATGCAGAACGTGCAGCGATAAGGGCAACCACGGGAGGTCATGACGATATACCACGGATTCAGCGGCGAGCAATCCGGCAAATACCCCTGCCGCATTTGCTCATGGTCGATGTGCCAAATTGTGGATTCGTCAAAATTGGGATAGGGAAGGCTGTCCAAGTCCTGAATCAAAGGGCGGATATCATTCCTGATTACGGCCCCGTTTTTCTTCACCCACAAGTTGGGGATGGAAGAAATGTCCCTACCGGTTTCCAACGCCTGCGTCAGTTCCAGCGAAGCGTGTTCGCCTTCGTTGACGCAAATAATGTCCGCATGTTCAATCGCCCATTCCGGATTGACAGTGGTATCAATGCCGCCCCATACAATCGGCGCATCCGTCACCTCGCGCACATGTTTGGTGAGTTCCACCGCCAGCCCGGACGAGACCGACATGAAGGAAAAACCCACCCAAAGTGGCTCCCGTTCTTTTATAAAATTCTGTAACAGTCGGATTTCATGGATTCCCGCGTAGAAATGCTCAAGATAGTCCCGCGGATCTCGCTTCTCCTTGGGCGTTTCATACGCCGCATGGCAATGCTTGAACAAAACCAGTTCCGCCTGATGGCCTTCTGTTTGTAAAAGCGAAGTGATGTAACGCGGACCAAGGCAAAATTCGTCGTATAGGCTGATGATTACAATGCGAGACATGCCGTCGCTCCCATAAATATGATAAAGTTGATTAATATTATCATATTTATGAAAGCGGTCAATGTTGAATTCCATGATTTTTTCTTATCCTGTACCAATTTGGAATTCAGGAATTGGAGAGATTTCCTATCGGTATATAGAGTTCGGTTGGATTTGACAGGCGCCGTCAAGTGGAGAGAGAAATGGCAATCAGTCATATCATTTGGTTTGCTTTTATGATAAAGTTACTTCACGCCAGTCGTAATTCTCCTTGCCGTGAAATGAAAGGAATTGTGTTATGGAACATCGAACCCGTCTTTTTCTTGCCAGCTGTATAGGTTTAGTCACCACCGCCATGATTTTGGTGATTCGGGGCGATATCGCCGGTCAGGTCGAGGGAGTGTTTCAGCTCACGCACGAGCAGTATGGCTTCATTTCGTCCATGGCGTTTTACGGAGTTGCGAGTTCGGTATTGGTGGCGTCTCCCCTGCTGGATATTTTTGGTATGAGAAATCTGCTTTACGCCGGTTTTGTCTGCCACGTCGGCGGGATTCTAGCGTTCATCCTGGCGCCGAGTTATCCGGTGTTGTATTTGTCAATGCTGGTGGCGGGATTTGGCAATGGTCTGGTGGAAGTGGTGATCAATCCTCTCTGCGCGACCGTTTACGCGGAAGAGAAGACCCGCCGGTTGAATATTCTTCATGCATGGTGGCCGGGCGGCCTCATAATCGGCGGAATTTTGTCGGTGTGCATGGGAAAATTAGGCTGGGAATGGCAGACACAAATGGGAATCGTGCTCATCCCCACCATTATATATGGCATTCTCATTTTCGGGCAAAAATTTCCGGTTACCGAGCGAGTGGAAGCGGGCGTATCCTACACGGAGATGGTCAGGGAAGTGATTCGGCCCGGTTTTCTGCTTCTGCTGGGCTGTATGATGCTGACGGCGGCGACGGAAGTGGCGCCCAGTCAATGGGTGGGATCGGTTTTGAGCAATACCGCCAACATGTCGGGCACGATGGTGTTCGTCTACGGCAGCGCGATCATGTTCGTATTGCGCTTTTTTGCGGGACCGCTGGCGAAGAAAATCTCGCCGATCGGCATGATGTGGGGTTCAGTATTGCTGAGCGCGATCGGGCTGTATTTATTGAGCGGCGTCACCTCCGCCGGATCGGCGTATCTCGTGGCTACGATCTTTTACGTCGGCGTGTGTTTTATGTGGCCGACGATGCTGGGGATTACATCCGAACGGTATCCGAAAGGGGGCGCGCTGTTGCTTGGCCTGATTGTGTTTATCGGAAATTTCTCAATCGGAACCATCGTGTATAAAATGGGGAGCGTCTATGATGTATGGGGACCGGCGGCGGCGTTTCGTTTCGTGGCCATACTGCCATGCATCCTCTTCGTTGTTTTTGGAATCTGGTGGATCCGGGATTTTATGACCGGTGGGTACAAGACGGTTCGATTAACGAAAGAGAATCACTCGCACCATTGAAATTTCCGATATTCACGTTTCCTGCTATTTTCTTTACGTGGGTGAAAATACCTGCAGATGATGGGGGGAGTGTTCATCTCATTGCCTCAAAATCCGGACCGACCCAGCAATTATATTCCATTTTTTATCAGCACATACGGCAATGTGGGAGAACGGAGAGTTACAAAACCTTCGTCCTTCCCCATGTGGTTCTTTTACCTATGATAAGGTCAAAACACTTCCCAGTTGGTTATATGCGTCAATTCTTTAAACTCTGTGGAAAACAAAAGTTTTCCATTGAATTGGGGTTGATTGACCTTGCTTTCCGACGACCATCCGATCCATGCCCATGTGTCTCGGGTTGAAACCATGCTGCTGATATCTCCGTCGCGATCCATAAACGTCATATCGAATCCAATGCCTCGGCCGTTGTTGACATTCGGATCGAGATCAACCGTATCTGTGTTTTCATCGGGGATAACGTCTTCCATAAGGAAATTGAGTACCTTGAACGACATCTCGAACCGCCCAACGTAAGGGCCGAAGGGATGATTGGGATCTTTCGGAGTGATGACCCATTTTGCCTGGGCAAAGGGAGGACGCGCATCCGGCGTAACCATGGTGTATTTATAGATCCAAAACGCCGTACCCTCGTCGAGAATATTTCCTGCGGCGTCTTTTTCCTGACTCGTGGCGTAATTGCCATCCGTACGTCCCTTATCGTTCTGAACGATTACGTATTCGAGGTTGCCGCCCTCGGCGGGTCCGTATGCGCCTCCGTCATCGTTATCCCATTCGGTATACACTTCCCACCGTTCGCAGAACCAGCCGTCGGATCCGATCACGCCTCCGTTCCATTTGCTCAATTGAGATACGTTGACGTCGTCCTCGGAATATCCGGCGATGAACACCTGGTTGGTCTGATCGTTCCATGCCACCATAAACCAATTATCCTGCGTACTTAATGCGCGGCTGTTGATGGTATAACTCGGATAAAATTCCCCGCAAGAGCGTTTCTCCAAATCGGTCGGCCAGTCGCTCAGATCGCCATCCACCGTAATCGGTTCAATCTGATACGCCGTCACGGTTTTGGGATTGATTCCTTCTTGGGGATCGCGATGAACCGGTGTTTGCGCAAAACTCAAAGACACAATTAACAACAATGACAATACCAAAGTAGTTCGTTTCATCTTGTTTCTCCTGTTTGAATGTATTGAAAATGAAAATCGATTAAAACAGCATATTCTGTAATTCAATGGGGAAAAAGTAAAGCGTCTATGGAATGCGACAATGCAGAGTCCCGCCCGCTCTTGCGCTGACGACCGAACGGATGTTGCCTTTCGCATCCCCATATAACATCGGCGATCCGAATTCAATTTTTTCGCGGCGCCATAGCCCTGCCCGTACCTACCTCTACCAACGCTTCGCGTCTATCCTTATCTCCAGACGCGCCTGTATCGAGGCCGGTGTGGTTTGCAACTCCTAACCGGCTTTCGTCGGCGCTCTCATGGGTGACGCTTCATTTACCCATCCCTTGATTTTCAGTCATTGTGTGTAAAAAACAAAAGTTTGCGCTATACATAAGGAGAGTTTCATGAATGCACTGGCTCGCAGATCGTTGTTAAAAGGCGCTTTATTGGGCGCGGTGAGTAATGGATTCCAATTCAACCTCCAATCGTTCGCGCAGATTCCCGGCGAACGACCGCACCAGGATGAAACCGTAGCTGTTTTGAATCCACGAAATCGAGTTCCATTGAGTTTCATCATCGACGATTCGACCACGCTGGTGAATCTGGCGCATTTCGGCATCCCTCAATTTCACGAAACCTTTCCCGATCGTTATCTTCAGCCGTGGAAGTCGCTGCCGCGGGAGATTCCCGATTCGTTCGTGCGAAAATTCGGCGAATGGTGCCACGAGCATGGCGTGAAAGGAAAATACAGCATCGTTCCCTACCCTGCCTGCACCGGCTGGGTGGATCGCTTCATTCCCGGCTGGTCGAAAAAGGAGCTGGAAGACAGCCTCGAACTCGTCCGCACATTAATGATGCCGGATTGGGACATTCATCCGGAAATGGTTTCCCACACCCGCGTCATCAATACGAAAACGGGCCGGCCGTACGAGAATTGTTCGGAATATTACATGGAAAACTGGCGTTGGACCGACGGCAAATCCGTCGATCAGCTCGCGGATTATATCGCCTATGCCTTGCGTATCCTAAAAAATGCCGGATTGTACTGCGAAGGCATGACGACGCCGGGCGGCTTCGGCGGCCGTGTCTTGCCCGAATTGGCGCAGGCCACGCTGCAAGCCTGCCGCGACGTATATCAAACGGAAATCCCCCACTATTTTCGGCATTTGTTCACCGACGACTCCAGCGTCGCTCCGCGCGTCGAATACGCATCCGGCCTTGACGGTTCCGATCCGAAATGCGTCGTCTCCATCATCGGCTGCACCGGCGATTGGTTCGGCGGCTGGGACGGGCTCGAACACGGTTCGGTGGACAAATTCATCACCGCAGATTTGCAATCCGGACGTCTGCCGGAAGTCATCAAACGCGGCGAACCGGCCATTCTGGTCTGCCATTGGCCGGGTATCTACTTCAACGGTCTGGAAATCGGATTCAACATCTTTAAAGAAGTCTATCGGCGCGTGCACGAAGCCTACGACAATCTGATTTGGATGAAAAATTGT
Organism: Candidatus Omnitrophota bacterium; assembly: GCA_003598175.1. Classification (GTDB taxonomy): domain Bacteria; phylum Hinthialibacterota; class Hinthialibacteria; order Hinthialibacterales; family Hinthialibacteraceae; genus SURF-12. Next base: position 16,216 of record QZKN01000047.1, read on the forward strand.
GAAATCGCCCGCTACTGGGCCGCAAAAGAATTGACGCGCATTGAAAAAACCGACAACAAAATCACCTTCCGCGCGCCGTTCGCCACGCCATCGTTCACCGTAAAAGTGAAAACCGCGCCGAACGCGGTTCCGAAACTCATGGTAAATCAGGAAACCGTCCCCCTGACTGAAGTCCATGATTCGCTGAAGCTGGAAAACGGAAAATGGGCACACGTTGGGGAGGAATTGATGGTTTGTTTCGAGTTGAAGAAGGGGATCGTTATATTGGAATTATAAATTAATAAAGCGCCCCCCTTTTTACTTCACTCATTTCCGGCTCCATCACCCAAAACGGATTCGTCCCCAGCTTCGCCAACACATACCACGCCGTCGCTCCCACATGCCCACGTTTGTAGTAATATCCCCCAAATCCCGTGGTCAATTCATCGATCGAGGCGGAGGGAATAGAACCGGTCGAAGTTTGCGCCGCTTCGATCAGAACGAATAAATCGTTCGCTTTTTCCTGCTGTCCGACTTGTTGATAGGCCGCGGCCATCTGCGCTGTGCCTTCGTACCAAATTCCATCCTTGTCGCGATTGAAATCGAAACCGTTATTCACCCGATGATGCAATTCCGCATATTTCAACGCTCGTATATAAAGGGATTCCTCGTTTCGCAGCGTCAGAATCGACAATGCCTGAACATCCAGCGGCACAACCTCCTCGTTGATAGTGATTCCGCTATTATCGGTGCCCGTGTGAAATTTCCCTTCTCTCTCGTCCCACATCGATTCGACGAATGATTTTGCGTGCAGCGCCCGTTCTCGCCAGACGGCGTCTTTCGTGATTGCATACAACCGCCAGAATGCAACGTTGACGTCGAGGTTATGTTCCGTCGATTTGTATTTCAATGCAAATTGATCTTCGGCGGTTTCACGAATCCCCGCTGAATATCCCCCCGCGCCTCTTTCGTCGCGGCAATTCGTTTCCACCCATTCTCCGAGCCCGATCGCGGCGTCAAGATAGTCGGATGTATTGAATTGTTGCCCGGCAGCGGCCAAAGCGATCATCACCCAGGCGATGTTTCCCATGTTTGAACTGAGCCCGGACTCGACTTCCACCCAGCTGTTATCACTGCACAACCAATAACCCGGCGCGCGCACCGTTCCAATTCGACCGTTGGGTTCCCAGCCGGGAGGAACCATGAGATCGCCTCCCGAATAGGCATTTCGCAAGCGGCCGTCGTTGTGAAAACGATCGTGATTCGCAGCATAAACAAAACTGTCCGCCAAAATACGCGCTCTGCGCAGGTCATCCGCGTCGCCGCGCGCGAGATAGGCCAGCAGCGCCAATGCGTTGTCGTACGTATACGCCACATTTCGCATGGCAACGTCAACGGAATCCGTCAATGTCGGCAGCGTTTCAAAACTGCGTAAAAAACGCAAATCGTCGGGGCGAGGTCTATTAATACTAATTTCGTCAATAAAAAATGAAATATTCCTATTTTCATTCACCGCCGCGGAGGTCTCCCACCCAAATCCGCCAATGACATAACTCACATCCTGTCCGGTAAGATCCAAAGTGTATTTCGTCCATACCTTTGTAAGAGCAACAAGACCACTGGAAACTCGCGGAAAGGAATCGGGATACGGTTCAGTCGGGGAGTTCCCTGACCAACCGGCGCCGCCGGTGAAGAATTCCACTCGTTCCCCTCCTTGTGAGCCCCGCGCCCAGAACGTCAATTCCGTCGCGCCGGTCCAATCGAGACCGGCGTTCGGATAAGCGCCCCAATTCTGTTCGATTTCAGATTTCACATCATAAAAAATTCCATTTTGAAAAAAAAATCCTCCCCAATTCACGCCGCCAACGCGAAACCGGCAACGGATGCAGGTTGCGCCGGAATAAGGCTCCCGGTTCCAACATTCATCCATCGAGACGCCGGCGTTCCCGTCCGGCAGGATTGCCTTGAAGGAAAAATGATTCTCCGCGGTTCCCGCATCGTTGAATATCCAAAACCGTTCATGTCCCACATCCATGGTTTGGTTGAGAAAGCGGAACGCTTCATCAAGAGGAGCAGACAGAGTTTGGCTTTGCGCTATTTGAGTTCCATAAAAAACAAAAACGCATACAACCACAAGCAGCATGACGACAACGAATCGCATTGAATTTGACATTGTTCCATTGGGCTTCCTGTTTATTCTTCCGCAACGCCGAAAAAAAGAAAGGGGATCATTTCCTCTGTGATCATCCATGCTGTCCATTTTCAACATAGGAACCTGACAGTTCAGCCATGCGTCTCGTTCCGGTTCCGATAATCCACACTTGATTTTCTTTTCTTCAGCCGATCGAAAACATCCGGCAGATATTCCGAATCGGATGCGGATTCGTTTTCGGGCCGATTCATGAGCAGACAGCGGAACAGGAGCAATAAACCGCACAGTTTGGCCGACAGAAAAATCGTCATCCAGCCCTGTTTAAAACTGGGATTGTCGTAAAAATAGAGCGCCATGAACAGGGAAAACCAACCATCCGTCCAGCGTGGATATTGATACAAGTACGGGAGCGCCATCATGGCGACAGCTACGCCTACAAGCGGAATTCCCCTTTCCCATTTCTTTATCGCCATATGAACAGCGACCGTGATGGGGAATAGGGCCTGCGTGAGATAGTGATCCCACATCAGACTGGGAATAACGAGCATACCGATGATCCAGATGGAATATTCCCATTCCGGAAATGCCGTGGTTTGCTTGCGCGTATAATACAAAAGAAGAACCACGATGCATAAAGCCGTCACATAAGAAAAGAGTTTGGCGAGAGCGAGAGAATCGAGAACGCCGGTCGTCGAGGGATTGTGAGTGAAAAGCCGATACCAGAGGGCGGCGGGCGCCTGGTTGTGGGGTTCAACATGGTAATGCTGGCCGTACTCGGCCCAGGTGGAGGAGCCGTATCCCATTTGCGCGGCCAGATCGAGAAACGAGTAATGGACATCCGGCCCCAACCATAGGAAAGAGACAAGCAAAGACAACAAAACGACGAGAACGGCGCTGAAGGCGGCCGCCCATTTTCGTTTCCACAAAAAATAAAGAATAAAAAACGCCGGCGCCACCTTGATCGCCGCGCCGAAGCCGATCAGCGCTCCGGCCGAGAGTTCTCTTTGCTTCTTCAGTTGATAGAGGCTGGCCGTAAAGATGAGCAACAGGAACGTGTTCATCTGCCCCGCGGCGAACGTCTGAACAAGTGGACTAAAAATAGCGGAAATCGCCAGCAATAGACCCCACCAAAAGAGGGACGGCTCATTTTCGTCTCTGATCATTCGGATTAAAATGAATAACGAAAAAAAGAATGCGAGATGGCTGGAACAATAAAACAACGTCCATGCGTCATCATAGCCATAACGACTCAAGGGAATGAGCAGAATGGCGAAAAAGGGAGGATAGACGAACGGATTCAGCCCACGGTCGATATGAAATCGATCCTTGACGATCAGCGACAATTGCGGATCAAAAAAATCTCTGCCATGATCGGCAAGATACCCGGCGATATAGAGATGCGTAAAATCATTGCGATGCGCGTAATAAGGAGAAAACCAGACGGATTGGCCATAAAGGGATGCCGCGATGAGGACAAGTAAAAGTCCGACTTTGCTTTGGATTTCTGTATTCATGAACGATTCAACGTATAATAGAGAGTCGTCATCCGGAAAAAAGTACGTGTTCGGATATTCGAAATAAAATCATACCATAAAAAAGACGGTTTTTGATAGATTCGTGATCGGTTCGCCAAATGTTTACAAGAAGGCGCCAAACAGATACCATTTCAACGGGTGATTGGAGTCTTTCAATAATCCGCCATGCGTGTTTGATGCCATGATTTAATGAAAACGTATCGCCGCCGTCTCGACGGCATTTCCGGCGACGCCGACAGAATGTTGGATAATTTCTTTACGGACCGTTACGATGAGGTGAACAGGTTGGGAGAATGGATTACACAAACCAATTGGAAACCATGCTGAAGCAGCAAATCATGGCGCGGGGAATCACCCATCCGCGGGTGTTGGATGCGATGTATCAAACTCCGCGTCATCTTTTCGTCCCCGACGATTTGAAAAGCGAAGCCTACCTGGATCAACCCCTGTCGTTGCCGGAGAATCAGGCAACGATTTCCCAACCATACATAGTCGCGTATATGACGGAAGCGCTGCAATGCCAATCGCTCGACCGTGTGTTGGAAATCGGCACCGGATCCGGCTATCAAGCCGCGATTTTGGCCAATATTTGCAAGGAAGTCTATACGTTGGAACGTTATTATACTCTCAGCCTCAACGCGCAGCGAACCATTCTGTCGATCGGGAATCACAATGTGTTTTTTCGCGTCGACGACAGTCTGGAAGGATGGAAAACCAAAAGTCCGTTCGATCGTATCATCGTCACGGCCGCGGCGTATACCGCGCCACAAACGTTGATCGACCAATTGAAAGACGGCGGAACGATGTTAATTCCGTTGGGCGATTCGCGCATCCAAACATTAACACGGATTCGGAAAAAAGGGGATAAAATACAAACGGAAAATTTAATCCCCTGTGTATTCGTGCCGTTGATTCATCATTCGAATCATTCACTCAAAAGTGGGAGTTCGGAATCCATCGCCGTGGAGTAACATGAGAATATTGAATCCTGCTCAAGAAGTATTTTTACGCTCAGCGATACGAAACGCTTTACACAATCACGGCGAATTGCTCCACTTGACCGTTGTGGAGGCAAAAACGAATCAGACAATTTTTCACGCGTCGATTCGCGAAGGAACGCATTGTCGGATAGAAACCTGTCAGAATCCCGAAAGCGCATCCACCTGTTTATCCGACGAGATACCCGACCGTCTCCTCACGGCAATGAGAGACACAGGGAAAACCGTGCTGATCGATGATGGTCGGCAGGTGTTGCGATTGGATTTCAAGGGAAACGCGATGACTCGAGAGACGCTTCCAAGCCGGACGGACGTGTTGAAGTCTGCGCGCTGGGCCGTGGGAAAAGCGACGCACCTCGATCCGAACGAAGCGGCGCCGTTGCTGCAAGCCATCGGAATCATGACGGCGGACGGAGACATCAAAGCGCCGATGCGGAAGAAATTCAAACAGGTGAATCATTTTCTCGATTTGATCGCGCCGATCCTGCGGGAAAAATGCGATTCCGCTCCGTTTGTGGTTGTGGATTGCGGCTGCGGCAAATCGTATTTAGGATTCGTACTTTTTTGGTATTTGAAAAACACATTGAAACGTCCGGCGTCGTTTATCGGCATCGACCAGTCGGAGAATGTAATCGAAACCTCGCGCGAGCGGACAAAACAACTGGCCATGAAAGACATGCAGTTCTATTGTTCGTCGATTCGCGAAGCGCGATTGCCAAATCCGATCGGCCTTCTCGTGAGCCTTCACGCCTGTGATACGGCCACGGACGAAGCGATTGCCTGCGGCGTGGTTCATCAGGCAAGGCACATCGTGGTTGCGCCCTGCTGCCAGCACGAACTGGCTGATCAAATTGAAGGCGCGCCGATGTATCCGTTGAAAAAACATGGCATTTTTAAACAGCGCTTTGGCGATTTGCTGACGGACATGGTCCGCGCCCTGTTTCTCGAAGTAAACGGTTATACGGTCACGACGGGTGAATTTATCGGCGTGGAAGAAACTCCCAAAAACCTTCTTCTCAAGGCAAAGGCGGGCAATGCGGCGGGCAGAAAGCGCGCGCGGGAATACGAAGCATTCAAACAGTTTTATAAAATTACTCCTTCTATCGATCATTTAAAACGAGAGATGGAATACCAAAGGCAAAATCCATGACGATCACGCAGGAATCCAAACGGCAGTGGCTTCACATTTCGATGGTGGTGTTCGCATTGAGCTTTCGTTACATCACCGCGCCGTGGGCGTTTTTGTTGGCCATGTCGGCGTTCATCCACAACGTTCTGCTGCTGCCAAAATATGCGCCGCATCTGTTTCGCTCGCGGGAATCATTGACGCAGGGGATCGCCGTGTACCCGCTGATGGTCGCCCTGCTGATCCTGTTATTTCCGAATCGATTGGAGCTGGCGGGTGGCGCATGGGCCATTCTGGCGTTCGGAGATGGATTCTCGACGTTGATCGGAAGAGTGAAACCACTCGCGCCGATCCCGTGGAATCCGGAAAAATCGCTGGGCGGCCTGTCCGCGTTTGTCATCATGGGAAGTTTGGGAGCTTTTTTGGTGATGGCGTGGATCGACGATACCCAGACGTACACCCATCTTTGCATGATCGCGTTGTGTTCGGCGTTTACCGCAAGCGTATTCGAGACGTTGCCGCTCCCATGGGACGACAATATCGTCGTGGGACTGACCGCCGCGGTGATGGTGAGTTTGACGTGGAATTTGGATATCTCGTTGGCCAGTGAATTGATTTCGGCGGGATGGTGGGGTCTCGCGCTATTCATCAATATATGCGTCGCCGCCTTGGCGTGGTGGTTGCGGATGGTTTCGGCGACCGGCGCGTTGAGCGGAACGTTGGTCGGTACGGCGATTTTAACGATGGGCGGCGGTCATCTGTATTTTTTATTGCTGCTATTCTTTATCGGCGCCAGCGCCGCCACGCGGCTGGGGTATCATGAAAAATCGATTATGGGAATCGCGCAGGAAGCGGGAGGACGCCGCGGCGCCAAACATGCGCTGGCCAATTGCATTCTGGCGCTTATCGCTGCCGTCATGCTGGGAATGACGAACGGTTTGGAAAATATCCTGTCCATCTTCTATTGCGCCGCACTGGCCACGGCGTTTTCCGATACGATTTCCAGCGAATTGGGCTCAATCTATGGAAAAAATCCGTTTCTCCCCACATCGTTTCGGCGCGTGCCGGCGGGAACCGTGGGCGCGATCTCCATCGAAGGTACGTTGTTCGGAATGGGAGCGGCGGTGGTGTTCGCGATCGTGTCCTTCGCATGTTCCGTGCTCCCCTTTCCATTCATTCCGGCAGTGGTTTTGGGCGCTTGGCTGGGCGCGTATGCGGAATCGTATATCGGCGGGTATTGGACGGAAGAAGGCACGGAAGTGGATAATGAATGGATGAACGTGTTGAACACGTTTTTAGGGGGGATGTTCGCGCTTTTTATTGCAACCATCACCCGCGCGTTATAACGGAGGTTTTTCATCATGAACGATATGGGCGATGCTATCCATCAAGCCGCGGTAGCGATCCGGCAGGCGCGGGGCGTGTTTGTATTGACCGGTGCGGGAGTCTCCGCGGAAAGCGGCGTGCCGACGTTTCGGGACGCGGGCGGATTCTGGAAAAAGATCGATCCCTACAAAGTGGCGACGCCGGAAGCCTTTGCCGAAGATCCGAAGTTCGTGTGGGAATGGTACGATGCGCGCAGGACCCAGTTGGCAGCGGTCCAACCCAATCCGTCTCATTTTGCGATTGCCCGATTGGAAAAACAAAAAGAACTTTTTTTTCTCTTGACGCAGAATGTTGACGACCTGCACGAACAGGCAGGCTCGACGAAACTTGCGCACATCCACGGCAAAATCTGGGAAGTGCGCTGTACGCGCGAGGGAACCGTGCGGGAAGACAAACGCGCACCGCTGCCCATCCTTCCACCGCGTTGTGAGAATTGCGGCGCGCTCGAACGTCCGAATGTAGTCTGGTTTGGCGAAATGATCGACGGAAACGCCGCCGCCCTGGCGGAATCGTTTCTTTCGCAAACGCCAATCGACGTTGTCATCGTTATTGGAACGGAAGCGAGCTTCGGTTATATTATGGATTGGTCCACGCGGAAACGCGGCAGCGGCGGCGCGTTGATCGAGGTGAATGCCGGAACCACCGGATTGACGCCCTACGCCGATATTCATTTATGCGGCAAAGCCGGAGAACTTCTACCCCAAATCATCCCAACGATTGCGGAAGGATAGCATGTTAAAAGTACGAACGAAAAGCGAAATTGCCAGAAAAATCGGGAAACGCTCGTATATGAAAAAAATGGTTTCCGTTTTGATCATCGGTTTGGTCATCGTTGCCTGCTTCCAATGGTTTTCCGGTCCGGCGGTTTTTCAAACCGATAAAAAATTCGTCATCCTGGGATTCGACGGCGTCGATCCGGGATTGGTGCAGGCGTGGTGGGAGGAACTCCCCAATTTACAACGGCTGGCCGAAAGCGGAACGTATCAAAAACTGCAAACGGTCATCCCGGCGGAGTCGCCGGTTTCCTGGTCCAGTTTTGCCGTGGGCGGCGATCCGGGACGCCACGGTGTGTTCGATTTCCTGCGCCGGCCGGTGGGATCGTATATTCCAACCGAGGAAGCGTTCGCGGAGCGGGAGTATGCGGAATTTCTATTCGGCCAAATTCCATACAAACTGCCGAAGGCGAAATTGCGAAGAGGAGGAACGGCGTTTTGGGACGTCTTGAGCGACGCCGGCGTGGAAACCTCGTTGATCGAAGTGCCGATCACGTTTCCACCGCCGCAGTTGTCGCAAGGACGCGCATTGTCAGGATTGGGTGTACCGGACATTCGTGGAATGCAGGCCACGTTTCACTATTTTGTGCGGTATCCGGAGGGAGAAGTTCCATCGGCTTTGGAGACCACCTTCGGCGGGAAAATTGAGTTATTGCAAAAAGAAGGAGATTATTTGACAGGAACGATTTGGGGACCTTACGATCCCGTTTACGATCAGGAAAAACGCGAGAAGGAAAAAAGGAAACTGGAAGCGGATTTGACGTGGTGCGAATGGCAAACCCATCTGTTCACCATGCAGGGCGAACACGTGACGGACAGCAATAAGCAAAAACTGGCGTATTGGCTGGGCATGTTCGTCATCCAACCCCTGGCGCTAAAACCGTATTTGCGCATGGACGAATATGATGAACGCATCAAGAAAATCCAGGCCTATCTGGAAAACGGCATGTCGTACGTAAAGGAAAAAGGAGCAGGTCCGAGCGTTGCGCGAGAAAACATGGCGGAATTGTGGGAAACCAGTCAAAAATTAAAAGACGAAATCAATCAGGATGCGCTCGTCATCAAACAGACGGTCTGCTTCAAACCCGTCAATGAGTCCACCATCGAAATTCGCATAGGCAAACAAACACAGCAGGTAAAATTGAAAACCTGGAGCGACTGGTTTACGGTCAAGTTGTCGGTCACCAGTTTGATTTCGGTGCAGGCGATCTGTCGTTTTTATCCGCAGGAAATCTCGCCGACGTTTAAAGTATTCATGACCTCGCCGGACATCGATCCGCGCAATCCGGCGGTGGCGATTTCAAGTCCGAAGAGTTATTCGAAAGAACTGGTGGATTGGATCGGACATTTGTACAAGACGCGCGGGTGGGCGGCGGAAACGCATGGCTTAAAAGACGGGTATCTGGCCGAAGACGCCTTCATCGAAGATGCGTTTTTCGTGATGAATACCCGCGCGGAAAAAACGTTCGAAACGTGGGATCGAACCAAGAGCAATGTCTTTGTTTCGGTTTTTTCCATCACCGATCGCGTCAGTCACATGTTCTACCATCTGATCGATGAAATCCATCCGATGTACGACGCGGAAATGGCGGAAAAATACGGCGATACCATCAAACGGGTTTATATTCGCATGGACGAAATCGTCGGCGAGATGATGCAACGAATCGGCGACGATCCCAATACGCTGTTCATGGTGATTTCCGATCACGGTTTTCAGCCGTTTCGTTATCAGGTAAATTTAAATACGTGGTTATACGAAAACGGATATTTGGGAATCAGCGGCAGCAGCCTGGTCTCGCGCGAGATGAAATTGGAAGATTTGTTGAAAAAAAATCAGGACGATTTTTTCCGATACGTGGATTGGTCGAAAACGAAGGCGTATGCGCTGGGATTGGGACAGATTTATATCAATTTAAAGGGACGGGAGCCGCTGGGAATCGTGGATCCGTCCGAATACGACGCTCTTTGCGATGAAATCGCGGGCAATATGCAATTATTAAGCGACGACCGTTGGTTGCAACTGGGAAATGCGCCGATTTCTTACGTAAAAAAACGCAGTGAAATTTGGGCCAGCGATTATGCCAACGACGAACACGACGCGCCGGATATGCAGGTCGGTTTTTCGCCGGGTTACCGCGTTTCCTGGCAGACCTGTTTGGGTGGAATTTCGAAAGACATTATCTCGGACAACATGGAAAAATGGAGCGGCGATCATTGCAGCGTCGCCAGCCCCTTCGTGCCAGGTATCTTTTTCTGTAATCGGAAAATCGCGTTGGAAGATCCGGCGATCATCGATATCGCGCCCACGCTGTTGCATTATTATAATTTAAACGTGCCGTCGACGATGGACGGACGAAACTTACTATCCAATTAAATTGAGAGAAAGGATTTGAATCCATGCAGACCGGATGGCTTGCGTATTGGGAATTGTGCCGTCCTTTTACACTACTGGCGCCTTTTATCGGATTCGTCGCGTTTGCGTTGGTGGGTTGGAAAGGCCAGGCGGAATTGAGTTTATTGCAATCGTTGCCGCCGATTTTATTCGGCGCTCTTTCCGCGGCGTTGTTGAACGCCGCCTCCAACATCATCAATCAATATTTTGACCTGGAAATCGATCGCATCAACAAACCGGCGCGGCCCATGCCGTCGGGACGAACGCCGATTCGAACGGCGATGCAGTTTTGCGGCGTGTTGTATGTGGCGTCATTTCTCTGCGCCGTTCTGGTCGGTTGGCAATTTTTTATAATTGTAATTTTTACGGCGTTTGTCACCTACGCCTATTCCGGCCCGCCGTTTCGCACCAAACGGTCGTGGTGGCTGGCGAATATCACGATCGCGATTCCGCGCGGGTGCCTGCTGGTGGTGGCGGGATGGACGGCGGTGCGGGACGTGTGGGAGTTGGAGCCGTGGTTGTTGGGCAGCGTATTCGGTTTGTATATTTTGGGAGCGGCCACGACGAAGGATTTTTCCGACATGAAAGGGGACGAAGCCGGCGGATGCTACACGTTGCCGGTCAAATTCGGCGTGGCGCGCAGCGCGAAAATCATTGCGCCGTTTTTCGTGCTGCCGTTCATCTTTCTCTTCGCGGCGGCGGGATGGGGATGGCTGCACGGCCATCGACTCCTGTTGATGGGACTCGGAGTCCTGCTTTCGCTTTGGGGCGCCTACGTTTCGTATTTGATCCTGCGGAAACCGGAAGAATTGACGTTGGAAGCAAATCACGTTTCATGGAAACATATGTATTTGATCATGCTGGTCGGTCAATTGGGAGTGGCGGCGGCGTATTTATTACAATGACGATGGATTGCAGGGAAAATAACAACCATTCATCCCACACTCTTCCTTCCGATATAAATTACCTTTCAATCATGATATCATAATCGAAAATAACATTTTGATTCGAGGAAGGGATGCGCCATGAATACATTGCCATTCAAAATACTTGTCATCTCATTGTTGCTTGTCGGCTGGATTGGTTCGACCTACGCCTGGTCCATGAGCGAAAGCGAACTCTGCCAACTCTATCTCGACGTCGTCGAAGAATCCGTCGCCACCTTCGAACCGCTCTGGGTTGACGAATCCGATCGCATACCCAACAGCGGCTTCTTCGACTTCCGCAAATACGGCAACTGGCTTGACGAACCCTACGCCACCATCATCACCATTTCCGGCAACGGCATGGTGCAGTTCTGCTATTCCGTCCTGCTGACGGAAACGGACAAACAGGTCTTCGGCAAGGAACAGGTTCCCCGCGCAACTTTGCTCGACCGTGTGATCCAATCCCTCCGCTGGTGCTGTCTGACCAGTTCCTATGTCGAACATCCCTACCCCTACCTGCCCGGAACCCGCGCCGATTTCGCCGACGGACCTTATTGGCGGCGGCAATTTTCCTGGCGCGCCGATGAAGTCGGCTGGTTGACGCTCGCCGCCGCAAACCTGTGGAACCAACTCGACGCGGAAACGCAAAAACTCGTCGAAGCCGTCATGATCGGCGGCGCGCCGAAGGAACGCCTGACGCAAACGTGGTACGTGCGACAGGGCGGCAACCACGATCAGATCAAACAGGACATGTCCAGCACGATGGGCGCCGCCTTCCTCTTTCCGCAACGCGAGGATCATGACCTCTACCTCGATATTATCCGTGGAAACGCCATCGACCTGGTTTCCACATTGCAGGACTTCGCCAACGATACTGTCGCCGACGGCAAACCGATTCGCGAATGGGCAAAAGGCTGGAATCTGTATCAGGATTACTCCAGCGACCATCACGGCTGGTGCAATCTCTGGTATGGCAGCGATTTGATTTTCGAAGGTCGTTCGTACATTGAAATTCTGAGTCATTTAAAAGGAATTCCCGTTCCCGAAACCTTCACCTACCCCGGCAACGGCTTCGACGGCGTGCTCGAATGGCTGAAAGTCCTCTGCCTGCCGCAAGGCGAACCGATATCCCCACACGGCAACGAATACGACGCCTATTATGGCGCAAGTTTGCTGGGCTATTGCTATGGCGCGGTCATCAACAAAGATCCCATCGCCGCCGCATTCGAGGAACGCGCCGCGCAACTGCTCGCCCGCCACAGCCGCGCCATAAAAATGTACGACTATCACCGCAACTCATGGGCAAAGGCCGCCGTCGCCTATCTTCTGCATAAATTCAACGGTCCCCGCGCCGAACCATTCTCGTTCGACGACGCCTGCCGCGCGTTGGACGGAACCAATCACTATCGCTGGCATCAAAGCCTCAATCACCGCGCCGCCTCCCATCAATCCGTCTTTTCATGGGGCAGCATCTCCGCCGCCCGCCCGCATTACAGCACTACGGACACAGGACTCTGCGGTTTTGTCTTTCCTTCGCAAAAAAAAGATGATCCGACAACGCCTTTGATGTACTGCCATCCTCATTCTCTCATCGGTTCATTCGAATTTGTGGACGAAAACGGTCAGGTGCAGACGGAAGAGACGAAAGTCATGAGAATGCCGGAATCTCAATATCACTATCAATATGACGATGCCGGCGTTCACACCGCCGGCATCGTGCAGACGCCGCCGTTGAATCGCTATTATGCGTTCTTCTCCTTTGCCGACAGCCCTTGCATCATGTTTACATTGTTGCGCGCGGAGAACGACTGCCGCATTCGCTGGTCCGGTCTGCCGCTGTACTTTTATGTACGTGAAAATTTCACTTCATCGCGCGCGTATTGCGACGCGCAGGGGACACAGCCGCTGGAACATGCGGCCGAACGCCAATCGCAATGGTGGAGCGTCAACGAGCAACAAGGCATGGCGGTTTGGGGCGGCAACGGCGCGATCAAAATCGAACGCGGCGACGGCTACAATTGGGCGCGCAAATCCGAATACAAAGACAAATGCGATGGCGTTTTCGTTTCTCCCATCGATAACCAAGCAATGAAAGCCGGTGAAATCGGAATCGATCTCGCGGCCGCAATCTACCCCAATACCGTTCCTGAAAAAATCGCGCATGCAGTGGAACAACTCAAGGAAAACACGCTGATCCTGCCCGCAGGCTGGCGCGGCGTCTTTCTTCCCGATCCGAATCGCCAGGATCGACGGATTCTCGCCATCGCCAATTTCTTCGGCGCAGACAGGATTGCATCGCTTGCCTTGACGAGTGAAAACGGAGCGCCGATCCTTTCGGTTCCCATGAGAATCAATGGCCAACTCGGCCAGACCAGCGTGCATCTTTCCTCTCTGCAAACATTGGGAGAAGTCTGTTCCGTATTCCTCTCCACGGAGGAAAACATAACCGTGACTGCGCAAAAAATCAGCGAACATCGCTTCAAATTAATCCCCTCTGGTCCCGGCATCACCTCCGTTCAAGTGCGTTATTGCGCCTCCGGCGCCGAAACGATCCGGATTTTGGACAAAAATGAAACCGTTCTGCACAAAATCGATTGCCCGCCAGACGAACGCTTTTCCCTCAAGATCGAAGCGCCGGTTATTGTCGAAATGGTGGACAAAACCCGAGGGGATCACAGCGGACCGGGCGTTGAAATCGACGATGTTCGTGTTCGCGAAGATGAACGGGTCACAATTGAGGTTAATGCAAACGACCAAAGCGGCATCCAAAGCATCGAACTCTTTTGTAATGAGAAACTCGTGGAGCGAAAAAGCGAATATCCCTATATGTTTATCCATCGACCCGGCAAAGGCGCGCACACCTATCACGCCGTCGCCGTCGATGCGTCTCCCCACGAGAACCGCCGCGTCTCGTTGAAACGAACCGTTTTTGTAGGTCAATAAAACAACCATGAGCAATCAAATCAATCTCATTCACGTCAACGTTCCCATGACGGAACCGTTTCGCATCAGTTCCGGCGTCGTCGATCACAAGGATTCCATCCTGATACACATCCAACGCGACGGTCTGGACGGTTTCGGCGAAGCCTCGCCCATGGCAGGTGGATTCTATTCCTATGAAACGCCGGAATCCACCTTTGTGTTTCTGCGGGACGTTGCCGTTCCCAAACTCATCCGCCATAACTCGTTTTCCCCGCATTTCGTTGAGGAATGTTTGCAGGAACACCATCATGAAATGTTTGCCTGGGCCGGTCTGGAAGGCGCATTGTGGGATTTACGCGCGAACGAGGAGAGCCTGCCGATCATGGATTTTTTCGGCATCGAAACATCCTTGATCGAATCCGGCCTCGCTGTGGGAATTTACCCTACTTTTGACGAACTAATACAAGCCTGTTCCCGTTATTTGATCGATGGCTACAAACGCTTGAAAATCAAAATCCAACCCGGTTGGGATCTCGAGCCGCTACGCGCGGTAAAAGCACAATTTCCCGACATCCCCCTCATGGTCGACGCCAACGCCGCTTATACACAGGAGCATTTCTCTGTTTTCGAAGAAATCGACCAATTGGAACTCTTGATGATCGAGCAACCCCTCCCCGCTGGCGATCTCGAAGGCCATTGCAGTTTGCAGACAAGAATTCTCACTCCCATTTGCCTTGACGAAAGCGCAACCGATTTACGAACCTTGAAGCGGGCGTTTGCCATGCAGGCTTGTAAAATCGTCAACATCAAAATCCAACGCGTCGGGGGCCTTGCGCGAGCCGTCGCCATGTATGATTTTTGCACGCAAAGCGGGATTCCGGTGTGGATGGGAACCATGCCGGAACTCGGAATTGCCTCCATACACGCGTTGTATCTGAGCATGCTGCCCAACTGCGTTTATCCCACCGACGTCGAGGCCAGCCGCCGCTGGTTTGTGGAAGACGTCATCGATCCCCCCATCGAGGTCGTCGACGGCGTCATCGAAATTCCCGAAGCGCATCAAAACCGGCCGACTGTGAATTTTAACGTTATTGATCGTTATACGATTCAAAAGAAAAGCATTTCTTTTTAGCCCAACAGCGAAGGGAGAATAATCATGACCGATAATAACCATTCATTCACACTGATCGAACTTCTCATCGTCGTCGCCATCATCGGCATTCTTGCCGCCATCGCCGTGCCCAACTTTCTCAACGCCCAGCTGCGCACCAAGGTCACCCGCGTTTACAGCGACATGGGCGCGATCGGTACCGCGCTCGAAATGTACCATCTCGACAACAACAAATACGCCCCCAGCAACTACATTGAAAGCCACCCCAAACGCGCCCTGCGCCATCTGACCACGCCGATCGCCTACATGA
>QZKN01000173.1 GCA_003598175.1 Candidatus Omnitrophota bacterium
GATTGATAGATTCCCCATGCCTAAAAAAACTCATATATTCACTTTACGAAGTGCTAACTCATCACGGACGATTCTCCATTTCACGCTGAACCAGCACAAACCAATTTGTAGATATTGTCAATAGTAAATATTTATTTTTCCATGAGAGAGTCGATAGGAGTGAGAAAAAACCGGATTATTCCAATGCTTTTTTCAAAGCGGCGCGGGCCAGCGTGCGGGTGGAGTCGAGGATGGGCAGCGAGGAATCCTGCTGCCGAATCAGCAGGGGAATTTCGGTGCAGCCAAGCACAACCGCATCGCATCCTTGATTTTTAAGTGTATCGATGACTGCGCCGAAATAACGCCTGGCGTTGTAGTTGAAAATGCCGTTCACCAATTCTTCGAAAATGACTTCGTTGATACGGACGCGATCCTCTATAGGAGGAATGATGTGCCGGATATTCCGTGTGGACAGTTTTCCAGGATACACCGGACCTTCCATCAGATATTTCGTGCCGAGGATGCCGAGACAAGTGAACTGATGTTGCGACGCAAGCGAGGCAATTTCTTCTGCGATGTGCAGCCACGGCAGGGGAGACTTTTTCAGCATAAGATCAAACGCCTCATGAATGGTATTGTCGGGGCAGATACAAAAATCCGCGCCGGTTTTCGCGAGGATTTCGGCGGAAGCGATCATCAAACCAGCCACCCCTTCCCAATTTCCCGTTTCAATGAATTTCATATACTCTTGAAAGGAAGGCGTGTGCATGGAGACTTGGGGATGCCCGTATTTTCCGAGAAATTGTTGCCCCTCGATGCAGATGGTGCGATAACAAAGCGCCGCGCCTTCGGCGGAACAGCCGACGATTCCGATGTGTCGAGTCATTTTTCAATCCCCCACAAGTTAGGAGGCAGCCAGGGCGGTTGCCAATCCGTCCAAAAATCCCTTCAAACGTTGGGCGCGGAGAGGGTGGCGGAGTTTGCGGATGGCCTTCGTTTCAATCTGGCGCACGCGTTCGCGGGTGATGCCGAAACGGTTCCCGACCTCTTCCAGTTTTCGCGGCTGACCGTCGTCCAGACCGTAGCGAAGCCGCAGCACCGCTTCTTCGCGCTCGGTAAGCGTTTCCAGCGCCTGTTCGATTTCCGTCTCGAGTGAATTCAGACTGGCGTTGTCGACCGGCGAGGAAACCGAATTGTCTTCGATGAAATCGCCCAAAAAACTGTCTTCGCTGTCGTTGATGGGCGTTTCGAGAGATACTGCGCGTTGAACCACCCGCGCCAGTTTCATGTATTTCTTGACGGGAATGTCCACGCGGGTGGAAATTTCTTCCGGCGTGGGATCGCGCCCGAGTTCCTGCTGCAATTCTTCGGACGCTTTGGTGATGCGATGCCAGGTTCCCTGCAGGCCGACCGGAATGCGGATGTCGTGCGCCTGACTGGCGCAGGCGCGGGATATGGCCTGGCGAATCCACCAGGTCGCGTAGGTGCTGAATTTAAAACCGAGCAGATGATCGAATTTTTCCGCCGCGCGCATCAATCCGATGTTCCCTTCCTGAATCAGGTCGAGCAGATGGACTCCGCGATGGCGAAATCCCTTGGCGACGGACACGACCAGGCGAAGATTGGCTCGAACAAGATCCATTTTCGCGCGTTGCGCTTCCCGTTCCCCGCGGCGAATGATGCGGACGGATGCAAAAAGGCGATAGGGATCTTCGCCCCGGTCATACAATTTTTGCAGCACTTCTTTTGAGAATCGCAGGCGATTCAGCTCGTCCAAAACATCTTCTTTTTTGCGATGCGATACCATCGTCAAGGAACGAATCGTCTTCTCGGTGTATCGATTGCGTGAAGCCAATTGATCCGATTTGTATGGGGTCAATTTGAACATGGCTTCGATTCGGTCGCACTGTTTGATGGCGCGGTCGGCGCGAATAGCCCGACGTTTGATGTCTCCGGCCACTTCGATTATGGTTTCCGGAGCAAAACCGATATTGTAAAGGTCCAATCCAATTTTGCGAAATTGAACTTTCGCGTCTTCCGGATCCGCTTCCGCCAGGGCGATGATTTTCTGGGATTTGTCGGCGATGCGGTTGATTTTTCGTTTCAGGTTGGATACGTAACGATTGATATCTCGTTCCGTTTTCACATTGTCCGGAGAGGAATTCATTATGACGTCCAACCGGCGATGCCCGGTTTTCACCCCCTCGACGATGGATAAGAGGAGTCCCAATGCATGGATACTACGCACGACCCCGGTGCAAATTCGACGCCGGCCGTCTTGCATCCGCTGCGAGATTTCCTGTTCGCTTTCTTTTGTCAGCAAGGGGATGCTGCCGATTTCTCGCAAGTATAAACGTAAACTGTTATGAGCCGAACGTCGAGAAGCGCGGTTTGCCTTATCGTCGAAAATATCCAATCCGATCACATCTTCATATGTCAAATCACTCTCATCGGAAGAAAAGAGGGAATGATCGTCTTCGTCGTCGTCCAGGTCGAGTTCATAAGCCAGTGATTTTTCTTCGAGAAGATCGTCATCTTTATACAAGCTTGTATTGGCAAGCGTGTATGTCATAAATGCAACTCCTTCGTTGAAATCGAATGATTTTATTTAGTCGTAAAACGTTCAGCCGACGAAAAAGTGGCGGCAATGAGTGAATCGATGCCAGTCATAACAGAATTTGATTCTTCGCCTTGAGCGCGTCGATTTGATAAACCTCCTCGTTTTTTCTGCCAGTGGTTTCTTTTGCCATCCCTTTCGAATGCGGCCGTGTTCCTAATTCGTGGGCGTTGGCTATATCCGCAATCGTCATTCGTTTGAGAACATTCAACATTTGATGTTGCGCTTCATGGAACAATTGCACCAACGAGCATGTTCCTTCATGAGCGCACTCCCGCGCCTCCCACGGACATGCATACTCCGCCGCATCCTTATCAATGGCGATGACAATGTCCGCGATGGTGATTTGATCGGGATTAATTTTAAATATGAATCCTCCCTTTTTTCCGCGGATCGATCGGACGATCCCCGCTTTTGCCAGCCAGAGCATGACTCGAGCCAGATAACTTTCGGATGCGTGTACATTTTCCGCCAGATCCTTTACCATCACGGGCATATTCGGAGAATGTCGCGCCATAAACCATAGAGCGTGTAACGCCAAATCCAGGCTTTGTGAAAATTTCATGAATTCTTCCTGACAATATGAGTCTTGAAATCATGTTAAAGAACCCCTTAAACAATGTCAAGAGAATTTTCACAAGATATCGTTGCTTCTACCCGTTTCCTAATGTGGAAGATTCTTTTTACCCGAATTTTGCCCTTTAGTTTTACTCTTCCGCAAATATCTTGTATAGTGTAGGGATATTTTTTGGTTGTTTTTTTGTTCTTCCGGTCGCGTATCTCCGAATAATGATTCCAATACGGCAATAATTCATGTACGCAAACTCTCTCATAACTACAACAAATCAAAATAGTTATCCTCTTATTCACTTCCCGTTTCAACTCGGGATCCATGGACAAGATGATTACGATTTTAGCATATACCTTGGAAGTATACTTAAGCCTCGAATAAACTGTACCCCCTTTTTTAAAGCGGCTTGTCAAATTTATTGAAAATAAATTTGACGTAAATTGTTGTTTCGTGCTATTATTAAGTGTTCAAATTTCATTCTCGTTTGGTTGAGGATTATCAAAAGTTGCGTCTTCATATTCGACATGGTTTGATTGGTTATTGGTTCTTGCCGGCCCTTTTGCTTCACATGGGGATGGCTGATTCGCACGCCACGACCCTTAAATATATAAAATTCAACGATTTGATTCGCAATGCCTCGGAAATCGTGCTTGCCAAGGTCACGGAATGTCGTTCATATTGGGATTCGGAAAACCATGGAATATGGACGGATTACCAAATTCATATCATTCAATCCTTCAAGCGAAACTTTGGCGGATTGAAAACGTTGGTAGTACGACAACGAGGTGGAACGATTCGGGAACAATCGGTATCGCAAGTCGTGATCGGCAATGTGGAAATGGAGCGCGGCGATACGGTTCTCTTATTTCTTGCCGCGATCGATTCATCGGTTTATCGTTCATTGGGGATGTTTCAAGGCATCTTTCATGTGAAGGAGGAAAACGACCGCCGGATCGTATTCCGACCCCGAACAAGCGCAAATTTGAAGCGAAACGATGCAGATATCGAGGAAATGGATCAAAAACTGATGAATGGGCCGGTTGATTACCAGGAAATCAGTGAGAAAATCAAAACGGTGTTATCGATTTCAAACAAAGATATGAATCCATTAAAATGATTGATTACCCCTTATAAAATAAAGGGGATATTTGAGGATTTGAGGGTAAAAACATGAGAAAAATCAGAACGTTATCGAGTTTTTATTTGTGGCTTGCTGTCGTGAACTGTCTTTTGTTCGTTCCGGGCGCTTATTGTTTTACACGGTATACCACCATTGAGTTTAAGTTATTGCGATGGTTTATCAACAGTCCCTCCCTTCCGCAATCGCTGCCGGTTACGGATATGAGCGGGAATGGGACGCTATATGCGGTAACCTACGTTTTCGGCGCAAGCGATTCGGACGATTTGGTGATCAACGGAGTAAAATGGGAAGCGGTGCGAAATGCGTTTCGCGCGTATGGAAATATTTCAGGATCGGCTCTGAAATTTCAGGAGGAATCGGTTCCTCTTTCATCCTCGTCCGTGCGGTTGGCTCGAGACGGGCATAACCTGATTTTTTGGGATGATGACGGTTCGACGGAAACGGGAGGAAACATACCTGACGAAGAGATTGCGTTGACTGTACTGACGTTCAATTCCTCGACCGGCGAGCTGTTGGATGCGGATATCCGTTTCAACGGCCAGGATTATACCTGGGAAACGAATGAGACGGATCAAAGCGCGAAAATGGATGTGTATGGAACGGCGCTTCACCAAATCGGATTTCTCGCCGGTTTGGATACTTCGATGATCGATACCTCCGCGAAGAGTCCCCATGCGATACGGCCGGTGATGTTTCCGCTTCGCGCCTCCGATCCGTTGCGGCCGGGACTATCGTCGGATGACAAGGCCGGGATTGCCCGCATCTATCCCGCGGCCGGGTATGAAGACAGCGTCGGCAGTATTTCCGGAACGATTTTCCGTTCCGATGGAACCACCGGGATTTACGGCGCGCACGTGATTGCGCTTGATCCCGCCACGGGCGATCCCGTCGTTTCGGCCTTGTCGGGCAGCGGCGCTCTGGCTGACGGGAACGGCGCCGCCGTGAATCCGAATTCGGGCAATTATACCATTTATGGATTGCCGCCCGGCTCGTATTATGTTGCCGTCCAGCCATTGAAAGGAGGGCAGGCGACTGCCGCTTCCCTGAAATCCGCTTATACACGGCTGGGAACATTCGCCGACGATTTCATGTACGAATTGTATAATGACGACGACTCGGCTTTGGACGCACCCGCGATGATGACATTGGTCGCCGTCGACGCGGGTTCCCGCGTCACGGGAATCGATATCGTAACCAATAATACGGAGCATTTGCAGTTGAAAGATCAGGATAGCGCCGAAGTGGCATTGCAGAATTTCCGTTTTCCGTTTTACGGCGTGACTTATGACCGAATGTACGTCAATTCCAATGGAAACAT
Source organism: Candidatus Omnitrophota bacterium (assembly GCA_003598175.1). Taxonomy (GTDB): domain Bacteria; phylum Hinthialibacterota; class Hinthialibacteria; order Hinthialibacterales; family Hinthialibacteraceae; genus SURF-12. Next base: position 5,627 of record QZKN01000173.1, read on the forward strand.
CACATTCGGCGCCGCCAACACCGACGGCACCGAATCCACCGCCGACTTCATCAATTATCCGCCGCGGATAGCGGGATTGTGGGATGATTTGAATCCGGAAGTCAACGGAGCGGATATCATCGTGACGCAAACCCAGGACGAAGTCACGGTGACCTATTCCGGAATCCCTGAATATCCGTCGCGAGGGGCTTCCACGTTTCGTATCATCCTCCATCGATCCGGCCGTATCGTGTTGGATTATCCGATTATTTCCTCTCTCGACGATGCCATCGTCGGTCTTTCTCCCGGAAACGGCTCTCTGAACTTTCAATTGGATTTTTCCTCCATCTCCTCCCCCATTTCGTTTCAAGCCGTTCTTCCCATTTATGAGCAGTTTCTGGGATCCGGCGACGACGATGGGGATCCCGCAACCAATGACGCATTCGATTTGGATGGCGCGACGATTACGTTTGTTCCCAATAGCGGCAATGGATACGATGTATCGGTTGATTTGGGAGACTATCCGGTCGCCACGCCGACGCCGACATTTACACCGACGCCGACATTCACGCCGACCCAAACCCCAACCCGGACGCCGACGTTTACTCCGGTCCCGTTTAACGAAGCGCCGGTGATCGTGATCAGCCCCACTTCGGCGGAATTGCTCGCGGGAGAATCGCTGATTGTTCAGGTAACGGCGGAAGATGCGGATGGGGATTTCATTCAGTTCTCCGACATGCCGAGAAACTCCGGTACCTTCGGAAACCTATCCGTGGTCGGATTCGGCCGATTTACGGTTCCATATACCTTCACGGCGTCGGAATGGAACGACGGTTACAACGAAATCACGATTACGGCCTCGGACGGTAAAAGTTTTTCTTCGGCGATTCTTTCGGTTACGGTCGTAGTTCCGCCAACGCCGACGCCGACCGATACGCCGATCCAAACTCCGACGCCTACCCGAACGCCTACGTTCACGCCGTTACCAAACGCCTTGCCGACGGTTTCCGCTCAACCGCAAACCCTACGGTTGATTGTGGGGGAAACCAAAGGAATTACGGTGTATGCGGCGGACCGGGATGGCGATTCTCTGACGATCACTGAGATTCCGAACAATGTGGTTACGCGAAGAAATGTAAGTTCGCCGCCGGGTTCGCTGATCGCCGAATACAATTTTTCCGCTGTGGAAGGGCAGGAAGGTATCGTCAATGTGACGTTTCGGATTTCCGACGGCAAAGCCGCAGTTGATTTGGTTTATCTCATCGAAGTCTACGCAAAAGGGACCACTCCGTCCCCGACTCCGTCCCCCACGAACACGTGGACGCCGACGGCGACGCCGACGACTACTCATACTCCAACTCGCACAGCGACTCCCACGCCGACGGTCAACCAGCCCCCCGTCATCACGGTGAATCCCCCGGAAATGTCTTTGCTGGAGGGAGAAACGGCAGAAATTCGTGTGACGGTCACCGATCCGAACACCAATGATGTGATCAACTATCAATTTGATGCGCAAAACAATTCCATTCGTGAACGTTCGATCGGCCGAGTCGGCAATACCATCAACGCGGTCTATCTGTTCCAGGCGTTGCCCAGCCTTGCCGGCATCAATAGGGCGACATTCACCGCATCGGATGGCGTCCATACGACGGTGGAATATTTTCGCGGGGAAATCCGGTTGCATGCCACGGCAACTCCCACGCCCATTCCCGCAGGCGATATTGTCGTCGCGCAGGGAGAAGGAGGCGATACGTTCATTCACCGCCGCAACATTCCCAATATCAGCATCGCCGCGAACAGCTCGTTACGCTCGATGCCGAATCTGTATGCCGCCGCGATCGGGAGTTCGGTTACCCGCGCCGTTTATGTGTCGTCCGGCGATGTGGACGGGAATGGAACCAACGATATCGTTACGTCTTTCGGCCCCTTCGATCCTGTCGGGAGCACATTGGCCAACGTGGTTATCGTGCGCGAAGTGGGAACCAATCGCGTGATCGGGCATCCGTTTCAGGCGTTTCCCCATACCAATCCCGCGCCGATCAATAATCCGTTCGGCGAAGTCCGCACGGCGGTTGGACGTTTGTTGCCCGGCAAAACCACCAAACAAATTGTCACGGCGCATGGAATCGGTGGAAAGAATGCCATTCGTTTATACGAATATACAGGATTGCCGGTTCCGAACGCTTTCCGGATGGTTTCTCAATTCACCGGCCTGACAGGCGGACCCGGCAACACGAATTTATCCGGCGCCGTCAGCATCGCCGTCGGCGACCTGACCGGCGACCAGGTGGATGAATTGGTGGTGGGGCAGACAAATGGCGACACGTCGGCAACGATCATTCAGGTGATCCATTTGGATGGCAATGGAGGAATCGATGTCCGCAGTGATTATTTCAACGCTTTCCCGACTCGATTTCGAGGACTCGGCGGTGTGAATCTCGCAATCGGAGATGTGGACGGAGATGGGAAAAACGAGGTGATTGCATCGTCAATGGGAAATCCGGAGGGTGTTTTAATCGGGGAACGCCGCTATAAAAATTTTGTGGTGGTTTTGAAACCCGAGTTGTTTGCCCGCTACGTTCGTACCTTCCGGCAGGTCGACAAAGGGCTGTTTCACGTGTTTGAAAACGACGAATGCCCTGCCGGAGCGGTTACCATCGGTGCGGGCAACCTCGTTCCGTACGGTCGGGATGCGGTGGTTGTCGCCACAGATGCGCTCGTTTCGTTTGATCCGCTCACGAAATCCGTTTCCGTTCCCTATCCGGTTCCGACGCCCATGGTCAAGGCGTTTCTCTTGGATTTTGCCGCCGATGGCAGTTTTTCCGGTCTGAGCAAAATTATCCCGAATCGTTACAGCTCGTTCCAACCGTTTCTTGGGGGAATGAATGATTATTCGGGAGGAGTGAATGTAAACATTCGCGAGTTCAGCGCCGTCTCGCAGTGATAGCGTATTTTATTGAAATGCCGGAGCGCGGGTATCCTGCCCGCATATTTAACCGTATAGATTGCGTCTATCGTTGTATCAATCGTAGGGGCGGTTCGCGAACCGCCCTTACATGGAATTCTTATCTATCAATTTGATGCAACGATGAGTTATACTACTCATATGATGAATCGCTTCGTAATTATTTCCTGTCTTATTTTGAACTGCATCGGCCTGGCTTGGGCGCAAGAGAAGATCGACGCCGGACAAAACCAATTCGATTTTCTTTGTTGGCCGGGCCGAGGATCGCTGATCGACTCCGCCACATCCGCCGAATATGTCCGATCTCGTCTTCTCGGCGCATGGCATGACGCCCACCTTCCCATTTATCTCAAACAAAATCTTCGTATCTGGTTTCCGCAAAATGACTCGTTGAAATGGTATAAAGGCATGATCGAGGAACTCCATCCCGCATGCATCGAGGGGGATGCTCTCTACGTGAAGGAAGAAGTGAATCGCCGGGGAGAAAGGTCAAATGACATCTGCTATATTCCTCTCCTTCGATTTCGGCATGAGATCCGTGAACACGATGATTCCGTACGAGGTGAAATCATTTTTTCGAGTCGCTTGTCCATGTGGGAAGGCGTCCTTGGCGTCGTTCATCCATCGTATAGCGTGGGAGGAAACGTCCAATTGAATCATTGGCGGGAACAAACCGGCCGGGAAGCGGATATGGTTGCTTTTTCCTCCTCGTTTGAGGCGCTTCGGCATTTCTTTGCGGGTACAATTCAAGCGGCGGCGGTTCCAAAAGGAGAAGTGGATCATTTTCTCCGTGAATGCGGACAAGAAAATCTTCTTTCCACTCTTGTTCGCATCGAGATACCGGAGCAGGAATCCCCGATGGTGATTTTTCTCCGCGAAGACCTTTATCATGATCCCTTTACGCGCACATTGATTTCGGAAACGTGGTTGAGAGACCATTTTTTTGAATATTTCGAATCCACACCGTCGATTTTTCCCTGAGATTATTTTTTGCCGTCGAAGGATTTGATCGTAAAAAAATGGCTAGCGAATCGGAACACTTCACTAATCTCGAAGGAATTGAATTCCTATGCTAACATAGGATGCCGGCTTGGCTTGACTCGGTTGGCATGAGTTGTGTTTTGAAATCATCCAATCTTGTTTCTCGGAAGGATTTCATTCTTTTGACCATGATTGAAGAGAAACGGAAAACCATATCTTCCGGTTTGCAACCGTTATGGGATCTCACAAGCGAGATTGTGCTGATTGTGGATCGTGACGGAATTGTTCTGGAACGAAATTCCGCAGCCGAACGGTATTTACCATCCGGTCTTTTTGCATCGTTCGCCGATATCGTGCTTGAGCATGATCTGATTTTACAGGCAATTCAGCAGGCGGCGGAACAAGGCCATCCGACACGAGTTGATTCATTAACCACGAAAACAAAGGGACATTTGTCTTCGCTTTTATCGGTGCAGTTGTCGCCATTGGTTTTGCCGGAGGATTCTTCGGATTGTTTTCTGGCCGTGCTCTCGTATGAGTCGAAAGAATTGCACAGCCTGGAAAAAGTGGCGAGAATGAATGAGGAACGGGTGGAGAAACTGCGCAATCAATTAAACTTCGTCACCCGTGAATTGATCGAAAAAACGCTGAAAGTTGCCGAACAAAAAAACAAATTGGATGCAATCATCGACGGAATGGGCGACGGATTGGTCGCCGGCGACGAAAGCGGACGCATTATTCAATATAACAAAACAGCGCAATCTCTTCTCTTATTTCCTGAAGAGGATGTGAGTGGGCAATTATTTACGGAATTAAATCCCGCGATTGCGGCGGCGATCCATTTGGATCCGAAGAATCCGGCTGCCATATCCAAACAGGAAGTTAACGTCAGTTTTGACCGAAAGGAATTGCGCGTTTGCGCCTCTCCCATTTTTGACCAGGAAAAACATCATTTCGGATTTGTTCTCATTCTGCAGGATCGGACAAAACAAGCGGAAGTGGATCGCATGAAATCCGAACTGATTTCCATTGTCTCTCACGAGTTGCGATCCCCGCTCACATCCATCAAAGGATATGTCGATTTGATGATGACGGGGGATTTGGGTGATGTTCCGGAATCCATGCGCAGCTACTTATCCATCGTTTCCTCCAATGCGGGGAAATTGGCGGCGCTGATCGACGACATGTTGGATTTATCGCGCATCGAATCGGGAAAATTAATCATGTCGTTCGGAAAAGTCGACATTAAATACCTCTGTGATTATGTTTACCTCACGATCAAACCCCAGGCGGAGCAAAAAAAACAACAGTTTTCACTCGACGTGGATCCGAACGTCGTTGTTTCGGGCGATGTGGATCGTTTGCTGCAGGTCCTGACGAATCTGGTCTCGAACGCCATCAAATATACGCCGAATGGCGGCTCCATCGCGATCACCGCAGGGAGTCGGAACGGAAAAGTGTATATCGCCGTGAAGGATACGGGGATTGGAATCAGCGCGGCAGATCGCGAACGGTTGTTCCAAAAATTCTTTCGCGTTAAAAATGATAAAACAGCCAACATTGGCGGGACGGGGCTTGGACTCTGCATTGCGGAATCGATCATCAAAGCGCACAATGGAAAAATCCTGGTCGAGTCGGAAGAGAATCAGGGTTCTGTTTTCACGATTGAATTGCCCGCATTTCACCAATGACGAAGAGAATCGAAACAAGAAGAAACGTTGGTTTTCCTTCAATAAACCGTGGTGTGAGACGATAACGAATAGCGATCGAGCCTATCAAATCGATCGACAATCCCGATCACGCATTGTTTGCATCAAACCGGGGATATTTATAGACCAATGTGGACTTCAATTTCCGAACTTTCTCATCCCTTTCTGCAAGATAATCATCAGGCTCTCAAAATCAATCAGCCGGAATTGGCTTCTCGCATCGTTGCGCATCGCGACCGGTCGGACATTTTTGTGCAGGGAGACTTGTCGAAATGGTACGCATGCAAATATGCGGGGCCGTCCGGCGAATTTTTGGTTCATGGCAGGCATCCGTTGGAAGAAGAAATTGTGCGGTTCGCCTCGCCTGTTCAAAAAGCGTTCAGCGAGGGCGCCTGGCTGGTCATTCTGATGGGGAGCGGCATGGGAATCGTTCTTCCCACGATCGCCGCTTATCTCGAGAAACACCATCGAGGTGAACCGAAAGGCGTTCTCGGCCTGGAACAGGATCCCGGATTGCTCTGCGCGGGAATGTGTCTTTACGATTTTCAAGCGGTTTTAAAAAGCGGCAGGATTCTCTTCGCGGTGGGGCCGAATCTGGCGGATTCCCTCCATACAATTTGCGAACGACATCATCCGGAAACGTTAGAACCGGAACAAATGAAAATCTTTACCGGCTATCGCGTGGACGATCGCGAACGCGCGGCCGATTATGAACACGCAATGCGTGAGTTCAGGAAAATTCATGAAGAAAAACGAAAACTCTATTTCGATCTCCTGCGCTCGGCGGAACAATATTGGTCCACTTTTTCCGGAAATATTCGAAAGGTCTGGACTCACGTCAACGACGACCGCGGGGACAGCCGGATTCTCTTGGGATTGGCGGAAGGATTTCGCGAGATCGAACTCGAATCAAACATCCTCCATTTCCGTGATCGGCTTTTTACCCGATTTTATCGATGCGCGCATGATTTTTTTTCCTTTCAACCGGATTTGATTCTCTGCATCAATCATTCCTCGAATTATGTGGCATCCTTCACCGAACCTGTCCCGATTCCTCGTTTGATCTGGTATGTTGACCGCCCCGAAAACACCGTCGAAGTCCCCTATCATGCGCACGATTATGCCGTTTGTGTGTCCGAATCCTTTATTCCGGAAATCGAAAGGCGCGGCGGCCGCGCCATCGGAGTGGTTCCGGCCGCGAGCGCAGGGGAATTTGAAAAACCTCCGTTCCATCCCACCTGGAAACACGATGTGGCTTATGTCGGTTCTGTTGTTGATCATACCACTATTTTCCAGTCGATGGATTCGAAATGCCGTTCGTGGATCGAGCAGGTTGTTGAAACGCAAATTCTCCAGCCGCTGAAATCGCCGACGGAAATCAGCGCAGAGATTTCTCTCGAATCGGCAAGTAAAGAGAAATTAATCCGCTTGCTCGAACAGCATATTCCCAAATCTCGTTTCATGAGCGGGGATCGATTGATCGAATATTTTATCTACGCGGAGGCGAATACGCGCCGACGGGTCCGAATGATTTCCGCATTGCAGAATTATAAAAAACTCGGAATATACGGTCCCGCTGATTGGGCGCGGCTGCTGCCGAATTCGACATTGTGCCGCTGTTATCTGGGCCCGATTCAATCCGCGAAGGAATTGGGTGAACTGTATCGCTCCTGCAAGGTCAATTTAAGCATCAACAGTTTGCAAGGTTTTGGATTCGTGAACGTTCGCCTTTTTGAAGTTCCCACTGCCGGCGGCTTTTTGGTCGCCGAATGGGTTCCCGGCCTGGAAAACTATTTTGAGCATGAAAAAGAAATGTTTTGGTTTTCCACGCAGGAAGAAATGCCGGTCGTGATCGATGAAGCGTTGGTGGACGAAGGCGTACGTCTGGCGACAATTTCCCGCGCGCAGGAACGAATTCGGAAATCCCATCTTTATCAGCATCGCGCCCAAATGATTCTCGATTATCTGACACAGAGGTAAAATGAATAGGTTAACATTGAGAATTACTTCACTCACCTTACGCATCCCCCCATGATTCACCATCCAAAATTGATCTTTACTCATAATAAATTGTATTCGTTTTCTACCCCAACGGGGTAAGAGAAGACAGCCAGTGGGCAACGCCCCTGGTTACGAAATACTTAAATCATACCAGCCCTGAAAGGGCGAAATAACAAGCTGGCTCCCATCCATTCTTCCACCCTTTCAAGGCTGAGGAATCCATCCCCAACACGTTTCCAGGGGCGTTGCCCGCTGGCTTTCCTCTTCTACCCCGTTGGGGTATGTTTTTCAGGAACTTTTTGAAAATGGTTTGTTGCGGAAGGGGAGTTTCTTCATTCCATGTGAAGCGCTGAAAATGAGGGGGAAATTTTTTCCGCTTTTCGCATCTTTTTTCCATCCATTTCTCTCTCTATCGGTTAAACTTCATGAGATAGATACGGAACATCGTAGAAACTCACAGTAACCGCCATGATTGGTTGGCTACAACGATGGATGGATAGCTTGTGGTGCGGACCTCTGGTCTGCACGCATCGGCATTTTCATCAAAACCGGAAAATTTTTCCTTGACTTTGAATCTTTTATAACCTATACTGATTCCATGAGATAACCGTAATAATTTAATTTCATTTCTAGCCTAATGGGATAGTTTAATCATAGAATCGAATGAAAAACAACCAACTTCTTTTTCAGATGGAAGCGGTTTTAAAATCCGAATTGGATTTGTACGAAAAAATGTTCGCATTTTCACAAGAACAAGTTGATTTGCTGGCGCAAAATGATCCGGATGTTGATCGAATCACCGATTTGATGAATCAAAAAATGGAAATTCTCAATGGACTGCGGCAATTGGAAGAGGATCACAGCGAAATCAAAGCGACGTGGGAAAAGAATTATCAGACCTACACGGTTGAGCAACGTTCCGGAGTCGCTCTTTTGAAAGATAGGATGCTCTCCGTCATTGAAGAAATGCAGAAAATGGAAGAGGTCATTGCGAAGGGAATGCGTCGCATCGAAAAAGAGGTGAGTCGCAAATTGCACAATTTGAATAAAGGACGAGCGGTCAATCGCGCGTATTTCAAACATGAAACCGGGCCGCCGCGATATATCGACAAAAAAAAATGAGTATTCCCGAATCTACGATCCAATCGATTCACGAAGCCATCGTGGAAAATTCGCCGACCGATCAAAAGGCGTTGCTGGAACTGTGCACCCTTTATAACGAGAATACCAACAAACTTCGGAAAGCGTTCGAACGCCTGGAAAAACGATTTCGTGAAATCGATCCCTACAATATTTACCATTCCATCACCGATGCGTTGATCACGTTGGATGGCGAAGGAAATATTCTGACCTTCAATCGCGCGGCCGAACGCATTTTCAGCGTTCAGGAACGCGATATCGTCGGACAGTCTTTTCAATCCGTGGTTTTGCCTTGCGTTTCTTCGTTCGATGATTATGTACGGAACCACTCGCCCGACCACCGGTATGATATTTCATTTCAAAGGGCGGGCGGAGAGCCGGTTTACCTTCGCGGCCGTTTTTCTCCGCTGCGCGATCGTAACGGCAGTGAAATCGGCACGACCTGCCTTTTTGCCGATTTGAGCGTCGAACGGCTGCTCGAGGAAAAGGCGCGTCGGTCGGACCGGTTGACGGCGTTGGGAGAATTGGCCGCGGGAGTGGCTCACGAAATGCGCAATCCGTTGACGACGATCCGCGGGTATTTACAGATTCTTCCCGACAATAAAGACGACGCCGAATTTATCCGGGAATTCTCCGACAATCTGATTCGAGAAATCGATCGTCTCACGCGATTGACGGATGATCTTCTTAATATGGCGAAACCGATTTCGCCCGAGTTGCAACTGGAACAATTGTCCGATATTGTTTCCGCGATCGTGCTTTTTCTGTCGGACAAATTTGAGGATCGCGGTATTCGCGTGGAGGTCGGGGCGGATCCGGAAGGGACGCCGGTTCTCGTCGATGGCGATCGAATGAAACAGGTTTTCATCAATCTACTGGTCAATGCCATGGAAGCGGTAGAGGAAAAAGGGGAAATAAAAATCGATTTCATGCGGCGGTTGGAACGATTCAGCGAAGGAGAACATCCGAAAAATTATGCCGTGGCCGTGGTCTGTGATAATGGACCGGGGATTTCAGCGCATGTATTGGATCGTTTATTTGATCCTTTTTTTACAACGAAAGATTCGGGAACCGGTTTGGGGCTTTCTCTCTCGCATCGGATCGTGGAAGAGCATGGTGGATTTTTGCGGGTGGATAGCACGCCTGGCGAGGGTACCCGTTTTTGGGTTTTTATTCCACTTGCAAGCGAAGTCGAATCAAATCAAGAGGTTATGTAATGGCGCAGAAGAAATTATTAATTGTCGATGATGAGTTGGGTATTCGAAATCTTTTGAGTCGGGTTTTGAAAAGCGAGGGGTATGACGTTCGAGCTGCAGAGAATGGCGATGAAGCCGTTTTCCAGGTTCGTGAAGATCTGCCGGATTTGATATTATGCGACATCAAAATGCCGGGAAAGGATGGCATCGAAACGTTGAAGGAAGTAAAAGAAATTTCCGATGCGATCGAAGTCATCATGTTGACCGCCCATTCGACGGTGGAAAGCGCGGTGGCGGCCATGAAACTGGGGGCGGCGGATTATATCAAAAAGCCGTTCGACGTGGAAGAATTGAAAATCGTCATTGCCAAAACGTTGGGGATTGCGGAATTGAAAAAGGAAAATTCCAATCTTCGCGAAGAAATCGGATTGAAATACGGAATTGACAGCATCGTCGGAAAAGATCCGAAAATGCTTGAAATATTTGAATTTATAAAAACGATTGCCCCGTCCAAAAGCACGGTGCTCATTCGCGGAGAAAGCGGCACGGGAAAGGAACTGATTGCCGGCGCCATTCATCATTTGAGTCCGAGAAGGCATTGTCGATTCGTAAAGGTCAATTGTGCGGCGATTTCCGAGGAATTACTCGAAAGTGAATTGTTCGGGCATGAAAAAGGCGCATTCACCGGCGCGATACGAACCAACGAGGGCAAGTTCATCCTGGCGGATGGCGGTTCGATCCTTCTTGACGAAGTGAGCGAAATGAGTTCGCGACTGCAGGCGAAACTTTTGCGCGTTTTGCAGGAAAAAGAGGTGGATAAAGTCGGCGGACGCGAACCGGTCAAAGTGGATGTTCGCGTCATGGCCACCACCAACCGCGATTTGGAGAAGGAAATTCAGAGCGGCGACTTTCGGGAAGATTTATATTATCGATTGAATGTCGTCAATATTGCCTTCCCGCCTTTGCGGGAACGAAAAGGGGATATCCCGGATCTGGTTGACCATTTCATCGAAAAATACAACCTGGAAATGAATAAAAAAATCAGGGGAATCGAGAAAGAGGCGGAACAATCCTTGATGAAATATGATTGGCCCGGAAATGTGCGGCAATTGGAAAATTGTATTGAGCGCGCCGTGGTGTTGTGCATGGATTCATTGATTGATTTGAAGCATTTTCCACCTGAAATCGTGCAGCGAACTTCCTCGAACGCGAGCGAAGCGGATTTTGGATTGCAGGTTGGCATGACTGTTGCAGAAATGGAAAGACGACTGATTTTTGAAACATTGAAAAGCACGCGGAACAATCGCACCCGCGCCGCGGATATTTTGGGAATCAGTATCCGGACGTTACGCAATAAATTGAATGAATACAAAGATCAGGACATGGGTAACTGCCAAATGGCTGTGAATGAATGAAATTGCCTTTTGTTGCCCGAGGATCGAAGATGAATCAGGAAATCGGTTTGGATTCCGGTAAAACCGCTCTCGAACTCGCTCTCGAACTGGGAGTGCGATCGGAAACCGTCCTTCAGGTTCTTCGGAGACTGGGATTGAAGGCGGATAGCGCGGTTTCCCCGATCGATGGGGAAATGGAAGAAATGATCGTCGATCAGATGATTGCCGACGGTTTGGTTCCCGTGCGTCTGGCAAAAGGGAAAGGTCGCCGAATCCTGTCGCAAGAGCCTCTGGTCGACGATGATTTGTTGACCGAAGCCTTGGGCGCAAGCGAAGCCGGTTTTTCCGAATCCAGAATTCCTCGACAACTCCTGATCGAATCGCGATTTGCTGAAAAACCTTCCTTTTTCGGCCGATTCTTTCATAAGAAAAACGATTTGGCGCGAACGTTGAAAGAAAGCGAAACGACTGAAGAGGAACTTCGCAATTTATTCGCCGCTCCGGCCTCGCGCACACCTCTCGTGGAACGTTCCCCATTCAGTAAGACGGATACTCCCCTTGTCAAGAAGGATTTCAAGGTTGGCATTGAGGAAGACGTCGAAGATGAAATTGAATATGACGTTGAGGATGAGATCACTCAACCTTTTCGAGAAGAAGAGTTTGAAGAGGAGAACGAAACCGAGTTTGAGGAAGAAGCATCAAGTGAAGAAGGGGAAAAAGAGGAGGATTTGGAGGACCTCGAGCTGGATGAGTCGCTCCTCGAGGAATTGGACGGCGTTGAAATCGACGAAGAGAATTTGGGGAATTTCGATGAAAGCGAATTACAAGAACTCGAAGATTTGGATTTAGAGGGTTTCGAAGGAGAGGAAGAATCGGATGCCGATGAAGAAGGCGCGGAAGAACTCGACAGCGAAATCGAAGATTTAGCCGAAGGGGAAGAAGAAGAGGAAGAAACTCCGTCGACGCAGGAAGAAGAGGAGGAAGAGGTCGCCGCGCCCAGCTTTATCGAATCGATTCTGAACCGTATCCAATTGTCGCCGGTGGAAATGTGGACGTTGATGGGCGGCTCGGTCGTAACCATGCTGATGGTGTTGATCGGCACGATTTATTGGTGGCGAAATGAAAGCCCGGAAGCGATGGTAAAATTATTAGAAAAAGCGAATGGTCATTATGACAGCGCAACGGCGTATCACGAAGAGGGCGCCGGTTTGTCGAAAGAAATCAATTCCTGGCAGCAGGCGGCGGATACCTACGAAGAATATATCCAACGCTTTCCGGAAAATCCCAGCGTTCTCCACGCGTACCGCAATCTTTGTGATTCCTACTATCGCATCGCGACCGGATATGACGCCGCCGGGAATCGTGAAAAAAGCGAGGAACCGTTTCGTAAAATGGCGCAATTATACGAAAGTTTTCTCGTGTATTTGGATGATCTCGCAACGAAAATGATCGGCGTGGATCCCAAATATAATTATTTGACCTATCCGAACTCCGACGATCAGCGCACATCCGTGTTGCGAATCGCCCTGGCGCAAAGCCGGTTGGGGCGTTTCGACATCGCGATTGAAAAATTACAAAACTTTGTTCGCCGATTCCGTAACAATCGCAACGATGTCTTAAGCGCCATGGTCGATATCGGAGATACCTATCAAAAATGGGCCAACGTGAACACGGAACAGAAACCGCGGCTGTTGAACGAGGCCATCAAGGCCTATAACGAAGCGCTGGGCATCGTACCCGAAGATGATTACGAATTTCGCATGAAGACCAATGTCGGTTTGGGCGACATCAAGTACAGCCTTTATCAAAAAGGCCGGGAGGAAGGGAATGAGGAAGAAGCGACTCCTCATCTGTTGGAAGCCATCGCGTATTATGAGCGCGCGAACGATGCGGTCCATGCTTCCGGCTCCGTTCCCATCAAAATCGAAGATCGGCACCGTGTATTGAAACAGCTGGGAGATCTGTATCTGATCCGCGGCCGGGAATCGGGTAAAAAATGGCGGGACTACGAAGAAAACGCCGAACCCTATCCGCAAGTGATCGAATATAAAAATGATCTCTTGCAGGCCGCCGCGCGCGAACATGAAAATGCCAATTCCTATCTGGGAAAAGCAACCGGATTGTTTGATGAAATATTAAAAGATCGAACCGTCGTGGCGCCCCAAATGCTTCATGACATTCAATATGCGAAAGCCGAATCCAATTTCATTCTTAAAAAATATGCGGATGCGATTGCCGCCGGAGAGCAGCTGCTCTCCGATGCCGGCAATCTCGACGTCACGATGAAAGCCAAAATCAACTATTTGATGGGGGATGCCGCATGGGAACAGGCGAAGGAAACGGAAGATTATTCCAATGTCAAAAAATATTACCGCAGCGCGTTGGAATTGGACCCGTTTTATCCCAAAGAGCATGGCGGCGATATCAGTCATCTGGCCGAGATTCGATTGAATAACGCCTATTTTCTCCTGGATAAAAAATATGAGGATGCGATTCTTCGGTTTGATAGCATCGTCAAACGCTTTCCCGATGATGATTACACCTACCTGACGCGTTATTACTACGCCAAAGCTCTTGATGAATACGGCGATGTTCTTTTCGCCCAGGCGCAAAAGAAAAAAGAAGACCTGCAAACCATTACCGGAGCAGATGATTCGCCGGAAATCAGAGAGTTACTGGAAAAAGCAAAAAATCTGCAATCCAAAGCCGAAGCGCAATACGAACAGGCAATCCGCGCCCGCGACGGCTCCAAATACGTGGACACGAAGAACAAGCGTTATCTGATCGAGATGGTCTTCAATCAGGGACAGAGCGCTTATAAAGCCAATAAATTTCTTGTCGCCAAACAGTATCTCGAAAATGCGCTCGATGAGTATCGTACAAACGAGGTGGCTCAGAGATTCATCCCGGATGCGATAGAGCGTTTGGGGGATATCAATGTCCGCTTGTACGATTTCGACAATGCCATTCGCTATTATCAGGATTATCTGAAGAACGGATTTGTCGATGAAGACGCTCGTGTCAACATGAAATTGGCGGATGCCTACTTCAAGGGATTGAACCACGAGAAAGCCCGCGAGTGGTATCGCAAAATCATGGTCGATCACCCTCCTCTTACGGCAAAGGAAGTCGAACGCAAACGCCGTTTGAACTTACCCGTCACCGTCGGCCCCGGATTTGAGGCGCTTAAGAAACTGGCGAATTCCTATTATCGCCAGGCCGCTGATTTCAGCGGCGAAGACAGGACGAAGATGCTGCAACTGGCGCTGAATCATTATAATGAATTGGCTGATCGATTTCCCAGCACATTATCCGAACCATCCGGCGCTAAAATCGCTGCCGACATGGAAGCGCAGCGGATGGTCGGCAATATTCATTATGAATTGGGAAATTACAATGACGCGGCGGCAAATTATGAAGCATTTTTGCGTAGTTTTCCCAATTACAATCGGCGCGGCCATATCTACCATCGTATCGGAAAAGCCTATACGGAAATCGGTCAATATGATCGGGCGTTCGCTGCTCTCAAAAACGTAACGCCGGATACACTCGATAATCCGATTCAATATGCGGACGCTCTAATTCTGTTGGGTCAGGCTTATGAGGCAAAGGCGAAGATTCACCTGGACAGAAACGAACCTCTCCAATACGAAAGTTACCTCGAACGGGCGGAACAGGCTTACGAGCGAGTGGCAATTACAAATGTGAAAACAAAAATTTCCGAAGCTATGCAGTACAAGCGATCCATCGATCGTATTCTGCAAACAAGAAGAGAACTGGCGAAAGCAGGTATTTGAATTAGAATACGCTTAAAAGTCAAAATTTACGGTCCGCACATCCTGTGTGCACAAGGAAAAAAATACCGGCGGTCAGGAGGAAGGATTTTCCGATTCGTGACGTCATGATCCGTAAACAATACGTTCTTCTTGCGAATTTATGCTTTTTTTGTGGAACACGGATTGCTAGTGTTTCAGAATAAACTCGGTACGAAGGTTTCATCGTATGCTGATCGGCCATTTATTTGATAACACTACTTTGAACGTGCTGAAAAAGGGAATTGACGGAACCCTTGCGCGGAACCACGCGATTGCCAACAACATCGCTAATGTGGATACGCCCAAATATCAACGGGCGACGGTCTCGTTCGAGGATCAGATCAAACGGGTTCTTCGTGGAGAAGGCGTGATCGGCCGCCGTACTCACTCGGCTCATTTCATTATCGGCGGCCCGCAGGAGATTCCATTGATTCGTCCCCGCACCGACATTGATAATAAAACCCGCTTCCGCGCGGACAAAAATAATATCAATATCGATCAGGAAATGGCGGACCTGGCGCAGAATACCTTGCGAAATACGGAATTTACGGATTTGTTGAATCGACGTTATCAAGCCATGCGCAATGCGATTCAGCAATCCGGTCAATAAAAGAGGTGGAATATGAGTTTCTCGATCAGCGCATCGGGCATGACGGCGCAACGCATTCGCATGGATGTGATCGCCAACAACATTGCCAACGCCAATACGATGATCACGGCGGAAGGATCGCCATTCCGCCGGCGGGACGTCATATTCGAGGCGACGGGCAGGACGTTTTCCGAATCCCTTTCCGTCGAACGCCGGCGTTTGAATCGTACCATCGGCAGCGGTGTGAAAGTGCAGCAGATCGCCGAGGATCGATCCGAAAATGCGTTTATCAAAATTTACGATCCCGGACATCCGATGGCGGACGATAACGGGATCGTTCTGCGTCCCAACATCAGCGTCACGACGGAAATGGTGAATATGATCGATTCATCCCGGGCTTACGAAGCGAACGTGACCGCTTTCAATTCCTATAAGCAGATGGAAGAGAAAGCGCTTCAACTCGGCGGCCGTTAACATCCGATAAGCGGAGCCGACTTGAACCCGAAAAAGAAAGTAGGATTGATGTCATGACTGACGATATTTCGATTTTTAGAATTCCTCCATCGGCGACGGATGCAATCGATGGAAAACCATCCATGACGCCTGCTCGTTCCAAACCCACGGCGGGAGGACCGAATTTTCAGGAAACGCTCGCGCGTACGTTGGGAGATTTGAGTGAGGAAACGGATCAAATCGCACAAGGAACCGCCCCCAGTTTTTCCGAGGTGGACAAAGCGATGGATACGGCCAAGCATTTGTATCAGACTTCCTTACAAGCGCATTATATCATGCAGGAGTTGATACATGGCCTGGATGAAACGAACGGAAAACCGGCCGGCCGTTCGCCGGGAAAGGAGTTATAAGTAAATCATGGCCGATCCGCTGGGAGGGATGCCAATCGGACCTTACGGTCCCGGCCCGACCGAGCAGGGAATGCCGGGCGAGTTTGCGCCCAGAGAACCGTCGAAACCTGGCGAATCGTTCGTGGATTTGTTGAAAAGTTCGATCAACGAAGTGAATACCATGCAGGCGAACGCCGCGAATAAGGTACAAAAACTGGTTACGGGCGAGATCAGCAGCGTACATGAAGTCATGATTGCCGGCGAAGAAGCGGGAATCGCTTTCAGTTTGCTGCTTCAAATCCGCAATCAATTATTGAAAGCTTGGGACGAATTAAAGCGCACGCCGGTTTGAATTATTGGGACCGGTGATGTATATTTCTTTTTGTCTTGGTTGTCAGAGTGGAGTCGCTCTGTCAAACCGAGATATTTGTGTTCAGTATACTACTTTGATATGTATTGTGATCAATAATCCCGAAAGGTTGAGGGAACATGAGTAAACCATCTACAGCCGGCTTTGCGCCGAAATCCCACTGCAATCGAAACCGGATTACGGCATTGCTTTGGGCCATTCCTATTATCACCTGGCTTCTGCTCATCGCGCTGTTCGGTTTGGATTTTCATCATAACGCTTCCGCGAAATCTTCCGGATTGAACGTTTCATCGGGAATCCTCGCGGAAGATCCTTTCGGAAATTTTTCTCTATCGGAATAAAAAGGGATTGTTACCCTCTTTTTATCTCGTGTTGAGCATGGTGGATTCCAATTTACCGATTTTGCATGATCGAAGGAGACAGCCATGGGTGATTTCATCGAAAAACTCCGTGAACAATTGACGCGAATTTGGGAAAGCCTCCCGATACAGCAGAAGATTATCCTCATCGCGGGTCCGTCTGTTTTATTGATCGCCATGATCGTCGCTGTTTATCTCGTCAGCCGGCCGCAGATGGTAACGCTGCTGTCCTCGTCCGACCAGGTGCAGCTGAACGAAGTGGCAACGTTTCTCGACAACCAGAATATCGCGTACAAAACGGAAGGCAATTCGATTCTGGTCAACGCGCATGTTAAAAACCGGGTGGCGATGCAATTGGCCGGCGAGGGGATCATCGGTTTTCGCTCCGGTCCGGGATACGAATTGTTTGACCAGGTGCGTTTGGGAATGACCAAGCGGATGTTCGATGTGAATTACATCCGCGCCAAACAAAATGAACTCTCGAAAGTGATTGTGAGCGGCGCGCGCAACATCGAATCGGCTCACGTCGAACTGAATATTCCCCAGGAAGCGTTATTTAAAGAGGATGAAGTGGAGCCTTCCGCCACCGTGAAAGTGGTGACGCGCGGCGGCGTCAGTCCGCAGGAAGTGGAAGGGATTCAGCGGTTGGTTGCCTTTGCCGTCGAGCGGCTGCGCCCGGAAAAAGTAGTGGTGTTGGATGGGAGCAATCGGACGCTGAGCAAGGAATCGGACGAGGAGCCGGGCGTAGCGGAAGCAAAAAAGCATTTTGAAATTGAGCAAACCATCGAAAAGAAATTCAAAGCCAATTTGGAAGGGCTTTTGGAAAAGCTGGTTGGCCCCAAAGGGTATGATGTTCGCGTCAATCTGAAATGCAATTGGCAAAAAAAGCGAATTAAGAACATTCACTACGACGCCACCAATCCGGCGACCGTCAGCGCCAAAAATTATACCGAAACAACGGAAGAGCAGGGAATTTCCGGCGAGCCGGGCGTGACCTCGAACGTTCAGGACACGGGAATCGGCGCGGAGCCGGGTTCCAGCAAAACCGCAATCGAAGAAACGATCGAAAATTTTATCCATCCGTGGTTTGAAACCATGATCGAAGAGGAACAGGGAGAATTACAGGAGCTTTCGGTGACCGTTCTCGTCGATTATACGAAAGACGCGGACGGAAATCCGACGCCGCGAGATGAGGATCAAATGACGCAATTTGAAAAAATGCTCAAAAATGCGGCCGGCTTGCCTTCGTTGATGAGCGCGGCGGATACCAGCAAATATTCGTTTATCATCGGGCAACAAAGTTTTGACAAATCGTATGAACAAGCGCTCGCCCGGGAGCTATTTTGGAACAATGTGATGACCATCGTGAAATCGATGATTCCTCTGATCCTGCTTTTCGCTCTCGGCTATTTTGCTTATATCTTTTTCCAACGAGCGTTTCGACCGGCGGAAGTGGAAGAAGAATCCTTGGAAGAAGAAATCCCTATCGAACCGGTTACGGAAGCCAAGGAACTTACGCTGGCGCAATTGGGACTTTCCGAATTCGGCGATATTGCCAGCTTGCCCGCGGAAGAACAACGGCGTTTGAAGATGCAGGAACACGTCATCAATTACGCGGCGGAAAAACCGGAAGAGGTGGCGGGTATCATCAAGGCTTGGTTAACCAATTGATGAAATGGAGAGGAGGAAAAGGCCATGCCGGCTGTCAAAAAACGTGGACCGTTGAGTGGACGCAAAAAGGCCGCCATCCTTCTGCTCACGCTCGGCCCGGATGTGGCCGCCGATGTGTATCGAAATCTAAGCGATTATGAAATCGAGCAAATTACACTGGAATTGGCCAATCTCGGCGTGGTTTCGCAGGAATTGAGTGCACAGGTCATCGAAGAATTTTATCACACCGCCATGGCCAAGCAATATATCAGCCACGGCGGGATTGCCACCGCCCGCGAGATTCTCGAACGAGCGCTGGGACCGAGCAAGGCGCTCGATATTATCGAACGGTTACAGGGCATTCTGACCGGCAATCCGTTTGATTTTTTAAAACACGTCGATGTGGGACATTTGGTTCACTTCGTGCAACACGAACATCCGCAAACCATTGCCTTGATTCTCTCACATTTGGAATATGACCGCGCGGCGGAAATCATGTCGGCGCTGCCGCCGAGCATCCAACACGAGGTCGCCCTTCGCCTGGCCACGATGGATCAAATCAGTCCGGAAATCATCGCGGATGTCGAACGTGTGCTGGAAAAGAAACTTACGACGGTCCTGACGCAGGAATTCACCCGGTCCGGCGGCGTGGATTCGTTGGTCGAACTCTTGAATCGGGTCGATCAAGGCACCAGTCGGCATATTTTGGAAAATCTGGAAAGTGAAAATCAGGAATTGGCGACCGAAGTCAAAAAACACATGTTCACCTTCGATGATTTGATTAAACTGGACGACCGCGCCGTGCAAAAGATTTTGAGTGAGGTGGACATGAAAACCCTGGCCGCGGCGTTGAAAGGCGCCGGCGATGAGGTCAGAAGTCAGATTTTCAGCAACATGTCATCCCGCGCCGCGGCGACATTGCAGGATGATATGTCCGTGATGGGACCGTTACGGCTCAAACAAGTGGAAGAATCACAGCAGTTTATTATCAATGTGCTGCGCCGGATGGAAGAAAACGGTGAGATTACGATTTCGCGCGGCGCGAATGAGCAATATGTCGATTGATCAACCATAATGAAGGAACATTCATGAAAATATTTCTCGCTTCCCCGCTTGGTTTCGCGGAAAGTACAAAAGGATTTCTGCCTGTTTTGTGCAAGGAATTGCAGCGATTGGGGTACGAAGTCGTCAATCCGTGGGAGCAATCCCATGATTTGGAAAAAGAATTCCAACAGGCGGAATCCAATTCCGATCTTTTTGCCAAACGAAGTGAATTTCATCGGATTTCCATGCGGATTGCGGAACGGAATGCGAACTGCCTGTGTTCGTGCGATGGAGTTCTGGCGGTTTTGGACGGTGCGGACGTGGATTCGGGAACCGCTTCGGAAATCGGTTACGCATTTGGTCTGGGAAATAAAGTGATCAACGGCTATCGCGGCGATTTTCGCCGAGCCGGAGAAAATGTGGGAGTTTTGGTCAATCTTCAGGTACAATATTGGATAGAACAAAGCGGTGGGAAAATCGTAACGTCGATTGGTGAGTTGTCTTCGCTGAATTTTACGTGGCGAGATTGCATTGGAGTTTGATCAAACAAAAGCAGAGTATCCCATGCCCAGCCTCGAAAGGCTGGGCTTGAGATCAAATGCCCCGCGGGGGCTAACGATATCAAGCCCGCCGTTTCAACGGTGGGCGCCATTACGGCAGTTTCGTCCTATTGTGGAATTTCGCCTATGCCCCGAATTATTAAAGCGCCCAACGTCAGAGAACAGGTCCCGTATAAAATCGTGGAGCGGGAGAAAGTGTTACGGCAGGCGGAAGACGAAGCGGCGGATATTATTGCCGCCGCCCAGCAGCAGGAAGAAATGATTTTGCAGGACGCTTCCACGCAGGCGGATGAAATTCTCGCATCAGCGCAAACCGAAAAAGAGGAAATCCTGAATCAGGCAAGAGCGGAAGGCGAAGGCCTGAAAGAACAAGCCCGCCAGCAGGGGCATCAGCAGGGATTGAATCAAGGGCTTGAAGAAGCGCGAAAAAAAGTCGCGGGATTATTGAATCAGCTGCAAGCCATGATCGCCGAAGGACAGAAAATTCTGGAAGGCATGATTCGCGATCAGGAACAGGAAATCCGCAAACTCGTCAGTGAAATCGTCTCGCGGGTGATTCAATGCAAAATTGAAGAGGATGATGAAATCGTCGTGCGCGTTGCACAGGAGTGTATCCGCATGGCGGCGGATCGGCAAACGATCCGGATTTGCGTCCATCCCGACGACAAGGTGAAAATCGAAGAATGGGTCGACGATTTTACCCGCCGGTTCGATGATATCGAGAAAATCTCGCTTGAAATCGATAACCGCGTGAATAAAGGCGGAGTCATCGTCGAATCCGGAGTAGGCGGGATCGACGCCCGCATTGACAAACAACTCGAAATCATGAACGAAACGCTGCTGAATCCATGAAACTGGCAACCCATGCAATCGATTGGGACGCAATTCGCTGGTCCCTCAACCATACCCAGTTGATCCGCCAACGCGGTTATGTGGATGAGCTGGTGGGCGTTGTGATATTAGCCCGCGGGCCAGGCGGCGCCATCGGCGATTTGGTTTTTATCTATCCGTCCGGCGATCATGAATCCATTCCGGCGGAAATCGTCGGTTTTCGCTCCGGCCGAGTTATTTTAATGGCGTTTGGGGACGTGACCGGAATTCGTCCCGGCTGTGAAGTGGTTTCTTCGGGCGGCCCGTTGAAAGTCCGGTGCGGCGAGGGACTGCTCGGGCGCATACTGAATGGTCTCGGCGTCCCGTGCGATGGAAAAGGACCCGCCAAAACGTCTGATCTGCGTTCGATCTACAACAAACCACCCAGCGCGATCACTCGCCGACGAATCACACAACCACTGGCGACGGGCGTGAAGGTGATCGATACGATTTTGACGTGGGGGCGGGGACAACGCATCGGCGTTTTTTCCGGCAGCGGAGTGGGAAAAAGCACGCTGATGGGGATGATCGCGCGTTCGACCGAGGCGGAAATCAACGTGATCGCCTTGATCGGCGAGCGCGGACGCGAATTGCGGGAATTTATCGAGAAAGATTTGGGCGAAGAAGGACTCAAGAGAAGCGTGCTGGTGGTGGCTACGAGCGATAATCCGCCGTTGCTGCGAGTAAAGGGCGCATTGACGGCCATGACCATCGCCGAGTATTTCCGGGATATGGGCAAGGATGTTCTGTTTATGATGGATTCGGTGACGCGCATGGCGATGGCGCAGCGCGAAGTGGGCCTCGCCGCGGGTGAGCCGCCGACGACGCGTGGGTATACTCCGTCGGTGTTTGCGCTTCTGCCTTCTTTTCTCGAACGGGCAGGCACGACGCCGGACGAGGGTACGGTAACCGGCCTTTTCACGGTTCTTGTGGAAGGCGACGACATGAACGAACCGATCGCGGATGCAACCCGAGGTATTCTGGACGGCCATATTGTATTGTCGCGGCAATTGGCGCATAAAAATCATTATCCCTCCGTCGATGTGCTGCAAAGCATCAGCCGCGTGATGGTGGATATCGTTCCGGAAAATCAGGTGACCTCTGCTCGCCGATTGGCCGAAGTCACTTCGATTTATCGCGATGCGGAAGACTTGATCAACATCGGCGCGTATCAGAAAGGAACAAATCTTGAAATCGATTTGGCCATCGATATGATTCCAACCATCAACGCGTTTTTGAAGCAGGGAATTCGGGAAGCCGTGCCGTATGACGATTCGGTCAAACAGATGATGGATATCGCCCAAAAATGCGCTCTGCGAAAAGCCGCTCCGCCGGCGAAGGCGCAGGGAGCCGCGCGATGAGAAACTTTCAATTTCGCCTGGAACCGGTCGTACGCTTGAAAAATTATCAGATCGAGCGCAAAGAAGAGGAGATCAAGGAACTCGAAGATCGAATTCAGACGCTCATTCGTGAAATCGACGAGGGCCGCCGGCAGGTGCACGACATGCGCCGCCGTCTGGTTGAAGAAGTTCCCGACGAAAATCTGATTCAGGCGGAACGGTCGCTCGATCTTTTCCAAAATTATATGGCGAAAGTCGAACGCCAGAAGCAAGCGGATATCAAAAAACTGCAAACGGAACAACAGAAAAAACAACAAGAACTCGTAAAATTGTATCAAGAGGAAAAAATGCTGGAACGGCTGCGCGAAAAGCGCAAGGCGGATTGGGAAGCCGAATTCCGAAGGCAGGAGAGTTATCAAATGGACGAGATCGGAGGTCAGGGATTTTATCGGCGCAACAAAGAATCGGGCGGCGTGTTGCTCTATTTGCTGGTTCCGCTTTTGCTGGTAGGCGCCGCCGCCGCGATCGGCGTGTATACCGGCGCCATTAAAAAAGAGATGCTGGCGAAGATTCCTTTTCTCGGCATTCAAATCAAAAGCCCCACACCCGCTGTCAGCATTCAATCGGCCACGGTGGAAGGAGATTTTTATACTCTCAATGACATGATCGGCGATCCCAACACGCCGATGCCGCTCCTTCTCCAAAAAATGGCGCAGGAACGGGAACGGTTGGAGCAGTGGGCGGAGCAGCTCCGGACGCGCGAGGACGAGCTGAACAATCGGGAAAAGCAAATTGCAACTCATGAGCAACAACTCAGCGGCCTGGTCGATCAAGTGACGGAGTATATCACCACGATGACCGATCTCAAGACCGAATTGGAAGAGCGCAAGAAAAGCAATATCAGTGAGCGGGAAGACACACTGGCCAAAGCCATCTCCGCCGCCAAATCCAAAGAAGTGGCGCCCATTCTCACCAGTTTGTTCAAGAAAGAAAAGCCCTACGATGATATCCTGGCGATGCAGGGGATTACGGAAGAGGAAAAAACGGTTTTGATAGAGCAGAGAGAAAAAGAAAACGAGGGAATACGAGATAATCGTCTTCTGGTTTTGAGAATCATGCACAGAATTACGGGAAAAGGCATGCAGGAGATGATTACGGCGATCGGAAAAACCAATCCGGACACGGCCGCCGATTTGATCAAGGCGTATTCGGAAACCAGCGAGGAAGAATTGTACGGGATCGAACCGACGCCTACGCCGTACCCGACGCCGGAGCCGATTTTCCCTGCTCCGACGCCGGAAATTCCGAATGCGTCCGCCGCCGGGACAGGAGGGAGCGGTATAACTCCAGCTGGGACCGGATGACGATATCCCAATCGTATACGTTTTCCGCCAGCGCGCGGGCGTTGTTGCGAATGTATAAACGTTTTTCGTGATTGTTGGCCAATGCGATTACTGCATCGGCGAAATTATCGGGCATCTCCGCAATCAGGAGATGCTCGCCGTGTTTTCCTTCCAATCCTTCGCAGCCGATCGGCGTGCTGACGATGGCCAGGCCGGACGCCATCGCTTCCAAAATTTTCAACCGAATTCCCCCGCCCACTCGTAACGGAACGATGTAAATGTGAGTGGATTGCAAATACTCGCGAATATGTTCCACGCGGCCGGTTATGCAGATGTCGTTGTGGCCGTGCATCCGACGGATGGCTTCCGGCGGATCCGCGCCCACGATCGTGCAACGAATATTCGGAACCTGTTGTTTGATCAACGGCCAGGTGGTTTGTAAAAACGCCAGCGCGCCGTCGGAATTGGGATAATACGACATCGTGCCGGTAAAAACCACATTCGGCGGCCCGGATGGTTCGTCGAGAAACGGATAGGCATCCAGATCGACGCCCGGCCGCTGATGCCGGATGGGAAGCGAGGGATCGAGTCGCAGCAGCGTGTCTCGATCGAGAGGGGAAATCGTCAGGATTTGGTCGAATTTTTTACAAGCCTGCCATTCAAAGCGACGGGTGCGCCGCCCTTCGGCCCAGGCGGCGGTTTTGATCAACGGATTTCGTGAGGTTTTTGCATACCGCAGTAGGATATTACCTTCCACGTTTTCCTTGTAATGAATCTTCAGGCAGGTTTCGTCGCCGACGACGTACGGCGTCGTATAAAAATTCTGCGCATGGATGACGTCGAACGATTCCCGCCGCGCCAATCGTTGCACGTAATCGAACAGTTCGCGATTGAAAAACCGATGCGCTTTGTATGGCCACGGTGAAACCGCGCACGTCAGGAACGGCGTGATCGACCATTTTCCATAAGCCGGAAACGCCGCGACTTCGTGACAGATCGCTTTCACAGGATCAAGATCTTCGAGTTCGGCGGGATGATGATAGAGACAGGCCACGCGGACCTCGCAGGATTCGGCAAAGCGTTTGACGGTGTTCCAGGTCACGATGCGGCCGCCGCTGTGCGGCGGGTAGGGGATTTGGGGAAGCAGGAATAATATTTTCATGGACGATTTACTGCTTCTTTTTCGCTTCCTCCACGCGGCGCAACACATCGAAAATCGTTCCGACGCGTCCGAGCGGGGGCGTGTGGAATACGTTTACGATCTCCTCTTCCGTAAAATTCTGTTTCACATAATCATCCACGTCGAACTCTTCACTCCAGCATTTATACAGCTGATGACAGGGCAGGTTCCTGTTCATACGGCGGCAATATTCGAAATGGACGGGACCGCCCAGCTGCGGGCAGCGCCATTTTTCTCGTTCGTCGTGGAGGGTCAGGGTCGGACGATCAGGCGCGGTCATGGTTATACTCCTGGGAACGTGTGTGAGTGCTCATGGCACAGGATAAAGTCCACTTTGCCGGGTGACAAGTGACGGCCTTTCAAGGGCTGTTTCGCTTGCCATGGCGCCCATGCTCCCCGCGACTCTTCACTGGAAACATCAGTGAAAAATTGAGCCAAACATCGCTATAAAAGTGAGCCACTTCAGGTCGAGAATCCGGAAGGTCCGATAGGGACGTACCGGAGGAAAG
>QZKN01000140.1 GCA_003598175.1 Candidatus Omnitrophota bacterium
GTTTCTGTGTATGCTGGCTTACTATGTCGAGTGGCACATGCGCCAGGCTCTCGCTCCGCTGCTCTTTGATGATGCCGACAAAGAAACCGCCGCGGCGCTGCGAGATTCCGCTGTCGAGCCGGCGCAGCGGTCTCCGGAGGCCTTACAAAAAATGGAAACCAAAATCACCGACGATGGATTTCCCGTGCAGAGTTTTCATTCCTTGCTGCAATGCCTCGCCGCCATCGTCACCAACCGCCACCAGCCCAAATCCGCTCGCCTGCCCGCTTTCGAGAAAACCACGCTCCCCAATCCCCTGCAACAACGCGCTATCGATCTGCTGCACCTTCGCCTATAATCTCTTTGTACCCAGTACGCACACAACGGAAGTTTCACTAATCCCTTGATTTACAATCACTTATACCATATATCGGGGTGGAACTTCGGGTTAGAATTAACTTCGAACTGTCGAGATATCATTATACACGATTTTTTCATTGATGGCGTTACCGTATTCAACCATTTATGAACATAAGCAGAAATGATATGCTTTGCACGAGAACGCAGGGTAGGCTAAAAAGTGAAGCGCAACCCCAAAAGTGAAGCCGGGTCAACCACTTTCATTTATATAAATGGCAGGAAAAAAATTATGACGCATGCATATTTTAATTTAAACAACAAAACCGCATTCATAACCGGCGCGGCGTCTGGCATCGGCCAGGCAATCGCCGGCGTCTATGCGCAAGCGGGATCGAAGGTCTGGATTGCGGATATCAATGAACCAGGCGGGAACGAAACCGCTCAAAAAATCCGCGCAGAGGGCGGCGATGTATACTTCATTCATTGCGACGTCACGCAGCCGGAAACGATCCGCGCGGCGGTTACTCATGTGTTGAAAGAAAGTGAATGCATTGATGTTCTCGTCAACAATGCGGGCGTCGGTTTGGTGGGGGATCTCGTCAATACGTCGGCAGAGGATTTCGAGCGCATTATGCGAGTCAACATCGCCGGCGTGTTCAACGTATCGAAAGCGGTGTTGCCCTCCATGCTGGAACGCCGGCAGGGTGTGATCATCAACATGGCCTCGATCGCATCTCTCATCGCGGTGAAGGACCGTTTCGCCTATTCCGCGTCGAAAGGCGCGGTGCTGATGATGACGAAAAGCATTGCGCTCGATTACGTCGATCGCGGCATCCGCTGCAATTGCATCTGCCCGGCGCGCATCCACACTCCGTTCGTGGACGAATATCTGCGCAAGAATTATCCCGGCCGCGAGCAGGAGATTTTCCAAACCTTATCCGCTTATCAACCCATCGGCCGCATGGGCAAGCCGGAAGAAGTGGCGTATCTGGCGCTGTATCTCGCCAGCGACGAAGCGGCATTCCAAACCGGCGACGCCTTTCCGGTTTCCGGTGGATCGTTGATGGGTTAATTTCTTTTCTTTTTTATCTCCTCGTACAGAAAACAATCCATTCCGGAGCTTTCCTTGACTGTAAAGGATGGGGGACGCGCGGTTTTGAAACCCAACGCCTTGCATCCGTGCGGAAATTTCGGATCCCACGTCACATGATAATGCTTGCAATGAATGCAAAGGATTTTCTTTTTGGATTTCGAACCGGATTTCATTGTTATTCTATCATAAATAAAACATTAGGAACGCAACATCGTTCTCACTATTTCCAATTCATAATTATTATATCTTGTCGAATCGATGGGAAGGAAGATTTGATTGTGTCAGGAAGATCATTCAGCGAATTGAGGAACTTTCTTTGCCGTAAAATAAGGTGGGCGCGCGGTGTAAAGACCAATGCCTTGTCTTCGTGTAGAAATGACGCGCCGGCAAAAAGTCGGATTCAATTTTGGAACCGGCACATATTGTCGTATCAATCAACAATCTGCCACTATTTATTTTGCAGACAGGATGTCCGCACCACAATTTTTGACTTTTTGCCGGGGCATCATTGAATCGTGAACAGTTCCACTACAACTCAACGCTCGATATGCATGCGCGAAGCCGATTGTTTTCCCACGAGCGCCTGCAAACCCGGTTCTTTTTTGATTTTCGGAGCGCTGTCCTGAAATTTTTTCAGCTGATCGTTAATGCCGTCTTCCACGTTGACCGTGTCGAGTTTGTCGGCGACCAGTTTCGTCTTTTCGATTTCCTGCTGCAACGCCGCCTTTTCCTGTTCGATCGCTTCGATTCGTTCGGTCTTTTTTTCGATTGCCTTTTGGACGCCGGCCATTTTTTGTTTCAGCGCTTCGACATATTTATTGTCCACTTTCATTGATTCGGCGGATTGATTGAATGCTTTTTCGAGTTGATCCATGTTCTGTTTCAGCGAATCGATCGACAGAGACAAACTGTTGGCCTCGGCTCCCACTCCTTCCATGATATGGCCGAGAACTTTTTCTTTCGTTCGGACCAGTTCACCGCGCAACTGGCGGATTTTCTGAATATCCGGTCCCAGCGAGCGGGCGAAGAGCAGGTATTTCTTTTTGTCGACCCGTAATTCCTGCGCGAGTTGAATCGCGCGTTGTTCCTGTCCCTTATGGCGAGCTTGCAGCATCAATCCCATTTTTTCTTCGAAATCGCTGACGATGTTCGTCTCTCTTTTTCGGCGCTGCAATTCCGATTCACTATCGCGAATCTCATTCACCAATCGAAACACTTCCTGTTTTCGTCGGGTAAATTTAGCCATTACGTCATCATTTTTGCTATTGCCCGATTCCGCCAGACACATCAAAATCAGCATTTCGTCTTCCAGATAATTGATATCGCCGTTAATGGCCATCTCGATGGCGTTGGCGACTGTGGCAGATGTGTCCGCAATCGAGTGATGCCGATGATAATCAACCATGTTCCGAGCTTGCTCTACCGTCATCCAAATCACGCGGCCATCGCGGATGACGCGAACCAGTTGATGCGGAGGAACATTGGACGATTTGATGCTTTCTTCAAGGACGCCGCGCATCAAGGCATCGAAACGGCTGAGATCCAGCTTGCCATCTTTGAGAAGGATCAAATCCTTAAACGATTTTCCGGACAAAATCGATTCGAACGAGACATAATTGGAAGTATCCATAATTACCCGACACGAAAAAATGCTACCTGTTTGTAACGGCAAAGGTTACATATCAATGAAACCGTAATTGTTACATCTAATGAAATCCATATCATTATGAGACTGCATAGTTTGAAATAGCAAATATCCTGCCAAAAGCAGAAATCAAAAGAATATGGTTTATTTGACGGCATATCGAAGCAGTAAAGCCAAATCCAACGGGCCCGGCGTCGGTTGGTAATGCAGATAAAATGTGGAAATGCGTGGGGATACATCCTGCACGAACGGCGTCAGAAGCAGCCAGCGCGCCGGCAGTTGCGCCAAAGCGGGATTTGATTTCGGATTGCCGGTGACGTCGCCGAAAAGAATGCCGTTGTCCAATCGCGCGAATCCCTTTGTAACTGTATCTCCCAAACGCAACATATCTTCATGTGAAAACACTTGCTTATCCGATGCCAGCAGGATGGGCAGAGACATCGTCAACGAACCATGAGAGATATCTTCGCCATTGATGGACTCTTTCGCCTCTGGTTGGGTAACGGGTTCGAGAGGGAGCCAATACGGCCAATAATATGCACCGTCCGCGGCGAGCGTCAAGCGGTTTTTGATATACCGTCCCAGCGCGAGAGCGCGTTCGTAATACTGACGGTTGCCGGATACTTTCCAGGAAAACAGCAACGCTCTTCCCATCGCGCTCAATCGATTGCCGGGCAACGGTTTGCCCTCCATCACGTTTTCCTGATCCAGACCGACATAATGTCCTTCTCCTTCGCCGGGTCCGTCGCGCCATTGCGGGTCGTGAAACGCCAGACTTTCCTGCGCCATGTTCAAAATGACGTCGAATTCATTGCCGATCTTTTCTTTTCCGGCCAATAAAAGACAATCGAACATGGGATAGGTGATCATACCCGTGTGCACGGCGAATATGGCCCGTCCGCGTTCCGCATATTTGTCCGAACCCCACGCCGGCGCGATTTTGCCGGTCCACAATTTGATTCCCTTGGCGTCATCCCGCGCCGCCAGGATCTTTTGAATGGCCTTGACATTAGCCTGCAAATAGCGTTCATCGCCCGTCGCGTGAAACATTTCGTTGAGCGACATCATGCGATAGGACCAGCCCCATGCGATGCTGCCAGTGTCGTTGCTTAATTCCTGCAGCGCCGATTCCAATTTTTCGCCCATGAACAGCTCGTCATACCGGGCGGGAGTTGCATAGTCCTTCATGGCGAGCGGCTGTGACACTTGTGGAAACCGTTCATGAAATCGCTTGGCGTAAGCCGCATCCTCTTCCTGACTCCATTGCGCCGAGGCGAAGGAAGACGCCAGAAAGACTGCCATGAATCCGGTGAAATATTTGAAAACGATCGGTATACAATGCAGCATGATTCCCCTCCTGTTTTTAATCCTTTTCATGGATCATTTCACGAATCGTATCGATGATTTCGATGGCGTTTTTATAGTGGCCGTTTTCATAAGCCATTTCAAATCGGGAAATACACATGGCCGCTTCCCAAATCCGCGTCGATCGCCTCGTGATCGCCTCATCGGAACGCGGGTCCTGCATCGGCAGTTGATTCGCCTGTTTCTTGTTCCAATCCCGCACGAATGCGCGAAACTGCCGGTAGCGGAGTTCGCGTATAATATCCAACAGATAGCGGTTTTCATCGGGACTGATTTCCCGCTGCAATGCTTGGGAAAGGTTGGGCGGGAGCGGAGTGGAACATGACGCGTCGATTTGTTCAAATCGTTTGATCAGCGCTTCGTTCAGTTGAATCGATTCGGGAAGGATCGTATCATTGTAAAACGAGAAAATTTCCTGCCAGTTGCCATTGAAATCCAGGTTCTGATCTGTTTCCGCATCGACCACGCGATACGGTTCGGCCGAATCGGCGGTGTAATATTCCCATCGTTCGAAGTAACCGTCATTGTCCGTATCCAACATGCGGATTTCACCGAGAGGCTCTTGGTTTTCAATGCGGCCGATTTGAATCCAGCCTTCCGCAGCCCCCTTCAGATGCAAGCGGCGATCGATCGGAGAGTAATACAAAAATCGGCGGTTGGAACTGGTGGGCATGTACTCCCGCCGGACGTTCCAATCCTGAATGGGACCGCCGGTATTGTGAATGATGCGGCGTGACCAGGTCCAAAAAACGCCTTCCCAGCGGCGATCATAATCGGGCCGCGAGGGATGCCCGATCCTTAAACCGGCGTCTTCGAATTCTCGCCAGGTAAATCCGGTTTGTTCGGCAACATATTTTTCCGACACATTGCGCGCCTGATCGTGGCGAATGCAAACCGTCCATTTCGGACTTCGCCGTAATGGCTGGTTGCGGTTCATCAACGGAAATTCATAAGGAAGACTGCCCGACATTGTAAAACCCATCTCATAATGCAGTGGATTGTCCTTCGTACTCATGCCGTCGACGTCAAAACTATAACGGACATTCATGACGCCCATCCGCGTCATCGACGGATCGTAACCGCCTTCATAACGGGACTGCTGGTTGGCGTAATCCGGATCGAGCCGGGGAGAAAAGGAAAGCGGCGCGACGCTGAACCGGACCGCGATTTCCGATTCGCCGTCTCCGTCGGTATCGTAAAAAGCAAATGGGCATTCCGAAATCGGGAGCCACGTGTTGTCATTCGGATTATATTTGTTCATATAAATTTCGCCGTTGCCATACGGGTCGCTGCGAAAGAAATCGCCAGTGTATTCATAATCGGCCAGATCCCACATGGATCCGTCTCCGTCCAGATCGTTGCCGAACCACGCGCGCCGCAGTTCGCCGTCGACAAAATAACGGATTTCCATTTCATTCGGAATCTGGTCGTTGTTCACATCGATATAATCCACCATCCGGTCCACCACGCCGTCGCAGCCGTAATCGACGATGTAACAATCGCTATCCTGATCCCCTTCCGGTCGGTTTGCATCCATATCCTTATCGTCGTCGAGTATCCACACGATCATGTCTTCCGGCGAACGAGTGCGCGTGCGTTTTTCCCGCCGCACGATCATCATGCCGCCGTCCGGGTGTGCGGATGCGAGTACAAACTGCTCTCCGGTTTTCAAATCACACGCTTGTTTCCACCACGGTTTGTCGACAAGAGAAAGAATCCCTCCTTTTTGCATTTCCGTTTCGAGTTCCCACCAATCCGCGGCGAAACCGCAAGGGACCATCGCCGTCACAATCAATACCACCATCAATTGCATCGCGCCGTACATTCTAGTTTTCCCCTTTTATAAAAAATGATCCAAAGACAACGCCAGGAAAGAAATCACGAAACCGAATTTTCAAATTGTATTTTCGGCATGATGGTTTACCGCGCTGAACATGTTTCGTTGGATCACGCAATATTCATGACATCTTATTGCGTTTTCCATTTTTTTTCAGGGCATCCGTCATGCTGGTTTTGAAATCGCGCCATGACGAACAGGAGATCGGACAGGCGATTCAGGTATTTGAGAGCGGGATTGTTTTTTGTATTTTGATAGACGCCGACTGCTTTGCGTTCCGCTCGTCGGCACACCGCCCGCGCATGATGCAAGGTCGAGGCCGCAATCGATCCACGCGGCAGAATGAAATTCGTCAACGGCGCGAGCGTTTCTTCCCATCGATCGATGGCTTGTTCCAGCGCGGAAATTTGCGCCGGTTGAATCCGAAAGGAAGGATCGGAGTTCTCCGTCTGTTTGGGAAACGCCAGGTCCGCGCCCAATTCAAACAGATCGAGTTGAATCCCATCGAGAATGGGATGGAGTTCATCGGCGACGCCGCAGGCCAGAACCTGGCCGATTATGGAGTTCAGTTCATCCACGGCGCCGTACGCTTCGACAAGCGGACAATCTTTTTTTACCCGAGCGCCATTGCCCAACGCCGTGGTTCCATCATCACCCGAACGAGTATAAATGCGAGTCATGGGGGAATTTCTTCCTTTTCAGATGGAAGAACGAAGGGGCGCGATCGCACGCGCCCCTCTCCTCTTCCAACACATAAACGATGAATTCGCCGGAAATTCAGTTGGTTTTTCCGTATTCACGGACAAAGTCGACGCATTCCTTGATTTCGGGAACGGATGTCGTCCAATTGTATTCGTATTCGATTGAAATATTGCCGGAAAAACCCTGGCGTTTCAATTCGTCCAGACATGCCTTGATATCCGCCACGCCTTTGCCGAACGGCACGTCGTGCGCATCGGGGGCGAATTGGTTCAAGTCTTTCAAGTGGCTGCTGACGATGCGCCCTTCCAAAATTTTCAGCGCCTCGATCGGCTTGACATCCGAACGAATCCAATGGCCGGTGTCCGCACACGCGCCCACGCGGGGATCGCGGCCTTTGACGCATTCCAGGACGAAATTGGGATCCCAGTATTTATAACCAGGGTTGTCGGCTCGTTTGGGGTGGTTGTGAATGGCGAGTTTGATGTTGTATTCCTTCACCAATTTTTCCAACAAATCAAACGAATTTTCCTGCGGCTCCGACGTGATCGTGGGAATGCCCATGATTTTGGCGAAGTCGAAGACCTTGCGAGCTTCGGCTTCGTCGTTTCCCAGACCGACTACGCCGTAATTGACCAGTCGCACGCCGGTTGCTTCCAGTTTCATCAAAGCTTTCGCCCAGACAGAGGGAGACGCATTGTGGTCGAATCCGGTTTTGTCCTCGGGGTTCAATCTCTGGCCCGGATAGGCCTCGATTACGTTGCATCCGACTTCTTTTGCTTTCTCCACGGCTTCGAAGAAACTATACCGATTAAAACTATAGGCTTGCGGGCCAATCATGAATCCGCCGACGCACAATTCCGGCGGAAACACGTTTGCGATGGAACTGACCGGTGAGAAAAAAATCCCGGCAAGAACGGCGGCGATTACGACGGCAAAGCGACTTGTTTTCATCGATAACATCCTTTCATTTCATGTAGCGGAATGATTTGTTTCGCGTCGGAGATGATTCCGAGATACCGGCGCGAACGAAGTGTTTTACTTGACTTTATTCGAATACATCGCCGTGGTCAAGAAAACGGCAATGGAATTTCCCTATTCCCGTGATCGCGGCAAGCCTGGTTCCCGGAATGAGAATTCCAAGGTAGAATATCAGCAAGAAAATCAACCAAACGATGTAGATCGATTGTGATCATCTCGGCGGGAATCAGGAAAAGCCCGCTCGTCGTTGTTATAACGATTGGTTTTTATTGAACGAAAGGGGAAAGGATTATGCGCCGCGCGAATCTCGCTGTTGTTTTCATTCTAATGACGGTATTGTCTGTTTTTTCCGTTGTCGCCTCGGAAAACGGGGAAGATCGGAACGCGGAAATCCTGACGAAGGAGCAGCAGAATCGTCTCCTTGCACTGTTACCGGATCTATCCGCTCTGGAATTGGAATTGGTCCGATCTCCGAATTTTTATGTAACCGACAATCTGCACGACTATATCAACGGCGCCGCGGATATCTTTTTTCAATACGATTTCGAGAATCTGATTGCGGTGGAATATAAACAGGGCGAGGTGGAACTTACATTGGACATTTATAATATGGGCACGCTGCTCAACGCATTCGGCATATACAGCGCCGAACGATCTCCTTCTTACACGTTTACCCCAATCGGCGTGCAGGGCTCGATCAGCGAGTACGGTCTCAATTTCCTGCAAGGCTCCTATTACGTCAAACTATCCGCGTTCGGTCCGGAAGAGACGGTGAAATCTCTGCTTCCCCGGTTTGCCGAAGCGGTTTCGGCGCGGATCGGCAGGATCGATTCGTTCCCGACGGAATTGCAACTCTTTCTTGATAACCGCAAAATTGCAAACAGCGAAAAGTTCGTTCGCAAAAATCCGCTCGGGTATGAATTTCTCGGCCCAACGTTTCTCGCGTCGTATCAATTGGGAGAAACCGAATCCCTGCTCGCCATCACACCGTCGCAGGATGAAAACGAAACACAACGCAAATTGGAGGCGCTGAAAACGAGTTTCCAAAAAGGAGACGATAAAATTCGTTCGATCTACGTGGCCGGCTCGCATGGAATTGAAATCGATAGTCACTATCGCGGAAAAATGTATGTTTTACCGGTCCATCGCTACCTGCTGATTTTACGAAAACCCGGCGAAACCGCGTTGACGTTTCTCGCGGATCATGTTTCATATTTGCGTACCAAAGACAAACAACTGTTTCAAAACGAACAGTAAAAAAAGGTTCATTCTGTCTGATTTGCAACGCTTGCTATCATCATTCCCGCGATTGTACGAATGCAAAAACCGCAGTTCGCATGGAAATCCCGCCGAAATATCTTATTTAACCATCTGATATGTATACACTTAGCTCCGAATGAAGTATTTTCTGCTTTGTAAAGACGTATCAAGGCCATTCCATGCGTCTTTTTTTGGCATGAATATTGTTAATGCACATGAATGGAAAGAATAAGAGATACCAACAGAAATATTTGCCTCCTTACCAATAAATGCACTGCGAAGATCCTCTTCGCACTTTCCTCCCCAAGCCCGATGTCCCCTTTTACATCGGGCCTTTTTTTGTGGTTTTGTGGGGCGGGGTTCCGGTCTGCACCACATACTATTTTCATGTCTCGTTGTGACCAATTGGTCATGTGGGTTTATAGGAAAATGTCCCCCTTCCCAACCCTCCCCGTCAACGGGGAGGGAGCCCATTTTCCCCCGTTGACGGGGGGATTAAGGGGGGGAATGGAGCACACATTTTCATCATTCGTTGTGATCAACCGGTCATGGCGGTTTATAGGAAAGGCTTTCGGGCGGCAAAGGCAGTGTTGTTTCTGCCATTGTTTGTGGTATTATAGAGCCGCCAAAACACCGCGTATGTAACCAAATGATTCTTTCATGCCCGGTAGAGGATTATTTTCATCTTTTTCATATTCCAACGCCACATGCCCGGTAAAATTCAAATCCAGCAATGCTTTGAGCACGCCGGGAATATCGATCACGCCGCGGCCGACTTCGATATTGGCTCCTCGCGCGGTTCGTTCGGTCACGTCTTTAATATGAAAATCGTATAGGCGGTCTTTCACAGCGTAAATCACTTCGATTTCATCCTCGCCGATGCGGACGCTGTGCCCGATATCAATACACACGCCGATGCGCGAATCGTAGTCGTTGGCGATGCGATAGGCGTCGAGCGGAGAAGGGTATTTTTGATCGCCGGGTCCGTGATTGTGAATCGCCACGCGGATGTCGAATTCCTTCACCATGTTTTCGACGGTGGGAAGAGCGTCGAGATCGGGCGCCGCCACCATGACGGTCATGCCGGCGTCGCGGCAGTATTCGAACGCATCCAGAATCTGTTTTTCATCGTTTTTCAGGTAAATCACTCCGCCTCCCATAAGCGCAATGCCGGCGTCCTTGATTTTTTTGGCGGCGGCTTGTCTCTCCTCGCGGCTGTTTTCATAAGGCAGATGCATGGATTTGAGGGTAACGTGCCGCACATTCAGCGCCTGAAGCATATCGATGGTTTCGTCGAGAGAAAATTTTCTCGTTGAATAAGAGGCCACTCTCAATTTCAATCCCCGGTCCGGATCGCCGGATTTGTCTCGACGCTTTCGAGCGTCGCCTGCGGCGGATGCCCTCATTGCCAATAAACCGCCTCCTGCCGCGGCCATGAAACCTCTGCGGGATAATGAACATTCCTGATTCATTGTTATACACCTCCTCTTGGACTCTTCATGATTTATGGAAACCGGAGGTGCGGAATGGATTCCTTTGCCGGTTTTATTGCATGGGTCCGTTACTTAATCATTTCATTCGCACTCGACCATGAAAAATCGTATTGGTTTCGACCAAAGGAATGATACCATGAATAAAACGTCGAGACGAGATGCGTGAACCGGGCTGGAAACGAGGAATGCAAATATCATGTATTATTTTTTTTGAAAAATAAATTTCGAAGTGACTGCAGGAAGCGCTGCATTTTCCATCTGCGATATTCTCTACGACAGATGGCGCGAACGGCTTGCAGCCCCATGATCGGATCCGCTTCGATTTTTTTCATCAAATGTTCAAATTCAATCTCCGTAATCATGGGGATTCCCTTCATCGATACAACGGCGTGGCGGTTGGTGGAATATTCATGGAGGTGGTTTGTTCCAAAAACGTGACGGGGCCGGCATTGAAATAGGGGCCGTATACATCCGGTCGGTTTTGTAACAGGATCAGATAAGCGGCGAATTCGTAGGTATGGCCAAATTCCGGATTCAACCATTGAAAGCAAGGATCGGCGTTTTCCGGCATCCGTCCGAGATAGAAACAGTCGCCGGCGTCCTCCCTGGCGTAGACGTGAATTTCATACGGCAAGGCAAAATCCGTAAGAATGGGATCCCCATACCAACGAATTCCCAATTCGCGTACTTCCGCCGAATCGGTATCCGATAAATTGCTTAAATCATCAAACGTCTCAATGGAATCCGTCACGATCAATACGCCGGACGGAGTCGCGCGGGGCGTCGCCGTCGGTTTTATCGTCCCCGTTTCCTGCCGAGTCGGCGACGGAGGAGGAATAGTGGAATTTGTTTCGACAATTGAATACAAAACCTTCAAGCGAGTCCGGTCGCTTCCGTCATACACATTCACTTCGAAAAAATAATCCCCGAGTTGTGATGTTTCTAATACGAGGTCCACAAAAGCGTTTCCCGGCAGATAACAATCGCATAGTTTTCGGAGTTTTGCGTCGGAAGAGAATGAAATTTGTAGCGGATCCTTGTCTTTATCGCTCGCGATGATCGAAATGAGCCCCTGTTCATTCAACCGATAAAACAATGGCGTTTGCGGATGGATCGCAATTTCCGGAAAATGATTTCCTGCGCGGGGCGTATGCGTCGGGGAAGGGGAGAGCGTCGGAGTGGGAGTCGGAGACGGCGTTGGCGTATTGGTAAAGGTGCATGTGGGGGTGCAGCTGGGAGAAGGCGTGTAGGTTTGTGTTGGTGAACACGTCAAAGTCGGAGTGTGTGTCGGAGTAACATAGGGCGAAGGGGTCGCCGTAGGGTGCGGTGAATTTGTGGGAGTCGGCGTCGGAATTTGAGTGGGAAACGAGACTTGGATGACATGAATGACGACAGCGGCAACTTGATTGGCTAAACGCACGCCGTCATTGGTGATGAACTGAAAAGAATCCAAGCCATAAAATCCGGGATTCGGGGTATAAACCAAACTTCCGTTGGAAGAATTGAATTCCGAGAGCGCGCCTTGCGCCGGAGGGGATACGATGTGATATGAAATCGAATTCCCATCAACATCATCCCCTCGTAACAGAATTTTCACGGATGTGTTTTCCGATGTGGAAATCGTTTGCGAGTATGCGATCGGGGGATCATTGATTTCACGAATATGTACCGTAACCGTGGCATCCGAAGAATCAAGTTGTCCGTCGTGGCAGCGGTACGTGAAGGTATCACTGCCGAAATAATTACTGGCGGGATTATACGTGACTCTACCGCCGACCGGATCGAAACCGCTGAGTGCGCCATGCAAGGGATGGGAAACGATGGAGTAGACTATGGCATCCCCATCCACGTCATGTCCGCGAAGAAGAACAAAGACCGGGTAATCCTCAGCGGTTGACACGGATACATTCTCGGCGGTCGGCGCATCGGGTTGTGAAAGAATCGTGATGGCAATGGCGGCCGTATCTGTTCCCCCGCGAGCATCCGTAATCGTGTACGTGATCGTGTCCTCTCCATAGACATTGGCGTTAGGCGTGTACGCAATTCGTTTGTTGTTCTCGATGCGGGACGCAGTACCATGATTCCCCTGGACAATCGATGCGATCGTCAGCGCGTCTCCATCCGGATCGCTGTCGTTTGCCAATACATCGATCGCAACAGTCCCACCGTCTTCCAAAATGATCGTACTGTCATCTATCGCCGTGGGAGGACGATTTCCGGGCACGTTGGCAAGCCAGGGGGTGAAATCGACGTCGCCGATGACGGTTTCCCCTTTCCCTTGCGGATTCAGGGTAGCGTGAAGCGGTCCGCTTTCGTTTCCCCACCAATTTTCTTCCGCGTTCAGCGTCCCGCTTCCCACATGGGAAACGGCGGCATTTGTGTGATTCGAAAACAGATTGGTTTGAAGAAGAATGGAGCGTGTGGAAATATCTTCGCCGGATTTTATGCAGACGCCGATCCATCCGTCTCGAAATCGATTATCCCGAATCGTAATGGCCGCCGGGTCGTCGCCGTGCGGATCGGGGAGGAACTGGCCGCCGAAAACAACGTCGCCGTGATTTGCCAGGGAAGCGGTATTCGCCGCCCATAGTTCATTGTTTGCGATTAGGATTTCTCCGGTGCAGTAGGAATCGATTTCAATGCCGGTTTTGCCGAGATCATGGATACGGCAGTTTTGGATTTCGGCAATGTTCGTATTGCTCAAGCGGATCCCATTTTCATCCGCGGGGCCGATCTCACAATCCTGTATGGTCAATTCCTCCATATTTTGGGCGTGAATGGCGATGGTATTCGCACCCGTTACGGAGAAACTGCAATTGCGAATGATCCATCCCGACAACGGCGGCCAGGTGTACCCCGAGTCATAGACGCCGACCGCGTGTCCCGCGACGTTGTTGATCCGAACTCCGTCAATCGTCACTTGTTCGATGCCGCCGTCGATGGCCTCGATTCCTGCGTTGCCGTTCAACGCGTCGGCGTAGTTGTTCTCAATCGTGATTCCTTTGAGGATCGTATGATCGCTGCCGGTTTCCAACGTTACCGCCGCTCGAACCTGATCCGCTCCCGCTTGCGGACCTTCATATTCCGCGCCGTTGGGATTGAGAATGACTCCCCCTGTCGTATGGTCGCCGGTCAACGAGGTCAGCGTCACGGTTTTGGACAGGCGGATTTGTTCGAGATAGGTTCCCGCCGCGATGTGGACGGTTCCGCCGCTCGCGACTCCCGCAATCGCGCTCTGAACCGTGGCGAACGCATCCGTACCAAACGCCGTCGCCGGACCGGAAGCATCGGGATCCTCTCCCGGCGCGACGCCGCTGGCCCAGTTGTCATCGACCCACACTTCTGCGGGCGGCAATCCATATTCCCATGTGTCGTCGTAATATTCCGAAGTTTTATACCCGCCGAACAAAACCACTTTTCGGCGTTGGGCGTCGTAAGTCATTGCGTGTTCGGTTCGCAACGAAGGCGAGGCGGCGGTGTTTTCACTCCAGCCGGTTCCGTCGAATTCCCACGTATCGCTGAGTTGCGTACTGCCGTTATAGCCTCCCATCACGACTATTTTTTGTCGATCTGGGTCGTAAATCATGGCATGATCGCTGCGCGCGGGAGGAGAGATGGCCGGGCTGAGCAGGCTCCAGGTATTTGTGCTTCTATCGTATTCCCACGTATCGTTCAATCGGCTTCCGTCATAACCTCCGAATAGCACGGTTTTATGTCGTTGGGAATCGTATACCATGCCCGGATCGTAGCGGGCGGAGGGGGGATTGGAGGGAGCAAGATTTGTCCATGCGTTCGTGGAAAAATCGAATTCCCACGTGTCGTTCAACCGGCTTCCGTCAAAACCGCCGAACAGCAGGATGGTTTGCCGATGGGAATCGTAAACCATCGCATGGCGGCTGCGGGCGGCGGGGGGATTCAGGATTCCTGTTTTTTCGCTCCAATTAGTTCCATTGAATTCCCACAAGTCGTTTTTATGTCCGTCATTGTCAGAACCGCCGAACAGAAAGATCGATTGCAGATGGGCTGCATAAATCATCGGAGAACGATAGCGCGCCGAGGGACGGGAGGCGGTATTGATTTGTTCCCATGCGCTGCCGTTATATTCCCACAGATCATTCCGTCGGCCGCCGGCGTCGTACCCGCCGAACAGAACGGTTTTTTGGCGAGATTCGTCATATACGATTGCATGGAGTTTTCTCGCGGGGGGAGAAACAGTGGGATTGATTTGCTTCCATGCCGGCATGGATTGCGCATGGACAGCTGTCGGAAACACACACACGAACACACATTGGGCCAGAAGAATCAGCCGGAAGCAATGAATTCCAGGATGCATGATAGAGCCTCGACGATGTTTCTTTTTTCCGTGACAACGGAATTTTTTTGATTACAAAGAAACACCCCGATTCCTCTTTTGTCCCAAACCCATGTCCCAAAATGCAGGATCAGAAAAAAAATGATGAAATCAGCCAGCAAAGAACCCATGTTCGCAAAAAACATATAAATACAATCATATATAGAATAGACTCAATTATGGTATAGTTCAAGAGAAATATCCTCTTTTTTCAATTTTTTTTGAAGCGGAATGCAAATGATTCATTCATCCAATGAAACGTCGCGGTTTTGACGAATTTCTGAAGGATGGCAAGCGGAAATATGCAGATAAAAAAAAGGCGGGATCGGAAGATCCCGCCGGTCACAAATAAATATGGATAGGCGATGTAAGTTTTTTACTGATTCGAGAGAAATTCCACCGCTCCCGCGGTTTCGAAGGGGCCGTAAAATCGCGGCGGGCCGCTGATAGTCATGGGATAAACGCGGAATTGATAGGTATGTTGAAATTCCGGACCGTTGCTGAAAGCGGCCGCCAGGAACGGCGATCCGGTTTTCCATTCGTATAACGATGTGGTCCCGCTGCCGGCGCGTCCCAGAAAGGCATAATTGCCGCCGTCCACGGCGACGTAGAGATGGATGTCGCTGATGTTGCCGGGATCCACTGCTTCCGGCTCCTCCGCGAAGTGGAAGCGGACGACCAATTGGCGGGAATCCGCCGCATCGAAATCACGCCCGTTGCTGAGATCCAGTTGCGTGATCAGATTGTCCGTGATGGAAACCAGCGGACGAAATGCGACGGGGCCGGAATGGGTAAACGGTCCGACGGACTTGAGCGTCGCATCGATTCTTTCGATGCCGTAGACGCGGAATTGATAACTGCGGCCGTATTGCGGTCCATTGCGGTATGCCGCCGCCGTCAGTCCGGATGCGGTCGTCCGCCACTCGAACAAGCGCGCCGCGCCGTTATTGGTTCGCCCGAGAAACGCATAGGTTGCGCCGTCCACGCTGACGTACAGATGGAAGTCCGTGATATTTCGTAATGCGCTTGATGCATGCAAATTCCACCGGATCACCAAGGCCTTTTGCGACTGCGCGTCGTAATCGCTGCCGCCGCTGAGGTCGCCGGTCGTCGCCAGGTTATCCGATACGATCACCTGCATGAACACCGGCGTGGCGGTGGGCGTCGGCGTTGGGGTGAATGCCAAGGTCGGCGTCTGTGTCGGCGTGCCGGTGGGAGTCGCCGTCGGGAATTCGCCGAATTCCGGCGTGGGCGTGATGGTGCTCGTCGGCATGGGCGTGGGCTCCTCGCCTTGCACATAGGTTACTGCCGCGGTATTCCGATACGGACCGTAGTAGAGCGGCGTTCCGCTGAGGGTCAACGGATAGACGAAGAACAGATACGACTTGCCGAATTCCGGTTCGCCCCATTCGATGCTGTCCGCGGATGCGTCGGCGCGCCCGACGAACGCGCTATTATTTTCCGCATCCAGCGCCCAGACGTGATATTCCTTCAAATCGCTGAAATCGAATTGCACGGCGGTGAAACTCCAGCGAATCGCCAATTGCCGGCTGGACGGCGGATCGATGGATTCCCCGCCGCTGCGATCAAAGAAGGAATGGATGTCGTCCGTTACGATCACGCGCCCCGGCGGAATCGTCGGGATCAACGTTGGCGACGGAATTACGGTTGCCGTCGGGATCATGGTCGGCGTCGGCGTCGGCAATTCTTCGCCTTGCATATAAGCCACCGGCGCGGTATTCCGATACGGACCGTAGTAGAGCGGCGTTCCGCTGAGGGTCAACGGATAGACGAAGAACAGGTACGACTTGCCGAATTCCGGCCCGCCCCATTCGATGTTCTCCGCGGATGCGTCAGCGCGTCCGACAAACGTTCGATTATCCTCCGCATCCAGCGCCCAGACGTGATATTCCTTCAAATTGCTGAAATCGAATTGCGCCGCCGTAAAGCTCCAACGAATCACCAACTGCCGGCTGGACGGCGGATCGATGGATTCGCCGCCGCTGCGATCAAAGAGCGAATGGATGTCATCCGTTACGATGACACGCCCGGCCGGAATGGTAGGAACCAACGTCGGCGTATTCGACGGAAGCGTGACCGGCGTTGCGGTGGCTCTGGGGGTTGACGTCGGCGTCGATGTTGGCGGTTCTTCGCCCTGCACGTACTTCACCGCTGCGGTATTGCGATACGGACCATAAAAGGCTGGCGCGCCGCTGATGGTCATCGGATAGACATAAAACACGTAGGACTTGCCGAATTCCGGCCCGCCCCATTCGATGCTGTCAGCGGAAGCGCCGGCGCGCCCGACGAACGCGCGATTGTTCTCCGTATCCACCGCCCAGACGTGATATTCCTTCAGATTGCTGAAATCGAAGTGCGCGGCGGTGAAACTCCAGCGAATCACCAACTGCCGGCTGGACGGCGGATCGATGGATTCGCCGCCGCTGCGATCCGTGAAGGAATGGATGTCATCCGTCACGATTACGCGTCCGGTCGGAATGGTAGGAACCGACGTCGGTGTATTCGACGGAACCGGGACCAACGTTGCAGTTGCTCTGGGGGTGGATGTCGGCGTTGGCGTCGACATCGGCGTCGCTAAGAACGTCGGGATCGGCGTCGTCGTCAACGCCGACGTCGGAATTGATGTGGGTATCCGTGTGGCAACGGCTGTTGGCGTCGATGTCGGCGGTTCTTCGCCCTGCACGTACTTCACCGCTGCGGTATTGCGATATGGACCATAAAAGGCTGGCGCGCCTCTGATGGTCATCGGATAGACATAAAACAGATACGACTTGCCGAATTCCGGCCCGCCCCATTCGATGCTGGTTGCGGAAGCGCCGGCGCGCCCGACAAACACGTTCTGATTCTGCCCA
Source organism: Candidatus Omnitrophota bacterium (assembly GCA_003598175.1). Lineage (GTDB taxonomy): Bacteria > Hinthialibacterota > Hinthialibacteria > Hinthialibacterales > Hinthialibacteraceae > SURF-12. The sequence goes on from QZKN01000140.1 coordinate 17,937, forward strand.
TCCACCGCCCAGACGTGATATTCCTTCAAATTGTTTAAATCGAAGTGCGCCGCGGTGAAACTCCAGCGAATCACCAGCTGCCGGCTGGACGGCGGATCGATGGATTCGCCGCCGCTGCGGTCCGTGAACGAATGAATGTCATCCGTCACGATCACACGCCCCTGCGGGATCGTCGGCGACGGCGTGGGGGTGCTGGTGGGGATCGGCGTTGACGTTGCGGTCGGCGTTGCCGTGGGAATCCGCGTCGCCGTAGCTGTCGCTGTCGCAGTGGCTGTCGCAGTCACTGTGGGTGACGCTGTCGCCGTGGGAATCCGTGTCGCCGTTGCCGTGGCAGTGCGCGTCGCCGTTGCCGTGGGAACCCGCGTCGCTGTGGAGGTGCGCGTGGATGTGGGCGTGGCCGTCATTGCCGTGGTCGGCGTATTTGTGGGCGAATTCGTCGCTGTCGGCGCAGCTGTCGGCGTGTGCGTGTCCGTTGGCTGCGGGGTCGCCGTGAGAGTGATCGTCGGCGTTGCCGTTGCCTCGGGCGTACTTGTATGGGGCGGCGTCGGGGTGAACGTCGAAGTCGGCGGCGGCGCCGGCGTGTTGGTCGATGGCGGCGCGGGAACCTGCGTATAGGTCGCCGTATAGGTCGGCGTCGATGTGGAAATCTGCATGATCGTGATCGAAACGCTGGTTGCGTTGGACGATCTCGTCCCGTCGTAGGTCTCAAACTGGAACGAATCCGTTCCGCTGAAGTAGGGGTAAGGAGTGTACGTCAGCGTTCCTGTGGAAGTATTGAATCCGGTGATATACCCGTTCGACGGCTGGCGAACGATATTGAAGCTGATGGGATCGCCATCCGGATCCCCGCCTCTCAGCGTGATCGCGACGGATTGATTCTCGTTCGTCGTGACGCTTTGGAAATTCGCGTACGGCGGATCATCCACCGAGGTGATGGTGATATAAACCGTTCCGGTGTTCGAATCGGATTGTAAATCCCGCGCCTGGTACAGGATCGTATCCTCGCCGTAATAATTGCTGTCCGGCGAATAGGTCAGAGTTCCCGTGTTGGGGTTGAAATTGCTGTACGCGCCGTGCGTGGGGCCGCGGGTAATGGCATAGGTGAGGGGATCCGTTTCCGGATCGTCGCCGTTCAGCTGCACCGAGACCGAATAGTCTTCGTTCGTGTTCACGTATACGTCCTGCGCGGTCGGCGGCGCGTTTACCGGGAACCAGGGGGTATAGTTGCCGGTGGGAACGTTCGCCGGGTAAATCGTGACGCCGGTTCCGTGCGGATTGGTCGTCACGGTCGGGCCGCTATTGTCTCCCCACCAGTTGTTTTTCATGTCGGCGTATTCTCCCTGCCGGATGTAGACGCCGCATTGATCGTTCTCGAGGCAATTGTAATTTACCGCGATGCCCGCTCCGCTCAGATAACAGTAAATCGCATAACACCAGTTCATCAGCTCGTTTTCGAGCACCTTGACGTTGGTGTATTCCCCCTGGAAATAAATGCCCTTGTTTTCGCCCGTCGTTCCCGGCCCTTGCAGAATATTGTTGCAAATTTCGTGGTTGTCCGTGCCGGGCAGCACGAGAACGCCGATGCCGTCGGAGGCCGTGGGGTGGATGGTGAACCCGTCGATCACGATCCCGCCGGCCTGCAGCTCGAATCCGCCGACGACGACCGATTCCGCGTCGCGATTCCCCTCATGCACGCCGGCGGATATACCCGCGTTGGCGCCCTGCACGACCATGCCCGGCCGGGTCAGCGGCGCGGTTTCGGTATAAGCGCCCGGAGCGACGTGGATTTTGGGATGATCCGAAGCGGAACCCGCGGACGGGAACAGGATGGCGGCGAGTATGAGAAGAAGGAGAATCCGACGTTTCATTTTATTTTTCCACTTTCCTTTGAGTTTCGAACATGTTTTCATGCACAATGGATTGACGGTTTACTTGACGGTCTTCGCGGCCTGGGTGATGGTGTCGAAGATGTTCCATTCCCAATACAGCCCCGCGCCGACGGCGAAATCGGGCGAGAGCGGATCGCCGGTGTTGACCTCTGCGCCGACGGTCTGTTGCAAGGTTTCCAGGCTGGTCCCGTCGTAATCGTCGTCGACCCACACCTCGTTGGGGGCGGTATCGGGATCGAAGAGATAGTCGTCCAGCGCCTCGTTTTTGAAGGGTTTCCACTCGACCGGCCCCACGCTCAGTTCGGTCTGGTCCTGGATTTTGAAGGGATTGTAGCTTCCCCAATAATTGTATTTGGCGATCAAGGTGACCTGATCTTCCGCGTTGACGGCGCTCGCGTCGCTGTCGTTGTAGATCAGGCAGTTTTCGACGGTGATGTTGGTGGTGGAATTGGTTCCGTCTTCGAGAATATAGATGCCGTAATAGCAGGAGTTGGCGATGGAGCAGTCGTGGATGTAGACGTTCGCCACCGCCGGCCCGACGCGGATGCCCGCCTCTTCTTCCTCGTCGGCGTTGAGGATGGCGAATCCGCTGAACTCGACGTTGCCGGCGGTGATGTTCACCGCATGGCCGACGGTCCCCTGGGCGTCGATGAAGGTGGTTTCCTTATCCGCGCCGATGAGGATGACGCTTTTGTAGAGCGCCAGCTGCTCGCGATACACGCCGGGAGAGACGTAAATCTCAGCGCGGGCGGACGCGGCTATGATGAACAGAGCGTTGAGCAGAGAGAGAAGTTTCAAGGGTTTCATGTTTGGTTCGCTTTCGTAAATAGGTAAATAAAATTTCCAGAGCGTTGACATCCTGTCCGTTCTGTAACGCCGGCATCCTGCCGGCTTTATAGGAAATGCCGCCGGGACGGCGGCGTTACTTTCACTTAACCGCGTTGATGCCATCCTGGATGGAATAAAATGCGTTCCATTGCCAATAAAGGCCTTCGGTTGACATCGGTGTTGGAACGATTGCTCCATTTGGATCACCGACATTTCTGACATTTGATCCTGTTGTTCCATACCCCATGCTTACATATACATCAGTTGGACCGGTATCAGGATTAAAGGTATATAAAAATGTTGAATCTCTAAATGGTTTCCATAAAGTAGTTGCAGAACCTGTCATTCCTTCAATTACAATATCATTTTCAATTATATCAGGATCATATATACCCCAATAATTATCATCGGCATCGATATTAATAGAACTGGTACTTTCATTTTTTATACCAATACCATTAGCATCAATACCATCAATAAATATTGCATTACCTAAAATTTCTATTCCTCCATTATCGATTGAAGCATCAATTTTTATAGCATTTGCATATTTTTTAAACGTACATCCTTCAATTGAAATTGTGATAGAACCGGCAATATTGATATAAATAGCAACAGATGAACCACCGTTTTCTGCACTGTTTGAAAAAGTCAGGTTAGAAATGGTTACAAGTAAAGAATTGATAGTGAAAGCTATTTCAGTAGTGCTAGCGACATCGATGATAGGAAAACTGTTTCCACCATTATAACCTTCAATAATCAGGTTCTTATTAATAGTTACATTTTCATCATAAGGTACACTACTCACTCTCCCGATTATACGTATTGTATCACTTATTTCTGCATTAGTAATACCTTCTGAAATAGTTTTATAAGGATTAGATAACGAACCAGTAGATGTTCCAGCGAAATCAGCATTTACATAAATTTCTCCAGCGGATAAATTCATAGTTATTAGTAAGTAACAAAAAAGGAAGAAAATGCGAAAAATGGTAGGTCTAAACATGGGCTTACCCACTTTCATTCAAAATGTAGTTGTTCCTGCAAAAATTTCCTCACCGAAAAACCGCAAAGAAGGTTTGCTTTTTGAGTGAAGAAATTTCATCTTTTGTTGTTTGTTGTCTGAATCAGGATATCCAGGATGCAAGGATGGCCAGGATATTTTTCTCCAACCTCATATTTTCTCATCCTGAAAATCCTTCCATCCTGACCATCCTGATTCAGACAACCTTCCCCAAAAAAAAGTGCGAGCCCTGAGCCCTGGTTGAGTTCAGGGCTCGCTATGCTTAAGCCAATGATGTTCGATTCACTCGAATTTCATATTGCTTTCTTACTGCACGCTGTTGATGGCTTCTTGAATACGTGTGACAGAACCGGATTGTGAACCAAGAGTATGAACGGTTAGAGAATCCATACTTGGCTGGAATCCGTTTGATTGATCATCAACATCTATTTCACTATCAACAAGAGGCGTGAAATCGATTGGTGATGTAGCGTCTAGACTATCTTCGACAGTTTCTGGTACATTGATTCCCCACCAATTCAAGGAAGCATTCAATATACCGGCGTCAGGATCAGTGTTCATTACACTATTTGTTGTATTACCACTGATGCTGTTTTGTGTGATTAAGACCCCACCTGCTGATGAACGAACTCTGATGCCAACCGCGTTTCCAGAAACCTCATTTCCCGTGATAGAAATGTTGGTCAGAAGTTGTTTATCAAAAGGATCTTCAGAATTAACCCGTCCTACTAGAATTCCTCCAGAATCGAAGTTCGAGACGATGTTGTTACTGGCGATTACGTTATTTTGAGGTCGGTAGTTGAAATCTTGGATCAGAATAGCCCAACCAGCGAATTCAGCAGCGTTGAAAGTGTTATCATCGATCGTGGTGTTATACCTTTCGGTGAAAACACCCTGTACGATATTTCCTTCCATACTGTTACCATTAATCGTTACAGATCCCTCTCCTGTTAGAGTGTGATTGATGAAGATTCCAACATAACCACCGCCAGGCGTTCCCTGAAAGGTGTTGTTGTAAATCTGCATACCTGAAATATCACTGTTATAACCGGGGATGTCATCTCGATAGGTCTGGATTACGATGCAGCCTCCATCAACTTCTGGATCATTTACATCGTTCACAGATACGGAAGAAAAAATGTTTTCGTAAATCGCGTTATTCAATCCGGTTATCACAAGACCGCTTGAATAACTGCCGGTTTCCACATTCGGGCTTTCTATGGTGAAACCGTTGATAGACACGGAATCAGCCTGGACATCGATGTTCTGAGTGGCCAGCGGGAAACTTGTCCAAGGTTCTGTGGCTATACCTTTGATGGTTGTAGTCGCTTTGTCTTCTCCGGCAAGTTCAAGGCTTTTTTGAATGATCAGATCACATTCATATAGACCGGCAAGTACGTTAACCGTTCCTCCAGATTGTACGGCATTGATCCCTTCCTGAATGGTGTCAAAAGCATCAATGTTCCAAGTTAATGAAGTGCTATTATTGGCATTGTATACATCAACACCAGATTGATCTGACCAACCATCGTCAACATAAACAACAGCAGGAGCGGCAGGATAAGAAGAGTTGTCCAACTCATCGGTTCCCGCGTTCGTTTCGATGTTGTCATTGTAGCCGTCACCATCGTCATCAGGATCAATATCGTTATTTTGTGTGTCGGAGTCGCTATCGATTCCATATTGCCCAAGAGTCCATGGATCTGCATCTACCTTTGCCGGCACATTGCTGGATATAGCGCTACCAACACGGCCACCACCATCGGTGCCACCCGGACCAGCATACGAACCCCACCAGTTATTTTCTGCGGGTAATACGTATGTGGTTAATGCAGAATTGATACTAACCGCTTGAAATGAACCGACTCCATTAGTCAATACTGTTAAATCCATACCAGGAATCCCAGCGGCAAAATTATTGCCGGTGATCAAGTTTTCTACGCCGAAATTCGCATCTGCAAATACTCCAAAAATATCAATTCCAACACCATACGTGTTACTATTAGCCACTTCGTTGTTACTGAACACGAATTGTGATAGTACACCGCTTGGTGTTGTGCCATAATCATTCCAGACATACACCACGCCGTCCGTACTGGCGAAGTTGTTGTTATCGATGAGGATGTCTGTGATGTTAGCATCGCCAAGGTTGATGGGTATAGAGGATTTAGTGACAGTATTGTTCGTGAAATCGAGTCCATTTACAGCGCAATTTCGCGGTTCACCAAAACCACCTCCAATTTTGAATGTATTGGCATTCATATCACCCGGTCCAGCAAAAATATTATTGTAGATTGTGATGTTTGTTAATGGATTTGTTGGAGTGTTACCACCAATCCAAATTCCGACAAAAGGTCCGGTTGTTTTTTCCATGTCAATTTTGGAGTTTTGGATTATCACCGTGTCAATTGTTGATCCTGACGAATCAATTGTGATACCTACGGTATTTTGCGCAACATCAAAAGACATTCCATCTAAAAGAACATTGCTGCTTGTGATAGTATGTGCGCCTGAAATTATGGTGTTTTCATGACCGGCGCCTACTATATCAACGCTCTTATCAATCAACAAATTTTCGGTATAAGAACCTGCGGCAACATTTACAGTACCTCCCGTCGCCGCAAAAGTCGAATTGGTGCATAACCACAGCACCGTGATACACACAATTGTTACAACATTTGTTTGTACTCGCATAGGGATTACCACCTTTCTCTATCATTTTACATGCATATGCATTTTCCTTTTAAAAAAGGAATCTCTCGGTGATTTTTTCATGATCTGTGGAGTGTATAATGTATATTTTCCAATCTCCTTTCTCAACCGATTCATCAAAATCGATGTTGTATGCAATGCCGTTCGTAAGGGACGGTTCGCGAACCGTCCCTACGGGTTATTTTTTCTTTTTCTTGTTCATCGCCGTTTTCACCTGTTCCGGGCGATAGGTGCGCGAGCGGATTTGGTACACCGTATCGATGAAATCCGATTTGGATTGGATCGACCCGGCGCTGCCCAGCACCCGCCGGATTTCCTGGCACGCCATCTCGTCGAACGCGCGCAGGGAAGCGAGGATGTCGACCGGTTCGTTCATCTGATAGCGTTTGACCATCCAGGCGAAGGCGCCTTCCTCTTCGGGATTGAGATCCAGCGTTTGCATTTCCTCGAGAAATTCCATATACTTTTTATAACGGTTGTAACAATAAGAAAGATAGATCAACGACCCGATCACGAGTAAAAACGTGGCTAACAAAATGAAAAGCGTTGAAACATCGAAAGTGGAGGGATTGAAAAATTGAACGGGGAATTCGACGGAATCCGACCGCAAGCTCCGTCCATCCGTCGCCGTCCACAGCGAGGGAAGAAAATCGGCGCAGGAATAACACGCCAGCCCCCTTTTCCATTGTATCCCATGCTCTCCACACAAAATCATACCCTTCCGTTGCCGTTATAAATTGTTCAAAACAAATACCATTGGGTTATTGCACACTAATATTATTTAATCGTAAACATTATAAAAAAAATTGAAACACTAAACAAGAGAAAAAAATAACCAAAATAAAATCAAAAAATTGCGAAGCGTTGTAGGTATTTTTTGCGAGTTCGTTTTTACTTCACTCCTCAGCCGCCTCTCTTCCTCTCCGAGCATCCCAATCGAAAATATGATAAACATTATGTGTAAAAAATCCTCTATTCTTTTCATGATCACATCCTGCCTGATAAAAATTCACATATCCAGAGAAAATAATGACCCTATTTCCATTGAAAAATAATGAATTTTTTTGGTAAAATTTTACGAGCGATATGCGGAATCGACATGCGGAAGGGAGTGAATCATGATCCGAAAAACCGTGGAAAAACAGTTGCAGACGTTCGGTTCAAAACATGAACGGGATGGCGCAACGCAGTAGGCTGATATCCATACAAAAGGTTGACAGCCGACGGTACCTTCATGGGAGCATCCCGAACTCGCCGACGCCGCGTCTTTACATCAAGTATTTGTGATAATTTTCGATGGCAAAGCGGGTCAAATCATGAGCCGACGTCATGTTTAGTTTATCCTTGATCCGCTGTTTGTGCGATTCGAGCGTATTCAGGCTGATATTCAACTTTTCCGCGATTTTTTGGCGGTCCAAACCGCTGCCGATCAGGAAAAACACGTCCTGCTCGCGTTTGCTGAGCGCTTTCAGCGGATTGTTCGATTTGAACGAACGCAACATGCTTTCCATAAATCCCCTGGAGTCGCCGCTGTCGTAATACAAGTCACCCCGCAGGATCGTCTGGACCGCCTTGATCAAATTCTCCGTCGGTTCGTAGAAGTTGAGAAAGCCGTCCACGCCGGCCTGAAACGCGCGTTCGAAGATAAACGATTCCTCCCGATCCGATATGACCAGGATTTTCATGTGGGGATAGTGTTTTTTGATTTCAACGATCAGAGAAATGCTGTCCACGCTCGGCAAATTCATATTCATGATGGTTATCGCGGGATTTTTTTCCTCGATGAGACTGTACGCCTCGAATATTCGCCCGGTTTCCCCGCAAACGACAAAGCCGTTGCATCCGTGAATGACATTCTTGATCCCCTCGCGAAGAATCGAGGATTCGTCGATGATAATGATTTTTTTGTTGATGGCTTCCATTGATATCTCCTAAAAAATCAATATGTTATATCGATAATAGATTATTAATCAATAAGATGATCCAACACCCCTCAGCGCTTATACACTAAAAACGATATGCTCTCAACAAACAAGAGAAAATTATGATGGATTTCTCCCCATATTTATGGTGATTATGTTTCACAAAATATTGTGAATTCCCATAACGCCCATCCGTGATCGCGCACATGAATAGGAATCCGAATTTCGCTCCCGGCTTGCGTGAACGATTCCCGGCAAATCAAACGAATCAAGGATGACCACCGGATCGCCGCGGCAATTCGGATTTCCCGCCATCGTTGACGGCAAGAACAATGTTTCACGATGCGCCTTCCCCTCTCTTCATCGGATGGAATACCGTCCATCATCGAATGCGCAGCGGAAGAGACCTGGCGTTCCGTTGTGCGGATATCTCCTCCATCCAGCCGTTTTCACGCATTCATCGACAATGTAATTAGCAAGAACGATGCCAAGTTGTGAATTTTTCAAATCGAGCATCGTTAATCCACTGATTTTATACAAGTTAGAAGCATTAAAATTAAAATAAAGGTAATTTTCAAAAAAGGTTGAAAATGAAGCCGGAAACAGTCAATTAATGACAGGTCATAGCAGAAAATAATTGAAAATTTGACGGATGAGTCATGCCGTTTGATCCTTCCGGTTCAATCTCTCCCTGTTTCAATGGGTTGAACAACGTAATCTCTTCAATGAAATCCACTTTGGCAACTACCTATACAGGGATTCAAGTTCTTTCAGAATCACAAACGTATTTTAATAAATTTCGTGAATTTATATAGGGGAGAATGGATGATTGCGTTCCTAATTTTACTAGGAAATAGTACCTATATAAATTAGGAACATGTTCCTATGTCGAAGGGCGGCCAGGGCTATGGTAATATCGATCCTGATTTCAGGTTGCGGGTATTTTGCATCGGTCCTCAATAGCCATCAAGCATTCGCCAGAATGAAATCTGTAAATACACCTGGCAAATTTAACAGCATAAAAGATTTTAAAATTTAATTTCCATACATACGGATTTATCCCCCCATCACCGTACGCTCCACCACCGATCCGCCGAAGCGGCCGATATCGCCGTTGCTGACCAGACCGTTGCTGGGATGATAAATCGAGTCGCGGTTGCCGGTCATCGGATGCCATTCAATCCCGTTCGCGCCCTGATCGGGGCCGTAGCTGGAAATGCAGTATCCCGGCACGTACTGCCCGTTCATCGCGGCGGACACGTTCGACAACCGCGCCCAGCTGCCGTTGTAACTGACGTACTGGTAACTGAAGATCGTGTCTTCCGGATACCAGTTCGTGTTTTCCCGTTTCGGCTTGAAAACGTCGGTATACGCCACACTCGCGATATACGCAACCGGCGTGGTCAGCTCGTGCACGTATTCGATGTAGACGGAATAATTCGAGTGCCCCTGCCCGTTGCCGATGGGCCACGGAAAAATGTTGTGATCGACGGCGTACGTTTCCAGCGCGGTTCCGATCGCCTTGTGATCTCCCATGACCCGCGCCACACGCGCCCGCGTCTGCGCATTGAGAAAATTCGGGACCGCAATCGCCGCCAAAATGCCGATAATCGCCACCACGATCAACAACTCGATCAACGTGAAACTTTGTCGCATCGTATTCCTCATTTTCCTGTTGCTCCTGCCGAATCGATCGGATCGGAAAAGGATGATTGCACTATATAATAGACTCGATATCCAACGATGGGAAACCGGTCCGCGGATGAATTCATGGTTGAATCGACGGATCCGGATGCTTTCCATGGCGATGGATTATATGAAAAAATGAAAACGCGCCTCCTGTCAAGGATTCCTTCCATTCTCAAGGATGGTCAACTGATCCATAAAACCGGAAGTGAAGACGAAGTCCACGTCGCCGTCGCCGTTGTGATCGAACGCGAGCGTCACATAATCCTCGCCCGTCACAAACGCGGTTTCAGTCGGGAATTTTTTCACGTCCGTAAACGCCAGCGGCGCGTCGCCGCAGCTGACGTACAAAACCAATCCTTCCTGGCTGCGATGCAGCGTCGCCAGATCCGGACGGCCGTTGGCGCTGAAATCGGCAAAGACAAATCCTTCCATACTGCCAAGTGGAAACGGATTGACCTCGCCGACCGATACAAATGTTCCATCGCCGCGACCGGTCAATAATTGGATGGCGCCGCTGAATACCAAAATGCCCATATCGAGAACGCCGTCTCCGTTCAAATCGTGAAACGCCGCATCTTCCGGAAGATTTCCCTCAAAATCCAGGTCCGTTCGATGCGTCTGAACTCGATGAAATTGTCCATCGTCGTTGCGATAGATCCACAGTTCTTCCCGGCCTTGATTCGTGCGCACCGCCGCGACGAAGTCGAGGTCGCCGTCGTGATCGAGATCGCATCCTTTTAGAAAACGCGTCGTTCCCTCGATCGGAATTCGCTCGCGCAATTGTAAAATACCGTTCGACGAATTCACAACGAGAATGGAAGAACGGGCGCGCACGATCACGTCCGCGAATCGGTCCGCGTCGATCATTCCCACCGCCAATGATTGGTAGCGAAGGCCGCGGCTGATTTCAAACACGTCGGGAATCTCTTCCTCGCTCAAATCCAATTCCGCTCCTCGGACGAAATCATAGTCGCCGGTCGCTTCGTATACGACCAACCGTTCCCGGTCCGCATTCAACGCCACAAAATCCTGTCGAGCGTCGCCGTTGACGTCGCCCAGCGCCACATTGGCAACGCCAAAACCGGCGTCAAAGGATCGAGAGAGCGAAAAATTTCCCTCACGATTGCGGTAAATATCAATCGTCCCTTCGTCATAATGGGCGATGACCAAATCGGGCGGCCGGTTTGGATCCGGTTGATAGAATAAAACATCCTCCGGTCCCACGTTTATTTTGACGATCGGCTTCCGTTCAAAAATAAAAGCATTCGCGCACGAAGTGATCGGCAGCGGCGTGGATGTGGGGATGAGGGTGGGGAAAGCCGTCGGCGCGACGGTGGGCATTGGCGTGTCGGTGGGGGTTGGAGTATACGTGGCGGTCGGTGTATTCGTCGGCAAGGGAGTCCGCGTCGCCGATGGCGACGGCGTATTCGTGGCGGTCGGCGTGAAGGAGGGCGTCGCCGTCGATGTCGGTAACGGCGTCATGGTCGATGTCGGCGATGCCGTGGAAGTCGGCGTCGCAGTCATTGTATGCGTCGGGGTCAATGTCTCTGTCGGCAAGGGAGAATACGTGGGCGTATTCGTCGCCGTCGGCAACGGCGAGAACGTGGGCGTGAATGTACGGGTGGGCGTTGGTGTATACGTGGGAGTGGAAGTCGCGGTTGGCGGCAGAGGCGTAAACGACGGAGTCGAAGATGGACCGGGCGTGATGTCTGCTCGCACGGCGACAAAAGGCAGAACCACCGGTCCGACCGGCGGATGCGCATCCGCGAGAACGACGAAACTCGTGTCGTCGCGAATAGTCACGTCAAGAATTCCTTCCGGCAGCGCGCCTTCCCATTTCCAAAGGATGGTTTCCTCGCCGGTTTTTAGCGCGATCAAATCGTTAAGCCGATACGAACTCACGTAACGCTCGTATGGCAACAGAATAAATGGCGGCAATTGAAAATACGCCTCGGTCAGGAAAGAAGACACTTTGATTCGAATCGCCTGCGACGCGGTGAAAAGGCCGTCCGTGACTTGCAAGGTGATCGAATCATAATCGCCCGTTTCCGCAATGCCTGCGCACGCAAGCCGATTCTCCGCATCGATCCGAAACGGGAGATTGTGCGGATTCTCGCTGATCCGCCAGGTCAAATTACCCAGCGGGGAATCCGGATCGATCACGTAATCATCCAAATCCAGAAGGTCTTCCACCGCTTCGTGCTGAAACAGGCGAATATCGGGAATGCGTTTGATCCACAGAGGCGGCGCCGGTGTGGCCGTGGCCGTCGCCGTGGGCGTATACGTCGGCGTCGGCGTCAGGGTCGGCGTCGGCGTGTTGACGACGATGTCTTCCGATGGGGACGCCTGCAAAAGCAGGGCCGGACTTGCATATCCCCAGCGCGTAACCGCCACGTAGCGCGCGATTCGGTTCAACGGATCGAACGAAAGGCGCGTCGCCGCCGCCACAGCCACGTCAAAGCCTTTGCCCGGATCCGTCACTCCATCTCTATCCTCATCTCCCCATTGTGAACGTGAATGATAAATGGACAAACCGGCTGCCAGCAAACGATCGGGAAATTTGATTCGTTCCTCATTGCGCCAGGGTGATATCAGATAAGCGTAAAAATCTCCGTGCTCGGGGGCGTATCCGATTTCCACGAAAACGCTTTCCTCTGCCGTCGACGCGTGAATTTCATTAAAAACAAAAAATGACGTCGGATGGGGAAGGGAAGGATCGGCGATGGCCGCATAATTGGCGATGCCCGTTTGATCGGTCGTGGTTGGCGGCATTTTGGTATTGATATACCGACTGACGTAAATCGGAGAATCGATGCGCTCCTGCGCGACGAATTCGTATTCCTGCGTCAAAACAAAAGCTCCGTCCCGTCCTTCCATCAGGCGTTGCGTGAGATTCACCGCACAGAAATCCACATAAAACGTGCTCTGCAGAGAATTGTCGGGATACCGAACCATCGGAACGGAAGGCATTCTTCCGTCCGGATAAACGTTCAAGGAAGCAAGAAAGCGCCCCGCCGGATGAATAAACAACGCCGAGTCATACACCGTGGAGAACTCGGCATCCAATTCAGGCGTTGCGCTGAATCGCGCGCCGGATGCGGTTCCCAAACTTTGGTCGCCAAAACTGCCGTACCCATCCAGGCGGATGCGCAGAGAACGGGTATCGCTCTCGTTTTTCACTATCAATGTTTCGAGACAGGCGGGAATGATTTCAATTGCCCACGAAAGCAAGCGGCCTTCCATTCCTTCTTTTTCA
>QZKN01000154.1 GCA_003598175.1 Candidatus Omnitrophota bacterium
GGCAAATACGTCTTTGCAGGATTCTACGCAAAACGGCAGCGATTCCGGCGACTGGATTGAGATTTATAACACCGCGCATTCCATAGTGAATTTGGGAGGGTGGTATCTCAGCGACGATGCAGATGATTTACGAAAATGGGCCCTTCCATCGATGGATATCGGTACAAACGAACGGATAAGCTTTGATGAGGTTCACGACTTCAATCAGGCCGGCATGAACGGATTTGCCTTGAGTAAAGACGGGGAACGGCTGTTCCTGTCGTATTTGCCCGGCGTTGCGGGGGTGGATCGGGTGGTGGATGCGGTCCGTTTCAAAGGGCAGGAAGTGAATCTTTCTTACGCTCGCACCGTCGACGGCGACGCATTTTGGATAGCGGCGCATCCGACCCGCGATTTGCCGAATCGGCCGGATTACCGCCGCCTCGTTATCGATGAAATGATGTATCATCCGCCGCAAAACGAAGAATCGACGTATGATCGCGCGAACCACGAATATCTGGAATTGTTCAATCCCACAGCGGCCGCGGTGGATTTGTGGAACGAGTTGGGCGCGTGGCGATTGGATGGCGGAGTGGATTATGTGTTTCCCGCCGGGACATCGATTCCGGCGAATGGACGCTTGTTGATCGTCGGATTCGATCCGCTGGAATCGACTTTACTCGATGGATTTGTGCAAATCTATGGGATCAATCGCAACGATGTGCAAATCAGCGGACCGTATGCGGGCAAATTGTCGAATCGCGGGGAACGGATTGCGGTGGAGAAACCGCTTTCGGTGGATTTGGCGGCCGGCGCGATCAGCTGGATAATAGTTGACGAAGTCATCTATTTCCATCAGACGCCGTGGCCGAGTGAAGCGGACGGTACGGGAATGTCTCTACAGCGGATTTCGACGGCGCGTTCCGGGAACGATCCCGCGAATTGGAAAGCGGAGGATCCGACGGTTGGAAAACCCGGTTCGCCGGATACTTTTGTCGGAGGATGGATGATATATTGATTTGGATGGAAATGGGAATGGCTGGGGTGGAAGGAGTCGAACCTTCAAACTCCGGTTCCAAAGACCGGTGACTTTACCATTCGTCTACACCCCAACAGGAACTGAGAGTAATATATTATTCGTCAAAAAGCATCTGTCAACAGCTGAGTCGCCTTGTTAGCCGGAATCGGTGTTTTATACTATAGCGCAAAGTCAGAACCGGCTGGAAATTCCCCTCCTCAATCCTCTCCGTTAGCGGGGTGGGCGTGTTGAATCCTCCATTGACGGGCGAGAAAAGGGGAATAAGTGTATGATGTGTTATTAAAGAGAGAAGGAGTTTTCTATGTTTGCGATCACTGTCTATGCCGCGGAGGCCGCGGAATCCGGACTCGCTCCTCAACCCGATCCCGGCGCCATGTTTTGGCAGACCATTATGATGTTCGGAATGATTTTCGCGGTTTTTTATTTTTTGCTCATTCGTCCACAGCAAAAACAGCGGAAAAAGCACGAGGAACGTGTGAACCAATTGAAAAAGGGCGATAAGGTAATCACCTCCGGTGGGATTCATGGCTCGATCATTGGAATGAAGGATGATATTGCGGTCGTCAAAATTGCCGAAAACGTGAAAATCGAAATTCAGAAATCATCCATTTCAACAATTTTGTCGGATGAGCAAAAAACGTAAAAAATTTGGGTGATCCTTCGTCGGATTCACAAGGACCCTCACAGCCTTATTAAGGATAGGAGAAAATAATGCCAATTGTTCGTATTTTTTTCTTCATAACCATTCTCGCCGTAATTCCACTTTGCACGATGACGGAAGAGTTTCGTCCGGTTTGGCGCTCGTGGGATTTGGATGCGATTCAATCGTTTCATAGTCCGCAAAAGATTGTGGGAACGCATTATTTCTATTGGTACGATTATCCCGCACATCATTTTTTTGATAATGCGGAGTACACAGACGATGGTTTGCAGGATCATTTTCCGGCGGCTGAAGCGGTGAGTTTTAACTCAATTGACTGGCATGAAAAGCAGTTGGATGATTGCACGGCGGCGGGAATCGATTTTATCCTACCGGTTTATTGGGGGGTGGTGGATCATTACTTCGCGCAAGGAATCGTTTTCAGCATTCGCGGCCTGGGGCCCTTGCAAACGGCGATGGAACGGCGGAAACGCGAGGGGAAACCGTCTCCGAAAATCGGACTTTTTTACGACACCTCCACGCTGTTGCCCGGCGTGCGCGGCGTTGCCGGTCGAACGGAAAGATATGACCTACGCGAGGCGGAGGGGAAGGATATTTTTTATCGCACCATCCGCGATTTCTTTTACCAGGTCAATCCACGGCATTGGGCCGCTATCGACGGACGCCCGTTAATCGTGTTTTATTCCAGCGGTTTTGCCGCCTTTCACAATCAGAGCACGATTGATTACGTGTATGCGCGATTCCAACGGGATTTCAACGGCATCCGACCGTATATCATTAAAGACAATTCGTGGGGATTCTCCGTCGACGGGA
The DNA here is from genome assembly GCA_003598175.1 of Candidatus Omnitrophota bacterium. GTDB lineage: Bacteria > Hinthialibacterota > Hinthialibacteria > Hinthialibacterales > Hinthialibacteraceae > SURF-12. The sequence continues at coordinate 2,493 of QZKN01000154.1, forward strand.
TCACACAGTGGGGGGCGGCGTTGAGCGGCCCCTGCGTGTTTGACCGCGTGGCGCAATTGGGGCCGGGATACAACGATTCGGCGGTGCCGGGGCGGTCCACGCCGATCCGCGACCGCGAGAATGGGAATTTTTACCGTAAAAGCTGGATCGATGTTCTAAACAGCAATGCGCGAATTGCGTTGATTGAGACGTGGAACGAGATGCACGAAGGGACGGATATTTGCGATTCGCTGGAATATGGCCGGCAATATATTGAGATGACTCGCGCGTATGCGGACCGGTTCAAACGCAACGAAAAATCAGACGAAGAGATCACGCTGCAGTATCCCGATTTGCGCCCGCGTCCGCCGTCGGAGGAAGGGGATGAATATCGCGACCAGCGAGTGGTGCGGGTATCGCTGGGACGCGGAGGAAAGGAAGAAGGAATCCGATTGGTGCGTGGACAGCAGGATGGACCGGTGGAGGAAGCGGAGATCGACGGCGTGAGTTGTGTGAAAACACCCTCGGCGGGAAACACGTATCTTTATTTTTCCGTGGCGGATCCGTTTTATTATGATGACCGGGAGACGCTGACGTTCGCATATACGTTTTGGGACGAAGGATTCGAACGGCATGTGCTGCAATACGATTCGCATGATCATTCGGCGACGCTCGACGGAGCTTATAAGGATACGGCGCTGGTGCAATGCGCGAATTCGAAGCGCTGGATCACGAATACGATTCGTTTGCAGGATGCGCGATTCGTCAATCGCGAAAATGGGGGAGCGGATTTTCGATTTGCGGCGGCGGGGGGATGGCTGGCGGTAAAAGAAATTGTCATCAGCAAGGATTCCGCAGTGCGGTAAAAGTGGACAGTGGGTTGAACAAAGAGAAACCCACCGCATTTCTATATATTAAATAGTGGGATTGTTTGTATTCATCCCATCCAATACAATCTTGAATTACAGTGAAAAATTAGAATTATTGAACAAACTTCATGCTCCCCGAGTCTATTTGGGGATCAAGAAGGATTTTTCATTGTCGCTGGAAATTTTTGGCCACGAACTGTTAATTCGGGGCCTTTTTATTTGGGGACGAGCGTTGACGGAAGACAGCCGGAAATTATCGACTATGGATTGCGACGTGATTTTATACAATGAAACCGATATCCAAAAGGTTTCGCCTCCGCCGGGTTTTCTCTTGTTTCGCATTCGAGATTTGCAGGAATTTCCCTACGTAGCCGCCGTGCGGATTCGTGCGGATGAGTAAATTGTATTGTTGTTTTTGCAGGATGGATCATCCCGTGAGACCCATCGTTTCACGGCATAAGGAAGGAGTTTGCGCCATGCGAAAAAAGATTGTTGGAATCCTCTTTGGGCTGTTGGTCATCAATGCTGTTTCAATCAGCATGTCTATGTCCCAACCGGTATTGGGAGAAAAAGGGAAGTGGATTTGGCATCCGGATTTGGATCCTCTCGCGACCAATCAATTCACGTATTTTCGAAAAATAATCGATTTGGAGACCGTGCGACCGGATTTGACGGTGTTGTTCGCCGCCGACGCCAACGCGCGCCTGGTCGTGAACGGGCAGGTTCTGCGGCGCAAAGTGACTCGCTATCATCCGGACTTTTTACGCCCGGAAAAAGTGCTAATTGGCCCCTATTTGCGGCCGGGGAAAAACGTGATTTTGATTTTGCACCAGAATTGGGGAATGATTAAAAATTTTCAGCGCCAGGAAAAACGCCGCGGCGGCGTCTTGCTTCAATGCGGCGATCAGGATGCGATTTTTACGGATGCGAATTGGCGCGTTTCCATCGCGCCGGAATTTGTTCGCCACGAGCAGCAGATCATTGGAGTCATCGGCGATTTGCGTATCCGATTTCCGGTGATTTTGGATGGGGCTTTGGTGAATGAAATCCTGGATGAGTTGGCCTATGCGGAAGAACCGCCGTTTGTTTGGAAAAATGCGATAGTAATCGAGAACCCGATTTGGACGGTTATGCATGATTTGTATCCCCAACCGCAACGAGAATATTTTTTCCCGGTTCAACGTTTGTTGGCGGCGGGCCGGGTGGAGTATGCGCAGCCGTTCGATGCCGATCTGGCGGTTATGAAGCAGGATGTTTCTTTTCCCGAACGGATGGAAACGGCAGTTTATCGGCGAGATGAAGAGTTGACGAAACGATGGGCGGATTTTCCGGAGGGAGATGCGGTGGAAATCGTCGGTAAAGCGGGCGACACTTTTTATCTCACGTTCGATTTTCATCAACCGGTGCATGGATATCCGGTTTTGGATTGGGTGAGCGATGGTGCGGGAATCGCAGCGTCGCTGGGATATTGTGAGTTGAATCTTTCCCCTTATGATGGGACCTATCACATCGACGCCGAGAGCGGAAAAATCAAAACACAGGGCGTCGTTGGAAAATTTTACGGAGATCGTTACTTTTCGGCAGGGAAGGGAAGGCCGGAATGGGTGGAAATTCCAGACGAACGTACGGCGCGTTATCTAACCCTGCATATCACGTTTCCGAACCATGCAACCGGCGGATCCAAAATAACGATCAATCGGCTGGGTATGGTCAAATCGCAATATTCGGTGGTGTGGCGCGGCAGTTTCACCTGCGGAAATCTGCGTTTGGAGCAGCTGGCGGAGTTATCGAAGATTCACGCGGAAATCACGATGAGCGATACCTATGTTGATACTCCCGGCCGCGAAGATGGGCAATGGCTGGAAGACATCCGGCTGCGGGCGCGGATTGCGGAAACGTGGTTCGGCGATTCGGATTTGCGGATGCTGACTTTGCTTCATTCGCAGGAATGCCGGGAAAATGGGCGGTTTCTCAGCTTCGCACCGCAATCCTTCGTGAAAATCACCGGCTGGGATTGGGGAATGCAATGGATCACCATGTTGTATGACGAATGGCGGTGGAGAGGGTTCAACGCCGATTCCTCCAAATCCCTGCCGTCGTTGGATTCCTTTAAGGAAACGCTGGTGGATTATACGAATTTGCTTTTGGCGTGTGTGGATGAGAAAGGATTATTCCGAAGCAACAACCTATTTGCCGACATTCGTGTTGGCAGTCATCCCCGACGCGCAACGGATGTGAGCGTGATCGTGCATTGCTGGTTGATCGAACGGTTGCGGCAGGCGATCACGTTGGCGCAGGCGTTTGGTTTGGACGATGCGGCGGACAAATGGTCGGATACGCGGGGAAAAATGATCGCAGCGTTTCATAACCATCTCGTGATTCGTAAAGACGGAAAGATTTCTTATGCCGCGGATGTGCTCGATTCGCAAGAGAATGAGTTGCTGGGCAAAAGTCAGGCGGCGCAGCTCTCCGCGATTGAAGCCGGATTGTTTTCAAACGAGGACAGCCAAAAAATATTGGATACATTTTTCCCCGCGCCGTTCGGGAGAGCGCCGGAAGGAATCGACGCCTGGAATAATCCCACCTATTTATATCGCGCGTTGAATGTGTTGTCTCAAAACGGACTTGGCGAGCGCGCCGTAGCGCATGTGCTATGGCGATGCGGCTCTTATCTCCCGTTTTCGCCGACGAATTCGGTTTCCCTTTCGTTGCAGGGACCGTTGGGCGGACCGTTGCCGGAATATTTTATTACGCATCAGGAAATGGGGCTGCCTGTCGGGACGGCATGTTCCGGCCAGCCGGGCGATCCGACCGGCTCGCATGGCTGGGCGTCCGTCGCCCTGCTGTGGCTGCATGATACCTTATTGGGGGTAAGATGGAACCACGACGCGAACGGGGATGCGGGAGGAATCGTAACGATCGCGCCGAACGCTTATGGTTTGCCGTTTGTCTGTGGTCACGCAATGACGCCGAAAGGTGAGGTGTTCGTCAATTGGGAGCCGGGAAGGATGCGATTGGAAGTGGAGATTCCGCCGGAAATACACGCGAATGTGAAATTGCCGTTCGGCGAAGGGTGGGGGATAGTGGATGCGCCCGTGGGAGCGGAAATTCAAAAGAACAGCGCACGAGAATTCACTATCACAGGATGCGGAAAGTATGTAGTAGCGCCGGGTTTGTAAGACGATGCATGATGCCCTAAGCCGTGAAGTGGATGCGACATTAAAACGAGGAGGTTATTCTACGATGACATCTATAGCTGAATATTTGGTGGATAAGGGAAAGGCAGAGGGAAAACAAGAAGGGATCGAGGAAGGGATTGAGAAAGGGATTGAGAAAGGGATTGAGAAAGGAATTCAAGAAGGGATTCAAGAAGGAATTCGAAAGGGAATTAAAACCACTCTGGAAATCCGTTTTGGATTCATCCCGGCGACAATCGATCAAGCGTTGAAATCGATCTCTTCCTCTGAAAGGATGGAGGAATTATTTAAACTTTCGGTTACGGCTTCTTCGATGAGTGAATTCCTTATGGAATTGGAAAATCACACCCCTCCCAACATAGAATAAAGCAATACATAAACGCTACGCTCTTCCTTTGCAGGAAGGAGCATGACAATCCGGTCCGCGCCTGATTTTGCGCAATATTTTCATGTGATTTTCAAGTTCATGTGATTGATGGTTGTTATCCATATAACAATCTTTAAATAATAGACTTATATTGATCCACCTTAAGTTGTTTGTGAAGTCAGAGAAACAATGATGAAAAATCTTTCGCTACAAGAATATTGACTATTTCCCGAAAGCAATGTATATTTGTAGTTCTTTCAACAAGATCTCGGTTTTGAACAAAAAAATGGCATTTTGCCGAAATCAATCTTAAAAGTAAAGGTGTGATCGAATTTGGTATCCGTCGAGTTGCGAGATGAAGAAGATATTGCCGTGGCTCTCAAACGTTTCAAGCGGAAATGCATCAAGGAAAGTATCCCGCAAGATATCCGCAAAAACGCGTATTACGAGAAGCCGAGTGTTCGCAAGCGTAAAAAACATCTCAAAGCCGTCAAACGGCTGAAAAAGCGTGCGCAATCATAATGAATTTCATGAAAAAAGTACGTTCTTGTTGAAGGGCGAGCGGGTTCGGAAGAACGAATCCTCAAAAAACAGTAAGGGGAGGAACCATGTTCCTCCCCTTACGCTTTTCAAGTAGGTATTTCCTCTTTTTCGACTTATAAAATGCTGTCTTCCTGCTTCCGATGACACTTTCAGAACGGAACGCTCTCATTTATACTTTTTCGTTTGGGCAAAGCGCGAGTACAATATTTCCCACCTTTAAAAGGTGGTCTTGGTATTGTTTGCCCGGCTTTTGAAATCAGAACGAAATTTTTTCATATACGTAAATGTAAAGGTTCATTATAATAAAGGAAAAATTGCTATGGAATTACCGAAACGGTACGACCCCTCCTCATCACGGGAAAAATGGTATCAATTCTGGTTGAATCATGATTCGTTTCGAGCGGCGCCGAATCCGGACAAGGCTCCTTTCGCGATTGTCATCCCGCCGCCGAACGTGACCGGCAAATTGCATATCGGACATGCATTAAATAACACGTTGCAGGATATTCTTTGCCGCTGGAAACGGATGGAAGGATTTGAAGTGTTATGGATGCCCGGCACGGATCATGCCGGAATCGCCACGCAAAACGTCGTCGAAAAACAATTGGCCAAAGAAGGTCTTTCCCGCCATGATTTGGGTCGCGAAAAATTGATCGAACGAATTTGGGAATGGAAAAAAGAGTATGGCGACGCCATTATTCATCAATTGAAGTATCTCGGTTCCTCCTGCGATTGGTCCCGCACTCGTTTCACGATGGATGATGGCTGTTCCCGCGCGGTTCGGGAAGTGTTTGTTCGCCTTTATGAGGATGGTTATCTATATCGGGGAACCTATCTCGTCAACTGGTGCCCACGCTGCCATACCACACTTTCCGACGATGAGGTGGAATATGTCGACGAAACCGGGAAATTCTATCATATCCATTATCGCCTGGCGGATGGATCGGGACATTTGACCATCGCCACCACTCGTCCGGAAACGCTGTTGGGCGATACCGCAGTGGCTGTTCATCCCGATGATGAACGTTATCGTGAACTTGTCGGCAAAGAGGTGATTCTGCCGTTGCTGGAACGGCGGATCCCGATAATCGCCGATTCCTATGTCGATCGTGAGTTTGGAACCGGCGCGTTGAAAATCACGCCTGCCCATGATATCAACGATTTTGAAGTGGGGAAACGGCATAATCTTCCGCAAGTCAATATTTTCAACCCCGACGCCACCATTAACGAAAATGGCGGGGCGTACCAAGGATTGGATCGATTCGTTGCCCGTAAAAGAGTGGTGGAGGATTTGCAAAAACAGGGATTACTCGAGAATATCGACGATTTGGAACACCGGGTTGGTTCCTGTTATCGATGCAATACCTTTGTCGAGCCTTATTTATCGCTGCAATGGTTCATAAAAATGAAACCGTTGATGGAAGAGCCGTTGAAAGTCGTTCGCGCGGAACGAACCCGTTTTATTCCCAAGCAGTGGGAAAATACGTTTTTCTCGTGGGTGGAAAACGTGCGGGATTGGCCCATTTCCCGGCAAATCTGGTGGGGGCATCGCATCCCGGTTTGGTATTGCGACGCCTGCGGGAAAGAAACGGTGGCGCGTACGGATCCCGCTCGCTGCTTGCATTGCGGTTCAACCGGCATTCGTCAGGATGAGGATGTGCTGGATACGTGGTTTTCCTCCGCGCTGTGGCCGTTTTCGACGATGGGTTGGCCGGACAAAACGCCGTTGTTGGATTATTTTTATCCCACCACCGTCCTCGTCACCGCGCACGACATCATTTATTTTTGGGTGGCGCGCATGATCATGATGGGGCTGTATATCATGAAAGACGTGCCCTTCAGCGATGTGTATATCACCGCGTTGGTGCGTGACGCGCAGGGCCGCAAGATGTCGAAATCGCTGGGCAACGCCATCGATCCCATCGATGTGATCAATCAATACGGCGTGGATTCCGTCCGTTTCACGCTGGCAATCCTCGCCGCGCAGGGACGCAATATCAATCTGGCGGAAGAGCGCATCGAAGGGTATCGCAATTTCACCAATAAAATATGGAACGCTTCCCGCTTGATTATGGCGACCATTGAAGACGGAGAAATACTCGCAAACGAGATTCCGACGGCGCAATTGGAATGGCCGGACCGATGGATTCTGTCCCGTTTTCAACATACGATCGCGGCGGCGCGAAAAGGGATGGAGGAATACAAATTCAACGAGTCGTCCGAAGCCCTGTATCAATTCATATGGCACGAGTACTGCGATTGGTATCTGGAGTTGATCAAACCACGCCTCTACGGCGAGGATGAAAACGCTAAACGAGTCGTGAAAACCGTTGCCTTGAAAGTATTGGAATCCTCTCTACGCATGTTGCATCCATTTGTACCGTTTATCACTGAGGAAATATGGCAGATTTTGAAGACGCTGGAAATTCCCGAAGAACATGTGGTCAGTATTTCCTGCACTCGGTATCCGCAACCGGAACTGTATCGGATTGATGATTCTCTCGAATCGGAAGTGGCCAGGTTTCAACAAATCATCTATACCATCCGCAATATCCGCGGCGAGCTCGGCATTTCACCCGCAGCCGTCACCACCGTTGAATTTATGACGCAGAACGCAAGCGGCGATAAATTTCTGCATGCGTTCTATCCGGCGATGAAAACCTTGTGCAAAATCAATGACGAGTTGATTGCAGGGTCTCACCTCAAACCCCATCCCGCATCATCGGTCGGCATCGTGGACGGCTGCGAGATTCGCGTGCATTGGCCGGCGGAAGTGGAAAAACAAGAAATCGAGCGTCTCAAAAAGCAGATCGATCAACTATCCGGCAGCATCGAACGGCGGGAAAAGAAATTATCCAATGCCAACTTCACCGAACGCGCGCCGGCGGAGGTGGTGGAGAAGGAACGCGGGCAATTCGAGAAGGAAAAATCGGAGCATGAACGGCTGGCGGCGCAGTTGGTTTTGTTGACGGAGAATAGCGGATAAATGTTATTAATAAAAAGAGAGATCCTTTTAAATTCAAAAATTTGAATATTGTGGATATAATTTATGATCTGCAGTACTGATTTTCAATCAAATAAATAATGCGGATTAAAAAAGCGGATTGAGGAGCTTTGCATATTATGTCCGAAGTTAGCTCAGAATATGTATATGAGGGACTCCTTCGATTTAATTATTTTCCAATGGTTAAGGAGTTACGAGACGATATTCCACCTTTATTCTCAACGGAACAATTGTCTCCTCAAATCGGTGATGAGCTCATCCAATATCATACGAATAATAATAGGAAAGACGGATTTGATCAAATCCAATACCGTACAACTCGATTCAACAACGTTCTTCGGCTTATGCACATTCCTCACCCGTTGCCTTTTGTATTACTTTGTGGGTGTATACGAGATAACTGGGAAAAACTGAAACACATTTGTACTAATGATCATAGCCAGATCAAACCACAAAAACATAATGACCGACGTATATACATTTTTAGAGACTATGATGCTGGTCGTGTCGTGGTGATGGAGAAGGAACGATTTCCAAACGATGTAAAACTACACCTCTCTCTTTCTCATGGCGCGGTTTATCTTGTTGATGCCGACGTATCTGCATGTTTTCCATCTATTTATATTCATGCGATCCCGTGGGCGCTCATTGGGCAGAGCAAAGCCAAGAATAGTCGCAGTAAAAAAGAATGGTTCAACCAACTCGATATTTATCAGCGTTATCTGAAACGTAATGAGACTCAGGGCGTACCGGTAGGTCCAGCGTCTTCTAACATCATGAACGAAGTAATTCTCGGACGTGTTGATGAAGAGCTCGCAAAAAAGGATTATCACTTTTTACGCTCAATAGATGATTATAAGTGCTTTTGCAAAACTCGTGAACAAGCAGAAATGTTTGTACGAGATCTTGAACGAGAATTGAGCAAGTATTTGTTGTTACTTAACGCGAAGAAAGTCGAAATTGCTCCACTTCCCAGTTTCTCTAAATCGTCATGGGTAACCGAAATATCAAGTCGGCTTCCATTTCAGAAAAAAGCATCAGAAAGAGCAATTGTGGATTACTTGGACCAAGCATTACATTTACAATTCAAGCATCCCGAAGGAAGTGTGGTCAAATATGCCGCGAGGGCACTAGTGAGCAAACTGACCCCAAAAACAGCTCCTTTGTATTGCCTGTATGTGAATCAATTAGCATTCCACTACCCAGTTGTTCTACCAATACTATGTGAAGTCGTGAAACGGTTCGAAATAACCCAAAATACTATAAAGGCTGAAGATATTTTAACGATTCTTAATCGGCAAATCGATTATCTACGATCAGACATGATCTGCTGGACGTTGTATTTGTTATCTCTCGTAAAAGGTCAATTACCAGAAGAAATTGCAAAAAAAATTGTAAAAACGGGTGATTGTATGTCGATGGCTACATTGTTGGCGATATCACAACATGAAAACGCTGTGATCGAATATATCAAGAAACTCGACCTTAATGATGCATATGAATTAGATAGGAATTGGATTCTCATACATGAACTGAAGATACTCGGCATGTTACAAAAAACTGATTTCGAGATGTACGCTGAGGCTTCCGGTATTAATGTTTTAGTTCAATCGAATGTTTCTTTCTTGATAAAAAATGGCATTAGGATTGATGAAAAAGAGGATGATGAATGAGATCAACATTGCGTTCTTTTGAATGCGGAAACGGCTATAATACCTTTCGATTGACAGTGTGATGTTTATGAGTCTGCTATATCATTTTATCGATGAACTCAAAGAGAAAGAATAATCGGATGAATGAGCTGGAAATTTATAACTCGATTAATCAGCTGGATGCTTCCCAAAAAAAGCAGGTGTTGGATTATGTTCACTCGTTAATTTCTGAAAAGAAAAGAGGAACGCAAGGCAAAGATCTTCTGCGATTTGCCGGGATTATCCAAAAGGAAGATATTGAAATTATTTCTCGCGCCATTGAACAGGATTGCGAAAGCATCAACTTGAATGAATGGTAAGTAAAATGAAATATTACATCCAATCCTTCGGCTGTCAGATGAACGTCTACGACGCAAAATCCATGATGGGTTTGCTGAATGAGGCCGGACATGAATCCACTTCTCATCTCGAAGAAGCCGAATTGATTCTTCTCAACACCTGCGCCATTCGCGAGGGGGCCGAGCAGCGGGTGCGCGGGCGGATCGGCCAATTGAAAAAGTATAAGGATCGTGGTTCTCTCAAATATCTCGGCGTTTGCGGATGCATGGGGCAAAAAGAAGGGGAGCGTCTGACCCGCGATGTTCCGTTTCTCGATTTGGTCATGGGACCGGGAGCGATCGGGTCAATCGTCCGTTTGGTCGACGCGCTGGAGCGGGGAAATCGGCCGGTTCTGGATCTGCACGGGATCGACGACGATTTCGATGAGGTGTATCCCGTCGCCGATGAGGAGATCGTATACCCCCGTTTTCTTTCGATTATGAAAGGATGCGATAAAAAATGCACGTATTGTATCGTGCCCTACACGCGCGGGCCGGAACGCTCGCGGGATCCGCAGATTCTGTTGCAAGAAGCGGAATCGTTGGTACAAAAAGGATATAAAGAGATCACCTTGATCGGCCAGACGGTCAATTCCTATCATTTCGGCGATGTACACTTTCCGAAATTGCTGGAAATGGTAAATCAAATCGCGGGATTGAAGCGCATTCGCTTCGCCACATCTCATCCGAATTCCGTGACGCACGAAATGCTCGATGCCATTGCCACGCTGGATCATGTCTGCGAGCATTTGCACTTGCCGGTTCAGTCCGGCTCCAATCGTGTTCTCGCAGAGATGGATCGGAACTATACACGCGAGGATTATCTTGAAATCACCCGCTATTTTCGTTCCCGATTCAAGGCGCCGTTGATTCAATCCACCCTCACGACCGATATAATCGTCGGTTTCCCCGGCGAAACGGAAGAGGATTTCGAACAAACGCTTGATTTGATACGGTCAGTTCGTTTTGACGGCGCCTTCATGTTCAAATATTCCCCTCGCCGCGGCACGCCCGCCGCCGAAATGGAAAATCAGGTCGATGATTTCACGAAAGCCCGCCGTTTGGAACGCTTGATTCAATTACAACAACAAATCGCCGGTGAGAATAATCGTTGGCTGATTGGGCAGAAAGCGGAAGTGATGGTGGAGAGAGTCAGCCATCATCCGAAACAGGGAAGGGTATATGAGGCGCGTCTGCGGACCGGAAGGATTGTGAAATTGATCAATCCGGAGATAGAATATCGCGTCGGCGATATGTTTGACGTAATCATAACCGATTGTTCTTCTTATTCACTGTATGGAAATCCAGATCATGATGGTTCGAATCCTAAACAACTTGAAATCGCTTAATCGATTGAAATATTTCTTGTTACCAATGATCTTGCTGTGGTTATGCGGTAGTTTTTTTATTGGGAACAGACCGTTTCGGGCTTTTGCCGCGAGCTATCCGGCTCTCGATCCCAGCACACGAAAACTGCTCGAGCAATTTGACCAATTGATGTTGATCGGAAATCGTGAGCAAATGATTGAGCATCTGCAACGAATCATCAACAGCGCAGGATATATCCCACCCTTGGCGAAGGTGTATTACAAACTTGCCCAAAATGAAACGAATGTGGATGTGCTTTCTCAATATTATGCTACGTTGATCGAGCGCTGGCCCATGTCGGCCTGGGCGCAAAAAGCCGTCAATGAATTTATCCCGATTATTTTAATGAGCGAAGGCGACGTAGGATCGCAATATGAGGAAATGATTTGGACAAAGGAAGTATCGCTTCTTTCCCTCGCGGAAGATGCGGGGGAGATCGGCGAGGAAGCCGATCTCTTGCAGGCGGATGTATTGGTTAATTTGATGTATCTGGCTCATTACCGCAAACATGCTTCTCGAGTCGCCGGATTGGCCAATTCCTATACGATTCCTCAGTCTCATCGGGATAAAATCGAGCTGGCCGTTGCCTATGCTTCTCTGCGATTGGAACAGAATCAGCAAACTTTGGAACTATTGAATCGATGGTTGGGTACATACAAAACCTCCGACTTGCGCCCATTTGCTTTATTGGCTCTTTTTCATGCGACGCGATCGGAGCAGCAAAGAACTTCCGCGATACAGCTGATGCGGGATGAGTTTTCGGATACACTGGAATCGGATGAATTAAAAAACTTCATCAAATTCCTTCCGCAGTAACGATGTACGGATTCGAAAGTCTTTCTCGTCAATCTTTTTTCTTTTCCATGAAGACCATTCCGATCCGTTTTTTGTTTTCCTCGTTTTTTTTGGCGTCTTTTAACAGAATCGGATCAATGAGCGGTTTTTTTTCTTGTTGCCGTTTCAACACGCTACGGATGGCTCGGGTGAGTTGAAATCCATCCATATCGATGGTTTCTTGAATTGCCGGTGGGACGCATAACGCATTCAATTCATTTTTTTGTAACCATTGTTTTTTCAACCAACTGCGGATGAAATTGTGGGTCAGTTGAATTCGATTGACCGGCTCGATGCTCTTAACCAACACGTCCGCGGGGCAATAATCGGAGTCATAGCAATGAATAAATGCATAAACGGCCAACAACAGGTCGAGTTCCCTTTCCTCACAATCCGTGCAACACAAACTGATTTCATCGATCTTTTTCGGCTTCCTGCAAATCTCACACCGTTTTGTCGGCATATTACTCCCTTTCCGTTTCCTTCCTACCTCGTTAAATACATTGTATCGTCATTTCTCTTTTGGTAAAAGAAATCCGAGAAAATGAAGTGAATACCACGAAATATTTTGATGTCCAACTTCTCGTTTTTGTGGTTTTCCATTATGATGTGGATGAATTACCCAACTGTAAAGAGAAGGTAGAAAAACATGGTGGCTTTAGGTTTGATTGAAACGCGTGGGTTGATTGGCGCAATAGAGGCGTCCGATGCCGCGGTCAAGGCGGCGGAAACGGTTGTAACTCAAATCGAGTATACCGTTCCCGGTCTGGTTACGGTGAAATTGCGGGGAGAAGTGGCCGACGTGCAGGCGGCGGTCGAAGCCGGCGCATCCGCTGCCAGAAGAGTGGGAGAAGTGGTTTCCGCGCATGTGATCGCCGCGCCGCATGAGGATGTGGAAAAGCTGATCCGGCATGAAGCGGAAGAGACTTTGACGGGGCCGGATGCGCGCATGAAAGTGGAATCCGAATTGAAAGCGAAAGACGCCAAGAAACAGAAGAAATAAACGATTGACAAGGAATTTTGTTCGAATGCGTTTACGGAAGGTTTAAATTTCCTTTTATTTGTCTCTATAATGTTTTATTCAACTTGATTGAATCAGTTGGATTATATAAATATGTCCGGGGAGGTAGTATCGATGTGTAAGAAAGGTTTTACCCTCATTGAGCTTTTAATCGTCGTGGCCATCATTGGAATTCTTGCGGCGATTGCGGTTCCGAACTTTTTGAATGCGCAGGTGCGGGCGAAAGTCGCAAAATGTAACTCGGAAATGCGGTCCTGGCTGGATATTTATGCGATGTACCGATTGGACAGCAATTCATTTCCACCGCATGTGCCCGGCCATCCGGTCTGGCAGAACAAATATATGACGACGCCAGTGGCATATGCTTCATCAATTCCACTGGATCCATTTCAACAAGGAAACAATCCGAATTTGGGAACGATGGAATGGAGTCATGGATCGTATCATGCCGATTATTTTCCGGTCGTCAGTCCAACCCGCTTGATTCAGGATCCGAATTTATACGCTCGGGCGTTGCAGGGGCGAATTACATGGGACACGAATGGTTTTCATTCGGGTACAGTGTATTATATTTGGAGCATGGGACCGGACAGCATCCACGCTCCAAGTAGTCTTTTTGATATCTACGATCCTTCCAATGGCTTAACCAGTTATGGTGATATTGTGGTGGTCGGGAGTTAATGGTGCGATATTGCACTCAAAACTCAAACGAGACAAAAGGGGCAGGCAGGCAGCCTGCCCCCATTTGATTTCACCGCATTCGAGTTGTGTACATGCAGGAGATAGTCGTACGCTTTTGCACGGATCAAAGATATCAATCGAATTTTACATCGATGATTTTTGTTACCTCGGCGGGAATTGATTCCAGACCGTTGATCGTTTTCATTGCTTTTATGGATGGTTCGCCGATTTTAACTCTGTATAAGCCTTTTTTAAATACTTTCGGACGGAATTCCGTTCCATTAATGCGTAGCGTATACACGATTTCATTCGTGCTCTCGTCGATAACCTGCACGACCGGATCGATCATACCGGAAACACGCAACGTCGGCAGCCAGGCAACCGCTTCGCGACCGTAATTCTCCATCAGGGGAATGGTTTTGGGCCAGCCGGGGAATTGATCGACAGGTCGGGGATTCGCGGCGTCGAATATCAGCTTCCAGGCTTCAACGACAATCTCTCGTTTCTTTTTATCAAAACGAATAATTCCGTAACCGGACGATTTATCGTGTAACGTGTGAATGCGCGAATCGGTACGCAGCTGCTTTTCGGGATTCCCGACCGCATAAACGGTGACGAGATTGTTGAGGCAATCGAGATAGTCGCCGGTGTTCGGCAGTCCGTGCGCCGGGCGGTTGCTGTGGGGAATGCCTAATTCGTCCGGCCGCCACGCACGCGGGTAGCCGACGGAAATGGCGGGAACGCAAAAAGCCCAGCCGGCATCGTGAAATTCATCAATGCCATGCTGTACGAGCGTGGGCAAATGTTGGTCGCCGCATAGATGAAATGCAAAAGCGCGGCGGATGATATCCAACGCTTCGTTGCGGCCGCTTTGCGGCCAACCGTTCGAATCGAGGTCGGCGTACAAACGCATCGACAAATCTTCGCCGTGGTTTGTGGCGACATTGCAGAATGTGGTTTGGCTCAACAGGCATTTTATTACACTCTCACGCCAGTCGCCTGCCCAATCCCGCAAAAAACTCAATTGTCGTTCGCCAAGTAAAATTAAACCGGCTTTATCCAGCGAAGTGACGTCGATGGAGGAATCCTGGACATGATCCGGCCGCCCCGGCCAGGTCGCCACGGTTTCTTTCGGACCGGATTTGAACATGCGGTCGGCCACGATGGCGAAGCTGACGCCGCCGTATATCATATCGCCGTAATACACGCTGATATTTTGTTGAATCGGAGTCGGATCGTAAAAATCGGGATGATGCGAGGTATTTGTGCGATGGACCGCATTGACCATTTGCGCGGGTTGCGCATAGCCGCCGGCATCGTGATCTTCCATCGAAACCGCATTTCCGCTGTTTCCCCACAAATTACCTTGAAACACATCGTGATCGTCGGGTAGGCAAAGAGTGACGCGGTCGCGCATCAGATCGCGAAACGCCCAGCCGAACATATAAAATTTGCGCAGATAATTCAAAATGGAACGATCGGCGGGAGTGCGAATGATTCCATATCCTCCCACACTTTCATAAATCTGATCGCCGGCAAAAAAAAGCAGGTCGGGATTATGGATTTCCACGTTTCTTGTTAGTTCCAGATGAGGAAATCCCTCATCCGTCTGACAGCATAAACCACTGACGACAAGAATTTCCTTCTCCGTAGGATTTTTTCGCACCACGCCGGACCATTCTTCATCGCGAATGACTCCGTCGCTTTCTTTCCAGGCGTATAGAAGGCGGTATGGTGTATCTTTCGTATCGTCCCAATCGGCAATGCGGAATGTGGCGGTGCGGGCGTCCGGATCGATTTTCGCTTCGCCGATCGTTTCCCATTCGCCTTCGTTTTGAATTTGCAGGCGAACGGTTTGCGCATCGTTTGGCCCGATCGGGGGCATTTGCGCCGTCATTTTCATTACCTTGCGGCTCAGCGTATGCATGGACCAAAGAATCGGACCGAAGCGGCGATCCTCATGCGCGGCAATTTTATCGCCGCGAATGGTCCAATCACTAAACCGAAAACGAGGACCGTTTTTGATCTTCCGATCGTGGTTGTTGACGACGGCGATGTTTCCTACAAGCCTGTTCGGCGAGATTTTTGTTTGAGTGATCACGCCAATGGACTCGTTTGTATCCTGATCCATCGCTGTGAGAGTCAGGGTATACCCGTTTTCGGCTTGTTTGCCTGTCAACGTGAGTTTGACGCTCTTCAAATCGATGGAATGATTCAGCGGTTTCGACTGGTTTTGGATGAACAGTTTGCCATCGGTTGTCAGCCCCGCGTCGATGCCGCCGCCGCGAAAGCAGCGGGAGCGGTAATCGTCGATTTGATCTTGTATGCCGATGCGGAATCCGACCGAGCCGGGATCGTTGCCCTTTTCGATCAAACCGGCTTGCACGCTGATTTCAAAATCTCCGCTCTGGTTTGCCAATTCGCGCGTTAATATATGGACATTGCGATTTCCGCCGCCGGAAATGCACTCAAGGCAGCCGTTTGACAGCCGCCAATCTTCCATTGGATTGGTCCAATATTCAGGGCCGGGCCACACACGTTCCGCTTCTGTTGGAAAATTGCTGATAAACGTGGAATCAGAATCTGCAAGGCTGATTCCGACGATTGTTATGACGAATAGTTGGATCAGGATGATTCGTTTTTTCATGAATTCTCTCCTTCAATCGATGAGGGGGCAATCTCGCCTGACTTCGATCTTATCAAAATGTGAGAGGAAAATATATGTTTAGAAAGAGTAATCGCTGATGAGATGATAACGGCCGGGATTCAGGTCGAGCAGGATGGCTCCCGCTTCGGCTTTCCTGCTTTGCACAATTTTTCCTTCTGCTACGATGAGTGATTCCGGATTGGAGGTCGGAAGATAAACCTTGGCCGTGGTATTGGGTGGGATGGCGCATTCAAGGTGGAATTTTCCATCGCGAAGTTGCCAAGAATTTGTGATTTTTCCATAAAGAGTATCCAATTCACCTTTCGCGTATGTCAGGTCGCCGCCCGGCCGCGGACGCAGAATGAAATGTTTGAACGCGGGGATTTGCGGATCGGGATTGATTCCCACGATGTTTTTGACCATCCATTCGCCCACCGCGCCCATCGCGTAATGGTTGAAGGAATTCATGCCCGGAGTATGAAACCCACGGCCTTTCACCCAGCCATCCCACCGTTCCCACACCGTAGTCGCATCGCATTCGAGCATGTAGCCCCACGATGGAACGGTGGTATTCTTCAGCAGCTGATACGCCACGTCGGTATTGCCGCTGAGGGCGAGTTCCAGCATCATGCGGTTCGTTCCCTGAATGCCGGTGGAGACGTGCATGTTATATTCTTTGATTTTGCGCAACAAATGACGAACCGCCGCATCGTGCAGGCCTTCCGGTAGAAGATCGAAGTGCAGCGCGAAGGCGTAAATGGTTTGCGTATCGCTTTCGATGCGTCCATCGGGACGGACAAAGTGATAATTGAAGGCTTCTTTGATTTCGCCGGTCAGATTGGCGTATTTTCGGGCATCTTCCTCCCGCCCGATTACGGCTGCCATGCGGGAAAGCAACTCCGTCGAATGCGCGAAGAAGGCCGTCGCGAAAATCTCTCGCGGCGTGTCCGCGCCTTTTTTCGGCCAGTCATCGAGGATGAGCCAATCGCCGTTCAACCAATCGCCATAATCGTTTCCGCGTCCTTTTTCCCAAATGCGTTCGGGACTTTGGCTGCGAACATAGTCCACCCAGCGTTTGGCCGCTTCGAAATGCCTTTCGAGAATGCGTGTATCACCATAATTTTCGTACATGCGCCACGGGACAATGATTCCCGCATCCGCCCATGCCGGCGCGGCGAGGAACGTTCCTTTTAACTTGACCGGATTGGGAGAAAAATCGGAGAATCGCCCGTCCTCCGCCTGCGCGTCGCGAATATCCTGACACCACTTTGTGAAAAAGGCGGCCATGTTCATGGTAAAACAGGCGGCCTGTGAGAAGAGTTGCGCATCACCCATCCAGCCGAGCCGTTCGTCGCGCTGCGGGCAATCGGTCGGCGTGCTGTGCAGATTGCCGCGCAATGTCCACACGATGTTTTCCGTCAATCGATTCAACATCGGATCGGAACATTCGAAATTGCCACTAATGGGAGCGGCGGAATGAAACACACAGCCGGAAAGGTCGTCGAGCGTCGGTTTATACGGCAAACCTCGCACTTCGACGTAACGAAAACCGTGATAAGTGAAATGCGGTTCGAAACTCTCTCCTTCGTTCCCGCTGCAAATATACGTATTTTTCTGATATTCCTTGATCGGATCTTTTCGATTATTTCCTCGCAGATTATCGGTGTAGATGGTTCCGTCCGGATTCAGGACTTCCGCATGACGCAGCTGGATTTCCTGTCCCGCGCCGGCGTGAACCTTCAGACGGCACCAACCAACCATGTTCTGCCCTAAATCGAACACATAAACGCCGGGATTCGGCTCCATGACGCTGATTGGTTTCAATTCTTGTGTTATGCGAATCGGCTCGTTTGGTTGGGCGACTAATTTTGCGCCGATGGCGGGCAGGATGATGGCATCAGTCCATTTTTGATCATCATATTGTGTGGTATCCCATCCATTCAGTTCCATGCGCGCGTCATAGGTTTCCCCGCGAATGATGTCCGCGCCGCGAATCGGCCCCGCGATGGTTCCTTTCCAACTTTCGTCGGAAACGATGGTTTTTACACTGCCATCGGCGCAATGAATCTCCAATTGCAGTAACAATCCCAGTCGCGAACCGTATTGCCGCGTGCCGACCAGACCGACCAGACCCGCGTACCATCCCTCCGCCAGGATGGCCCCGACGGCGTTCTCGCCTTGCCGCACCATGTCGGTTACGTCATAGGCTTGATATTGGATGCGTTGATGATAATCGGTCCATTCCGGCGCGAGAATGTGATCGCCAACTTTTTGACCGTTCAAGCGCAATTCGTACAAACCCAATGCGGATACGTGGATGGCGGCGCGCGCCGGATGTTCATCGAGATGAAAGGTTTTTCGCAACATGGGAGAAGGACTCGGCGGCGTATACACCGCTTCCCGCGTCTCAAGGACTCCGTCCGTCAGATGCTTTAACGACCACACATCCGATTCGACGGCGTCGAGCGCGGACGTCTGGCAATTTGTGGATAGAATTTCGTTGTTGGAAACAACCGCCATTTCCGCCAGGGCAAATCCATAGTTATCCGCATCCCGATGCGTGAGTTTGACTACCGTCAATCGCACGAAACGGGCTTCACGCGCAGGAAAACGACAACGCTGCAATTCCGCGCCGGGGTGGGGAACATCCTCGCCGGTCAGGTCGAGAACGGTTTCGCAAATGTCGAATGCCGGATCGTCGGCAACATCGATGCGAAAGCGGAGAGGGAACAAAAAGCCGGGATTTTTCGAATAATCAAATGGTTGAACCGGATAGAGGATGATCTCATCGAATGCCTTGCGATTTCCCAAATCGATTTGTACCCATTTCGTATTGTCCGCCGTTTTTTCGATTTGGCTGTGATAGCCGACATGAGGGGCGTGGTTTTCCGGCAAGGTTCGAGGATATCCGATCCATAGCGCTTTCCAATCGGACGGTTTTAGCATTCCCATTTGCCAAAACGCCGGTTGACTATATCCGGTTGGATTTTGTCGAGCATCCCATATGCGCACTTTCCAATAATATCGCAAACCGGTTTGCAATGGTTTTCCCGCGAAAACGACGTGAATGGATTGGTCGGATTCCACTTTGCCGCTGTCCCAGACGTCCGCCTTGCCCTCGTCGAGCCAATCCGGATTTGAGGCGACAAGCACGCGATACACGGTTTGTTTTTCCGCCTCCGCGGGTAATTGCCACGATAAACGTGGGGCGGTTTCATCGATCCCGATCGGATTGTGCAGATATTCACAGAGTAGATGATGGGGAAGGGAACTATCAGTGTCCACGGATAATGCCGTTTCATACATCGAAAGCAAAAAAAAAGTGCTGAACACGATGCAGCCGAGTGTATTCATGAGTTTGATCTCCTATAAAATCACAAAACGTTGTTAATAAGGTGTTTTTTTTAGGATCGATCCAGGTTTTTGTTTTTTATGGAACAGACGGATTATAGACCGTCGCATTCTTTTCTGCGAAGGGAGCAGATGAATTGATTATTTTCGCAATCATTGATGAAATCGATGTCCGGATAATACTTCAGAGCCCGGAGAATCCCTGTGCCGAGGCCGCGATACGGCAGTTCTTTCGTGGCAAAGGAGGCGATGACAGGATTCCGTATGGTGGAGATGCCGGCTTTGATGTTTTCTACCGTCAGATTGTTGGGAAGGCGGCCCGGACTGATTATTTCAATGCGATTGTCGAAGATGAAGATGCGCCAGGGGGCGCTGATGAAATAATCGCGATGGATGAGCATGTTGACGACCAGTTCGTCGAGTGTTTCACGGGAGATTTCTATGTCTCCCAATGAATTAAATCCCTTATCATTTTGAAGTTTATGAAGATTTCTTGTGAGGAATGAAATTGTCGTGTCGAACATATATTTCAGATTACCCGAAATATCTTCACTGTCACGATAGTGTATAGTTGTTGGATCATTTCCGTAAAATGATACGGCTTTCACAATAAATTCGGGTTTTTTCCATTGTGGGGTTTTACCGAACAAAAGTAAACCTGCTAAATTGAGTTGACCATTTTTAGCTAGATTCATATTTTCTAACAATTGAAATAACGAAATTTCAATTTGGTTTAGGTCTTTTCCGTAATTCCGTTGAAAAAATTGTTCGAAGTAACGTATATCAATATCATTAATAGTACTCCCTTCGACTGGAACTTTATCAGCATTAATGATATCTGATTCTTGAAAAAAACGACGCATCTCTTCACGAGACGTGACTTTTCTTTTATCCGAACCGCTTTTAACCCAAATATTCCCTTTATTGTCCATGTATGGCTTGTCAGTACCTTTGAGAATCGTAACAACCATTACCACTTTATCGCCAATGCTTACGTTTTCTGTTTTTGGATTAATCGCATTTTTAATACACTGACTGGCAGTATTCGAAATGAGCTGATTCAACCGTTTTATATCATGCGAAGATAAACCAACAATTTCACCACGATCATTTACACCAATCAAAATTTCCCCGCCGTGAGAATTGGATAAAGCTGTCATTTCAGCGGCTAAAGAATCCGCATTCGTAAAATTCTCTTTGAATTGATGCTGTGTGTCTTCGCCACGATTTATTATTTCAATAAGTTCTATTGCTTCCATAATTGGTATATCTCCTTGCGTTTAAGAAAAGCTTCCCGTCCTCCTTCCATGATGCTTACAATCGCATCCTGAGAGTGATGTCGGTCGATACTACCAGTTCTTGTAAGAACATGGTTATCGGAGAATGAGCAAGCAATAATCTGTTCAGCATCGCCTAAAACTGGGAAATTCGCATTATGAGTAGCAAAAATGAATTGATTATTGCTTTTTATTGATTTTATAACTTTAATTACATCTTCGTATATTGTCTGATTGTCTAGATCGTCTTCCGGTTGATCGATGATAATCAAATCATTGTCTCTTTGACTTAGGATAAAAAGAATTAACGCGGATGCTCTTTGGCCAAGGGAATGATGTTTTAATTCCTTACCCCTATATTCAATTGTATACCGGTTGGGGGGTTGCCACGTTAATAAAGATGAAAGATTTTGGTTTAAATACTCCAGAAAGTCGGATGCTTTATTTCCATGGATATTCAAGAAGTTTTGATTATCATTATAGATACATATAAAATCTGAATATTGTTGCACAATTGTATTAAAAAATGACTCACGCAATCCACTTCCCCTAAATTGGTTTTTCATGCACTTGATAAATTCTTCTTTATCTCCTTTGAATTCAACTTTTATTTGTAAGGAATCTTGACTATCATTAATCTTACTTATTTCGTTATCAATGTGCCGAAATTCTTCTTGCCAAAAATTGTTAAGTTCTTCAGCTGCTCTTAGTAATTCTGCTCTTGTTGTTTCCCTTGTTTTGCGACTCTTTATTAACTCTTCAAGCATTAAGTTTGAGCGATTCAAAGTTTTATTGAGAGTAATAAATTCATCCGGACGTATGCTCTCAATATTTTTTTCATCACGAAATTGTTGACTTAGTTCTCTTTCGAATGTGGCGAATTCCTCTTTCAGTTGCTCTCTATTATTTATAAGATACTTCAATTTATCATCAAGAGCATTTCGATCTTGATGATTTGATTGGTGGGTTGCCTTAAAATTTTTTAAAGATGTAATTATGCGATCTAAAATTGTATAAAAATCTTTAAAAAAAACTGGATTCTCACGCGATTCATAATTTCGCATGTTTGTAATATCATCTTCATATTTTTCAATTAATTCATTGCTTGATTCGAGAAAGTTATTAACAATATCGATTATTTGTTCGCATTTTAAAATATCTGCATCGAAATTAACTGGACGCTGTAATTTTTCTTCGTCAATGCCGTGTTTTTTTAAAAAATCCAATTTGAGCAATGCACCGTTTTTCTTTTCAAGCCATTCTTTTTCCTGCTCTTCCAAATTTTTCATTTTATCCAGCTTTTGGATCAAATTGATAACAACTGTTTTTTGGTCTTCGATTTGCTTTCGTACGTTATCAAGTTTTCCACCAACAAGTTTTTCTACTAAATCACGTTCAAAACCTTCACCTGTACTCGCTAAATCTTTTTGTCCAAAGTAGATTGGTTTATTGATAATCGTGGATGTTATGTTTATACCCGGTTTTAATTCTCCTTCGATATACACATCCGGTGTTTTACCAAGAATTCGGTGGATTTCAAATTTTTGTCCATGTCTATCTATTGCCGTTAATATTGTTTTTCCCCCACTTCCTAAACAATATCTTACCAGTTCTTCCTTATATTTTTGATCCTGTGCTTTCAATCCAAAAGGAATATCAAGAGTATAACGTATCGCTTCAAGAATTGCTGATTTGCCACTACCCCGAATCCCAATAAGACAATTCAATCCTGAATTGAAAGAGATTGTTTGCTTTTCAAGAATGCCTCCTTCAAACCGGATTGAGAAAATATGAGAATGATTTGTTTTTGTAGGTTCCTTTTTTACACGATTTTGATGATCTTGAAGAGCGAATTTTACCGCATCATAATTAAAATCACCGATTTTAAGATAAGTAGTCTCATTTTTTCCAATTTCTTCCAAACATTTAGGATCCGATCCTTCTACTTCCGCCGGGTAGTATTCTCCGAGACAATCCTTTATATTTTGAGACTTATTTCGATCCCGTACTTTTTGAAACCCAAGAGTTCGCTCACGGAAATATTTATTTTCTACTATTTCTCTTAATCTCCCGCCTGACATTTCGTTCCATAGACCACTCTCTTGATCAACATGGGCAAAAATAACAAAATAATCTTTATCAAATTCATTTAGTTTATTAAATGTTTCTATTAAACCATGTTTGGAACGTCCATTTCTGGTTTCGTAATTTGCTATACCGGCAAATGTAATGTTTAAGAATTGATTTATAAAATCGTTATTTTCACGTTTATCGATCCAATCTTCATGAAAAACGACGAGTGTATGTATTCCGTTTGCTCCATCATTCACGGAAAGTTCAATCCCAGGCAGCAAATAAATACCTTCACGTTGAGCGTTTTTTCGAAGGGCTTTGAATTCTCCTAAATCAAATTTGTTATGATTCGTTATAACACCGATTTCAATACCAGATGTTTTTAACGCTTCAACATACATCGATATGAATTTATCATCTTCACCGATAAAGAAAAATTCATGATCTTTGCGAGTATGAAGATGGAAATCGGCTCTCAGCCAACGGCATCCATGAGAGAAAAAATCCTTCGTTTCGTTCATATCAAAACTCTTGAAAATAGTCAAATTTGTCAAGAAAATCGACAGCGGAATTTCACGCATAATCGATTTTGCATGAAACGATATATTGTAATTAAAGAGATAAACCGTAAAAAATCAAGTGAACTTAAATGTGGGCAATCTCATGTTATCGTTGTATATATTTCAAATCATGCGATACCCAGACGGTGGAAAAAAAGATATTGAATTTTTTTAAAGGAAGGATTATCTTCATTATGAGGACTTCTGCGTTCTCTTTTCAAACCGCAACGGGATCACCAGTACCGGACATTCCGCATGCCGCGTCACTTTTTCCGTCACATTGCCGAACAACACCTTGCCGAACGAGGATTGGCCATGGCGGCCGATGATGATCAGATCGACGTTTTTTTCGCTTGCGAATTCCAAAATCTGCATATAATCCTTGCCGATGCGAAACTCGACCTCATAATGGATGCCGGCGGGGATTCCGGGCAGGTAGGTTTCCGCCACTTTGGCGTCCATATCCTGTTTGGCTTTTTCGTCGAGGTTCTCAACTTCGTATATATATGTTCTCCAAAACTGCGCTTCCGGTTCGGGAATGACGTGCAGCAGGTAGAGAACGCAGTCGGGATTCCGCGACGCCTGTTCGATGGCGAACTCAAAGGCGAAATCCGCGTTTCTGGAAAAATCCGTACAAAATAGGATTCGTTTGAACGGTCCATATCGCTGATGAGATTCTGACATTTCGCAATTCTCCCCTTGGTTTCGTGCAATGAATCTCGCCGACAGGTTCGGCGAGTTTAGTGAATTAATTCCGGCAAAAAAAGCGAAATCCCGGGAAACGCGACCAGCAGGATCGCCGCGACGATCAACGCAAGTAAAAACGGCAATGCGCCTTTAAATACGGTCTGCAACGGAATATCCCGCTCGATGCCGCTGACGACGTACACACAGACGCCCACCGGCGGTGAAATAACGCCCATCTGCGTCACGACCACGATGATGACTCCGAACCAGATCGGATCGTACTGCAACGCCATTACCACCGGATAAAAAATTGGAATCGTGAGCAGGATCAATGCCAATGCGTCCACAAAACATCCGCTGATCAAGTAAAACAGGATGATGAATCCCATTATCGTCCAGCCGGGCAGCGGCAAACCGGTCAACCACGTCGCCAACTCGAACGGAATGCGCGTCACCGCCAGAAATCGGCCAAAGATGACCGCGCCGGCCACGATAATGATCACCATACACGATGTACGCGCCGTTTCTTTCAGCGAACGCACCATCACGTTCCACGTGAGTTTTCCCTTGGCCGTCACGATTGCCAGACTGCCTGCCGCGCCCACCGCCGCGGCCTCGGTGGGAGTGAAATATCCCCAAAACATACCGCCCATGACCAAAATGAAGAGCAGCAGCGTTTCCGCCACGCCGCCTAACGACAGGATTTTCTGGCGGAGCGTCGTGGAAGGGCCCGCCGGGCCCAAATGCGGATTGCGCCTGCAATTGAGATAGATTGTCAGGCAAAAGAGCAGGGCGATGAGGAGCCCGGGCACGATCCCGGCGATAAATAGTTTCCCGACGGATTGTTCGGTCATGATCGCGTAGACGATAAACACCACGCTGGGCGGAATGAGCATTCCCAAACTGCCGCCGGCGGCCACCGCGCCGCTTCCCAATTCCATATCGTATTTGTAGCGTTTCATTTCCGGCAGCGCGACGGACGCCATCGTCGCCGCCGTGGCCGGTCCGGATCCGCAGATCGCGCCGAATGCGGTACACGCGCCGATGGTCGCCATCGCCAGTCCACCGGGCAATGCGCCCAGCCATTGATAGGCGGTGTTGAACAGGCGGCGAATGATGCCCGCGTGAAAAGCGATCTGGCCCATCAATACGAAGAGGGGAATGACGGTGAGGCTGTAGGAGGAAAAGGTGTCGTATATTTCACTGGCGATCATGCTCAGCGCGGCGTGCGGCGTGACCACGAATGCAAAACCGACGACGCCGATCGCGCCCATCACGAACGCGACCGGCATGCTGCTCATCAGCAGGACGATCAGCAGCAAACAGCCGATTATTCCAATTTCGATAGGCGTCATGGTTTGATCATTTCCTTGCCTGGGCGAAGCAAATGATAAAACGTCACCAAAACCACGACTCCGCACGAAAAGGCAATCACATATAAAACCCAAAATGTCGGCAGCTGCAATGTCGGCGTCACTTCGCCGTTTACTTTCAGGGAAATGCCATACTGGATGCAGCGCCAGCTTAAAAAACCGAACATCATCATCGTGATCGAGCGGCAAACGCTGTCCACCACGATGCGTCCGTACCGATTGAGTTTCAAAAAGAAAAACTCGATGGCGACGTGTCCTTTGACCGCCGTCGTGTAGGGCAGGGCGCAGGCGATTGTCACCGCGCCGGTCAATTTGACGATATCGTAAGCGCCGATGAGAGCGGTTCCGAAGATGCGCATGACGATATCGAGGCAGGTGACGACCATCATGGTCAGAATGCCCAAACCGGCAACGATATTCAGTGCGTAAACGAGTAGTTTCAACCCCTTTTCGTAAATCCACAATCCTTGCCGGGCTAGTTCAATGAATGGCAAGGATGGATTCATTGGGGAACGGATTCCGTTTCGTACGTTGCCAGCCGTTCCTGAATTTCCTGCAAAAATTCTTCGCCAGGCAATCCTTTTTCCTTCGTCGTGGCAATATAATCATTCAAAATCGGAGCGACTTTGTCTTTCCATTGCTGCAGTTCCTCTTGCGGAAGAGTAATGAAGCTATGGCCGAGTTCCTCGACGAATTCTTTTCCTTCCTCGTCGGCGATGTCCCATGCCAGGCCGTGCTCATCGATCCATTCGCGACTGACTTCGTCGAAAATTTCCTGAATGTCGGCCGGAAGTCGGTTCCAGGAGTCTTTGTTCATCACCACGAACATGGCGGTGGTGTAGCCGATGACCGACGTGTCGATGACGTAATTGATCACTTCGCCCTGTTTCCAGCCTTTCAGCGTTTCGATCGGGCAGAGCGTGGCGTCGACCACGCCTTTTTGCAGCGCTTCGTAGGTTTCCGGCTGGCTCATGCCGACGGGAATGCCGCCCAGACTTTCGACGATTTTCGAGGACAGGCCGGTCGCGCGGATTTTCAGCCCTTGCAGGTCGGCGAGGGTGTTCACCGGTTTCTTACTGGCCAGCAGGCCGGGGCCGTGTGCATGGATATAAAGGACGTGCACATCTTCCACTTCCTGCGGCTGATATTTCAACGCCATGGCGGTGGCGATTTGTGTGGCGGCCATGCCGTTGGGGTAACCCAGCGGTAAATCCAGCCCTTCCAGTAACGGAAAACGGCCGCGAGTGTAGGCGAAACAGCTCATGCCGATGTCGCTGATTCCGTTTACCACACCCTCGTAACACTGTGGGGCCTGCGTGAGGGAGCCGCCGGGAAACACTTCGATTTTTACGCGTCCGTCGGTGCGTCTCTCGATCTCGCCCGCCCATTCAATTGCGGTTTTGCACTGAATGTGGGAGGGCGGGAAAAAGATGCTGTACGTTAATTTAATGGGTTGTGCCACGGGCGGCGCGGATTCTTCCGTTTTTTGACCACAATTTGCGAAACCCAAGGCGAGCAAGGCCATCATCACGATCATTCGCATGCCGATAAACCATTTGTTGTTCATCATGACGCTATTCCTTTTATCAAGTAGTAAAGCTTCATTCTTGCACAACATGCTAATGACATCCGTGAAAATCTGCAACGGAAAGGAGTGATTTCTTTATTAATTTATGGGATTGTGTATTGATGCGAAAGGCTATGCTACTTGTCCAGCATTTCGCGAAGCTTGGCGGCGAGAGCATCTTCCGCAAAGGGTTTGGGGATGAAATGCATACCTTCTTCCAAAACGCCGCGTTTGGCGATGATATCGGCCGTATAACCGGACATGAATAGGAATTTCATTGTTGGCTTGATTGAACCGAGATGCTCAGATAAATCTTTGCCATTCATTTCCGGCATCACGACGTCAGTGATCACAACATGAATATCGTTGGAATACTCATTGACCAGGCGAATTGCTTCGGATGGGGTATTTGCACTCAAGACGGTATATCCCAAATCCTCAAGCATCCGTATTACCCCATTCAAAATCGTTTCATCGTCCTCAACAACCAGCACCGTTTCCGAGGCAGCGCGCAATGTCGCTTTTTCCAGTTTTTCTTCTCTACGCACGGATTCGGCTTCTATCCTGGGGAGATAAATTTCGAACGTCGTTCCATGTCCCGGTTCACTCGCCACTTCAATACTGCCGCCGCTTTGCCTGACGATTCCATAAACCGTCGAGAGCCCCAATCCCGTCCCTTTTCCTTGTTCCTTTGTCGTAAAAAAAGGGTCAAAGATTTGCTTTCGTATTTCCGCATCCATGCCACATCCCGTATCGATTACCCGGAGCAAAACATAGACGCCTGCTTCGAGATCGCCGTGTTGTTGGGTCTGCTCGCCGTCCAAATGAACCGTGGTCGTTTCGATCGTCAGCTGTCCCCCCTGCGGCATTGCATCGCGTGCGTTGACCACCAGATTCATGATCACCTGCTCGATTTGTCCCGGATCCGCTTTTACGAATCCGAGGGAATCGGCGAAGCGAATTCTCAGCGTGATATCTTCACCTATCATTCTTTGCAACATTTTTTCATCATCCGCCAATAATGTGTTCAAATTGAAAATTCGGGGTTGCATAATCTGCTTGCGGCTGAACGCCAACAATTGTCGGGTTAATGTTGCGGCTCGTTCGCCTGCTTTTCTGATT
>QZKN01000109.1 GCA_003598175.1 Candidatus Omnitrophota bacterium
CCGCCTGTGGAAGTTGAACGCTCGTCTGCTTCGATTCCCTCCCACTCGGATCCCATGAACGAGCAGCTGGAGCCATCCGGGCCTTTGCGGCTCACATTCTGGGGAACCGCTGTCTGCGGGATGTGCGCTTTGGCGTTCGAAGTGCTATGGACGCGTGGATTATCCATTTCGTTGGGCACAACAACCTACAGTTTCACGATCATGTTGGCGGCGTTTTTGTCGGGGATCGCTTTCGGCGGAATGATACATGCGGTTCTGCCGTTGAAAAAAATATCCGTGGCGGTTCAGTTCTGCGTGATCCTGCTTCTGATTGGATCGGTTGGATTGGCCGTATCCCAGCTGATTCCACATGTGCCGCAACTGTCGTTGGTACTCAATCAACAACTATACGGACATCTCGAAGGCGTCCGTCCGTTGACCACTCTCGCGGTCAGTTACCTGATCATGCTCGTTCCGGCGATTTTGTTCGGCGTCGCCTTTCCCGTCGCGGCGCGGGCAAGAACGCAATTGCGGCATGGCGTGGGACGGTCGGTCGGCGATTGTGTCGGCTTGAATACGTTCGGAGCCATCGCCGGAGCACTGTTAGCCGGTTTCGTTTTGATTCCGACGCTGGGATTGCAGAGAAGCATGATGTGGATTTGCGTGTTTTTAATGGCCTATGGGATATGGATCATCGGTTTGTTGCTGCAAAGCCGGATCAATCATCGCTGGCTGGCCTGGCTGGCCTGTCTGGTGGGCTGGATGGCGATCGTCAGCCTTCCCGGTAAGATGAGCGGATGGGATTATCACGTGCTAGGCGCGTTTCGCAACAATGCGGGCGAAGCGTTTATTCCATCGCAAGGCGACATCGACGTCAAACGCGGACTGGTCTACAGCAGTCTAATTTATTATCGCGAGGGAAAGGGTTCAACCGTTTCCGTCACGCAGAGCAGCAAGCAGCGTTCGCTCTTGATCAACGGAAAAAGCGTGGCGACGGACAGTTTTCGCGATATCGGGCTGGAAAAATTGATGGGGCACATTCCCTGCCTGTTGCACACGCATCCTCAATCCGCACTGGTGGTGGGATTGGGCGCGGGAGTGACGCTGGGCGCTGTCTCTATCCATCCGTCGATCAAAAACGTACAATTGGTCGAAATCGAACCAGCGGTGTTGGACGCTTCCCGCAAGTTCGATTATATCAACAACAATGCGTTGGAATGTACCAAACTCAGCGTCGAAATCCAGGACGGTCGGAATTATCTGCTCACCACCAACAAAACATTCGATATCATTACCGCCGATCCGATTCATCCCTGGGCCGCCGGCTCGACCTATCTCTACACGACCGAATATTATCGAATCGCCCAATCGCGTCTGAATCCCGGCGGGATCATGTGCCAATGGCTTCCACTCTACGAATTGTCGCGGAATAACGTGAAATCGGTTGTTCGCACGTTTATCGAAGTTTTTGATCACTGCCTGTTATGGCAAACCAACCTCGACACGATTATGGTGGGTTCTCAGGAGCCGATATTTCTCGATATGGAACGTATAGAGGAACAAATACTATATCCGACGGTCACTGAAGATTTGTTGAAAATAGACATTGCGGATGCCATGTCGTTTCTCGCTCTTTTCGTGACCGATACGATCGGTATGAGGCAATTCAGCGGCGATGCGATTCTCAACACGGACGATAATCTTTATCTCGAGTTTTCCAGCCCCCATAATGTGGGGGGAAAAACCACAGGAACCAATTTATATGAGATTGGCAAATATCGCTCCGCGCCGACGTATTTGCTTCATCACCTTCCATCCGGCGACGAGTCGGAATCCTTTGCCATGCGATGGAAAGAATATCAACAAGTGGAATACAATTTATTGGTCGCCGACTTGTTGACGATTTCCGCGGGCCGCAGCGAAGCGCCGGAATGCTTTCCCCACACGATATCCGAGTTGGAACGGCTGCTTGCGCGCCTGCCGGATTATGGTCGGACCCGTCATTTGCTCAGCATACATGAATTGAGCTGCGGGATGTTTTATTCTCATCACAATCAGCCGGAAACGGCAATGTCGCATTTGCACCGAGCCCTTGACCACTACCCGAACAATGCCCGCGCGCATTGTGAAATGGCCGAAATTCTGGCGAATCAAAACCGTATGGCGGAAGCGCTTGAACAGGCGAATGTGGCGGTTGCCTTGAATCCGATTCTTGCGGAGGGATGGATCCGGCTTGGTTCCTTACACGAGTCGGAAGGGAATTACCAACAGGCGGAAGAGAATTATCAGCAGGCATTGAAGGTCAGAGAGGGATTCTCGCTTGCGTATTACCATCTCGGCATTCTTGCCGCAAAGAACAGGAATCCGAATCAGGCGCTGTATTATTTCGAACAGGCGCTGGAGGAAAATCCTAAATTTACGGATGCGCTTTTCGGGCAGGCTTCGATTCTTTTTCAGCAACAGGAATTCGATCCGGCGAGAAAATTATTCGAGAAAATCATTGGCATTGATCCGAATTACGCAAAAGCGCAGTGCGGCATGGGAATGTATTGGCAAATGATGGGAAATTTCGACGAGGCGATTCGTTTTTATCAAAAAGCGATTCAAATATCCCCGGACTTCGCGCTGGCGCAATATAATCTTGCGACGGCATTTTACGCAATCGGAAACAGGATTGAGGCAAAATCACATTTGGACGAGGCCGAACGGTTGGGCCATCCGGTTCCCGCCGAATTCAGGCAAACGATCAGTGAAACTCCATTGGAACAATGAATATCCACATTGGGTAAAACAAACAAGGAGGGGCAAACATGACGACTATCAATCGTCGGACATTTTTAAGAGGATTGGCGGCGGGAACGGCGGCAATATCATTTCCACCGGCGGCGCGAACCGAAATAACAGAACCGCGTCCGAACCTGGTATTCCTTCTCGTCGACGATCAACGCAACGATACGTTGGGATGCGCAGGGCATCCGATTCTGAAAACGCCGGTAATCGATAGTCTGGCAGCGGCAGGAGTGCGCTTTCGTAATGCCTTCGTCACGACGTCCATCTGCGCGGCCAGCCGGGCATCCATTTTTACCGGATTGTATGAGCGAACGCATGGGTATACGTTTGGGACTCCCCCGATCTCCGCGGATCATGCGGGCGCTAGTTATCCCGCCTTGCTGCGAAGAGCGGGGTATCGCACAGGATTTGTCGGAAAATTTGGCGTCAACGTGGTGAAAGGATTCATGCCGGAAATGTTCGATTATGTTCATTTGCTGGACCGAAATCCGTATTTTCACAAACAACCGGATGGCAGCCTGCGCCACGAGACGGATTTGGCGGGAGATCATGCGATCGAATTTCTCCGTGACAATCCGGACCATCGCCCATTCTGCCTGTCGATCAGCTTCAACGCCGTCCACGCCGAGGATAATGACAAGGAAAATCACTACCCCTGGCCGCAAGCCGTCGATGGGATGTACGACGATGTGGAAATTCCCCCGCCGCGGTTGTCCGATCCGGCCATTTTCGAATCGCAGCCGGATTTTCTGAAAAAATCGCTGAATCGCCAACGGTATTTTTGGCGGTGGGACGCGCCGGAAAAATACCAGAAAAACATGCGCGCCTATTTTCGCATGATCAGCGGGGTGGATCGCGTGATCGGACGAATTCGGGAGGAATTGAAGAATCTCAATCTCGAGCAAAACACCATCATTATTTATAACGCCGATAACGGATATTATATGGGCAATCGCGGATTCGCGGGGAAATGGTCGCATTACGAAGAATCCCTTCGCGTTCCGTTGATTATTTATGATCCACGGATTCCGCAACGGCAACGCGGAACCGTACTGGATTCAATGGCATTAAACATCGATTTGCCCGCGACGATGCTGGAATACGCGGGTGTCGACGTTCCGGAATCATATCAAGGACGCAGCTTACTGCCGCTGGCGCAGGGAAAAGTGGTTGACGATTGGCGGACCGAATTTTTCTGTGAGCATTTGATGGTTCACGAAGCCATTCCGAAATGGGAGGGAGTCCGCGCGGAGAGGTACGTTTACGCCCGTTATTTCGAGCAGACGCCGATTTTCGAATTTCTTCACGATTTGCAGACGGATCCCGATCAACTCCGGAATTTTGCCGCCTCTCCGGAATACGCGGAGGTCCTCTCCGTCATGCGCAAGCATTGTGAGGAAGGGAAGAAACGATTTGAAAATAAAAAATAAATCGATCTCATGAGCGCCTTTCTCCCTTCAATGATTCGATTCAATCAGTCCACCTTGAAATAATCACGATCACTGGCAATAATATTAGACTCTGTGTTTCAATGGCTTTATTTTTGTAAGTTTTGAACGCGGACCATCTTACCGCCCTGGCGGTATCAAAGGAGTCAAGAATTTGACGACTGTAAGCATGAAACAACTCCTGGAATCCGGAGTCCACTTCGGGCATCAAACCCGCCGCTGGAATCCGAAAATGGCCAAATATATTTTTGGCCAGCGCAACGGCATCTACATCATCGATTTGAAGAAGACCGTGCGTTTGTTGAAGGAAGCGTGCCGCTTCGTAAAAGACCTGTCCGCGAACGGGGGAACGGTTCTTTTCGTCGGAACCAAAAAACAGGCGCAGGACACGGTGAAGGAAGAAGCGAAACGATGTGGAATGTACTACGTCAACCAACGATGGTTGGGTGGAATGCTCACGAATTACCCCACCATCCGGCAAAGCATCAAAAAATTGCAGGATTTTGACGCCAAGTTGGGCGACGAGGAGGCGATTCGACACTTGAAGAAAAAAGAACGCCTCCAGATGGCCAAAATGCGGGACAAACTGCAGAAAAACCTTTCCGGTATTCGCGATATGAACGGAATCCCGGACGCCGTGTTCGTCACCGATACGCGCAAGGAGCATATCGCGGTGCAGGAAGCCAAAAAATTGGGTATTCCAGTTGTCGCCATCGTGGATACCAACTGCGATCCGGATTTTGTGGATTACGTCATTCCCGGCAACGACGACGCGATCCGAGCGGTAAGGCTTCTCACGCAGCGAATTGCCGATTCGGTTCTCGAAGGCAAAATGGCTGCCGCGGAAGGCGTGGAAGAACTGACGGATGAACAGATGGACAGCGAGGCGGTGATTGATCTCAATGCCGACGAGAGTTCCGATTCACCGGATACCGAGATTGAAGGCCCTCGGAAACCGGGTGAAATAGCCGTCGCGGCCGAATCCGAGGAAACGTTTGAGAGTTGATTCGAATTGGACTCCTCCACGATGTATTGAATAATCATAAGATTAAAAAAAGGAATAGAGGTATCCCCCATGGCAAATATATCAGCTGCGGATGTCAAAAAATTACGCGAGAAGACCGGCGTGGGAATGATGGATTGCAAAAAGGCGCTCACCGAGTGCGAAGGCGACTTTGAAAAAGCGATCAAATTCCTGCGGGAAAAAGGGATTGCGGATGCGCAAAAACGAAGCGGGCGAACGACAAAGGAAGGCGTGATTTATTCCTACATCCATCCGGGAAACAAGATCGGCGTGATGGTTGAAATCAACTGCGAGACGGATTTCGTGGCTCGCAACGATACATTTCATACCTTCGCGAAGGATGTCGCCATGCATATTGCCGCGTCGAGTCCTGTCTGCATCAGCCGCGATCAGGTTTCGACCGAAGCGCTTGAAGCGGAGCGGGATGTCCTGATCAACCAGGCCAAAGAATCCGGCAAACCGGAAAATGTCATTCAAAAAATCGTCGACGGACGGATAGAAAAATATTATTCCCAGGTTTGCCTGTTGGAACAGCCCTACATTAAAGACATGAACATTTCGGTAGAGGATTATTTGAAGGAAACCGTCGGAAAGATCGGCGAGAATATCCAAATCCGCCGTTTCACCCGGTATCAACTCGGTGAAGAAGAATAATTCCGTTTTTCAAACATCTTCGCTTTCTCAAATCAGCTGAAATAAAGGCGACTCCCTACGCGTGTATACATGACCGAACAAAAAAAACGTCGAATTGTGCTGAAAATCAGCGGTGAAGCTCTTGCCGGCGAGCAGGGGCATGGCATTCATTTTCCCACACTGGAAAAAGTGTCCGGCCAAATCGCCGACGCGCATGCCAGCGGCGTGGAACTGGCCATCGTCGTCGGCGGCGGCAACATCTGGCGGGGCGGCAGGACGGTGGCAAAATTCATCGAGGAGCCCACCGCGCATTATATGGGCATGTTGGCCACCGTGATCAACGCGCTGGCTTTTCAGGGCACTCTCGAACAGGCGGGTGTGGATACCCGCGTGCAATCCGCCATTCATATGGAAGAACTGGCGGAAGCCTACATCCGCCGACGCGCGATTCGCCACATCGAAAAGGGGCGCGTCGTCATATTCGCGGGGGGAACGGGCAATCCCTTTTTCACCACCGATACCGCCGCGGTTCTGCGCGCGCTGGAAATCGAAGCGGAAATGGTATACAAGGCCACGAAAGTGGACGGCGTATACTCCGCCGATCCGGTTACCCATCCCGACGCCGTTCGGTATTCCGAACTGACCTATCAGGAAGTGTTGCAAAAAGGATTGCGCGTCATGGATTCAACCGCCATTTCCCTCTGCATGGAAAAACGCCTGCCCATCGTCGTCTTCGACATGACGCAGCCGGGAACGATCGCGCGCGCCTTGAAAGGGGAAGCGGTCGGAACTACGATTCGTGATTAAAAAACACGTAAGCGAGTGGAATGGCAATGTCTCACGAATTGATCGAAGAACTCGAATTGGAAATGGACGATACGGTTGACAATACGCGGCGGGAACTGGCGCAGCTGCGCACCGGACGCGCCTCACCCGCATTGCTCGACGCAATTCAAGTGGAAGCGTATGGAACCAAAACCCCCGTGCGCCAATTGGCGAACGTCAGTGTGCCGGAAGCGCGTCTGATCGTCATTCAGCCCTGGGACAAAAGCGTCATCGACGACATCGTCCGCGCAATTCAAACCTCGGAACTGGGACTCACGCCCAACAACGACGGAAAACTGATCCGCCTCAACGTTCCGCCGTTGACGGAAGAACGCCGCCGCGATCTGGTCAAAGTGGCCAAAAAAATAGGCGAGGAAGGCAAGGTCCGATTACGCCAAATCCGACGAGAAACCAACGAATCTCTTAAAAAAGCAGAAAAATCGGGAGAAGTTCCCGAAGATATAGCCAAAACCCTCCTGGACGAAGTGCAAAAAACCACCGACAAATACACCGAAAAAATCGACTCGATCCTGAAAGATAAAGAAGACGAGATCATGAATTTCTAATCGTCCATACACACCGGGAAATGGTCGATTCCGGATTCTGCCCCGCATACAGGAGGGCCTTGTACCAATAAAACCAGCCATGAACCGGTTACGTATACCACTATCCGTCATAATCGTGCAGATAAAATTCATAATCGAGATGACGCTGTAACGCTTGTTGATAGAGGGAATGCGCCTCCGCTCGCGGTTCAAATCTCTCGCCGTAAAACGGATCGGCCTCGCTGCTGTCGTTGAGCGCGTTCAGCGATTCCAGCGCGACCAACGCCGCGCCCCGGCACGACGCCTCCGCCACTTGCGAAACGCAAACCGCCCGCCCGAATACATCCGCGATGATCTGTATCCACGCAGGGGAGCGCAACAAACCGCCGCCGGTCGCAACTAAAATATGATCCTGCGGAAAATGGGGACTCAGCAGATCGTGAATCAATTGAAATCGATACGCGATGGCTTCCAATCCCGCCTGCACGATTTGAATCGGCTGGGTGGAAAGCCGCAATCCATGAATGGTTCCGCGTTTGTTGGGATTCCAGCGCGGACTGCGCTGTCCGGACAAAAACGGCAGGAACGTAAGGCCATGTCCATCCGGTTTGAGCGATTGCAACTCCTTTTCGATTTCATCGGCGGGTGGAAGAAGCAACGATTTCTGCATCCAATCGAATAGATTGCCGCCATTGCTCAACGCGCCGCCTTGAATGGGACGGTTGCGGTCGATGCGGTAACACCACAAACCCAATGGCGGTTCGCGATAGTCGCCGCGCCATACCGCCCGCATCGCGCCGGACGTGCCCACCATGATCGCGAATCGATCTTCCACCGAACACCCGCTGCCGATGTTGCTGCAAGCGCCATCGCCCAGCGACGGAAACCAAATCGCCTCTTTCAACCACGGCCAGCGATTGACAAAACTTGGCTGCATTCCCGTCAATCCTTCGTCTGCATCGCATAAGAGAGAAAGCTGATCTTCTTCCACGGAAATGGCGTCCAACGTTTCCTGGTCCCAGGCGCATTTCGCCGAATCGAGCAAGCCGGAAGCGGAAGCCATCGAATAGGAACAGGCGCGCCGGCCCAAAATTTTATAGTATAGATATTCCCCCGCCGACATCCAATATCGCACTCGTTCGGCGCAGTCCGGCATGGCGTGATGAAACCACGTGATTTTCGCGGGCAGGTAACTCGCGTGCATGGGACACCCGGTCCGCTTGGTAAAAGCAACCGGATCAAGCCGTTTTTGCAGATCGGGAAGAATAATTTCCGGCCGCGTGTCGCTCCAATTCAAAAGAGGAGTACAAGCGTCGGCATTTTTGTCGACGCCCACGACGCTATGCCAGAAAGTGCAACAAGCCACCGCCGCAATGGGAACGGACTGCCGTTTTGCATCCGCTACGGCATGATCGATCGCCTGGAATATAATCTCGCAAAGCTGATCCGCGTCGATGTACTCCCCGCCGTCCGCCGATCGCGTCATGCTGTATGGAATTTGTGCGCCGATGGAAGCCATTTCGGTTCCATTAGCGTTAAATACTTTGCTTCGAATCGACGAAGTGCCGATGTCGAGGGAAAGAACATAGGGTTCGTTTGTCATATTTTTTATCCTGATGTTATATCTATGGATCTTATATATAGCAACGAATCGACCGGTTAGAAAATACCGGTTCCTGTGTACTGGGTATACAACGATTATAAGCGAACGTAAAGTGAGTCGAGAGAACGTTGCGTCGATAAGACGACAAAGTCTCTCTACATTGCAGTGGTTTTATATATGACATGAACAGATTGCAGATTTCCCGGATGCCTTGTCGTATTTCCAAATCCCTCTTTCGCTTTCGTGATGATGTGGCTACACTGTGAGCAAGCGAATTTTTTATTTGCAACGATTTGGAGGGAATTCACCTTTATTCTCAAGAATAAAGTGTTGTTGTGTTGGAGGAAGTATATGGGGAAAGGTGATTTTTTCCATATCGATTTTGATTATCTTGAAGTTCCTGTCCTTCTCATCGATGTGGATACTGATGGTGTGTTCACTTACGGGGGGCTCAATCCGATTCTCGAGAAACTCATTGGTATTTGTAATAAAGATATCGTTGGTAAACGCCCCGAAGATGTTCCCGGACTTTTCAATGAGAGCATGGCGGCAGTACGGGCAAACTATCAGCGTTGTTTGAAAATCAATGATGTTTTTCATTATGAAGAAAAACTATTCATTGAAGGTAAAGAAACTTGGTGGATGTTTCATTTTTCACCTTTGCGCGATGAAACAGGGAGAATTCACCGGTTTATCGGAATTGCTTTCGATGTTACGGAAAGGAAACAGAAGGAAGATGAGTACAGAATTTATCAAAACATCGTATCTTCCACAACGGATATCATTTCCCTTGTGGATACTCAATATATATACCGCGTGGTCAATGACTCGTATTTAAAATTTCACCAGAAAAAACGGGAGGAGATTGTCGGGCGCACCGTTGCGAAAATATTGGGGGAGAACACATTTAATGAGATTGTCAAAAAAAATCTCGATCGATGTTTAAACGGCGAAGTGATTCAATATCAATCCTGGTTTCAATATCCTGTTATCGGCCGTCGGCTCATGGAGATGACGTATTCCCCGTACCATGATGAAAACGGCGTCATAGCGGGAGTCGTCGTGAATGGAAAAGATATCACGGAATTCAATTTGTCGGAAAAGGCGCTTAAGCAGAGAATGGAATATGAACGGGTCGCCGCAGAGTGCATGAGTATTTTGGTGGAACCCTATGAATTGGAGGATCAGTTGCCGTTCGTCTTGGACGCCCTGCGAACTGTGGCTGAAGTGAGTCGTGTATACATATTCCGGAACGAGGATAATCCCGAGACAGGGGTGTGTATGACTCAAATTCATGAGGTGGTCGCCGAGGGGATCCTGCCACAGATCGACAATCCCAACCTGCAGCATTTACCTTATCGCGAGGGAGCTCCATCTCTGCTTTCTGTTCTGCAGGCGCGGCGGCCTTATGCGCAAGTTGTATCCGAACTGCATGGGCGGGAGCGTGAAATTCTGGAGGCGCAGAACATTCTCTCCATTTTGATCCTTCCTATTTTTTACGGAATCGAATTGTGGGGCTTCATCGGCTTCGATGACTGCAAGACCGCGCGGGAGTGGCAAAAAGAGGACGTCAACTTATTGCAGGTTGTCGCAGACGGCATTGGCGCAACGATTTTGCGCAAGCGAACGGAGGAGGCATTACGAGAAAGCGAGAAGCGAATCCGGCGCAAACTGAATGCCATCCTGTCTCCCGAGGCGGATATTAGCGCTTTGGAACTCTCCGACATTATTGATAGTGAGAATATCCAGAAACTGATGGATGAATTCTACCGGTTGACCAACATCGGCATCGGTATGATTGACCTTCATGGCAGGGTGCTGGTAGAAACCGGATGGCAGGATATCTGCACCAAATTCCATCGGATGAACCCGGAGTCTTGCCAATTGTGCATCGAGAGCGATCTCGAACTCAGTCGTAACGTGCCGGCCGGCGCTTTCAAACAGTACCGATGCAAGAACAACATGTGGGATATTGCTACTCCTATCATGCTGGGCGACAAGCATGTGGGCAATATCTTTCTAGGGCAGTTTCTATTCGACGATGAAATCCCGGCTTATCAAACCTTTCGTCAACAAGCCCGGAGATACGGATTCAACGAACAGGAATATATGGAGGCGCTCGACCGCGTTCCCCGGTGGAGCCGGGAAATGGTCAATGCAGCAATGTCCTTCTATACTGCGTTTGCGGGAATGATCGGCAATCTGAGTTATAGCAACATCAAACTCGCAAACGCACTGGAAGCGCGCAAACGGGCGGAAGAGGAACAACATCGACTAAATCGCGAACTGCAGGCAATCACCAACTGTAACCAGACTCTTTTGCGGGCAGTAGACGAGCAAACCTTGCTCAACGAAATCTGCCGCATTATTTGTGATGAGGCGGGTTATCGCCTGGCTTGGGTAGGATATGTGGAGAATGATGCCGCAAAGACTGTGCGTCCGGTTGCCTGGGCCGGATTTGATTATGGATTTATCGAGAACGCCGATCTTTCCTGGGCTGACGACACGGAACATGGGCGAGGACCCGACGGCATAGCGATCCGGAGCGGCGAAATCATCTATGTGCAAGATTTCACAACGGATCCCCGAATGGCCCCATGGCGTGAAAGCGCCTTACAGCATGGCTTACGCTCAAGTTTGGCGCTGCCCCTTAAGGATGAAGATAATAGTGTCTTTGGTGTTCTCCTCATTTATTCCTCGGAATTAAACGCGATTACTCCGCAGGAAATCAAACTTATGCAGGAACTGTCAGGCGATTTGGCGTTTGGCATCATCACCCTGCGCACTCGGGTTGAGCGTAAGCGAGCGGAGAAGGCGTTGGAACAAAGCAGAGCTGACCTCCAACTTGCTCTTGAAGCTGGGCGTTTGGGCGATTGGAAATGGAATATCGTGAAAGGAGAAGTCGAGTGGTCAGATCGCTGCAAGGCGCTGTACGGTCTTTCTCCCGACATCGACGTGAGCTACGAACGGTTTCTCACAATGGTCCATCCGGACGACCGCGTGCGCATCGATGCCGCACTTAATCGAGCGGTGGAAACCCGGACTGACTACGATGTGGAGAAGCGCATTATCTGGCCTGACGGATCTGTGCATTGGACCGCCTCACGTGGTCGTGTGTTTTGCGATGCCGTCGGTCAGCCTCTGCGTATGGCGGGCGTGACAATGGACATCACCGAGCGTAAGCAGGCGGAGGATATCAGTCAGTCGCGTCTTCGTTTGTTGGAATTTGCCGCTTCACACACGATGGATGAGTTTCTCACGGCAACTCTCGACGAAATGGAAGCATTAACCGGAAGTACTATTGGTTTCTATCATTTTCTCGAAGAGGATCAGAAAACGCTATCGTTGCAGAATTGGTCGACGAAAACCTTACAAATAATGTGTTCGGCTGATGCAAAAGGCATGCGTTACGATATCACCAACGTGGGCGTATGGGTGGATTGTATATATGAACGCCGTCCCGTCATTCACAACGATTATGCTTCTTTACCTCATCGCAAGGGGATGCCTGAGGGTCATGCTCCGGTCATTAGAGAAGTTGTAGTCCCGATTTTCAGAAGCAACCTGATTACGGCAATCATTGGTGTTGGCAATAAAGCGACTGATTATAATGATAACGACGTGGAAATCGTATCAAAATTGGGTGATCTATCATGGGACATCACCGAACGCAAGCGAGCTGAGACCGAGCTGCGCGAGAGCGAAGCCAAGTTTCGTAGTCTGGCGGAAACATCGCCAGTGGGGATATTGATCCATCAAGGCGGGCGTTGTTGCTACGTCAACCCTGTATTTGAGACGGTAACGGGCTATACGCAGGAAGAAATTCTCATGATGAATTTCTGGGACTTGGTGCATCCGGAATTCCGAGAGTTGGTCAGAGAACGGGGAACAGCGAGATGGCACAAGGAACAGCCGCCGGCGCAATATGAGTTCAAGGTGCTCACGAAGGATGCCGAGGAGCGTTGGGTTGAACTCCAGGCAACGGGGATTAAATTTGAAGGCCAACCGGCAGTCTTGGCCACCCTTTTCGACATCACCGAACGGAAGCACATTGAGGAAAACGTTAGACAATCCGAGAAACGGAAGACCATTCTGAATGAAATCGCCAACATTTTTCTAACCATTCCTGACGAAGAGATGTACGGAGAAGTTTTACAAATCGTTCTTCGAGTCATGAACAGTTCGTTCGGTCTTTTTGGGTATATCGGTGAAAATGGGGATTTGATTTTACCAACTTTGACCAGGGATATCTGGGATGAGTGTCGGGTTCCCGATAAATCGATCGTGTTCTCCCCTGATTCCTGGGGAAACAGCCTTTGGGGCCACGCGATCCGGGAGAAAAAAACTTTCTATTCGGCTGGTCCCTTTCATACTCCTCCGGGGCATATTCCCATTCATCATTTTCTTACGTCGCCAATTATTTTTGGTCAAAAGACCATCGCTTTGATTTCCGTCGCCAATAAAGAAAAAAGATACACGGAAGAAGACAAAAAATTGCTGGAGTGCGTCACTTCCTTCATCTCCCCCATTCTCAACGCCCGTTTGCAAAGAGACTTGCATGAACGAAAACGTATTGGAGCGGAAGAAGCCCTGAAAGAATCAGAAGAAAAATACCGCTTGTTGATCGAAAACGCCGGGGAGGCGATTTTTATCATTCAGAATGGAACCATTGAGTTCTCAAACCGAAAAACGGAAGAGATAGTCGGCTACCCAACAAGCGAATTGGTGGGCATGCCCTTTGCCGATTTCATTTTTCCGGAGGACCGGACTAATGTTTTGAAAATAATCGAAAAGAGTCTTCATCATGAAAAAAGTCCGGGCGCGCCTGCCTTCAAAATACGAAACA
Source organism: Candidatus Omnitrophota bacterium (assembly GCA_003598175.1). Classification (GTDB taxonomy): domain Bacteria; phylum Hinthialibacterota; class Hinthialibacteria; order Hinthialibacterales; family Hinthialibacteraceae; genus SURF-12. Next base: position 13,694 of record QZKN01000109.1, read on the forward strand.
GATCCGTTCCGGAAGTATGGGTACAGCTCTCGTTGACCTTGATCACCTGGAAGGGACAACCTGCCTCGCTTTGTTTTCTCAAAGATATCACGGAGCAAAAAGCCATCGAGGCGCAGTTTCTGCAGGCGCAAAAGATGGAAGCAGTCGGACGACTCGCAGGCGGCGTCGCACACGATTTTAACAACATGCTGATGGCAATCCAAGGTTACAGCGACTTAATTATGCAGGAAATAAAGCAAAACGTGCGTTTACGTGGATACGTAGTAGAGATCCAAAAAGCCGTGGATCGATCGGCTTCATTGACGCGTCAATTGCTGGCGTTCAGCCGCAGGCAAATGCTGATACCCAAAATTGTGAATCTCAATGATTTGATTTCGAATATGTTGAAAATGTTGTTTCGCCTGATCGGTGAAGACATCGATTTGGTGACTCGGTTGGATCCTGCTCTAATGAATATAAAAGTGGATCCCGGCCAGATTGAACAGATTGTGATGAATCTAATTGTAAACGCCCGCGACGCAATGCCGACCGGTGGAAAGATCACAATCGTAACGAAAACGGTCTTTTTGAACGAATCGGATCAGAAACGTGAAGAATACATCCCGCCCGGAAACTACATCTTATTGGCTATTAGCGATACCGGTTGTGGAATGGATAAGCGCACTCTGGAACAGATATTCGAACCGTTCTTTACCACGAAAGAATCCGGAAAAGGAACGGGTCTGGGACTGGCTACCGTGTATGGCATCGTGAAGCAAAGCGAAGGCCACATTCACGTGGAAAGTACGCCGGGGAAAGGAACGACGTTTAGGGTATATTTCCCTTGCGCTGAGGGGTATCTCGAACGCACGGAAAAAGACCAATTCCAGGAATCACAGTATCATGGTACGGAAACAATCCTGCTCGTTGAGGATGATAATATCCTGCGAATGATGATCCTACGAATGCTGAAAGGATATGGATATACGGTTTATGAGACGGATACCGGCAATAACGCCATCGAGTTGTTGAATGAACACGAGGGGAAAATCGATTTGATCATTACGGATGTCGTCATGCCCAAAATGAGTGGTATTGAATTGTATTTACAAACCATCATCCGGTATCCTAATATCAAAGTACTATTTATGTCCGGTTATACAAATGATACGGTTTTACTGAACGAAATTGCGGACAATCATCTTCCGTTTTTCCATAAACCGGTAAGTTCGGAAGTATTAGGGAAAAAGATTCGCGAACTCCTGGATGAATAGGTTTGCACAAGGAAAACGTCCAACGTCCTGGTCGCCGATGAGCAAGAAAGCATTCGAATGGATATTCCCCTGGTTTCAGATACCATGAAGGAACTACTCATCCCCATTGAAATCAAACCAAAGATCACCCGCATCGGTTTGAATTCCTTTTGCAGCATGATACCATTCCTCCTCCGGCAGTTTCAACAATCCTGACAACACAATAATGTGAATCGATTGAACGGTTGAGGTTTGTTCGTGCAACTGAAAAAAGAATTGAATCCCCAGCAGTATGCGGCGGTTACCCATAAAAACGGCCCGATTCTCGTTCTCGCCGGAGCGGGAAGCGGAAAAACCAAGGCGATTACCTATCGCATCGCCTATCTCATCCATCACCAAAAAGTCGACCCGAAAACCATCCTCGGCGTGACGTTCACCAACAAGGCCGCGGGAGAAATGCGGCAGCGGGTGGCGGCGTTGATCGGGCCGAAAGCGAAGGAGGTGACGCTCTGCACCTTTCATTCTCTCGGCCTCAAAATCCTGCGGGAACATGGCCATCATCTCGGTTATCGGCGGAATTTCACCATTTACGGCGAAGGCGATCAGCTCTCGCTCCTTCGCACGCTGATTCGCGAACATCCTAAAAAACGCGATAAATTCGATGCGGGCATCCTTCTCTCCCGCATCAGCGGATATAAAAACAAATGCGTGGACGGCAAATCCGAATTTCCGCTCTACGGCGACAAATACGACGACATTCTGCCGGAAGTATACGATCGTTTTCAAAGCGCCCTGCGCGCCTATCAGGCGGTGGATTTCGACGATCTCATTCTTTTGCCCATTCGGTTGTTGGACGAGTTCCCGGATGTGCGCCGTTTTTATCACGAGACGTATCAACACCTGCTTGTCGACGAATATCAGGACACCAATCACGGCCAGTATCGTTTGATCACGCTGCTTGCATCCGCGCACCGCAATATCTGCGTGGTCGGCGACGATGATCAGAGTATCTACGGATGGCGCGGCGCCGAGGTGCGCAACATTCTGAATTTCGAGAAAGATTATCCCGACGCGAAAGTGATCAAACTCGAGCAAAACTACCGCTCCACGCAGGTGATTCTCGATGCGGCCAATCACGTCATCAAAAACAACAACAAACGGCAGGACAAGCGCCTGTGGACCGATCGCGGACGCGGGAAAAACATCGACGCCTTTCTTGCCCGCGACGAAAACGACGAGGCGAAAACCATCGCCTGGCGTCTGCAGACGATCAAGGAACGCGCCAGCGCGCGCTGGTCGGATTTCGCCGTTCTCTATCGCAGCAACGTACAATCCCGCGCGCTGGAAAGCACGTTTCGCGTCAACAAAATTCCTTATATCGTTGTGGGCGGATATGAATTTTTTGACCGCAAGGAAGTCAAGGATATCATCGCCTATTTGAAAGTCGTGCAAAATCCGCGCGACGATCTCAGCCTGCTTCGCATTCTCAATTATCCGCGGCGAGGAATCGGCGACAGCGCCATCGTGCGTTTGCACGAAGAGGCGCACAAGCGAGACCTATGCGTTTATGACCTGTTAAAGGAAGCGCAAAACGATCACGAACTAAGCAAACAGGCGCAGGAAGGTCTGCGTTCGTTCCTGCTTCTCATCGAGGAACTGCGAAAACAGCGGCATGCCGGCGATCTTTCGCAACTCGTGCGCTCCACGATTGAAAAAACCGGTTATCGTGAGGAGATCGAGCGGACCATCGACGACGCGATCACCGCGCAGATGAAAATCGATACGGTCGAGGAGCTGGTGTCGGCGGCTTCGTCTTTTTCCGAGCAGGAAGAAGCGGGAACGCTGGCGAGCTTTTTGGATTCGCTCTCTCTCAACGACGATACGTTCCAAAACGGCGGGAAAAAAATCCGCCCCGACGACGCCGTTTTGCTCGCCACTCTTCACAGCGCGAAAGGTCTCGAGTTTCCTTACGTTTTCATGTGTGGGATGGAGGAAGACCTGCTGCCGCACTCCCGCTCGCTCAACGAGGGCGGCGGGATCGATGAGGAACGCCGGCTTTGCTATGTCGGCATCACCCGCGCCCGTCGCCATCTGACGATGAGTTTAGTACAGGAACGCAACAAATTCGGGCGCAAAGCCAAGCGCATTCCTTCCCGCTTTCTCAAGGAAATTCCCGAAGACCTGCTTTGCAAACAGTACAGCCATAGCCCCAACTTTTTTGACCGGCAGATTATCAAGTCGGCAAACGATGATAAATGATAGGAGAGGATGTTTTCTTTCCTACGTATTTTTTTTCACACCTATTGGAAATACCTGGCATCCTCTGATTTGGATTATGGAATCCAATCGGCGAAATTGAATTATAACAAGATTCTATATCCATATTGCTTGAAATGTTGATCACAAGTAAAGGCTTCGTTTATTTCCAGCGATTCCATAACGACAAAAGAGAGAATGTCTGTCAATCCCCACTCTTTTTCCATATCTCTCATTTTTTAACGCCATAGAGATAATGGTCATAATGTTCAGCCAGATCCTCAATGCCTAAATCTTCAGCGATCTCGATGAGATTGGATAAGACATTCTGTTGTTTATGCAAAGCCGCTTCTACAAATAACTCATAACTACCGTTGAATTCCATTGTTACGGTTTCAATCAATTTTTTTTCAATTTCCGGATGTAATTTTAAATTGATATTGAGCATAGATCGTCAAAACTCCTTCCCATGGATCGAAATATTCCAGTTTTCTCGCAACAATGTCAATAGAATTATATATTCTATTCAACCATATTCCTATGGTTGTTTCACCCGGATCGGCTTTCGCGATCGCTCCGTTCCCGTCCGTCACCCGGCGTACGCATTGTCTGTCGGAATCGTTCCCAACATCACATCTGCCATCGGAATGGATCCGAAACAAAGTCCCATCAAGCTGACCTGATTCGCTTCCGCCGTAGCGCCGTAAAAATCCAACCAAACCACCTGCCTACGAATTTCCTCAAATGGATTATGACAATTCATTTTTATGATCAACCACAGAACTCGATGGATCAAACGCTCCCCCTCATCCACACGGCTGGATGGAATAACAATCCACTTATATAGTGGAAAAAATGGTTTTATAAACCACAGGATGATCGAGAAAGGAAACCATGAGACCATTTCATTCCTCCTCTTGTAAAATCGTAGGGACGCTTCTTCCGTTACTGATTTTCGTTTCCACGAGTTTTGGCTCGGATGGCGTCCGACAATCATCCGATTCCGTCGAGCAGTGGAAGCGATTTGAAATAGAATTTAGCAGTTCACAAAATTATTGGGATCCGGTGCGAGACGTAAGGTTGGAAGTGAAATTCACCGCGCCTGATGGAAGCGAACAGTCCGTTTTCGCATTTTGGGATGGAGGCAAAACCTGGCGCGCCCGTTTTTCCCCCGATCAGGTAGGGGAATGGCGGTATCGGACAATCTGCTCCAAGGATGACAACGCCGGTTTGCACGATCGACGCGGCGGGATGATCTGTGTTCCTTATTCCGGCGATCATCCTCTTTATCGCCGCGGCGAAATTCGCCTTTCCGGAAATCGTCGTTACTTTACCCACGCGGATGGCGCTCAGTTTTTCATGCTGGCGGATACGGTTTGGAACGGTCCGCTGCTTGCCGATGAAGACAGTTGGAATCGGTTCCTCGCCGATCGCGTAGAAAAGGGATTCAACGCAATTCAATTCGTCACTACGCAATGGCGCGCCGCCGATGTCGATGCGAACGGCAAAGTCGCCTTCACCGGCAACATACTGATTCAAATCCGCCCGCAATTTTTTCAGCGATTGGATCGTTATTTCGACGCCATCAACGAGCATGGCATGATCGCCGTTCCCGTTTTGTTATGGGCAGTGGCCGGAAACGACAATCCCGGTTACGCGTTGCCGGAAGATCAGAAAATCGAGCTGGCCCGATATTTGATCGCTCGCTACGGCGCGCATCAGGTGATTTGGATTCTGGCGGGCGACGGAAAATATTTGGGAAAAGAAACGGAATCGTGGAAACGAATCGGTCGCGCGGTGTTCAACGGAAATCATCGCCGTCTGGCGACCATGCATCCGTCGCATTATGAATGGGTCGGCGAGGCGTTCCGCAGCGAACCGTGGTATTCCTTCGTCAGTTATCAAAGCGGCCACGGTGACAGCGAAGAACGCATCCGCTGGCTGACGGAAGGTCCGCCGCGCCGGGAATGGACCAACGATCCCCCACTTCCGGTCATCAATCAGGAACCGAATTACGAAGACATCGTCGCCTACGAATCGAAAACGCCGTTCGACGCTCACGCCGTCCGCCGCGCCGCCTATTGGAGTTTGTTGATTGCTCCGCCGGCGGGGATAACCTACGGCGCGCATGGCGTGTGGGGTTGGCATCTCAAGGAAGGACCGGTGCGCAAGCATGACGGCGCGGGAATCGGAAAACCGTGGCAGGAAGCCATGCGCCTGCCCGGCAGCATGCACATGTACTATTTGAAACAATTTTTCGAATCCATCGAGTGGTGGTCCCTGCGTCCGGCGCCGGAATTGATCATCAATCAACCGGGAAAATCCGATCCGGCGAAATTTATCGCGGCCGCGAAAAGCGAATCGGGAAATCTGTGCGTGTTTTATATCCCAACCGGCGGGACCGTCGAAGTGAACACGAATGATTTGAATTTCCCATTGAACGTGGAATGGTTTGATCCATGCAACGGAGAAAGGATTTCGTTGGGAACATTAACAGAGCCCCAGCCGAAATTTACCCAGGATACGAAAACGGATTGTATCCTGCTGTTCAAGAAATGAAAAACAGGGAAAAACAAATGGGGAGAGAAGAAAATAGGGTTGGCGATTACGCCGACGGAATCGTAAATTCCATCATCGAATCCATCATGAATTTTCAATAATGCCAACGACTTCCTCGACTTTCGCTTGAACCAATTCCTGATTACCCCGCGTTTCGATATTCATGCGCAATATCGGCTCCGTATTCGACGTACGGATATTGACTCGCCATTCGGGAAATTCCAGACTCAGCCCATCGACGCGATCGACCTTCGGATGCTCATTTTCGTAATACCGTTGAATCCGCGCCAGCACTTCGTCGGGATTCTTGACGCACTTATTGATCTCGCCGCTCACCGGAAATTTCCGGATGCGTTCCTCCACCAGCTGGGACAACGGTTTCTTTTCCTGGCTCATGATTTCCAGAATCAGGAGCCAGGGGATCATTCCACTATCACTATAAAAGAAATCCTTGAAATAATGATGCGCGGACATTTCGCCGCCGTAAACCGCTTTTTCATTGCGCATCATTTCCTTGATGAACGAATGGCCCACTTTGCACATTTTCGGTTTCCCGCCCCGCTCTTCCACCAGTTCGATGGTGTTCCAGATCAATCGGGGATCGTGAATGATGGTGGCGCCGGGGTGGATGTCCAACTGCGCTTCCGCCAGAAAACCGACGATATAATAGCCTTCGATAAAATTTCCCTTCTCATCGAAAATGAAACAACGGTCGAAGTCGCCATCCCAGGCGACGCCGATGTCGGCATGATTTTGCTGCACCGCCGTGATGGTCGGGGCTCGGTTTTCGATCAGAAACGGATTGGGGACGCCGTGCGGAAAAGTGGAATCGGGTTCGTGATGAATCTTGATGAGTTCAAATGGCAAATACGGCTCCAATCGATCCAGGATCGGGCCGGCGCACCCGTTTCCCCCGTTCACGACGACTTTGTAAGAGGAAAGGGCGCTGACGTCCACGACGGAAAGGATGTGCCGAACAAAGGCTTCATCGATATCGACAAATTGCATGACGCCTTTTTCCCCAATCGGATCGAACCGGTTGAGGGATGCCATGCGTTCGATTTCCTTCATGCCGGATTCGCTGCTGATCGGGCGGGATTCTTCCCGCACGAATTTCATGCCGTTGTATTCCGGAGGATTATGGCTGGCCGTGATCATGATTCCCCCACCCGCCTGCAAATGCGATGTGGCAAAGTAAACCATTTCCGTTCCGCATAATCCGATGTCAAATACATTCGCGCCGCCATCCGTGAGTCCCTTGGCCAAGGCCAGGGACAATTCCGAACCGGTGGCGCGGATATCACGGCCGACGACGACGGTTTTGGCGTCGAGAAACTTGACAAACGCTCGTCCGATCCGGTACGCCAGATCGACGTTCAATTCTTGCGGAACCTGTCCACGCACATCGTACGCTTTGAAGCAGGGGATGGGTTGATAATCATCCATTGGTGTTCTCCCAAATCGTTTTCATTTATGTTTCCAATCGAGAATCATAGGGAAGTGTAATGAGGATTGGCAAAAAATAAAGTTCAAAGGTTTGGGAAGTAGGGGAATAGGACATTATTTAACTCATCTAACGCCGCTTCCTGGAAACAAAATTGTCTTTTCTAAGAACAAATGGTAACGGAAGTCGAGATTCCACCAACGCTTGCCAAACCTTTTTCTTATGAGAAAAGGGTATAATATCAATCACGATCACAAGGAGGCATCATCGTGAGTCAGCCGGCGGTTGTGCATTATGCTTTGAAGGAACGTGCGGTGGAAATACGGGAGACGCCGATCCCCCAGCCCGCATATGGGCACGTTTTGCTGCGAGTGGCCGCTGCGGGAATCTGTGGAACGGACGTTCACCAATATTTGAACGAACATTCGTGGCCGGTGAACACGCCGATGGTCATGGGGCACGAATTCAGCGGGATCGTGGAAGACGTGGGGAAAGGCATTACCGAATTCGCCCCCGGCGACCGCGTCGTCAGCGAAACCGCCGCATTCATCTGCGGGGAATGCAATTACTGCCGCACCGGCAACTACCATTTGTGCCCGCATCGGGAAGGATTCGGCAGCCGCCGGAACGGAGGAATGACGCAACTCGTCAGCGTGCCCGAACGCTGCCTGCATCGCGTCCCGCAAAACATTCCCATGCATCTTGCCGCCATCACCGAGCCCTGCTGCGTGGCCTATCACGCGGTCGCCATCCATGCGAACATCCATCCGGGCATGAGCGTGGCAATCCTGGGATGCGGTCCGATCGGGATCATGTGCGTGCAGGTCGCCAAATTACGAGGCGGGCATCCGATCCTGCTTACCGGTCTCACGCGGGACGAAAAACGTCTCGAACTCGGAAAGAAATTCGGCGCGAATCACGCTCTTGCCGTCGATCGCGACAATTTGCGCGAACTGGTCGCCAAAATCGGCGACGGCTTCGGCATCGATGTGGTCGTCGATACTTCCGGACGCAATATCTCGCTAAAAGACGCCATCGACATCGTGCGTCCCGGCGGCCAGATCGTGCGCGCCGGATGGGGACCGGGCGCTTATAATTTTTCTCTGGATCCGCTGGTTCACAAAGAAGTCACTCTCAAAGGCGTTTTCAGTCATAATTGGAATATGTGGGAACGGGTCTTGTCGATGATGAGTTCCGGACGCCTCGATGTGGCGCCCATGCCCGTCGTGCGTCTGCCGATCGAACGCTGGCAGGAAGGATTCGAAGGAATGCACGATTCCCGTCTGATCAAAGTAGTGCTCGAACCGAACGGGGAAGTGGAATGAAATGAGTTGTTAGATATGTCAGCTATATATGGCGTCTTCCATGATTGATCGAGTTATTATAGATACTGAAATTCAGCATGGAAAACCCATAATCAAAGGCACTCGTGTCACTATTACAAAGATTTGGGAGGATTGGCAGGAACGAAAAAAACTTGATCGAGGATACGGTCAACGCATCCTGATCCGGAGATCGGCAACGAAACGGGCCGAGTGGATTTGCGTTTTCTTCATGGATAGATATGGAGAAATGTCTACTTCGCATTTGAATGCAAACGATTACGGATTCCTTATGATTGGAAAATACGTGCAAATACCGATGAATATGTCGGCGAAAACGGCATGATGTGCTTCATCACCGGTAAATATAGCAAAGGATTACCTGCCGGTGGTATGATCGGCTATGTTTTGGACGGTAAAGTGAATAAAGCCATTGCATCGGTTAAAAAAAACATCGATAAAAAGTATCACGATCTGTGTTTGAAAACAAATACAAGCCTCGATCAATTATCTTTGTTGAATCAATCCAATCTCAGAGAAACAAATCATGTGTTAGAGCGACAGGATTTCACGATCCACCACATTTTTTGCCCGTTTACCTTTTGATTTCAATCGATATGAGTGAATCATGAATTCGCACGGCCACCCTTCTCAAACTGTAATTTCTCTCATACCATTTCAGCAGAGAAGTAACCGTTTCGATTACATCATGCATGGATTTCACCGCCGTATTTAATCGTAACTCAAATATTCTCAACAAGTTTTCGAATTCACATATTCGGGTATCCTTTTTGCTTGATGAAAATGGAAACCATCAACATTACACAGGTGCGACATGAGATCAGAAAAAGAAATTTTAATGGAAGCGGGAACCAACGAATTGGAAGTTCTGATTTTCGGTGTAGGCGCGGAGTGGTTCGGCATCAATGTGGCTAAAATCCGCGAAATTATCAAACTGCCGGAAATCACTAGGCCGCCGCAAACGTTGCCCATTGTCGACGGCGTGTTCAATCTGCGGGACCACATTATTCCCGTGATCAATTTACGCAAGGCGTTGGGGTATCCGCCCAAAGACAGTAGCGCGTCCGATCGCGTGATTATTTCCGAATATCATCAACAATGGTTCGGATTTATCGCGGATAACGTGGATACCATCGTTCGTATTTCGTGGAAAGACATCGAGCCTCCGCCGGAAATGCATCGTCACACGCACGTGTTGACCGGCATCGCCCATTTGGAAAACCGGTTGGCGCTCATGTTGGATGTCGAAACGCTCACCGAACCTCTCATCGAAACGGACCGCGAGGACGAACAAGCCGCAAAAGAGGCCGTTACCCGGCGTCAGGCGGAAATTCGCGGTTCCAAGCGTATTCTGGCCGCCGACGATTCCGGCGTGATCCGTACGTTGGTCAAAGACCGGCTTACTTTCGCCGGTTATACTAGCATTCAATTGACCTTCAACGGGAAGGAAGCATGGGAGTACCTGCAATCGCATCCGGGCATCGATTTGGTGATCACGGATATTGAAATGCCGCAGCTGGACGGATTGCACCTGACCAAATTGATCAAAACCAGCAGTGAATTCAAACAGATTCCTGTCATAATTTTTTCCTCGATCATCAGCGACGACAATCGCAACAAAGGCGAGCAGGTCGGCGCCGACGAACAAATTTCCAAGCCGGAAATCCATCGCCTGATTGATCAGGTGGATCGTTTATTGGGGATCGAATAAAGGAGAGCGATTGATGCAAAAAAGAGAATTGGGTACCAGTGGATTGCAGGTTTCCGCGATCGGTTTGGGTTGCATGGGCATGTCGGAATTTTACGGCAGTTGCGATGAAACGGAATCCATCGCCGCCATTCATGCCGCGATCGATGCGGGCATTGATTTTTTGGACACGGCGGATGTATACGGCTGCGGCCGTAATGAAGAACTTGTCGGCCGCGCCATTCGCGACCGTAGAGACGAAGTGATTCTGGCCACGAAATTCGGCAACGTTCGTGACGATAAGGGTAATTTTCTCGGTATTTGCGGAAAACCGGATTACGTCCGGTCGTGTTGCGACGCCAGTTTGCGGCGGCTGGAAATCGACGTGATCGATCTGTATTATCAGCATCGCGTCGATGCGGACATTCCGATTGAAGAAACCGTTGGCGCGATGGCGGAATTGGTCAAGGCCGGAAAAGTTCGATTTTTGGGATTGTCGGAAGCCGGCGCGCAAACGCTCAAACGCGCCTGCGCCGTGCATCCCATCGCCGCGCTCCAAACCGAATATTCGTTGTGGACGCGAGACGCGGAGCCGGAGATTCTCCCCGCCTGCCGTGAATTAGGAATCGGTTTCGTTGCGTACAGCCCGTTGGGCCGCGGTTTTCTCACCGGGCGATTCACCGACATCGACGATCTCGAACCAGACGATTGGCGGCGTCACAATCCGCGTTTCACGGACGAAAATTTCCAGAAAAATCGTGCGTTGGTTCGCATCGTCGAAGACATTGCGCGGGAAAAACAGTGCACGCCCGCGCAGGTTGCGATGGCCTGGTTGTTGGGCAAAGGCAAGGATATCATTCCCATTCCCGGCACCACCAAGCGCTGCCATTTGCAGGATAATATCGGCTCCATATCGATAATTCTAACACAATCGGAGCAGGAACGTCTGGAGCGGGTATTTCATCCGGACGCCGCCGTGGGAACGCGATATCTTGCCGGTGGAATGGAAATGGTGAATCGTTAAACCATCAAAAAGGAAACCGAAACGATGATCTACGATTTTCTGCATCGCCCCCGGCGGCTGCGCATGAACGCCCGCATCCGCGATATGGTGCGTGAAACCCATTTGCGCCTGGATGATTTGATTTATCCGATGTTCGTTACGTATAAAAAAGGCGCAAAAACGCCCATCGCATCCATGCCCAATTGTTTTCAATGGGGCATCGACCGGATTGCGGAAGAATGCAGGCGGATCGAGGATTTGGGGATTCCGGCCGTCATTTTGTTCGGGATTCCCGAGCAGAAGGACGCGGAAGGAACGCAGGCGTATGCGGAAGACGGGATCATTCCGCAGGCAATCCACGCCATCAAAAAAGCTTGCGCTACGCTTGTCGTCATGACGGACGTGTGCCTCTGTGAATACACCTCTCACGGCCATTGCGGCGTGTTGAAAGGGGAATGCATCCTCAATGACGAAAGCGTGGAACTTCTTTGCAAAGAAGCGCTCGCTCATGCGCGCGCGGGCAGCGATGTGATCGCGCCTTCCGACATGATGGACGGCCGCGTCGAAGCCATTCGTGAAACGCTGGATGAAGAGGGATTTGAGTATACGCCCATCCTGGCCTATTCCGTCAAATACGCGTCCGGTTATTACGGTCCGTTTCGCGACGCGGCGGAATCCGCGCCAGCATTCGGCGATCGCCGCTCGCATCAGATGGACCCGCCCAATCGTCTGGAAGCGCTGCGACAGGCGGAATTGGACGACGCCGCGGGCGCGGATATCCTCATGGTCAAACCCGCGCTTCCCTATCTCGACATCCTGCGCGATCTGCGAAACGAATTGAACGTTCCTCTCGCGGCCTACAACGTCAGCGGGGAATATTCGATGGTCAAGGCCGCCGCTGAAAAAGGCTGGATCGATGAACGACGCGTGGTTATGGAAAACCTGATTGCCATCAAACGGGCCGGGGCGGATATGATTTTGACTTATCATGCGCCGGATGTCGCTATTTGGTTGCAAGAAAACGGGTGATCAAAAAATGTTTTGCCGCCATTGGTGTTTTAGAGAAATACGGCCATAACCTGCGTCGTCCCCATGTGGATTATTTACGGAATGGGATATATGAACTTCGGATTTCTTTTCGTGGTATTCAATACCGGATGTTGTATTTTTTTCATGGGAAAGACATTGTCATTATTTCTCATGGATTAGTAAAAGAAAGCATCGTTCCCCCGTACGACATTGACTTGAGCCTTGAGCGAAAAAAGAAATACGGGAAAAATCCGGAAAAACATACGTATGTCAAAGAGGTGGATCATGAAAGAGGTTAAAGGAACGGATGCGTTAGAGGCGCTCGGTAATCGGTATGGTATTGAACCGGATGACGAGGATGTTCTTGATGCCTATGAACAAATGATGATCGCCCAGGTGATTTATGATGCCCGTACGGAAGCGGGTCTGACGCAACAGAAGCTGGCGGAACTTATCGAAACAAAACAATCCGTAATTTCCCGTTTGGAAAATGCGGATTATGAAGGGAATTCCTTGTCTCTATTACGAAAGATTGCTCACGCCTTGAATAAGAGGATTCGGATTGAATTGGCGCCCTTGACGCGCCATGACCCGGCGTACGATTTGCCTCCCACGTACGCGAAACATGGCTAACTCCTCATTCTCTGCCTCGTCGATTTTACCTGCCAGGAAGAAAACAGAGCCGCTTTTCTTTTTGGAAAAGACCAGGTTGAAACGCCGACCCGGATCACCTGCACTACGATATTTTCACAGAATTCAATCAGCGACTGAATATTGCAGAATCCCGCTGGTCAAATTTGCACGGGTTCCGGTCAAGGGCATCAAAATGACGCGGAATTGATAGGTGTGGCCGTTTTGCGGGCCGTCGGCGAAGTTGGCGTGCGCGCGGAATTCGCGCTTCGGCGTCCACCAGTAATAATTGATCGTTCCGTCGTAGGTTTGGCCGAGATAGGTGAACTCGCCGCCGTTGTCGCTCACCATGATGTGATATTCATTCACCGTTGAAGCATCGCGTCCGAAATTCCAGGCGATTTGCAGAGCACGGGAACTTGATTTGTCGGTATCCGAGCCGGTTGAACCGCTCGGAGCGAGATCGTTGCCGCCGAGGATATCGTCATAGATCACGATTTGGCCGGGATTCAAATTCGGCAGTTCCGGTTTTGCCAGCGAAATGGCGTTGCCGCCTTCCAAATTGAATCCTACCGGGGCGGAACCATCGAAAAGGTCATCCGCGCCCAGCTGCCCGTCAATGCGAACCACGCGGAATGAATACACGGAATTGAAATCGGGGCCGTTGGCGTAATCGGCGCTGACGAGCGTGTTTTCCGCATTCCAATCGAAACTGGTCGCGGCTCCGCTGGCGGTGCGACCGAGGAAATTCGCTCCGCCGAGGCCTTTGCGGAGGTAGATGTGCCAGTCGGCGGCGCTGCCCTGCGAAGCGTCCCAGGCGATGGTTAAATTACGGTTGTCCACGGCGTCAAAATCGGTCTGGCCGGATAAATCGCCGGTTGTATCGCCGGCGTTGTCGTAGATGAAGACATGTTTTACACTCGTCACTGGTGTTGAGGTGGGGGCGGATGGTTGAGAAACTTGAGTCGGCGTGGGCGTCGGGGTAGATTGCGTCGATGCTTCGGAAATATTCACTGTTTCTTCAGAACCCGTTGTGCGAAAGCGAACGACACCGTTGATTGGCGCTTGTGCGCTGTCGGTTTCGATATTTACTTTATAAGAAAGAGTAATGGGTGAAGATGGAACCGTGAGCCAGGTGAATTCCAGTATCCCGCTTGAGCCCTGGCTGGGTGCAATGGCCACTCCGCCCGACAACATGGAATCAAACGTCCAGCCGGCGGGAATCACTTCCTGCACGCCCAATGCAGTCAAGTTCCCGCCGTGCGTAATCGTGACGGTAATAACTGCGGTCGAACCTTCTACTGCCCTGTCGCGTATGGCCGAAACGCCGGTTGCATAGGGATAAACCGAAGAACGAGATACTTTTCCGCCGGTTGTGGAATGTCCCGACGCGAAGCCGTCTTCGCCGCTCGCATCGGCATAGTAACCTCCGGAATTATAGAATTGAATCAGGCGCAGCAATTCGGATTGATTGATCATCCAATCCTGTGGGTTGTAATCGCTGTTATGCGGTGCGCAGGAATGGTTCGTTCCCGGACCGGGGATATAGCCGTCTTCGGTAAAGGAATCAGGTTGATATATCGGTTCGGGTGTCAAGCGTGGTATGGGTGATAATAAAGTTTTGTGGTGAAGAATTGTACCGTCATCTCCGACAGCAAAGACATCTCCTTGAGAACTGCCCCATACACAGAAAAATTCCTTCGTGACGCCGGTAGTTATCGGAGTCCATGAATTTCCGTCGTAGTGAAGGATCATTCCTTCATCCCCTACCGCGTAAACATCTGTAGCCGAATTCCCCCATATACTTGAGAAATTCAGATGCGTGCCGGAATTCATTTGTTCCCATGTGTTGCCGTCGTAATGGATGATCGTACCCGAGAATCCTACGGCAAAGATATCTGTGTTTGAACTGCCCCAAAGTCCGGATAAGTGATCGGTGGCCGCATTTGTCATGGGAGTCCATGTTGATCCGTCGTAGTGTAGAATTTGTCCATCATCCCCCACCGTGTATACATCCGTCGCGGAAGTACCCCAAACGGTAGTAAGTTCCCCCCATGCATTGCTGTTCATCCGACTCCAGGAAGTTTCATTGTAATGGAGAATTGTGCCGGAATATCCAACCGCAAATACTTCGGTTTCCGAATTCCCCCAAACACTGGTCAGCAGCGCGTTCGTACCGCTGTTCATTGGCGTCCATAAATACCCATTGAAGTGCAGGATTGTTCCGGAATGTCCAACTACGTAAGCACTCGCTGGTGAATGCAGCCACGGACTCGCAAGCCATGCAGATGTTCCGCTGGACATCGATTTCCATTCAATTCCATCATAATGGAGAATGATACCCGACCGCCCGACAGCAAAAACGTCGTTTCCTGAACTGCCCCAGATACCATACAGCGTTTCCTGAGTTCCACTATTCATTGTTTGCCATACCCCGGCGACTGATGGGGTGGGGGTATTTGTCGGTGTGAGAATCGGCGTTGAGGAGGAGCCGACGCAATGATACCCACCCATATTGTAAAATTGGATGACGCGTAATAACTCGGATTGGGAAATTTCCCAATTTTGATCCGTATCTGCGCTGTGATAGGATGATGGATTGATTTTAACAGTAAACGGGATCACTATTTCCGGACCGGTTTGGCGATATCGAACCACCCCGCGTACGGTTTGAGTATCGGTTTCGTCGGTAGGGACATTTAAAATCACGTTTAGTCCAATCGGAGAAACGGGAACGGCAATCCAGGAGAATTCGAGGGGAGTGACAGCGCCTGCTGAAGGAAAAACGGCGGGATTGCTGTTTATGACTCGTGAAAAAGTCCAACCGATAGGAAGATCGGTAAGGGATACTCCCAAAGCTGTTAATGTTCCTTCATATTGAAGGTTGATTTGCACTGACGCGTTTTTACCGGGTACGTAGCTACTACTATCAACCCTCATTGCCACACCACTGGCTGGAGTCGGCGTGAACGTATAAGTCGATAGGGAAGTCGCTGTCGGTGTATTCCGAATCAGAGTGGATGTGGGGATGGGAGTGTAAGTTGGAGTCGGACTCACGACTGATGCTTCGGAATAAGAAGTGATCGTGACGGTTCCGACGTTGCTGTTATCGCGGCTGTCGTAGATTTGAGTTAAATTGGCCGTTCCCGCTTTGAGTTCGGATGTTGTGGGTTCTCCCCAATAATTGCCATTGGCGGTTACGGCGGCTTTTCCGCTGTTTTTCAATTGATATTCAGAATTGCTGTAAATATCGTTTCCGGCGGGAAAAATCAGCGTTGATACATTTGACGTGGTTTCAACGCCGTAGCGATTGCTGGTAATCACATTGCCCGTCATTCCTGACGATCCCACACTGCTAAATCGAATTCCTGCCACACTATTCCCTCGGATTGTGTTGTTTGTGCTGGAAACCGTTGTACTTACTATCCCGTTCCCGTCATTCTCATTGATGGAACTTTCACTGATTGTAATATTACCACCACCTATTCCCGCTCCGTTGCCACGAATCGTGCTGTTGGACACATTCGCATTACCAGAATAAATCCCTTGTCCAGTATTTTCCGTAATATTACTGTTTACAATAACAACACTTCCCCCCTCATATCCATAAACTCCGGTATTTTCATTATTACCAATCGTGCAGTTTGTCAAAGATAATGTTCTTCCCCATATCCCTCCCCATCCATTATCTCGTATTGTGCCGCCATTTACTGTTACCGTTTCTCCATGAATGCCAGTTCTCCCATTGCTCCGAATCGTGGAATTGGTAACGGTAATTCCTGAATCCGAGTCACTACTGTCCGGTTTAAACTCATTGAATTTAAAGGACTTACAAAATGCAGTGCTGGAAAAAGTGTAAACTGCATTACAAAAGGCCTAAAAAAAGGGC